>CACXMS010000006.1:0-64625 GCA_902768795.1 uncultured Eubacteriales bacterium
TTCGTATTTCTTGAAATCATGAGGACTAACAAATCGACCAGTAGGAATACCATCTTCTCCGTATTCGAAGATGAACTCATTAGTGTGCCCAGCAGCCTTTAATTCGGCTTCGTCAGCCTGCAGGTAAGAGTAATACTCGTTTACGATATTATTTCTCTTTGATTGCTGACTAACAACAATTGCGTGAAGTATATTCAGAAGAGGATTACCACTATCGCCAAGAGAAGAAACGTTTCTACCAAGAATGGTTATATCACGTTCTGCTCGTTGACAAATCGCGTCAATAGACAATGCAGCAACAGGATTACCAGCAACGCTATTAAGCTCTATAGGACTATAGTTCATGCCAATCCAGTTCTTTTCCGTGGGATCTGCCAATTCCACCTGACTATATAAATGGAAGGTGTCTCCGGAGCGCTCGTCTAAGAGCTTTTTCGGGTCATAGGACACCTTTATTCCAAACTGCCGTGCGGAATCCCGATCCCCATAGGTCTGCAGATTTTTCCCGAACAACAATACGTCATCGAGACCTCGGGGATTCTTCTTCACGATCGCACATAGCTTATTCCAGCCGTGGTGTCCGATCAATAGCTCGCATTCCGTTTCCGTTGATTCTACGTAAATCGTTCCGCTCGCAGCGCCGTTCGGATCGGTCGACAGTTTTGTCGACGGTCCGTTGCTGATTCCGCAGTACCAGTTTTCCCATTCGATGTTCGGTTGCGATTGGATCAACAACTCCCACGGTTCGTTATCTACTGTATAATACCGTTTGGACGATGCGTCGTCATTTCTCTGAAAGTAGGTATTCGTTTGCTCCTCGGCAAAGCAATGCAATGGGTCGCTCTCTACCTGAAACCGAATGATGTCACCATCGATACAAAGTTGTGCGGTACCTGCCGGAACCGTGAATGCGGGTTCATCGTCCGTGAGCGTGCGATACAACGGCACAAAGATCGCGAAATGATCATTTTCGGGTATCAATAAGTAGCAGCTTCGAAAAAATGTGACCCGTATTTCCCCGGTTTCAGACACGGTCAAGCCGTCAGTCTCCCGTTCCCAAAGAGTATCCGTATGTTTGGACGGGTCAAACGGCTTTGCTTTCGCTTCGGAAAAGGATGCCGTTGCTTTATAATCCAAGCTGACGGTTCTTGTGCAGCCGACGGCAAGACAGAGTAAAAGAAGAGAGGATACAAGTTTCCGAAACACATGCATGGGTACAGACCTCCTAGGATTTTTTATCTAATGCCGTATGTATTATTCTAACATAAGGATTTGAAATAGTTGTGTTTAAAATGTAAATATGTGTTTGATGTAATTGAAAATATCTGCTATAATTGCAATTCCGTTATCAACGCTCGCACCACGGAAAAGACCACACCCAAAGGGTGGTCTTTTCCGTGGCCTATGTAATCCTAATCCAAAGACAAAAAATGCGGATACTTCTTCGCACTGTTCGACAAATCAAGGAAACGGTGCTATAATAAATTATAAATCTATTAGAACTTAAGGCGGAGCATAGATGGAGTTTATTAAAGCGCTGACAGAGGGCGATCTTGCGGCTGTTCGCAAGGTTCCCAAAGCCGATCTGCATAATCATTTCGTATTGGGCGGAAGTCGGAAATACCTGCTTGAGCATACCGGAAAGGATATCCAACCCATCCAAAAGCCCTTGCATTCCATGGACGAGATGCATGCATGGAACGCCGAAAATCTCGGGAACGCGTTTGAATCAACCGAAGGACGAAAGATACTGATCCGGGCCGCATTTACGCAGGCGAAGGAAGACGGTGTTGCGATTCTTGAAATCGGCGAAGACGTCTGGGGCCTTGAAGCGTTTTTCCACGGAAACGTCGGGGAGTTTGTCGACGCATTTGAAGCGGCGCATCAGGAGATCGCGCCGGAAATGGAACTTCGGCTTCAGATCGGTCTGTCCCGACACTGCGATACAGCATATCTGGAAGATTGTATCGCCCGTTTTTGGGGCTGCAAAGCGTTTTATTCCATCGATCTGTACGGGGATGAGTTGGCGCAGCCGATTGAGAATTTCAAGTCCATCTATCGGAGGGCAAAGGCGGAAGGACTCAGACTGAAAGCACATGTCGGCGAATGGGGAACGGCAGATGATGTGCGCCGTGCTGTTGAGTGCCTTGAACTGGACGAGGTGCAGCATGGGATTGCGGCGGCAGAAGATTTTTCTGTGGTCCGTTTTTTGAGAGACAATCGCATCCGGCTGAATATCACGCCCTCCAGCAATGTCCTCCTCGGCAGGGTCAAAGACATAAAGACGCATCCCGTTGCCAAGCTTTACAGAAGCGGCGTTGACGTCACGGTCAATTCCGATGACGTTCTGATCTTTGATTCAGACGTTTCCAAAGAATATCTGCGATTATATCAAAGCGGTTGCCTCAGCGCGGATGAATTGGACGATATCCGGAAGAACGGGTTGAGAACGGTGTGAACATTGTTAGACTTTTCTGCTGAAAAAGATAAGAACTGTGCAGCGCGGGTGCTCTTTGCATAATTTCCCGGATCGGTTATCAACACTTGTATTGGAAAAGGTCACTTGTTTTTTGTTTATGAAACCGGTATAATTATCCCAAAGGAGCGATTCCATGCCAAGGAAAATAACGTATTCGGAATTCGGTGAGGAACCGAGAAAAGTCGATTCTGAAGTGAATCCATCCAAACGTCCGGTCGGATGGAAGTGGTTGTACTGCGCTGCGGCGGCCGCCGTGCTTTTGATTGCGGTCGGTTTCGGAATCTTTTCGCTGTTCGATCATGGCGCTGCTTCTGTGAAAACCGTCAGGGACGATCCGGCCCGGAAAGGCGCTTCTGCTTCCGCCGCCGCTTCAACCGGAAAGGCCAAAACACAGACCGACGCGCCGGCATGGGACGTTGATTCGGATACAATTCGGTTGAATACCTTCCTGACGTTCATTGTGGAGCAGAACATCGAGAATACGGAAACCGAACTGGACGAGGACGCTGAACTTGTGAGATTTGCTTTCAACTATCGAAAGTATAATGATGCAAAATCCATTCTTGAGCAAAAAGACGGAGATGTCGTTTCCTGCCGCACCCTGACGCTTGAACAGGTCAATGAAACGCTGAATCAGTTTTTCGGGAAAACCATCTCTCCGGATCGGGAGGATTACAGTATCCTGACGGACGGATCCGAATGCTTTCATTGCGTTTATGGCGATGGCTGCTTCCGGAATATTCCGCCCTATCCCCTGGAAAGATTCGATTTTCCGCTTCGTTTTGCTTTGGTGGACAGGGTCAACGAAAAAACCTGCACGCTGCATTTCAGACTGTACAGGATGAATCCCGACGCCTGGGGCGAAGGAGAGGCGGAGCGGCACGTACCGTTTTTACCGATGATGAGTTTCTATGATGTGGAAAGCGGAAACGCAGAGACGCGGTATTGGATTACAAAGATCGGGCAGGGAAACGCGGTGCTTCAGGATCTCGGCGAGGATTTGAAGCTGATAAAACTATCGGTCACAATGAATTGATCCGCGCCTAAGAAAGACAAGTTGATGCGGGCAATGGACAGCTTTGGCCCGCCCTTGTATCGTATAATATTCTCCGATCGAAATTTCGTTTTTTTCACGAAGAATCTTGCAAATGAGTACCATTTCGTATAGAATGGATTCAGAAGCACGGGAGGTTTCGGTATGAAGAAAGTACAACCGAAGGTCTATAGATGTGTCTGTATGCCGGCGAATCCCGAGAATTGGGCCGTTGTGCATAGAACGGAAGTGTTCTGCGTCGTTCGCTGTTCTGTCTGTAAGCATGCATGGTATACGAAAGCACAGTATGCCGATTCGCTTGAGGAAAAACTGCTTTCCGAGCGGCAATGGAACAGACTGCGTTATTCGGAGGGCTTTCACATGCGGGAGGAACGATGGGCCTTTTCGGATGAATTTGACGGCGAGCCGGTGTTGGTTGTGCCGGACGACGGCTGGATCATCGGCGACGAGTGTTTTGAATGACGGCTGTTTCCAAAAGCCGATCATCCGGGAAAATCGCTTTGAAAAAAGCATCCCGTTTGTCAGACAAAAGACGGTATACTGACAAGCGGGACTTTTTATTTGCAAAGAAGCATTTTGCGGCGGCTTCGGTCTTGCCGGAAAACAGTTTGTTTCGTCCGATTTACTGCAATTTCTCAACCTGTTAAAACTTTCAATACAACTTTGACACATTTGCGATGTATAATGAAAATGCAATACGGAAGCCGGAGGGCTTATGAACGATCCGAAATCGATTTTAGATGAATTAAAGAAAGCTGTTGTCGGCAAGGACAACGTGCTGATCATGGCGCTTCTGGCGATTCTTGCCCGCGGACACATTCTGCTGGAGGATATCCCGGGCGTCGGAAAAACAACGATGGCGCTTGCGTTCAGCAAAGCGCTCGGACTGCAGTATAATCGCGTCCAATTCACGCCGGACGTGCTTCCTTCCGACATCGTCGGTTTTTCGCTGTACGATAAGGCGACCGGACAGATGGTGTACCAACCGGGCGCAATCCTTTGCAATCTTTTTTTGGCGGACGAACTGAATCGCGCCACAAGCCGCACGCAGTCCGCCTTGCTTGAAGCGATGGAAGAGGGAAATGTAACGGTTGACGGCGTTACGCATCCCGTGCCGGATCCGTTTGTCGTTATTGCGACCCAGAATCCCGTCGGCGCGTCGGGAACACAGCTTTTGCCGGATTCACAGCTTGACCGCTTCATGGTGCGGCTTTCGATGGGCTATCCGCGTCCGTCGGATGAACTGGAACTGCTTTCCCGCAAGCAGAAAGGGAACCCGCTGGACAACGTTCGCTGTATCGCCGATCGGAACGGATTGGCGGAGATCCGCGAGACCGTTGATCGGACCTATATCAATCCGAAGATTCTCGAGTATATTATCCGCCTCGGCAACGCAACCCGTTCGCACACGAATGTGCTGCAGGGCGCAAGTCCCCGTGCGTCGCTTGCAGCGGCTTCGATGGCAAAAGCCGCGGCTTGGGTGCAGGGAAGAGATTATGTGATTCCCGGCGATGTCAAGCTGATCTACCCGGCTACGATCACCCACCGATTGCTGCTGACTGCGGACGCAAAGGCGTCCGGCGTTACGGCAGAAGCGGTATTGACCGATATTCTGAAAAACACACCGGCGCCCGCCGTCAAGTAATATGCGTTGGCGGCGGCTTTTGTACCTTTTGGCGCTCGGAACAGTAACGGCGTTTCATTTGGCTTTCGGGCAGTACGTTTCCCACTTTATGCTGTGGTTCGTACTGCTGTTTCCTGTTGTTTCTTTGCTGGTCAGTCTCCCGGCAATCCTGATGACGCGCATCGAACTGGGAAGCGCGGACGACGTACAGCGCAGCCGTGAAGCGTTCATCCGCCTGCGAGCGTCCTGCCGGTTCTTTTTGCCGCTGGATTGCCTTTCCCTCCGTATTGAGGAACAAAATCTGTTTGCCGAAGAAAAACCGAATCGCCGTTCGGTGCGGATTTACGACCTGGACGAAAAGGAGAAACGCATCCGCATCTCCACGGAACAGCTCGGAACGATTCGCTGCGGCGTCCGCTCCGCCTGGGCGTATGATTATCTCGGCTTTTTTGCGCTGCCGATCCCAAAGCCGCATCCGGTTACCTTTACGGTGCTTCCGTCGCCGGTCGCTCCGATGCCGGATCCGGAGCTGATCGATTCTTCCGAACAGATATCAAAACCGAAGCCGCAGGGTTACTCCGAGGAGCATGAGCTTCGTCCATACCGCGCGGGCGATTCGATCAATCTGATCCATTGGAAACTCACGTCAAAGTTCGACGATCCGATCATCCGCGAGCCGCAGGAGCTTGTCCGGAAGCACATCATTCTTGCTGTCGACCTGCCGGATTCCTACGCGGCGCAGGAAAGCTTGCTGGATCAACTCCGCTATCTTGCCGACGTACTGTTTGAAAAACAGATTCCGTTCGGGCTGCATCTCGGATATCTTGTGAAAACGATCCGATCGGACGGAGAACTGACGGCCGTGCTGAAAACATTTTTGTCCGAACCCCTGCACGCGGAACAGACGGAAGCGATCCGGACGGGCAATGATACGCTCATCTACCGTTTGACGCCGAATCGGAGGGCAGATACATGAAACAAAAAGTCTGCTCTTTCCTTCGCATTCCGGTGGATGCGGTTCTGATTGCAATCGCAGCATTAGCCGTTCCGTGCGCGGTGCTGACCGCGTATCAGCTTCCGTTTCCGCTTGTTCCTCTGATTTGGGCAGCGGTTCTGATCGGAATACTGCTGTCCGTTTGGATGCATGTTCCAAAGTTCGGATGGATCGCGGGGATCGCGTTCTTTGCGGTGCTGACGCCTCTGCTGATCTGGAAAAATCTGTTCGTTCGGTATGGCTTTTTGCTGTTTCGTTACGCGATACTGGATCTGCTTTCCCCGGATGTTCCGTTTTTGCCTTCGCCGACGCCGGTCGAACCGATCGACGGCTTCACCGCTGCTCCGGAAGCGGCGATCGGATGGTTTGCGCTGCTTGTCATGGCGGTGTTCGGGCTGTCGATTGCCTGGAGTTTGATCCGCAGCAAGATGATTCTGCTGCCGCTCATCGTCCCGCTTCCGATCTTCATGCTGAGCTTGATCTATACGGATCTTCCGCTGGCACATTGGACGGTTCTGCTGCTTTTGATTTATCTTGGCGGCTGTCTGATCGGCGGGGGACTGCGCGTTTCGGATTCGGATCGGTACGGGCTTGCGATGCTGCCGGTTTTGCTTGGTCTGCTCGTTCTCGGCGTATTGATCCGTACCGTATCGCCGCCGGAGAAATACGAGCCGATCTCGTTTGAACGCAGACAGGAGATTATCGGCGAGCGTGTCCGCGAGTTGTACGACGGCGTGCGGAACGTCCTGAACAACCGTGTGAAACGGACCGAGGACCTGACCGACGAAGAGGAATGGCACCGAACAGGCGATGCGATTCTGGAAGCGAAAACGAGCGAAAGCGGCGAAATATACCTGCGCGCATATTCGCTCGGAGGATATCGCAACAGTGCCTGGTACAGCGTTTCGCCTTATCCCGGAACATGGAAATCGATGGGAACGCTCGGCGGCAACGCAGCCAGGCAAAATGAAAATGCGGGTGAAACGATGACGGTCCATGCCGAAGCGTCGGAAATGCTTTATGTGCCGTACGGCTTTGAACCGTCCGGAATGCAGCTTTCGGAATCGTATCTTGCCGCCAACGACGTTACCGAGTATTCCTGGTCGTATCGTACCGTCGTTCCGACGGCGACGGCTGTTTCGGAGGAAGAAGCGGCATACCTGACATGGGCGCAGGAACAGTATTCGATTTCCGATTCCTCGGTGAAAGAACAGATCCGCGCGTTTGCCGAATCCGCCGGAATCTACGATACCGGCGACAACCTGAAAACCGCCCGGATTGTCGCGTCGTTTGTCCGAACCAACGGGACCTATTCCACAACGCCCGGCAAGGTGCCGGAAGGAACGGATTTTGTTCTGTATTTTCTTGAGCAGAGCCGCACGGGGTATTGCGTTCATTTTGCGAGCGCAACGACCGCAATCCTGCAATCGTTCGGTATTCCTGCACGATATGTTTTCGGCTACCGTTTTTTCACAACGTCCGGTGCGTCCAAAACGGTGACCGATGAAATGGCGCACGCATGGACGGAAGTCTACTGTCCGGGCGTCGGCTGGGTTCCGATCGAAAGCACGGCGGGCGCGGACGGATGGCAGGAGCCGGATGACGCGAATGAAACGGCTGCGCCGACTGCGGCTCCCACGCCGGAGCCGACAGCCGAACCAACGCCGGAACCGACCGCTTCGTCCGACGGTGAAACGGAATCAGAACCAACCGAAGCGCCGCAGGAAACAAATCAGCCTCTGCCGACCGAACGGCCGGACGGCGATGGAACAGACGGCAGGGAAGAGGAGGAAAGTCAGGCGCCTTCGACAACGGTTCCGATCAAGCTTTGGTGGCTGCTGTGGCTGCTTGTTCCGCCGGCGATCGTCGCTGCTCTTTTGGGCACAGGCAAATTGGTTCGCGACCGGAGAAAGAAACTGTTTCGGCAAAAAAATGCGCGCGAGGCGGTGCTGGCGATGTATCGCTATCAGAAGCGCATGGAGCGGTTCGGCGCGTCGAAGAGCGAAACGGCGGAGGAGCTTGCCGTTGAAGCGACGTTCTCCGATCATGAAATGAGCGAACAGCGCAGGCGGATGCATTCGATTATCAAATCATCGCTTGCTCAGTTGGGATCGCAGCCGAAATGGAAACGGTTCCTGTATCGGCATCTTCTGTTCCTGACATAATGCGCGGGATCCCCGAATTCCGTTTTTGCAGAACGGTTCGGGGATTTTTGTTTACAACCGAACCCGGTTTGTAGTATACTGATAAAAAAGAATGCGGAGAAACGGTATGCGATTGTTATTGGGAGCGGCGGTGCGGCAGAGCATTGAAGCGGAAGTATCGGAACGTCTTGCGGCGATTGCAAAAAAAGGCGAGAGCGTTTGTATCGCCTTGTTCCGGGTAGGGGAACGGGAGGATGACCGGCGATATGAGCGGTCGATCCTTCGCGCGTGCGAGCGGCTCGGTATTCTGACGGAGCAGACGGCGCTTTCGGAGTCCGTACCCGAAGAAACGCTTTATGCCGCGCTTCGGGAGGCAGCGATTGATGAAAGGATCGACGGAATCCTGCTGTTTCGGCCGCTTCCGCAAGCGCTTCGAACCGAGCGCATTCGCACGGCGGTTCCTCCGGGGAAGGACATCGACGGCGCGCTGCTCGAGGAAAGCGCGTTTACGCCATGTACGCCGGAAGGATGCATGCATCTGTTGAAAACGTATGGGATCGACCCGAACGGAAAACGCTGCGTCGTTGTAGGAAGAAGCCCCGTCGTTGGGAAACCGCTTGCCAATCTGCTCAGAACTGCAGGCGGCGAAGTCGTTGTATGCCATACGCAGACGCCGGATGTTCGCGCCGAAACACGGCAGGCTGAGCTGCTTTTCGTTGCCTGCGGAAAGCCGGAAATGATCGATCAATCGTATTTGCGTGAGGGACAGACGATCATCGACGTCGGGTTTCACACGATCGACGGACGCATTTGCGGCGACGTCAAAGCACAGGATGCCGAGTTGCTTGCAAGCGCATATACGCCTGTGCCCGGCGGCGTCGGCGCGTGTACGCTGTCCGTTCTGATGCTTCATGCGGTACAGGCACACGAAGGGAAACCCGTATGATCCGACTGCTTGCGCTTGATCTTGACGATACGCTGGTCGTGTCCGGGAGGCCGGTTTCGCCGCGCAACTGCGCGGCAATTGCCGCCGTGCGCGAAAAAGGCGTAAAAGTGGTTATTGCAACGGGACGCGGATTTGCGGGTTCCATGCCGATCCCAAAACAGCTCGGCCTGACAGAGCCCGTGATCAATTACGGCGGATCTCTCGTCAGCGACGGGCAAACCGGAGAGCCGCTTTATACGCATTATTTGCAGGACGAAGATATCCGGGCGTGTTTTTCGGCAGCGGATCGCTTCGGCTTGCATGCGCAGATTTATGACGGGGATACCGTGATTGTCCGCAAATGGGGATTGTTTGCCGAGCAATACTGTGCTGCCCTGCATTTGCCGTATCGGATCGAGCCGAATCTTCTGCAAAAGAAACCGCTTGCGTCTCCAAAGGTTTTGCTTTTTGCAGAGCCGCCCGTTGCGGATGAGATGCTTCAAAAGGTCAGTGCGCTTCTTCCGGAGCATCTTCAGGCGCTGACGAGCAAACCGGGTTTTTTGGAGATCGGCGACAGAAGGGTCGGAAAGGACACGGCCCTTCGCTGGATCGCATCGTATTTTGGGTTCAAACGGGAAGAGATCGCGGCGATCGGAGATAATACGCTCGATCAGAGCATGATCGAATGGGCGGGCGTGGGATGCTGCGTCGCGAACGGCGCAGAATCCGTCAAAGCCGTCGCCGATCGGGTTTTGCCCCGATGCGAAGACGACGGCGTCGCTTGGTTTATTGAAACTGAGCTGCTATCATGAAAGATCGATCCGATCGGAAAACGGCGGCGTGAAAGACGATCCGACGCTGTCAAGTCCCTGCGTCAACACATCGGAAAAACCGAGGGAGAGGCAGTATTCCACAGCGGAATCGTACTCCCGCTGCGTGAGCCGACGCGAAAGCGCAGGTTCTTTGCAAGCAGGGTTCGGCGTATATTGCGACATCAGGGAAAGCGGACAGTCCGTTCCGAACCGCTCGGCAACGGCGTCCAGAACGGCGCGCGTATCAAATACGCAGCCGGGAAGAACAAGATGACGAATGCGAACGCCGCGCACGGCGATTCCGTTCTCATCAAGCCGCATAAACCCGACCTGTCGGATCATCTCGGCAATGGCGTCCATCGCGACCGGAAAATATCCTTCCGCCCGGGAGAACCGCCTGGCGAGCCGATCGTCCCGGTATTTCAGATCCGGAAGATACAGGTCGATCAGACTTTCAAAGGAGCGAATCGTATCAACGGACTCATAGGAACCTGTATTGTAGAGAACGGGAATCGTAAGCCCGTTCTTTTTTGCGGAAAGGAGGGCGGAACGGATTGCGTCGCGATGCGGGGTCGGCGTTACAAGGTTGATGTTGTGCGCGCCCATTGCCTGAAGGCGCAGCATCGTTGCCGACAGTTTGTCGACGGAAACCGGTTCGCCGAGCGTGCCGTCCTGAATCGCCATGTTCTGGCAGAAAACGCATTTCAGATTGCAGCCGGAAAAGAAGATTGTTCCGCTGCCGCGCGTTCCGCTGATGCACGGCTCCTCATCGAAATGAAGTGCGGCGCGTGCAATTTTCGGAACGGAAGAACAGCCGCAAAACCCGTTTGCGGCTGTTCGGTCAATCTGACAGTTTCTTGGGCAAAGCGTACAACTCATCCGAACACGCGCCTTCCGCAGACAAAGTATTGATCCCAGTATTTCCCGGAAACAATCGAGCTTCGAACAACCTGTCCCTTTGATGAACTGGCATGAATAAACCCGGATCCGCCCGTGCAGATGCCGACGTGGCTGACCTTATCGGAACTCGGGCTGCACCAGAAGATCAGGTCGCCCGCCTTGAGATCGGAAATTTTCTCGATCTTCTTCCAACGGCTGTTTTCCGAATAAGAGGCGGCGGTAGACCGGCTGACGGAAAGGCCGGCCTTTCTCATGCAATAGTAGGCGAGACCGGAACAGTCAAAGGCGTCCGGGCCGTGCGCGCCCCAGAGATACGGATCCCCGATTTGCGCCTGCGCGCATGCGATCATGCCGGAAACGCCGGAACCGTAGCTGTCTTTTTCCACGCCGGGCTTGTTTGTTACGCGCGGCGTTGCGGTAGCGCCGGGTTTCGGCGTTGTTTTGCTGCCGGTGCCCTGCTTTTGCGTCGGCCCGGGCGTCGGAGAGGGCGTCGGGGTAGGCGTGGCGAGGGAGACTGCGATGTCCGAATACAAAACGGAATAAACCGTATGATTGATCTCGCCGTCTACCGCGATCGCATTCTTGGTTTGGAACAGACGAACCGCGGATTCGGTTTTTGGACCGAAATAGCCCGAAACCTTGTCCGAATAATATCCGAGCTCACAAAGCCGCTCCTGCGCGTCTTTTACATCAATTCCGTTGTCGTTGAGCTTGGCACGGTAGGACTGCGCGTCGTCGGCAAACAGCATGTCCTGCAGCGCGGCCGAGGCGATACCCGTTTGCGGAAGATCGTTTGCGCGTTGAAACAGCTTCACGGCATTCTCTGTGGAAACGGTGTAAAGACTGGCTACTTCGTCGTAATCCATGTAGCCGAGCTCCATCAGCCGTTCGTGCAAAGCGGCGACCGATGTGCTTTCTGCGCCGATCTGGAGAGTTGCGTAGCGGGAAACGACAATCGCTCCGCTCTCCGCGGGAACCGCGGTGGGCTCCTCGGTCGGCGCTTCGGTCAGAGGGGGTTCTGCGGTTGACAAAACAGGCGCTTCGATTTCATACTGCCGGATCGTCAGATATTCGCTCTGCCGGTTTGCGTCCTTCAAAAAAGAGAGGGACCCGAATTTCAAAGTGACGGAGCAAATCAAAACGACCGTCAGCATACCGATCATGCCGACCGTTAAGATAATGATGCCGAGCGGAAAGCGAAGCCCGGATTTACCGCGCAGATGTTTCATCAAAAAACCTCCCGATTCGACTTCATTATAACAAAGAAAAAGCGCGAATTCGCGGAGGAATCTTGAAATTTTTATGAAGTTTTTTTTACTATTCCATTCATCGGGGAGTTGTGCTATACTATATTTATCTATGGCAATTCTTCGAGCGATAAAACTGCAGAAATCTTACGGCGCGCGCACGTTGTTTACGGACGTTTCGTTTGAGTTGCAGCCCAACGAGCGCGTTGGGCTGATTGGCGTAAACGGCTCCGGGAAATCCACGCTGTTTCGGATTCTGCTGGGGAAGGAATCATTTGACAGCGGTTCTGTTTCGCTTTCCCCTTCTGCACGCATCACGGAGGTTGAACAGCGTCCCGATACGGCGCGTGATGTTGATCTGTTCACGTTCACGCTTGAAGCGTTTGCAGAGTTACTGGAAACGGAGCGACGTCTTGGCGAAGTCGTTCGCAGAATTGAATGGGAACCTGAAAACCGGAATCGACTCATCGAATTGCAGGATTCGCTTTTGACCGCGTTTGATCGTGCCGGCGGCAATACGTTTCGCGCCCGAACACGATCGGCGCTGCTCGGACTCGGATTTTCGGAAGACGATTTTTCCCGCCCGATCGGGGCGTTTTCGGGCGGGCAGATTTCAAAAGCAATGCTTGCCAGGGCAATCTTGTCCGAGGCGGATGTACTGCTGCTCGATGAACCGACAAACAATCTTGACGTTGCGGCAATCCGCTGGCTGGAAGATTATCTGAAGAGCTTTCGCGGCGCAGTTTTGGTTGTTTCCCATGACCGTGCCTTTTTGGATGCGGTTGTTACGCGGATACTGGAACTGTCTCACGGCACGATCCGCGGCGCGCAGGGCAACTATACGCGCTATATGGAACAGAAGCTGACGGCGCGCGAGCTTGCACAGAAGCAGTATTTCCGACAGCAGAAGGAGATTCGCCGCATCGAAGGCATTATTGAACAGCAGCGGCGATGGAATCAGGAGCGGAACTATATCACGATTGCTTCCAAACAGAAGCAGATTGATCGCATTCGCGCCGAAATGGTGCCGCCTGAGCGGGATGAAAAGCACGTTGTTTTTCGTTTTCCGGAGCCGAAACCGACCGGCAATGAAGTGATCGAGCTGAAAGAGCTTGCCAAATCATACGGCGCCGCTTTTGTATTCGATCATGCGAACGCAATGATTCGAAAGGGAGAATGTGTCTGTCTGATCGGAGAAAACGGCTGCGGGAAATCGACGCTTTTGAAAATCCTGACCGGAGAGGAAGCGCCGACCGGCGGGACATATCGGCTCGGCGCGGGTGTTCAGATCGGGTACTACGCACAGCATACGGATGATCTGGACGATACCAAAACGGTGCTCGAAGAGCTTTACGATGCGTTTCCGCGCATGACGCCGAACGAGCTGCGTGGATTTTTGGGAATGTTTCTGTTCCCCGGGGATGACATACAGAAAGGGATCGGAACGCTTTCCGGCGGCGAACGGGCGAGGATTCAGTTGCTGAAATTGGTATTGTCCGGCGCGAATGTTCTTTTGCTGGACGAGCCGACGAATCATCTCGACATTGCTTCCGCGGAAGTGTTGGAGCGCGCATTGGAACAGTTTACGGGGACGGTTCTGATCGTTTCCCATGACCGATACCTTGTGCGCCGGCTTGCAGATCGCGTTATGCTGCTGACCCGGCATGGGATCACGGAACAGACGGATGAATCCGAGGATCTGTTTGAACGCATTCGTCCGGCGCAGCGGACGGTGCAGGCGGAACAGCCCAAGAATCTTTCCGGGAATCTATATCTTCGCCGCAAAGAAGCGAAATCCGCTCTGCTGCAAGCGAAACAGACGCTTCGGCAGATTGAGCGTGAAATCGAGGAAAACGATTCGGAGCGGGAAGCATGTCAGACCGAAATGACGGCGGCGACGGAACGAGGGGATTATGAACGGATCCGAGCGATCTGCGACAGATTGACGGAGCTGCAGGTAAAGGAATCGGAACTCTATGAACGGCTTGAAAAAGCCGAACGAGCATATCACAATCTGGATACGGAGGAAGCAGTATGATTTGGAACCATTTTCCTGTCGGGCTGAATTTTTCGGTTGCAGACTTTTCGGAGGAAACGAAACGCGAATGTTGGAAACTCGCCTTGTCTGCGCTTGCGGCGGTCGATGCAGAGCAGTATGCGGAGATGAAACTCTATGATCTTTGCACGGAGGGCGCGCCCGCGAGCGCAGAGAAGGAGTACGTCTGTATTCTGGATCATCGGCATGTGACGCAGTCGCGCGTGACGCTTGCGGCATGGAAGAAAATGCCTGCGCTGTTTGCGAAGCTCAGCCTGCATTTTCCGTTCTATCAGGCAAATGCGCTCGACCCGTTTGCCGGCTACCCGCTGCTTGCGGAAGTATTGACCGACGGATCGCTGAACCGATCCGAAACCGGAAAAACGCTTCTGCCCGAACGGCTTCCTGAGCCGCTTCGACCGGGAGAGGGCCGTAAAGTATTGATTGCCGGGAAAGTTGCGCTTACGCCGCTCGGCTGGGCGGATTCGCTGAAAAAAAGCGGAGAAACGGCTGCCGAGAGCGGCGCGGAGGTTTCCTATCTGCCGTATGCCGAAGGGGGAATCGGAACGACATACGCGGTCGGCGTTGCGCGCCGCGGCCGGTTCGAATGGCTTGAGTCGATCAATACGGCCGGAGAAACGGCGAAGATTTTGTTCGCCGCTGTTCCGAACTTTACGGTCATCTTTGATTGCGCCTCCGTTTTGACGCCAAACGGCGCGACGGTCGCGCCGTCGCGCGCGCTTGGGAAAGCGATCCGAAAGCTCCTGGATTACGGGTATTGGAACATGATCCTTCCGATGGCTGATTTTACGGATACGGACGGCGGAGAAGGGCTGCTTGAAGCGCTCTCGACGGCGGAGGATCCCGAAAAGATCGATCCCAGACTGGCGGATACGCATTTTGTGATTCTGACAGCCGACGGCAGCGTCCCGGAAACGGGAAGCGCAAAGCGGCTCAAAGAACGCGGCGCAGAGGTCGTTTCCGCTGCGGACGCGCTTTTTGAACAACTGAATCTTGCGCGGCGCGCGGCAGATGCGGATGAAATCCGCCTGACCGACGGGGAAGCCGATCCGATTGCACAGCGGCTGCTTGCCGCCCGTGCGAACGCGAAGCAATAATCGGGTATTGCGGCAGCGGGGCAACCGATTCGGGGAATATCATACGGAGGTAGTACGATGCGAACAGTTGACTTGATTGAGAAAAAAGTGCAGCACGGCGAACTGACGACCGAAGAGATTGCGTTCTTGATCAAAGGATTTCTCGACGGAACCGTGCCGGATTATCAGATGGCCGCCATGCAGATGGCGATCGTGTTTAACGGCATGACCGATCGGGAAGCGACCGATCTGACGATGCAGATGATGCATTCGGGCGAAGTCGTGGATCTGTCCGGGCTGAAAGGCGTCAAGGTGGATAAGCATTCGACCGGCGGCGTCGGCGATACGACAACGCTGGTGATTGCGCCGCTTGTCGCCGCATGCGGCGGCACGGTTGCCAAGATGAGCGGCAGGGGCCTCGGCCATACGGGCGGAACGCTTGATAAGCTCGAATCCATTCCCGGCACGCAGACGGAGATTCCTTTGGATCGCTTCCGGAGGATTGTGGACAACATCGGCGTTGCGGTAATCGGTCAGTCGGGCGATCTTGATCCCGCGGACAAGAAAATGTATGCGCTGCGCGATGTAACGGCGACCGTCCGAAGCATCCCGCTGATCGCGGCCAGCATTATGTCCAAAAAGCTTGCTGCCGGCGCGGATGCGATCGTGCTGGACGTCAAGGTCGGAAACGGCGCGTTTATGCGAACCCGTGCGGAAGGCGAAACGCTTGCAAAGCTGATGGTCGAAATCGGCGACCGCGTCGGACGCCGCGTGATCGCGGTGATTACCGATATGAACCAGCCGCTCGGCATGGCGGTAGGCAATGCGCTTGAAGTCAAGGAAGCCGTGGAACTGCTTTCGGGCAAAATCCCCGCGGGCGATCCGCTGTATGAGATCTGTATGCTGCTCGGAACAAAGATGCTTCGCCTGTCCGATCTGGCCGATTCCGACGAAACGGCGCGGAACATGCTGACCGAAGCGCTTGAAAACGGATCCGGTCTGAAAAAACTGCGGCAGATGATTGCCGCGCAGGGCGGCGACGCTTCTTTCCTCTGTATGGAACGGATTGATGAACTCGTTCGCGTCCGGGAAATGACGCCGGTATATGCCGCGGAGGAAGGGTATCTGTATGCGATTGACACAGAGCGCGTCGGAACGGCAGCGCAGATGCTCGGCGCAGGAAGGGCGACCAAAGCCGATACGATCGATCCGGCGGTCGGTCTGGTCATGAAGAAGCGCATCGGCGATTACGTTCGCAAGGATGAGCCGCTTTGCATGATTTACAGCAACGATCCGGCAAAAACCGAGGATTCGGCAGCGATGTTCCTCTCGGCGATCACGATCTCGCAGAATAAACCGGAGCATCATCCGATGGTCTATTGTGTCATAGGAGACGAGAATTGAACCCCAAAGCAAATCAAACCGGAAATCTGCTGCTTGCAATTGACGGAAACAGTCTTTTATATCAATCTTATTATGCTTTTTTCAAGGCGAATCTGACGACGCGGGACGGGTTTCCGACCGGCGCCTTAAAAGGTTTTTTTACAAAGCTGCTCGAGCTTCTGAAACGCGGGCCGACGCATGTGCTGGTTGCCTTTGACGTGCACGGGCCGACATTCCGGCACGAACGGTATGCAGAATACAAGGCCGGCCGCACGCCGCCGACGGAGGATTTCCTTAAACAGCTTTCGGAGATTCGCACGCTGCTTCCGAAAATGGGCGTTGCCGTGATCGAGTGTCCGGGGTATGAAGCAGACGATATTCTGGGCACATTTTCCCGAAAAGCCGAGGATGCCGGAATCGATACCCTGATCGTAACGGGAGACCGCGACTCGTTTCAGCTGATTACGCCGCATACCGCGGTTTATTATACGAAAGACAATACCGAGATGGATGAGACTGCGCTTATGGAGCGTTACGGTCTGACGCCGGATCGGATGCGCGATCTGAAAGCGCTGATGGGGGATGCGTCGGATAACATTCCCGGTATTGCCGGCGTCGGAGAAAAGACGGCGCTGAAGCTGCTCGAAACCTACGGCGATCTGGAAAGCGTGCTCGCTCACGCCGATGAGATCAAGGGGAAACTCGGCGAGCGCGTTCGTCTCGGCGCGGAGAACGCCCGCTTTTCCTATTGGCTCGGCACGATCTGCTGCAGCGCACCGGTTAAGGAAACGCTTTCGGATTGCGCCTTTGACTTTTCCAAAACGGCGGGCGGCAGGGATCGACTGATGGAACTCGAATTGCAGTCGATCGCCGGGCGGCTTCCGGAACCGACGGCTGCAAAAGCTTCGGCTGCTGTTTCGACGGAAACAGTTTCAATCCCCGATGCCGATATGCTCAGGAAAACGCTTTCCTTGCACGACGGCGCAAAGAAAATCGCGATTTTGACCGAACCTGCGCTTTGCTTCGCTTTTGATGAAAAGACCGCGTATGCGCTTTCGGCAGGGGATACGTTGTTCGATCTTTCGATGGAGGAGAGCGAGGCGTATGGAATTCTGCGAGAATGGATGCAGGGGCGGAGCGTGGAAGTCCTTGGGTATGAAGCGAAAAACCTGCTGCACAAGCTTTGTGTTGCTTCTTCCGGAATGCTTCCCGAGATCGGCTTTGATGCAAAGATTGCGGATTATCTGTTGCAGAGCAACCGGCCGAGCGAATCGTTTGCAGCGCTTACGACGGTGCTTTTGGGCGTCGAACATCCGAACGCGGCCTGCCTGTTTTCCGTTCGCCCCCAAATGGAGCAAGCCATCGAAGCGGCAGGGATGGAATCGCTTTATCGTGATATGGAAATGCCGCTGCAGCTTGTTTTATTTGATATGGAATGCTGCGGCGTTCGTGTAGACGAAGCGACGCTGAAGGAGCTGCATGAACGGTTCCATTCCGACGCGGCTGAACTGGAAACACAGATTTACGAACGCGCCGGGGAGAAGTTCAATATTCTATCGCCGAAACAGCTCGGTCAGGTGCTTTTTGAAAAGCTCGGATTGCCGGCACAGAAAAAAACAAAGACCGGCTATTCGACCGACGCAGAAGCGCTGGAGGCGATCGCCGGGCTCGATCCGATCGTATCCGATGTACTGCAGTATCGGTTTTTGACAAAGCTTGACAGCACGTTTGCCGAGGGGCTTTTGAAACAGCGCGCCGCCGACGGACGGATCCATACGCGATTTATGCAATGCGTCACGGCGACCGGCCGTATTTCCAGCGTGGAGCCGAATCTCCAGAACATTCCGGTCCGGACGAAGGAGGGTCGCGAGATCCGAAAAGCGTTCATTCCGAGCGAAGGAAACGTGCTGGTCGGCGCAGACTATTCACAGATCGAACTGCGCCTTTTGGCACATATCAGCGGGGATGAAGCGTTCATCCGCGCGTTCAATGCGGGAGAGGATATCCATGCGAGGACGGCCGCCGAGGTGTTTCATCTGCCGCTTGAAGCGGTTACGCCCGAGCAGCGCAGCGCGGCGAAGGCGGTCAATTTCGGGATCGTCTACGGTATTTCCGATTTCGGATTGGCGAAGAATCTCGGCGTTTCGGTCAGAACAGCGTCGTCCTATATCAGGCGGTATTTCGAACGGTATCCAAAGGTTAAAGAATACCTGGAAAACAGCGTTGCAAGCGGAAAGGAAAAGGGATACGCCGTCACGCTGTTCGGACGCCGAAGACCGCTTCCCGAACTGAAAAGCAGCAATTATAATGTACGGCAGTTCGGAGAGCGCGTCGCAATGAATATGCCGATCCAGGGGAGCGCAGCGGATCTGATCAAATGCGCGATGATTGAGGTTCACCGGAAACTGAAAGAAAACGGTTTTGGTGCAAAGCTCGTTTTGCAGATTCACGACGAACTCATCGTGGATGCACCGAAAGAGGAAGCCGATCGCGTCGCCGCATTGATGCAGTCGATCATGGAGCAAGTTATGACGCTGAAAGTTCGTTTGATCGCGGAGTCGAAAATCGGCGGAAGCTGGTATGAAACAAAATGAAAAAGACAGAGATTATCGGATTGACCGGCGGGATCGGATCGGGCAAGAGCACGGCGGCGGACTGTTTCCGCGAATACGGTATTCCGGTACTGGATGCGGACGTGATCGCGCGTGCGGCGCTGGAACCGGAGACCGATTGCTATCGGAAAACGGTTGCATTGTTCGGGCCGGCCTGCGTACTGGCGGACGGAACGATCGATCGCCGCTATGTAGCGTCGCGCGTTTTTTCAAACGAACCCGAGCGAGCCGCGCTGAACGCGATCATTCATCCGTTTGTTCTGGAGACGATGCAGCGGGAAACGGAGCGGCTGGGCGCTGAATGTGTCGTCTGGGAAGTACCTTTGCTGTTTGAAAGCGGATTTGACGCATACTGCAATCGGACGGTTGCGGTGCTTTGCGATGAATCGATTCGCGTGGATCGGGTCTGCCGGCGCGACGGATTGACGGAAGAACAGGCGCGTTCCCGCGTTCGCACGCAGATGACCGACGCGGATCGAGAAGTGCTCGCCGACGCTGCGATCCGAAACGAAGGGGATCGCGCTGCACTTGCTGCGGCGATCGAAACGCTTCTGTGCGAATGGGGGAAGAGGTTATGACGAAATTGCAAAAAGTGATTCTGTGGATCGGTGCCGGCATTGCGAGCGCCTTGCTCACAGCGCTTTTGCTGATCGGCCTGCTCGTTTCGGCATACTGCAGATTGGAGTACCGCGATTGGATCGCGTCGTACAGCCGCGAAAATGATCTGGATCCGTATTATGTCGCCGCTCTGATTTTTTGCGAGAGCAAGTATGACCCGAATGCTGTCAGCCGCGCAGGAGCGCGCGGACTGATGCAGGTGATGCCGGCGACCGGACAGGAGATAGCCGACGTGCTCGGCGAGGAATATGATCCCCAAATGCTGTTCGATCCGGAAATATCAATTCGGTTCGGCACGCGCTATTTGAGAATGCAGATGGATCGGTTTGACGGCAACGAAGCTGTGGTTTTGGCCGCATACAATGCAGGGCCGCATCGCGCGGAACAGTGGCTGAACGATTACGGACTTGACAGCAAGGGCCATATTGCGTATATTCCGTTTAGGGAAACCGACCGCTATGTGGATAAAGTCCTGTCGATGCGAGAGGTTTATCGGATTCTGTATTGGAATGCTTTTCCGGCGGAGTGAGAAAGGAGTTTACTATGCTTGTTTTTTTGACGGCGCTGATCGTACTGGCATTGGATCAGGCGAGCAAATATGCAATTTTCAACGGGTTCGTTGTCAATACGCTCGGGTATTCCGGTTCAGCGACGGATCTGAACGCGCTGAAAGCATTTTTGTCAACGGTTTCTGACAAAAATTCGATCCCGGCAAACGGCAATTTTATTGTGCTCAGCTTTACCGCAAACGACGCCGCCCTGTTCGGAATCGGAAACGGAACGGAATGGGCGGCGAGGATGCTTGCGGCACTGACGGCGGTGTTCCTGTTCCTGCTCCTGTTCTTTGCGGTCAGGAATGCCAGGAAGCTTCCGAAACTCAGCGCGATCGTTTTCGGGCTGCTGATCGGCGGCTCGATCGGAAATCTGTTTGACCGCATCGCGTTCGGCTATGTGCGCGATATGATCTATGCGAAGTTCATCGATTTTCCGATCTTCAATATTGCGGATTCGGCGATCTGCATCGCAATCGTTCTGCTCGTATTTGAAACGCTGTTCTTAAAGCGGGACGGGCTGTTCGATGTTGTGGAGGACGATGTTCGCTGGCTGTTCCGCCTGAAAACACGGCAGGAGGCACAGCGCCTTGAAAAAGAACGCAGGGAAAAGCGCCTTTCGCGGTTTGAAGAGGAAATTCCGGAGGAGCCGAAAGAGGTGAACCCGGAAGAACCCGAAAATACGGAAAAAGAGCAGGATGCTCCATGAGTACGGAGACCGTTGCTTTTGTCGCGGAAGCGGATGCCGGACGGATCGACGCCTATCTTGCGGGCGTGACGGAGTATACCCGTTCACAGCTTCAGAAGTGGCTGAAGGACGGAGCAGTGCTTTTGCAAGGGAAACCTGCAAAGCCGAACGCTTCGGTGAAGGCAGGGGATACGATTCTGATCCATGTGCCGCAAGTACAGGAAACGGAAGTCGTTCCGCAGGATATCCCGCTGGATATTGCGTTCGAAGATGAAGATCTTTGCGTGATCCGGAAGCCGAAAGGAATGGTCGTGCATCCTGCGCCGGGCAATCCGGACGGAACGCTTGTCAATGCGCTTCTGTACCATTTCAAAAATTTGAGCAGCATCGGCGGAACGATCCGCCCCGGTATCGTGCACCGGATCGACCGCGACACCTCCGGACTGCTCGTTGTCGCAAAGAATGATTTTGCACACGAAAAACTTGCTGTGCAGTTTGCGGAGCACACTGCGCGTCGCAGCTACGTTTGTCTGGTTCACGGGAATTTCAAAGAGGATTCCGGAACGATCGATGCGCCGATCGGCCGTCATCCGGTCGACCGCAAGCGCATGGCGGTCGTAAAGGACGGTCGGCGGGCGGTAACCCACTGGAGCGTGCTGGAACGGTACGGCGACGCGACGTTTCTGCACGTGGAATTGGAAACCGGCCGAACGCACCAGATCCGGGTGCACATGGCATACGCGAAGCATCCGATCCTCGGCGATGCCGTGTACGGATCGACCGCCCCGCAGCTCGGACTGTACTCCCAGGCGCTGCATGGCTATCGCCTGACGTTTGTACATCCGCGGACGGAAGAGCGTATGACGTTTACCGCTCCGCTGCCGGAGGATTTTCTGACCGCGTTAAAGCGGCTGTCCAACAACGGAACCATGCCCGAATGGGTGACGAAAGGAGAACAATGAAAACGAACCTGAAAAAAATACTGGCGCTTCTGCTGGTCATCGCAATGCTGCTGTCCGCAACGGGATGCTCTTATGTGCTGCTCGGATGCGCCGCGATCAGCTGTGCGTCCTGTGCGAAGGATCATCAGAGTCAAATCAAAGACGACATCGGATCTTCGGTTGAGGATGTGCAGGATGCGGTCTCGGATCTTGGCGATCTGTTTTCAAACATCGTCGGCGATAAGCCGACGCAGGAAGCGGAAATTCTGCCGAAAGCGCCCGGCCTTGCTGCCGCAAACGAAGCGTTCCTTGCGCTCGACCGTGAGATTTTTGTGTGGTATGTCACGAGCGACATCACGACGCTCGATCAGTATTGCTACGATCCGACTTCGTTCGGAATCGATGAATCAACCGTACCGGTAACGCTCGGCGATTTCAGCCCGGAAGCGGATGCCGAGTGGATCGCCGATTGCCGCAGCTGGCTTGAAAAGCTTCGGGCATTGGATGCGGAGAATCTCGGCGATCAGAACCGCTTTGCGTATGACAACTATGTGCGTTACTTCGAAAACGAGATTGCATCTGACGGTCTGTACTATTACTATGAACCGCTTGCGGAGACTGTCGGTCTGCAGGTGAATCTTCCGCTCACATTCGGCCTGTATGAATTCAAGGATAAGCAGGACGTTGAAAACTATCTGACGCTTCTTGCGGATGTTCCGCGCTACTTCGGGCAGGTTCTCACGTTTGAGGAAGAGCGCGCCGCGCGCGGCCTGTTTATGACGGAGGTCATGCTTGACAACGTTCTCAAGGATTTCGATAATGTGATCGCCGGCAGGGAGGACAGCTATCTGTTCGCGACATTCCGCGATGCGCTGCAGGATGTAGATTGGCTGACCGAGACGGAAAAAGAAACGTATTTCGAACAGAATGACGCGCTTGTCAAGGGCGAGTTTACCGATGCGTATCAGACGCTGCGCGACGGGATCGCAAAGCTGCGTCCGTATTGCCGTCAGATGGGCGGCGCAAAGGAGATGGGAGAGGATGCGCTGCGGTACTATTCGCTGAAACTCAAATCGGAATCCGCCTGCAATATGTCCGTCGATGAAGCAATCGATTTTCTCGACAAGCTTTCGCTGGATCTTTACAATCAGCTGATGGCTGCTTACCGCAAATCTTCAAAAAAGGATATCGACTTTACGACCGGAACGATCGAGAGCGACGAGCGTTATCTTAAAACGCTGATTACGGAAATTGTGCCGCCGATGCCCGATATCAATGTCACTTATAAAGAGATTCCGCCCGAACTGCAGGATGGATTCAGTCCCGCGGCCTATCTGCTGCCGGCAGTCGATCATTATAAGGAGAATACAATCCTGACGAATCCGAGTCAAGAGACCGACATGATGACGCTTGCCCACGAGGGGTATCCCGGACACATGTTCCAGTACACTTATCAGTACGATCTCGGAACGATTCCGCTGTTCCAAATGGTCATTGAACCGATCGGATATGCGGAGGGCTGGTCAACGAGCGCAGAATACAGCGTTGCAAAGCGCTGCGACATCTTCGGCGCTGCGGACGCAACGGTCGATCAGCTCAATGAGCGCCTGACCGATGCGATCATCGTGATTGCCGGACTGCTGGTGAACGGCAAAGGCGTTTCCAAGGAGAAAATGACGGAATACCTTGCGGAATGGAATCTGGATTCGTATGCGGATATCGTTTACGAAATTGCGGTCAATCAGCCGATTTACCTGTTCAAATACGAGATGGGCTTCTGCCAGCAGTATTCGATCACCGAGCGCTGCCGTGAGATTTTCAACTTTAACGATAAGGATTTTTATACCGAGTATCTTTCGTGGGGACCGTCCTACTTCGATCTGCTTGAGCCGAAGCTTGTCAGCTGGGCAAAAGCATGCGCCGAATCGTCGGACAGGGCTTGACAAAGCGGGATTTTGTGGTAAAATCGATACGTTAATAGCTTAGAAAAAGAGGAGTACGGGCCAATTCCCGTCAGAGAGATCGCTCCGCCGGCTGCAAGGGCGATTCGGAAGAAGGGTTCGGAAGGTCGCTTTGGAGCTGATTCGGTGAAAGGAGTAACCGTATCCGCGTCGCTGCGTTATCGGCGTAGAGAGAAACGGCATTCGCCGTTTAACAAAGGTGGTACCGCGAACGTTCCATTCGTCCTTTGACGAATGGAACGTTTTTGATTTCAGTTTTCAGAACGGAATTTGGAGGAAAAAGTATGAAAGAAGACATGCCGAAAACGTACGATCACGCGTCTGTGGAACAGACGTGGTACGAAAAATGGGAGAAAAGCGGCTATTTTCACGCCGCCCCGAATCCCGATAAACAGCCGTACACGATCGTGATCCCGCCGCCCAACATTACGGGCAAACTGCACATGGGGCATGCGATGGACAATACGCTGCAGGACACGCTGATCCGCTACAAACGCATGAGCGGCTATGAGACACTGTGGATGCCCGGCACCGATCATGCTTCGATTGCGACCGAGGTCAAGATCGTCGAACAGATGGCGAAAGAGGGGATCGACAAGCGCGACATCGGGCGTGAGAAGTTTCTCGAACGCGCGTGGAATTGGCGCAATCAGTACGGTTCCACGATCGTAAAGCAGCTTCGCAAGATGGGCTCGTCCTGCGACTGGGAGCGCGAACGCTTTACGATGGACGAGGGCTGCAACCGCGCAGTGCTCAAGGTGTTCAAACGCCTGTACGACAAGGGAATGATTTATCGCGGCGATCGCATCATCAACTGGTGCCCGCACTGCAAGACTGCGCTTTCCGACGCCGAAGTTGAATATGAGGAACAGGCGTCGCATCTGTGGCACATCCGCTATGACGCGCCGGACAGGTCTTATTCCATCACCGTCGCCACAACGCGTCCCGAAACGATGCTCGGCGATACTGCGATCGCTGTCAATCCGAACGATCCGCGCTATTCGGACATCATCGGGAAGACCGTTGTGATTCCGGTTGTCGGCCGGGAGATCCCGATTGTGGGCGACGAGTACTGTGAAATGGATTTCGGCACCGGCGCAGTAAAGATCACGCCGGGTCACGATCCGAACGACTTTGAGGTCGGCGTTCGCTGCAATCTGCCGGTCATCCGTGTATTCACCGATGACGGGCACATCAATGAACTTGGCGGCAAGTTTGCGGGAATGGATCGGTTCGAATGCCGCAAAGCGCTTTGCGAAGAACTGACCGGAACCGGCAACATGGTTCGAATTGAGGATTATACGCACAACGTCGGCACCTGCTACCGCTGCCATACGACGATCGAAACGCTCGTGTCCAAGCAGTGGTTTGTCAGCATGAAGGAACTCGCAAAGCCGGCGATTGAAGCGGTCAGAAGCGGTGAAGTGCGGTTTGTGCCGGAGCGGTTTTCGAAAACGTACTTCAACTGGATGGAGAACATTCGCGACTGGTGCATTTCCCGCCAGCTTTGGTGGGGCCATCGGATCCCGGCGTATTACTGCGACGATTGCGGCGAAATGACCGTGTCCGAAACAGCGCCTGCATGCTGCCCGAAATGCGGCGGCAAGCTGCATCAGGACGAGGATGTGCTCGACACCTGGTTCTCGTCGGGCATGTGGCCGTTTTCGACGCTCGGCTATCCGGACGATACGCCGGAACTCAAGTATTTCTATCCGACCGACACGCTTTGCACGGGCTACGATATTATCTTCTTCTGGGTTGCCCGAATGATCGTGTTCGGCTGCGAAGTGATGGGCAAGCCGCCGTTCCATACGGTGTACATCCACGGACTCGTGCGCGATTCGCAGGGCCGCAAGATGTCCAAATCGCTCGGCAACGGCATCGACCCGTTGGATGTCATTGAAAAATACGGCGCGGACCCGCTGCGCTTTTCCCTGGTCACAGGCAACGCCGCCGGCAACGATATGCGGTTTTACTGGGAAAAGGTCGAAGCCGCGCGCAACTTCTGCAACAAGGTCTACAATGCGTCGCGCTTTGTGCTGATGAACCTCGGCGATGACGCAACCGACTCCTTTGATCCGGCGGAGCTGTCGCTGGCGGACAAGTGGATCCTGACAAAACTTCGCACAACGATTTCGGAGGTAACAAAGAACCTCGACGCGTTTGAACTGAACATCGCGGCAGAGAAAATCTATGACTTCATCTGGGGCTCCTTCTGCGACTGGTATATCGAGATGGCGAAGCCGTCGCTTTACAGCGATAACGCGGAGGAAAAGAAACGCGTTTCCGCGGTGTTGCTGAAAGTGCTGTCCACGTCGATGCAGCTGCTGCATCCGTTCATGCCGTTTATCACGGAGGAATTGTATCAGCGCCTCCCGAACCATTCCGAAACGATCATGCGGACGGATTGGCCGAAAGAGTCGGATATCCCGTCGTTCGAACGAGAAGCGGAGGCAATGGAATCGTTGATGGATGCTGTCCGCGCGATCCGCAACCTGCGCGCCGAACGCAAGGTCCCAATCGCGCAGAAGATCGCCGTGCGTCTCGTGGTCGCGGATCCGGCTTCCTTCAGCGGAGCGGAGCAGCTTCTGATGCGTCTGGTCGGCGCAGATTCGATCACAATGTCCGATGTGCGCGGCGAGATTGCCAAAACCGATATCCATCTGGTATGTGAAGGAGCGGAAGCGTTCATTCCGCTTGCATCGCTTGTCGATCTCGACGAGGAGCGTGCGCGCTTGGAAAAGGAGATTGAGCGGATGCGCGGTGAAGTCGCCCGCGCCGACGCGAAATTGTCAAACGAGAAATTCATTTCCCGTGCGCCCGAAGCGGTGGTCAACGAGGAGCGCAGAAAACGTGCAGTCGCCGCGGAAATGCTCGAAACGTTGATTCGACGCAGAGCAGACCTGGATTGATACATCGCAAGCGGATCCCGATCAGGTCGGGATCCGCTTACTATAGGAGCGAATATGGATCGACTCGATATTATCGGAGAAAACTATTGCGGAGAATGGAAGCATACGCGCACCGCATGCCGCGGCATTATCATCGAAGACGGTGCGCTGCTGTTGTCCTATGAAACCCTGACCGGGCAATGGATGCTGCCGGGCGGGGGATTGGAACCGGGGGAAAGCGAAGCCGAATGCTGCGCCCGTGAGGTCGCGGAGGAGACCGGCCGCTTGATCCGAACGTCGGAATGTATTTTGGAAATCGATGAGTATTACGAAACCTGGAAATATGTAAACCGCTATTTCACGGGAGAGACGGTTGGATGGGCGGAGAAAAAACTGACCATGCGGGAAAAGGAAGCAGGCATGGAACCGAGATGGCTTCCGCTGGATCAAATCATCGGAATTTTTGCAGATCACGCGAGATATGCGAAAACGGATGAAATGCGCCGCGGGATGTATCTGAGAGAATATACGGCGCTGCAAACGTTTTTGAGATTAAAATGGGAATCGAAGCAATAAACCGTACAAATGCCTGTTCAAAAAGATTTTGCAGAAAGTTCGCATCGAATACTTTTCAATTCTGTCGAAATGTGGTAAACTATACTAAATTTACGGAAAGAGCTATTGGCGAATGAAGCGTAATTTGATCATAAAATCCATTTTCTCAGCGCTGTTGACGGTGATTTTGTGCGTCTCGTCGATTGGCTGCGATTTGGGCGGTTCGGGAACCGCCGCAGCTTCGCCGGCGATTGTAATCAACGAGATCGTTACGAGCAACGGAGAAAGCTATCGGGATGACGAGCTCGGCTCGCCGGATTGGATCGAATTGAAGAATATCGGCAGCGCGCCTGTTTCGCTGCTGGGCTATCGCATTACCGACAATATTCAAAAAGCAGAAAAAGCATATGTCTTGCCGGATGTTACGCTGCAGCCCGGCGGGTTTTTGCTGCTGTTTGCAATGAAGGATCGGGAAACGGATCTGCTGTCTTATGAGGGAGGACCGATCTGTCTCGGCTTTTCCCTGAAACAATCGGGAGAGAACCTTGCGCTTGAGGACGCCCAGATGCAGCTCCTGCAGGAAATGACCGTTCCGGAGCTTATGAGGGATGTTTCCTACGCGAGAAAGTCTGACGGCTCGTACGGATTCTGCGGAGAACCCACGCCGATGCAGGAAAACAGCACGACGATCTACGCGTCGCTTTCCGATGTCCCGGCAAGAGAGAACGACCAGCCGGTTTATACGCCCCAGCAGGGAATCGTATTTTCTGAAGTCTCCGCGCGGAACAACGAAGCGGTGATCTGTGCCGGTTGCGCCGGATGCGACTGGGTGGAGTTGTACAACCTGACAAACGAGCCGATTTCTTTGACCGGCTTTGCCCTGACCGATGATGAGGGCGATTACGACAAACCGAACCTGGACGCTGTGCTTCCCGCCAACGGATATCTGTTGATTCAATGCTGCTCGGAGCAATGCAGTACGGACGACGGGCACATTTGCGTTCGCATGGGAATCAGCCGTTACGGCGATCATCTGTATCTTTTCGATCAGCACGGTCTGCTTTGCGCTGAAGTGGAATTCGGCGAAACGGCGCACAAAGATATGACCTGGGCGCGCGATTATGACGGATCCTATCGCTTTACCGCAACGGCGACGCCGAACGGCGATAACATCTTTACGGAGTATGTTGAAGAAGAAAAAGACGGGAAGAAAGAAGAGGACGGTCCGGAGCCGACCTATACCGGTCTGAACGGCAGCGTGATCATCAACGAGGCATTGCCGAACAATGCATACAGCATTGCGGATCGGGAAGGCGATCGCACGGATTGGGTGGAACTGTATAACACGACCGACAGCGCAATTGATTTGTCCGGCTGGTATTTGACCGACGGAAAGGACTGGACCAAGTGGGCGTTCCCGTCCGTTTCAATCCCGGCAAAAGGATATCTTCTGGTATTCCTTTCCGGCAAAGAGAATATTGAAAACGAATTACACGCGAATTTCTCGCTGGCCGAAGGGGAGACCCTGAAGCTGTATGATTCCAACACGAATACGTTCGATCAGCTTGTGATCGCAAAAACGCGCAGCAACGTTTCGATCGGACGCGATTCAACGGGAACAATCGTCTATTACGGGGAACCGACGCCGCTTTCTCCGAACGGCCATGCGCGCTTTGAAGCCGACTCGTTCGGCTTTTTTCAATCCGACGGCGTGTTTATCTCGGAGGTCTGCGCGATCCATGAGCGCGGCAGCGGAGAGGACGACTGGATCGAGCTGCATAACGGCGGACAGGAAGCTGTTTCACTGGACGGGTATTATTTGACCGATGATATCGACGAGCCGACCAAGTATCGCATTGCATCGATGACGTTGGAAGCGGGCGGATATGCGACGGTGTCCGTTTCGAAGTACAGGGAGGGATTCAGCGTTTCCCCGTCGGGTGAAAAACTGTTTCTGATCCGGCCGGACGGAAGAAGCGTTGCCGACCTGTTCGAAACCGGCGTGCAGCGCGTCGGCATGTCCTCGGGCCGGATCGAAAACGATCCGAGCGTACGCCGCGTCTTTTTCCGTAAACCGACCAAGGGAAAGGAAAATGCAGGCAGCTATGAGGTCGGATACACTTCGGATCCGACGTTTTCCGAAACCGCGCTTTATCAGACCAGCGCTTTTTCGCTGACAATTTCCGACCTTGAGCGGGACGCGACGATCTATTATACGACCGACGGAAGCGAACCGAGCGCAAAGTCGAACCGTTATAACGGCCCTATTCAGATCTCGAAAAATACCGTCATTCGGGCGATTGCAATTTCCGACGGGCTGATGAACAGCGAGATCATCACGTACACATATTTGTTCGAAGAACCGCATACGGTTCCCGTCGTGTGCATTTCGATGGCGCCGTCCGACCTGAAGACGGTCTGGAATGTCAAGGAACATAAGAACATCAAGGAGCGCAAGGGCTTTGTCAGCTATTACGAAAGCGACGGCGGCATCGGCACGTCGTTCCCGTGCGACATCAAAGCGAAGGGCAGAGGCACGCTGACCTATATCAGCCAGCGTTCCTTAACGCTCGGACTTCGCGCTGCATACGGAAAACGCACGGTGAACTATCCGTTTTTTGAGAATTATCCCTACACCGAATTCGGCGCGTTTGCTCTCAGACAGGCGGGGCAGGACTATGATATGGCGCGTATGCGTGACGCCTATGTTTCCCGCGCCTGCATCGGATTGAATGTGGACGTTGCAAATTCACGCGCTTGCGTCGTTTATATCAACGGCGCGTATTACGGTTTATATGATTTCAACGAGGAACTGAATTCGCGGTATCTGGAAACGCATTACGGCGTCGATCCCGATACCGTCAACACGGTCATGCGAAACGGCGCGACAGCGATGAAGGGAACCAATACGGATTTCAAAAAACTGTTTAATTCCGCAAAGAACCTCAATCTGTCCGACGACGCGAAGTATCGGGATTTTCTGGAGAAGGTGGATGAGGATTACTTCATTGATTATGTGATCTGCCGCACGTTCATGCTCGAAACCGACACGTTTAACCAGAAGTATTGGCGGACGACGGATTATAAGCTGAAATGGCGTCCGATCCTGTACGATTTGGATTACTGTTTCATGAGCGGTGCAAACCGCGACATCATGCACCTGTATTTCAACAAAGCGGGGCAGGCGTCGGCGCACGGCTCATTAACCTATTTCTATTTTACCGTTGCGCTGAAAACGAACGAAACGTTCCGGAAAAAGTTTGTCGAGCGGTATGTCGAAGTCGTGATGACGCAGTTTTCCGCCGATACGCTTCTGGAGTTGTTCGATCAGGTCGTTGCGGAGTATGAGCCGGAAATGCAGCGCCATATTGCGCGATGGGGACATCCGAAGTCCTATTCGGCGTGGAAAAAGGAAGTCGCTGCGCTTCGAAACAAAATTGAGCTGCGTCCGACCGTCGTTCTGGAACAGGTACGCAAAGAATTCAAGTATTCTCAGGCCGACATGGATGCGCTGATCGCAAAATACAGCAACTGATCAATCCGCGCGAAAACAACCCGCATGAGGAACACCATCCCGCCGCTAAAAGCCGCGTCGAAAAGACAGGTTTTGCGGCGGGTTTTCTGTTGCATTTTTTCCGGATCCTTACAAATGTGAAATCGCTATTGCAATCCGAGGGAGGAATCGCTATACTTGTATTTGTGAAAGAATACACCGAAAGGGACGGAAAATGGCTGATTCACTCGAAAAACGGTATCCGCCGTATGAAGGAACAGAACCGTATCTGCATCTTTGCTTTTCGGACGCGGATGCACGGCGGGTTCGGCCTCTGCTGCATCGGCTGTTTGTGCGAGGCGTTCGTATCTGGTATCGGATCGGAAGAGCTAAAACGGCAGCCGTCCGCAGCGAGCGGGATGAGCGCATGCTCGGCGCTTCGCTGAATGTCGTTTTTTTGACGGACACGTTCCGCTCGGACGGCGACGCAAAGAATGAATTGCTTGTCTGTCAGAGAAAGCGCCGCGCGGTTGTCTGCCTGAATACAGACGGAAAGGACAGCGGCCTCTCCATCGGACTCAACCCGAATACGCCGGAATATCCCGCTCCCGACGCGGGTGAGGCGGAAGATGCTCTGCTGCATGCGGAAGGATTCACGCAGTCATTGATCGGACCTCCGCAGGAACCGAATATCCATTGGATTCGCCGCGCAACAGTTACCGCAGGCGTGATCGCCGCTGTATTGATCGCTGCCGTCGCTGGGTTTTTTCTGCTTCGAAAATCGACAGATCCCATTCTGAATCCCGTTGAAACAGTTGCCTTTTCGGACGCTTCGGTGGAAAATGCCGTTGCGGCCGCGATCGGGAGACCATTGACTGAGGAAAGACTCGGCGAGGTCGTTTCGATTCAGCTTTCCGGAGACTTGCTTCCGGAGGACCTTTCGGATCTTGCAAAGCTGCCGAATTTACAGCGTATCGAGCTGACGCAATCCGCTGCGCTTGACGTAAAAAATCATCCGGAGCTTTACGGGTATGCGCTTGTGCTGATCGGAGGGGATCCCGATGAGTAAGTTTTTCCGACCGTATGAAGGCAAGCGCCCGTATGTATTCGTCAGTTATTCCCATCGCAATTCGGCGGAGGTACTGGAAACGATCTCCATTTTGAATGATCGGAAGCTTCGACTTTGGTACGACGAGGGAATTCCGTCGGGCGACGATTGGTCAAAAAACATTCAGGAGCATATGAACGCCTGCGCTGCGGTTCTGTTCTTCTTATCGGAAACGGCGATTGCTTCCCCGAACTGTTTGAATGAGATTCGCACAGCTGTGCAGTTGAAACGTCCGCTGATCTGCGTGCGGATCCATGGATGCGAGCTGACCGAGGAATGGAAAACGCTTCTTGCCGACTGCAAAGCGATTATTACCGCCAGAGCGCCGGAAAAGCGAGCCACGGAGATTTTGAGCGCTCCCATATTGAAACGGCGTTTTTACCGGAAATGGACGGATCATCTGAGATGGGATTATATCGGACTCGGAATTGCAATGATTCTGCTTCTTGGAGCAGGAGTCAGTCTTTTCGCGTTGCTTTCCGGCCGATTCGATCCGCCGCCGCCTTATGTTCTGCCGACTGCTTCGCCGACAGATACGCCTTCGCCGACGGCGACCGCGCAGCCGATGCCGACCGTGGATCCGAACATCTTTCCGGTCCAGATTTCAAACAAACAGATTGAAACGGCAGTACGCAGAGCGCTGAATAAACCGACCGGAGATATTCTCAAAACCGAGCTTTCCGGCATAACGGAACTGTATTTTGTCGGGAACATGACGGTCAACGATCTTTCTGCCGTTTCGTTCGAGGAAGACGGCGTCTTAAAGGTTTATGCGTCACAGGTAATCGACGGAAAGGTAGACGATGTGACGGCGCTCGGAAGCTTGGCTTTTTTGGAGCGGCTGGCTTTGATTCGACAGCCGGTAACCGACTTAAAGCCGCTCGGCGGACTTGTCCTTTTGAGAGAATTGCGTCTGTCCGGCAGCGATCAGATCCGCATCAGCACGCTGCAGAATCTTCCGGCGCTGGAAACGCTGTATCTGGATCGTTCCGCGGCAAAGGACCTGACGTCGCTCGAAGCGCTTCCTTCTCTGAAAACGGTCTACGTGAACGCGGATATGCTGCCGCTTTCGTGGAGCGAAAGCGCACGGTTTGAAGTACAATTGATTCAATAATACCCGGGAGGAACAAACTGATGAGCAAACGAACTCTGTACCCGATTTATTCACCGGAAGAGGAAGCGAACGTCCGGCCGGTCCTCCTCGCTCTGCGGGACAAGGGCTTTAAGATCCGCAGCAGGGAAGGATCCGCCAAAAAAGGAGATGCGGTTTTGTTCTTCCTGTCATCGAACCTTCGCAGCGAACAGTCAGACGCATTCTTTTCCTGCGACGCAAAAAAAATGGAGATTTTGCCGGTGAATCTGGATGGCAGCATGCCACCCGAGCCGGTGCAGAACGCGCTGATGTCACGTCATTCGATTTACGCGGAGCGGTATGATGCCGAGGAATTGGCGCAGAAGATCGCGGATGCGTTAAAAAAACCGAATCCGCTTCCGTGGATAATCGCCGGAGCGGCGGCCGTTCTTTTGCTTGCAATCGGCGCAATCCTGCTCATTCGGAATCTTCCGAAGCAGACTGTTGCTGTGGACAATCCGGAGCCGGAACTGACCGCTGAACCGACGAAGCTTCCGATCGATCCGAGTACGTACGGAATCACCGAGGAGGACCTCAAAAGAATTACGGAAGTGTTGATTGTCGGCGATCGGATCGAGTTTTTGCCGAATGATCGCGTCGAGATTTCGGAATTTAACCACAGAGCCGGTCCGGAAGCCGTAGCCAACAACTTCCGGGACGAAAACGGAGAATCGCATTGGATCGATAAGGAGACGGGAGAGGAGATCGCATTCGGCCATCATGACGATCTGACGATCCTGACAATGCTGCCGCGTCTGAACCGGCTTTGCATCGCCTGCGCCGAAGTAAAATTGCCGGATCTTTCGGGACAGAAGAATCTGAAGCTCGTTTTGCTATATGATGTACAGACGGAAAACCTGGACGCCCTTCGGAATTCGAATGTCGAAACATTTCTGTATGCGGGCAGCTCTGTTTCCGATTTCACGGCGCTCAATGATTGCGCCGGGCTGGTCGAAGCGGATTTTGAAGTATTCCAACCGAATGAGGATACCCTCCGCGGTTTCGGCCCCGAGCGCTTGAATTATCTGAAAATCGAATCGCATCAGAGACAGTCGGTCGATCTTTCGGCCCTTTCCGGTTGTCAGCGGCTTTGGCGCGTGGAGCTGCAGGGCGTCTCGTTCCGTGATCTCAGTTTCCTTTCCTCCTCGGCAAGTGCGCTGCATGAGCTCAGGATTTGGGACAATTCCGAATTGATCAGTTTAACCGGCCTGGAAAACTGCAGATTCCTGAATAACGTGGCCATCTCGGGCTGCAATCGACTGGCGGATCTGAATGCGCTGAAAGGGCAGGATTCTCTGGAGGAATTGCGCTGCAATGATGCAATATTTTCTGATTTATCTTTTCTGGAGGGTTGTGATAAGCTCAGCTATCTCGAGACGGGGCACTGTTCGGAAATACGATCGCTCGCCGGATTGGAAAAGCATAACAACCTCACGGAATTACAAATATGGGGTTGCGAGAGACTGAACGATATTTCCGCGATCAACGGCCTTGAAAAGCTTGCAACGATCGCTATTGTGGAGTCGTTCAACCTTCGGGACGTTTCGGTCGTTGCGACGCTCCCCGTCTTGACCAATTTGTCGTTGTACGGGGCGGGACCGGATCATGTCAATTATCTTGAGGGCATTCAGCGAAAGAACAACTTTTCATTCGGCGTTTCTTCGGTTGCCGACTGGTCGGGCCTTTCCGCCATAAAAAATTATAAGTATCTGAACATCACGAATAAAAACGGATCTGCTCTGCAATACCTCACGGATGCAAAAGTCAAATACTTTGAGTTTTACAATCGCACGGGAATTGACGATTGGGGAAGAACACCGTTCGATCTATCCAAAATGCCGATTGTTTCGGAAAAAATCACGTTCCATGGCGTACCGTCGCTCGAAGGCATGCGCGATTGCGGCGCGATTCAGATTGATCTGCTTGACTCGCCGTATCTGACTTCTCTGAACGGTTTGCAGAATCTGACGTCTTTCGGCAAGGTCGGGGGCGTGCTGCGTATTGAAAACTGCCCGCGTCTTTCCGATTACGCGGCCCTTGAGGGCAAACGTCTCAGCTCGCTGACGCTTCGTTCTTTGATCGCGCTTCCTGATTTTTCCGCCTTTATTTCCGGATCGTATTTTCTGGATACGATCGTCGGACTTACCGACCTGAATTGCTTTGCGGGTCTTTCAACGCTTCGGAAGTTTTCCATTGAGCTTCAGAACATGGATTATCTGACCGATATGAGCGCTTTGTATTCCCTGAAGAACGGATATCGGCTTGTCGTTCCGGCGCATCTGTCGGCGCAGGCGGAGGAATTGGTCAGAAGCGGCGTCTTCCAGATTTATGAGGTTTATTATCCGGATTCGGAGTGGAGCGCCGAACTGCCGGAAGTGAAGCTGCTGTCGCTGGAGGAACTCGATACGCTGCCGCCCATAGTGCTTGGCCGGGTGGAGCGCCTTGCCCTGTATGGCGACACGCTTTACGATGAAGATGAATGCTGGGTGGGAACTGATTGGTCTGTGAATCCGATCAGACATTATCTCTGCCGCCACGACAGCGACGAGAGAATCCTGCTCGATGAGAAGCCGGGTACGCTGCTGAATGATTTTTCAAAGCTTTCTGCGCTGACCGGACTGAAGTCGCTTACCTTGCAGAACCAGTCGTTTACATCGCTGGAAGGCATTCAGTATCTGGAATCGCTTGAGAATCTGGATCTTTCGGACTGCAAAAAATTGACCGATGCGTCTGCGGCGTTTACCCTGCAGAATCTGACCTTGCTGGATTTAAGAAGAACCGGCATAAAGTCGATCGACGGCATTCAAAACCTGTTTAACCTGAGGAATCTTAGCTTGGAGGAAACGAAAATCACCTCGATCGAGGGCTTGCAGAATCTGTATCAGCTGAGCTGGCTCGGGCTCAACAGTACGGCGGTAACTTCGATTGAACCGCTTCGGGACCTCAAGAATCTCGTTTCTCTGACCATTTCGTATTCGAACGTTCGTGACTTGTCCCCGCTTGCGGATATCGATTACTCCTTTGCGGAACAGCCGGATGAGGGCGGGTATGTTCGTCACTTCAATCTCGGCGTTGATGGACTGCAGGATCGTCTGAAAGCGGATCAATATGCGAATCTTTCGGCAATACCGTACTTCGACTGCCTCAATGTTTACAATACACGCTGTACGCTCTGGATGGACGCGGTGAAGGATGCCGGCATTCTTGAACTGCACGCCGGCGGATGCAGCTTTACGAACGAATCGTTCCGGGACCTGATTGAGTCGCATCCGGAGTTGACGTATATCAAAGTGCCGGGCAACGGCGCGTTAACGGATCTTACGCCGGTTTTGGAACTCGAGAATCTCAGAACAATTGTGGTTTCTGACAATATGCGCCAGGCGATCGATTCGCTCGGCGATGGACTTGCGTTTGAGCTGGAAATCGAATAAGAAAAGGAGCGGTGGAATCATGAGCAATCTGAATCGTTTTGTTGAGCACTTTTTTGAGGATCTGACGCTCTGGGAAGACGTCAACAACGGACACAACTACAAATCGTTCATTCGCGGCGCGATCATGTCGTTTTTACAGCATGAAAGTCCGGAAACGGCATTTGATGTTTACCGTGCATTTTTCGATGCCTATCGCATCACGCTTCCCGGAAAAAGCGACCCGTTCGTGGATCTTGTGGACGTGCTTCGGAACTATGAAGCAACCGCAGCCACGCTGATTGACAAGCAGCGGGACCATTTTGTGCACGCTGTCAATGTGTTCCTGTGCGGCCTTTCGATTTACATTGAGAACAGCAATTACCGGGATGCCTTTGCCGGGGCGGTTCCCGAAAAGGAATATGCGTATTCCTATCAGACCAAATACGAGGAATTCTTCTTCCGCTGGGGCGTTGCTTCTCTGTTCCATGATATCGGATACCCGGTTGAAATTGTCGGTCACCAAATCAATCGGTTTATCCGCATGGTAGCGGATGCGGACGGCGACGAAGTTCGCGTCAAGGCGCAGATCCGCTATGAGAATTTCGAGGAATTGAATCATATCATGGAGGTTATTCCGAAACGGCAGTTTACGAAAGCGTACTATGACGCCTATGAAAGCTGTTCCTATGTCGATCTTTTGACGCCGAACGATCTGCTCGCGCATCGGATTCACCGCACGCTCGGAACCGATCTGGATGCGACGAAGCGTGCGATCGATCGGTTTGTAGACGATATGGCGAAATCCGGGTTCATTGATCACGGGTATTACAGCGCGATTATCATTCTGAAATGGTACGGATATGCGATGCAGATGAGCGGCGAGCGGCCGGAACGGTTCTTTTGGCCGGTGCTTGACAGTGCAACCGCGATTCTGCTGCACAATTATTACCGGAACGCTTTGCAGAAACCGCCGTTTTCACTCGGCGCTATGCGCCCGGAAGCAAACCCGATCGCGTATCTTCTGATTCTTTGCGATGAATTGCAGGAATGGAACCGTGAAGCGCACGGGATCCTGACGCGAACGTTTACGCTTGCGGATAACGTGCATTTGTCCCTGAAAAAGAATTATCTTTCCGCTACGTTTGTTACGAAGCACGGCAGATTGCCCGCGGGCTTCTGCGCCGAAAAGAAAGAGCTTTTGGAGAGAATGCTCGATTTGGATGCGCTGTTCGGCACGGGCTTTGACATCGATGCGGAATCGCTCGATTCGTTTGTCAAGCTGAAACCGCAGCTTCAGGAGCTTTCGGCAAGACCGCTCCTGAAAGACCTCGAGATGCTTGCGATCGCGATCCACGCGCGCTATAATGAAAAACAGCTTGCCGATCATCCGGAACGACCGTTGCTTTATCCGGACTTTTCCACGCTTCCGGATGATCTCAAATACAGCAATCTTCGCCAGGCACAGAATATGGTGGAACGACTGGAACAGGCGGGCTTCCGCCTCGGACCGAAAGGCGGCCCGAATCCGGTAAAGCAGTTTTCTCCGGAACTGATCGAAGCCATGTCGGAGTGGGAGCATGAGGCATGGATGCAGGAACGCCTTTCCCGCGGATGGACGCTCGGCGAAAGAAACGTTGAGAAAAAGACGTCGCCGTATCTGATTCCGTATAGCCAGCTTTCCGAAGAAATCAAGGATTATGACAGAGATGCGATCCGGCATATTCCGCTGCTTGCGAACCGGATCGGAATGGCAATCTATGAAAAATAAAACGATACCGATCGTCGTCGGCGTATCGGGACATCGGAAAATTGCATCAGAGGACCGGGAAGCGATCTCGGCTGCGGTAAGGGAAACGCTTGTTTCGATTCAAAATCGGTGCCGGCATTCCGAGGTCATGCTGCTGAACAGTCTGGCCGAGGGCGGAGATCTGCTGTGCGCCGACGTCGCGCGGGCGCTCGGCATACCGATTCTTGTGCCGTTGCCGCTCGAGCGAACGGATTACGAAAACGATTTTTCCGAAACGGAAAAGGAGCATTTCGCGTCTCATTGTGATGCGGCGGCTGAGTGCTTTGTCGTCAGTCCGATCGAAAAACGCGAAGACATGCCGAAACGTGATTTTGCCTATCGTCAGGCGAGCATTTATGTCGCAACGCACGCGCATATTCTGCTTGCGCTGTGGGACGGAAGTGAATCCGCTCCGAACGGCTGCGGAACGGCCTTTGCTGTGGACGCCGCGCTGCACGATGCGTTTTGCTCATCGGAAGGGGCTTCGCCGGACGGATGCCGGACGGTCGTACAGATCTATACGCCGCGCGGCGAGCGCAGCGACTATCCCGCAGGAACAAAACGGATTCTGGGCGCCGCAGCGTCTTTTGAGGAGCTGTGCGACCGCACGGATGAGTTCAATCGACTGGCGTCGGACAAAGATACGGGCAAAGCATATCCGGTTTTGCCGGAAGAACTGGAAACGGATGCCGCTTTGGATCGCTTTGCAGAAATCCATGCGGCGGCGGAAACGTTGAGCAATGGGTATTCGAAGCGCTTTCGGTGGATTCTTGCGCTGCTTTCGATTGCAAGCACGGTGCTCACAATGGCGTTTTTGCTGTACGATGAAGCGGAGCTGCATTGGATGATCCTTGTATGCGGCGCAATGCTGCTCTCGGCGTTTTTCCTTCGCCGCATCGCGGAGCGAACTGCGGCGCACCGCCGGTATCTCGAGTATCGGACTCTTGAGGAAGGCGTTCGCGTGCAGATCTATCTGCGGTATGCGGGCTCCCGCGTTGAACCGGCCGCTTTGATGACGTGGACGCAGAAACAGGAAACCGGTTGGGTTGCTTCTGCCCTTGCGGTTTTGGGAATCGGTCCTGCGCCGGTAAAATCGCATGATATTTCGGATTGCTGGATCGAGGATCAGCGCGTATATCACGAAAAAGCATCGGCACGGGCAAAGCGTCGCAGGGGAGGAAGCGAAGGCGTCGTGCGGACGGCGCTCTGGATCAGCATCCTTCTTTACCTTTCTGCGCTGCTGTTTGAGATTCTTTGCGGACTGTTCGGAAAAGGAATTCTGCCGCCGTTTGACGCCGATCCGTATCGAACGCTTCTGAAGATTCTGCTCGGAAGCGTTTCGGCTGCAGCTCTGTTTATTTCAAACTATTACGGTAAGCTGTCGCTCTCCCGGAATCATTCCGACCATGAAAAGATGGAACGGTTCTTCCGGCACATGGAGGAGCGACTGAAAAGACAGGGACAGAGCGAGGCCTTGCTTCTGGTTCTTGCGCGTGAGGAACTGTCTGAGAATGGAAACTGGTGTTCTTATCAACGTGATAACACGCCTGATTTCAGCATCTGATCCGTCGGATTTGGGTTGTCTTTCTTTTTTGCATGCAAAAAAATATGCATTTTTACGAAATTGAATGTTGACTTTTCGAAAGGATTGTAGTATATTTAGAAAGTCGCTGAAAGAACGTAGCGTAGCGGGGTGTAGCGCAGTCCGGTAGCGCACGTGCTTTGGGAGCATGGGGCCGGAGGTTCGAATCCTCTCACCCCGACCAAGCGTGGTCCCGTGGTCAAGCGGTTAAGACACCGCCCTTTCACGGCGGTAACAGGAGTTCGAGTCTCCTCGGGATCACCATTTTTTAGGAACTTGGGCCTTTAGCTCAGTTGGTCAGAGCAGTCGGCTCATAACCGATCGGTCCGGGGTTCAAGTCCCTGAAGGCCCACCATGCGGCCCGGTAGTACAGTTGGTTAGTACGCCAGCCTGTCACGCTGGAGGTCAGGGGTTCGAGCCCCCTTCGGGTCGCCATTTTTTCTGCCGGCGTAGCTCAATGGCAGAGCAACTGATTTGTAATCAGTAGGTTGTTGGTTCGACTCCGATCGCCGGCTCCAACATTGAGCCATTTGATAATAGAATACAGTTTCATGGATGGGTTCCCGAGCGGCCAAAGGGAGCAGACTGTAAATCTGCCGTCACAGACTTCGATGGTTCGAATCCATCCCCATCCACCAGCGGGAATGGCGGAATTGGCAGACGCGCACGGTTCAGGTCCGTGTGAAAGCGATTTCATGCAGGTTCAAGTCCTGTTTCCCGCACCAACAAAAAGCGCCTTTTGTCGGCAGACAAAAGGCGCTTTTTTGAACGATATGTTCCGCTGACGCGAAACTTGATGCTTGCTTCGCAAGTGATGTGTCCTGCGGTTGTGATGTTTGCCTACGGCAAGCGAAAGCGGAACACATTCTTTTCAAACAGAGAAAAAACATGGGATAGGAACGGAGCGCAGACAATGAAACGAAAGGCACTGTCAAAGGCAATGGTATTCATCGTGCTGTTCGGTGTCGTCAGTCTGTTTTCGGATATGACGCATGAAGGTGCGGCGAGCATTCGCGGCGCGTATCTGTCTTTGCTCGGCGCATCCGCCGGAACGATCGGATTTATCTCCGGCCTCGGTGAGATGATCGGATATTCCATGCGCTTTGTCTTCGGAAAAATCACCGATCGCACCAGGCAGTATTGGCCGATGACGATCCTTGGGTATGTGCTTGATATTGCCGCGGTTCCGCTTTTGGCATTGGTCGGCGAGCACGGGTGGGTGGCCGCATGCCTGCTGCTGGTTGTACAGCGCATGGGCAAGGCAATCAAAAAGCCCGCCAAAGACACGATTCTGTCGTTTGCCGCATCGCAGGAAGGAGCGGGGAAGAGTTTCGGCATGCAGGAAGTTCTGGACCAGATCGGCGCCTTTTTCGGCCCTGTGCTTCTGTATCTGGTCATGCTGTTCCGGCAGTCGGAAAGTGACTTTCGCACATACTCGATCTGCTTTGCCTTTCTTGCGATTCCCGGTGCGATCACACTTGCTTTGCTGCTCATAACACGGCTGAAGTTTCCGAATCCGGAGCGCTTTGAACCGGAACCGAAGGAGTATGTTCCGTTCCGTCTGCAAAGACCGTTTCTCCTGTATATCGCCGGAATCAGTCTGTTTGCATTCGGTTTTATCGACTATTCGCTCGTTCTGATGCACGTTTCGGCTACGTTCGGTTTTTCAACCGAAACTCTTCCGCTGCTGTATGCAGGCGCGATGCTTGTCGATGCGGTTGCCGCGTTCGGCTTCGGTCTTCTGTATGACAGGAAGGGCGCAAAAGCGTTGGTCTTTTCAACGCTGCTTTCCGCGCCGTTTTCCGTCTGCATCTTCGCGTTTCGTTCCGTACCTTTGCTCCTTTGCGGACTTGTCATGTGGGGCATCGGCATGGGCGCGCAGGAATCGATCCTGAAAGCTGCCGTCGCAAGTATTGTGCCGAAACAGAGCCGCGCTACGGGGTATGGAATTTTCGAATGTGCCTTCGGCGTGGCGTGGTTTTTCGGAAGTTGGCTCTTGGGCGTATTGTATGACGTCAGCATTCCCGCCATGATTGCGCTGTCGGTCACAGCCCAGCTTTCCGCGATCCCGCTGTATCTTGCCTCGGCAAACGGACAGAGAACCGGGCCGGCCGGTCGGCAGCAATGATACCGTCGGCTGCGGGGAAGTCGAACCGTTTCCCAAAAACGTATGAAGCATACTTGGTAAGCGGATGCATGGAAAACGGCTGAAAGCATCGGACCCTTTTGTCGAAAAGACAAGAGAGGGGGCGCTGTTGCTTTTTGGGACGGCGCATGATATACTTTTTTCGATCAGATTATCTTTAAAAGGAGAAATACATGAAAAAAACAGTGTTACGCAATTATGCAAGACTGATTGCCCGCGTCGGTGTAAACATTCAAAAAGGCCAGGAAGTAATGATCTTTGCGGAAGTGGATCAGGCAGATTTCGTCAAACTGCTCGTGGAGGAATGTTATCGCGCCAAAGCGAAAAGAGCTTGGGTGGAATGGGATTATGAACCGTTGTATAAGTTGAATTACCGCTACTGTTCACAAACAGTGCTTTCGCGCGTAGAGGATTGGGAAAAGGCGAAGCTGGAGCATCGCGCCAAGGTTCTGCCCTGCGTCATTTTCCTGGATTCATATGATCCGGACGGCTTGAAGGGCGTCAATCAGGAAAAGATGGCAAAGGTGGAGCAGAAACGCTATCCGATTCTGAAGCCGGTCTTTGACAGCATGGAAAACAAGTACCCATGGTGTATTGCCGCAGTGCCCGGGGGAAAGTGGGCAAAGAAGGTTTTCCCGGGACTGCCGAAGAACCGCGCCATGGAAAAACTGTGGGAAGCGATTTTGAGAACCTCCAGAGTTACCGAGGATCCGATCGCATCCTGGCAGGCGCATAATGCGGAAATGGAAAAGCGTTGCAGCTATCTCAATGCGCTGGGCATTGCATCCCTGCACTATCGCGGTGACAACGGTACCGATCTCACAGTCGGCATGATTCCGGAGGCAATTTTCATGGGCGGCGGAGAATATACCTTAAACGGTCAGTTTTTCAATGCCAACATTCCGACCGAGGAGTGCTATACGACCCCTATGCGCGGAAAAGCGGAGGGAATCGTTTATGCCACCAAACCGCTGTCTTACAGCGGAGAGCTGATTGAAAACTTTTCCGTTCGCTTTGAAAACGGAAAAGCGGTCGAGGTGCATGCCGAAAAGAATCAGGCGCTGCTTGAAAAAATGATTTCTATGGACGAGGGCGCTGCCTATTTGGGCGAGTGCGCGCTTGTTCCGGTCGATTCACCGATTTCCGAATCCGGACTTCTGTTCTATAATACCCTGTTTGATGAGAATGCCGCCTGTCATCTTGCGCTCGGCATGGGTTTTACAAACACCATTCGCGGCTATGAAACCAAAACACTGGAGGAGTGCCGCAAAATGGGCGTCAACGATTCGATGAACCATGAAGATTTTATGATCGGTTATGAAGGATTGGATATCGACGCAAAAACCAGAGACGGTAAAACCGTTCCCATTCTTCGCCGCGGAAAGTGGGCGTTTGAGGTTTGATGCGTCGCGCTCGTATCTCATGCATGGACAAAAGAGAAGATGCGACGCAGAAAGGAAACAGCATGCAGCTTGGAATGCCGACATTGATTGAAAACGCAACGCTGGAAGACAACGTCGCGCTTTGCAGCAGCCTGGGATTAAACTTTGTCGAACTGAACATGAATTTTCCGGAGTATCGGATCGATCGGCTGGAACAGACCGATGAAATGATAGAGCTTGCGAAGCAAGCCGGAATTTACTATACCGTTCATTTGGATGAAAACCTGAACATAGCGGATTTCAATCCGCTTGTTTCGGGTGCTTATCTCGAAACGGTCCGGCGAAGTGTTTTCGCCGCGAAGAAGCTTCTGCCGCTCCGGGATCGCTTCGGCGACAAAAGCCAGCCGCTGACGGTGAACATGCATATGAATCACGGCGTTCATATCACTTTGCCGGATCGGAAAGTTCAGCTATATGAACGGGATTTTGATTTCTACATGGATTCTTTTTCGATGTTTCGCGCTTTATGCGAGAAATGGATCGATGACAGTGACATAGTGATTGTGATTGAAAACACGGACGGATTCCGGAATTACGAAAAAACAGCCATCGAGTATTTGCTGAAAAGCCCGAAGTTCGCCCTGACGTGGGATATCGGTCATTCAAAAGCAATCGGAGAAAAGGACGTGCCTTTTCTGATGGAACATCGGGAAAAGCTGTATCATTTTCACATCCATGACGGAACAGAATTTCCGCCGAGGAACCATCTTGCGCTTGGAGACGGAGAGATCGACCTCCCGGCCAGACTGCGGTTTGCCGAAAGCAGAGGGGTAAGGTGCGTTCTGGAAACGAAGACCGTCGATGCGCTGAAGCGATCCGTTCGGTGGCTGCGTGAGCATGGAGAGAAGGAGAATCGGAATGAATTATCGTGAAATCAATGCGGAAACGATTGACCGCTGGATTGAAGAGGGATGGGAATGGGGAAAGCCCATCGACCATGAAACGTTCGTCCGCGCAGCGAAGGGGGAATGGGACGTTGTTTTGACGCCCACAAAACCGGTTCCGCATGAATGGTTCGGTTCGGTCAAGGGAAAGAAGATTCTCGGCCTTGCGAGCGGCGGGGGACAGCAGATGCCGATCTTTGCGGCGCTCGGAGCGGATTGCACCGTATTGGATTATTCCGTCAGGCAACTGGAAAGCGAGCGGATGGTAGCGGAGCGGGAAGGATATTCGATTCGAATCATTCGGGCGGACATGACGCAGCCGCTTCCGTTCGGTGACGAAGAATTTGATTTGATTTTTCATCCGATTTCAAACTGCTATATCCGGGACGTGAAACCTGTCTGGAAAGAATGTTTCCGTATTTTGAAACCGGGCGGAGTTTTGCTCTCCGGCGTCGACTATTTTATCAACTATCTGGTGGGCGAGGAGGAGCGGGAGATTGTCAATTGCCTGCCGTTTGACCCACTTGTCAATGAAGATCAGCGCGCACAGCTGGAACGAAACGATTCGGGTATGCAGTTTTCGCACACGCTGGAGGAGCAGATAAACGGTCAACTGGAAGCCGGTTTTACTTTGTTGAACCTTTACGAGGATACCAACGGAAGCGGCCGACTGCATGAACTGAATGTTCCGACGCTGTTTGCCATGCGTTCTCTAAAGCCGGACCGCAAATAACGGTTTTTATCACGCAAAACGAAAAGCAGACCGATTTCAGACTGTCAATAACGGGCCAGGATCATTTTGGGGCATTTATTTGGAAAAAGAATATTTGCAGGACGAAAAGCGCAAAAATGCGCTTTTCTTTGACTATTGCCGCAAAATTAGCCGGTTTTTCTGTTTCGGCGTAGCAACAGTACAGCATTCAACAGAAGAAACCGGCTTCCAAGCCCATTCTTGCCAGCCTGTTGTCAGCGAGTCAAAAGGTGTTTTGACATGCTGAAAGAACGGTTCTTTTTTCAAAGATGCAGTTCGTAGATTCTGGCCGAATTGTTTTCAAAAAGAAGCGTACCGTTTTCCTGGAACCATGTTTCATTCAGCTGATACTTGGATCGCTCGGCATTGGAAATCAATACGTAACGTACATGATAGGTTTCGAAAAGATCCTTGCTTTCAGACGGAGATTCATACATGATCCGTACATCGTTCTCGCGCTGCGTATTGTTGATCCCGTGAAAGTACAGGAAGGTCGATGTACCGGTTACAATGCTGCGTCCGGTCAGGGGCGTAACAAGATTCCAATGATAGGAATTGGCAAGAAAGACCGAATCGGCTTCCGTATGATCGCGGATAAACTCTGCCGCGGCAAGATCGCTGCTGCTGTAAACCTGGTACTCGCTTTTGCATTCGCGGAGGATCGTCATCACGGGGGACAGCGTCATCGTCAGGGCGAGCAGATAGGCGGAAAGCCGAAGCGCAGCGGCAGAAGCCGCATGGGAGAAATTGGCGGGCTTCTTTGTTCGGATCAGAACGGCAAACAGAAGCAGCAGGGAGAGCACCAGAAGAATCAGTCCGCCGATCAAAACCGTATTTTTCAACGGGATCGTTGTTTGGGAATACCCTTCCCAAAGCACGATCAAAAGCATAACGCACCAAAGCGCCTGCAGCCCTGCTGCGATCAAAAGAAGCATTTTTTCGATCAGACGTTCCGCTTCGGAAACGCAGCAATACAGCAGCCAGACGGATAAGCCGTTCAAAAGCAGAAGCGTACAGAGCGTATACCATGGCGCGTATCCGTCCTTATGCCAGAGAACGGCAAGAGAAACGCACAGCAAAATTGTCAGAACGCCCGAGCCGGCAAGCAGGATAAATGCACGTTCGGCACGTTTCGAATGATTTTCGATGCGAAAAGACAGACGACGGAATCCACAGTCAAGGAACTTGGCGACAAGCCCGCAGGTAAAGGCGAACCAAATGAACAGCAGCTTGTTGTTATCATAGCGGTTGGGCTGAAAAATGAGCGCTTCCGCCAGGATCCATAGCCCGAGCGGCGCAAGATATACGCTGCGGTCCCGCTTGGAAAGCGTAAAGAAAGCAAACGGAAGCAGTAAAAACAGCCAACCGAGATTCTTGACGTAGAACCACAGATAGGAATCCGCTTCGTTCGCCCAGTTCCAATGCACCTGCACCATGGAGCTCTCAGAGACCTGGCGGAACGTAAATCCGAAAAGCTGCGGAGCTGCGAGCGCAACGGCAAGCCCTGCATACAGGAGCCACCAAAGGAGACGCTTCCGGTCAAACTGCAGGATGAGGTCGGACAGGCAATAGACTGCGCTGATAACGCCGAGCGCCAAAAAGGAATGGGTGTGGACAAGCGGCAGCAGTCCGGCGATCAATCCGAGCGGAATGACAGTATGTTTCTTTTTTCGGAAACGGAACCCGTGCAGCAGCGTCAGGCAGGGGAATAAAAATGCCCAGCCGAAAAGCGTAGCGCGCTGCGGGACCAGCATATCGACAATCGGGTTGACCCATCTTAAACCGAGCGTCGGCAGGTTGGTCGGGGTATCGTAAAAACCGTCAAGAAGCCAGGAGAAGTTGGAGAAATAGGTTCCTTCAAGCAGTTTGTTCAGGGATGCGCCCTGCTTTGCAAGATCAAAGAAGTAGGCGAATCCGAATCCGCCTCCGAGAAAAAACAGAAGCGTTGCGATATGCGCCCTGCGGTTTGTTTTCAGCCATTCCCGGAAGAAGAACCAAACGCCCATCAGAACGAGCAGATATGCGTATAGAGCTGAGATCAGATATGCCTGCCGGAGATTGGCGCCGAGCACATACAAGGAGGAGGCGGATGTCTCACATAAAAATGGGTAATTTACCGTATGTCCCGGGAAGATGCTGTATTCAGGCGGGAAAGCTCCCTGTTCGGCAATGCTCGAAATAAATCCGAGATGCATTGCAAGATCGCCGAAAGTGACCTGACCGACTGAAACGCCCTTTTCGGTCGGAAGAAGGATGTGCGTGTGCAGCAGATATGCACCGAGCGCGAACAGCGGTACAACAACCCATAAAAAGCCGAGGTCCTTTTTCAAAAATCCGTAGAAAAGCGCGGAAAGGCCGTGCTTTCGGATCAGGAGGAAAAGACAGGCGCCGCCGAGCAAAAAGGCAAGGGCGGCAGCGCAAAGCTGTGCGGCCATTCCGAAACGGAGGAAAAACGCAAACAGGGACGGGAGCCAGGTCAGCATCAGAAGACCGAAAACAAGCCCGAGCCATACGCGCTTGATCAGTCGCTCCTTCAAGAGCAGCAGCGAGGAAATAAAAAAGCCGGACAGAGCGTACAGCGCGGTATATAACAAAGCAAAAGCCATAGCATCCTCCTTGTCAGTATGATACGATTTTCATGCGTTTTTGTCAAGCAAAGCGGGCAGACCTTTTGGCGGTTTCGAGCAGGAACACCTTGCTATCGTCGGTGGGTTTGTGGTAATATATCATTGTATCAGATTATCTTTTTGCGGAGGACGGCATGAAACCGTTTGTTCATCTTCATGTGCATACGCAGTACAGTTTACTCGACGGCGCGGCGCGGATCCCGGATCTGGTCAAGCGCGCCAAAGCGCTCGATCAGACTGCGATAGCGATTACCGACCATGGCGTGCTGTACGGAGTGATCGACTTTTATCGCGCCTGCAAGAAAGAAGGAATCAAGCCGATCATCGGCATTGAAGCGTATGTTACAAAGGGAAAATATGATGCGACCGACGTGCGGGAACGGGATTACGCGCACTTGATTCTGCTTGCGAAAAATCATACGGGCTATCAGAATCTCATGCTTCTGTCCAGCGAAGCGTTTACGCACGGGTTTTACTATAAGCCGCGCATCGATTACGATCTGCTCGAGAAGCATTCGGAGGGGTTGGTCTGCCTTTCCGCCTGCCTTGCCGGGGATATTCCGCAGGCACTCCTGCATGGACGGGATGAAGACGCGGAAAAGATGGCAAGGCGATTGAAGCGCGTATTCGGAGATGATTTTTATATCGAACTGCAAAATCACGGCATTCGTGAGCAGATTGAGGTGCTTCCGAAACTGAAAGCGCTGGCTGAAAAGCTGGAAATCGAAACGGTCGTTACGAACGATATTCACTACGTCCGGAAGGAGGATGCCGAGGCGCAGGATGCGCTGCTGTGCATTCAGACGCAGCGATTTGTGGACGAAACGGATCGGATGCGAATGGGCGCCGAGGAATTCTACGTCAAGTCCTATGACGAGATGGCGGCGCTGTTTCCGGAGGATTCGGCTTCGCTCGACCGAACAAATGCGATAGCAGAAAAATGCAATCTGGAGATCGAGTTCGGCGTAAGACGTCTTCCCGCATACGTTGCGCCGGACGGGTCAAAAGATAATTATGCGTTCTTGCGGAACCTTTGCATGGAGGGACTGGCCAAGAAGATGCCCCATGCGGACAAAACGGCTGTGGATCGGCTGGAATATGAGCTTGACGTCGTTTCCCGGATGGGATTTGTCGATTATTATCTGATCGTTTGGGATTTCATCCATTATGCAAAATCGCACGGGATCATGGTAGGTCCTGGGCGCGGCAGCGGCGCGGCCAGTCTGATGGCATACTGCATCGATATTACCGATGTGGATCCGCTGAAATACAACCTGCTGTTTGAGCGCTTCTTGAACCCGGAGCGCGTTTCCATGCCGGACTTCGACGTCGATTTTTGCTATGAGCGCCGTCAGGAGGTTATCGACTATGTCGGTCGAAAGTACGGGGAAGGGCATGTGGCGCAGATTATCACATTCGGAACGCTTGCGGCAAAAGCGGTCGTGCGGGATGTAGCGCGTGTATTGCGCGTTCCGTATGCCGAGGCGGACCGTTTGGCAAAGCTGATTCCGAATGTTCTGAAAATGACGATCAGCGAAGCGCTGAACCTTTCCGCAGAGCTGAAAAGTCTGTATGACAGCGATGCGACCATGCGAAAGGTTCTCGATCTTTCGATCAAACTGGAGGGTTTGCCGCGTCACAGCTCAACGCATGCGGCGGGCGTGGTGATTTCCGGCGTTCCCCTGAACACAGTGGTTCCGCTGCAAAGCAACGACGGCGTTCTGACGACGCAGTTTCCGATGACGACGCTTGAGGAGCTGGGCCTGTTGAAGATGGATTTTCTCGGGCTTCGGACGCTGACCGTGATACGTGACGCGCTTGATTTTATTCGACAGCAAGGGAAACCGGTTCCGGACTTTTCCAAAAACGATTTTGATGACGCAGGCGTCTGGGAGATGATCGCAAGCGGCGATACGGACGGCGTGTTCCAACTGGAATCTCCCGGCATGCAGCAGTTTATGCAGCAGTTGAAGCCGGACTGCTTTGAGGATCTGATAGCAGGGATTTCTCTGTACCGCCCCGGCCCGATGGATCAGATTCCGCGGTATGTGAAGGGAAAGCATGAGGCGGATTCCGTGACCTATTTGCATCCGATGCTGGAACCGATCCTGAAAACGACATACGGCTGTATGGTGTATCAGGAACAGGTCATGGAGATCGTCCGTTCGTTGGCCGGCTATTCCTATGGCAGGAGCGATCTTGTCCGCCGCGCGATGTCGAAGAAAAAACATGATGTTATGGCGCAGGAGCGCCAGTATTTCGTGTATGGAACCGAAGGCGTTGAAGGCGCGGTTAAGCGCGGCGTACCGGAGGATATCGCGAATCGGATCTTCGATGAAATGATGGATTTCGCTTCCTATGCGTTCAATAAGGCGCATGCGGCGTGCTATGCGGTCGTCGCGTACCGAACGGCATACCTCAAGAAGTATTATCCGGTGGAACTTTTAACGGCCACGATCAACGGGTATCGCAACAACGTTGATCAGATCGCCAAATATGTGTATGCTGCGCGGCACATCGGCATCCGGATCCTTCCGCCGGACGTCAATCGGTCCGGCGCGGTATTCACAGTTGAAAACGGCGCGATCCGATTCGGGCTCGGCTGCGTGAGGAGCGTTTCGGAAAACGTCATGCAGCAAATGGTTCTGGATCGCAGTCAGAGAGGCCCGTTCCGTGGTTTTCTGGATTTTGTTGAACGTACAAACGGGTTGAACAAGCGGATGCTGGAGGCATTGATTTATGCGGGATGCTTTGACAGCATGGGATATACGCGAAACAGTCTGATCGACGTTTATGAGAAAGCGCTCGATGCAAGCGTCAGATCCCGCAAGACCCGTGACGCCGGACAGCTTTCGCTCTTTGACTTTGACGATGCATCCGATGCGCTGCAAAGCGCCTCGATTGCGATCCCCAAACTGCCCGAGTTTGCGGCAAATCTTCTGCTGCAGAGGGAACGGGAAGCGACGGGTCTGTATCTTTCCGGCCACCCGCTGGATCGCTTCCGCGATATTCTGAAAAAGCTTCCGTATTCTATCGAGCAGCTTGCCGAATCCGATGAATCGAGCGGCGTGCGGGACGAGACGACCGTTACGGTCGGCGGGATGCTGAATCAATGCAAGCAGCGGCCGACCAAGGGCGGGCAAAGTCTTCTGGGACTCGGCGTGCTGGAGGGTGTTGCGGCAAGCGTTGAGTTGATGCTGTTCCCGAAAACATTGCAGCAGTTTGGAAGCTTGTTCTATGATGAAAATGTTGTTCTGATCCGCGGCAAGCTTTCCGTGCGGGAGGATCGCGCGAATTCCATTCTCGTCGATTCGATCGAATCCCTCGAGAATGTCGGCAGGACGCTGTATATCAGGGTTCCGGCATTGGATTCCGAGACGCAGACTTCCGTTCGCGCATTGACCGTGCATTACCCGGGCAGCACCCCGATTGTCCTCGTAGATGCGAAGCGCGTAGCAAAGGGCGCGCCGAAATCATGGAATGTTGAACCGAGCGAAATGCTGCTGCAGAAGCTGCGGGATAAGTTCGGAGAAAAGAATGTTGTGCTGAAATGAAAAACGAGAATCCGTTTCAAAAAAATCAGGAAGTGACGTTGACCGTCGACGGAATAACCAGCGAAGGACAGGGCGTCGGCAGGATCGGCGGCGTTGCGTTCTTCGTGCCCGGGACCGTCGTCGATGAGACGGTAAAGGCGCATATTATCAAGGTGGAAAAACGGTACTGCGTTGCGAAAGTCATATCCGTGCTGACGGAATCCGAAAATCGCGAAACGCCGCGCTGTGAGGCATATCCATTTTGCGGCGGCTGCACGATGCAGCACATGACGTACGAAGAACAGCTTCGCCGAAAACATGCCATTGTTACGGATGCGCTGGAACGGCTCGGCGGGTTTCGCGAGCTGAGGGTTTTGCCTGTGCTCGGAATGGACGATCCCTGGCGGTATCGGAACAAGGGTTTGTTTCCGTTCGGAACGGTGGATGGAACGACAGCTTTCGGCTTTTATGCGCCGAGGAGCCATCGCTTGATTCCGCTGTATGACTGTCCGATTCAATCCGAACGGGTTATGGCGACCGCCCGGAAAATTGCCGTCTGGGCGAACCGATTCCGCGTTCCGGTTTATGAGGAAACGACGGGAAAAGGGACCTTGCGCGGCTGCATGATTCGTGAAACGACGGACGGAAAGCAGATGGCGGTGGTCGTGACAAAGGGAGAACTGACCAGGGAGTCAGAACTGAAAGCCGCGCTGAAGGGAATCGATTCGCTGTATCACAGCCGAAACGACCGGGATACAAACGTGTTGCTGGACGGCAGATTCCGACTGCTGAGCGGGGAAGCGGCGCTGACGGAACTGCAGGACGGCGTCGCGTTTTCGGTCAGCCCGCAGAGCTTTCTGCAAGTGAATCCGATCCAGACGCGGACTTTGTATCGGACGGCAATCGAATATCTTGCGCCAAAACCGGAGGAAACGATCCTGGATCTCTATTGCGGCATCGGAACGATCTCGCTGCAGATTGCAAGGCGCGCCGGTCGTGTGATCGGCGTCGAATGTGTGCCGGAAGCGATCGAAGACGCAAAAGCCAACGCGAAGCGCAACGGAACGGACAACGCGGAATTCCTTTGCGGGCAGACGGAGCGCGTTCTGCCGGAACTGCTGCAGCGCGGCGTTTGTCCGGACGCGATCGTGCTGGATCCTCCGCGAAAGGGCTGCGAGCCGCAGGCGCTGGAGGCGATCGCATCAAGCGGCGCAAAACGGCTGGTCTATGTTTCCTGCGACCCTGCCACACTGGCGCGCGATCTTCGCCTTCTGTGTGCCAACGGCTATTCGATTGAATCCGTTCAACCTGTTGATATGTTCCCGCAAACCGGGCATGTGGAATCAGTCGTATTGATGTCTCGAGTCGGGGCGAAGCAATAGAACTATTGTCAGGAAATGGGGGAAATGATATGACAAAAACGCTTGCAATAATCGGTGGTGGGATTTCCGGACTTACGGCAGGGATATATGCCTTGCAAGCCGGATACGACACAACCATATATGAAAAAAATTCCATGGTCGGGGGTGAATGCACCGGGTGGAACAGGCAAGGTTACCATATTGATAACTGTGTACACTTTCTTGTGGGGTGTAACGAGGAAGATCCACTGAATAAGATATGGAAAAATACCGGTGTTTTATCCGATGAGATCAAACTGTATCGAGAACCATATTTCTACTGCATGGAGATGAATGGGAAAAAGATTCATTTATGGCGTGATATCGAAAAAGCGCGAAACGAACTATTTAGTATTGCGCCGGAAGATGAAAAAGAGCTTGCCCTGTTTTTTCAATGTGTAAAAGGGTGCGAATGCATACAGCCGCCATGCGAAATATCTCCTGCGCACATGAATCCGTTTCAATACATGAAAATGGGCATGAGTATGAAAAATGCCGCTAAAGCAAATAAGGAATACGGGAAACAGGCCATGTCCGAGTTTGTTTCAAGGTTCAAAAACCCGTATATTAAAGCGTTATTCGGAAATTTTTTTAACAATAATTTTTCTGCCCTTACATTTGTGACTTCATATGCATTTTATACCAGCAACACTGCCGCGATACCTGAGGGTGGCTCGACAGGCATGGTATCACGAATGATACAGCGGTTTACGACTCTCGGGGGCAGGATAAATTATTCTTCAGAGGTAAAGGAAGTCGTAATAGACCGTGGTCATATCCGTGCTATTAAATTAAAAAATGGAAAAGATATAAATGCAGACAATTATATCTGGGCTGCAGATCCATATCCTTTGTTTCATGATATGATCGGAATGCAGTTCATGGATCCGAACCTGAAATATATGTATGATAATCCTGCAGGGTATGAGGCCAACACCGGGTATCAGGCCTCTTTCGGAATAACAACAAATGAAAGGCTTGAATTGCCGGAAGGTTCAGTTATTTTCCCGTGTGAGGAATATATTATTGCAAAAAAAAGACATTCATTCTGCGGAATGAGATTATATGACTGCGACGAAGGCCTTTTTCCCGTTAATAAAAGAGTGATCCAATGCAATATCCTTCAGAATGCTGACGATTTTGATTATTGGGCAGAGCTTTATAATGACAAAGCTGTATATGAAAGTGAGAAAATGAGGATTGCAGAAGAACTCAAAGAAAGGCTCGAAATGCAATACCCTCAGCTCGCGAATAAATTAGTTTTACTTAGTACATATTCGCCGGTCACCTTCAACAAATGGTGCAATGCATATAAAGGTGGATATATGAGCTTTAATGTGCTTAAGGGATTTAAGAGCAAATATGTGAAAAATACAATTGAAGGAATAGATAATCTCTTTCTTGCAGGTCAATGGCTTCAAAATAGCGGCGGATTGCCAATTGCTGCCGCAGAAGGAAAATTTGCGATAGCAGCTTTGATAAAGGCAGGACGATGATTGAGATGGTAAATCGGGAGCAGGATTATGACGCGATTTAAGCGAATCATGGGAGAATATTTCTGTAACTTCCCACTTGATATGTTTAGTCAGAGCCTTCGGAATATGAGCAATTTAGCCGTAGCCATGACATTCATAATGATGTCTCAAGCCATGTGGAGTGCGTGACATTAATGACGAGAGTATGAAGCAAAAGGATTGTCAAATCGGTATTTGGCGAACAGGTGGAGAGTGACAAAATGAGAGCGCATGATTATGAGATTATGACTGAGCGTTTACTGTTGCGCCCCATGACAATTGCGGATGCGGATGCTGTTTGGAAGTGGGTAAGTGACGAACGTGTAGCAAAGTATATGGTATATCCGACATATACTGACAAACAGAAACTCCGTGAATGGTTGCGCTCTATCGAAAAATTTGATGGAGAGTATCATTTCGGATATGTTCGTTTATCTGATAATGAACTGATCGGAAGTGGAAGTATAGGTTCAAGCACCCAAAAAGAAGGATTTTGGGGATTCGGTTATAACTTCAGATATGATTGCTGGAAAAAGGGATACGCAACAGAAGCAGCAAAAGCGATGATCGATTTTGCCAAAAGAGAATTCGGTATTATACATTTTTGTTCGAGTCACGTGGAAGCTAATCTCGCATCCGGACATGTGATGGAGAAATGCGGTCTTCATTTTGCAGGATACGGAAAATTTGAGAAACTGGATGGAAGCTGTAAGGCACGTTCGATGGAATATGAGGGCATCCTGTGACTGAAATCCTGGTTTGTCGGGACAATGAAATCAATCCGGGCGTCCTGACGCAACCGGCCAACGGCATATTCCTGACGTCGAGGGTCATGACAGCAGCATGAATATGTGCGGTTTTTTTCGCGCCATTGTCCCAAGTCATGTCGAGACGGTTGTTCTTTTTGCCGCGAGAGTAGCTGAAATAATAATTGATGTCGCAGGAGAATGGAGAAAATGTCCAACGATTCGCTGTTTATGGTATAGACATTTTAGCGGGGATCCGCTATTCTTTTTTCGGGAGGTAAGCCAAATGGATTTAATGAAAATCGGTAGATTTATTGCGGTTCTTCGAAAAGAAAACGGTCTTACACAAGAGCAGCTCGGAGAAAGAATCGGAGTGACCAATAAGACGGTTTCCCGATGGGAAACGGGAGTATATCTGCCGCCTGCAGATATGTTGCTGGCTTTAGGTGAACTCTTTCATGTTAATGTCAATGAAATTCTTAGCGGAAAGCGACTGACTGATGCAGAATATAAGAAGGCAGCTGAAGAAAATCTGACACAGGCCATCAAAGCCAGCAGCTTCTCCCTGAAGGATAAGATAGAGTTCTTTAAAAAGAAGTGGCTGAAAGAGCATATAGCGATTATGGTTGTGATTGGAATTTGTATCATTGCTGTGCTCATAGTCGGAATATTAATCAAGAACCTTGTACTGATTTCGATTACTCCGATACTTATTTTAGCTGCACATGCATGGAGAAACAATACCATGATGGCATATGTTGAACGAAAGGTCTATGATGAAAACGGAAATTGACACATCGAGGCTTCCACACTGCCATCACCGGCGGCGGGGAGCGGAAAAAGAGTAAGAAGAATGGACGCAATTATTTACATTCACGGCAAGGGAGGCAGCGCAAAGGAAGCGGAGCATTACGAGCAGTTGTTTCCTTCCTGTGATGTAGTCGGACTTGCATATCAGGGGATTACGCCGTGGGATGCGGGAAAAGAAATACAGGAAGCGGTTACGAGATTAAAAGCAACCTACGGCAGGATTGCTCTGATTGCCAACAGCATCGGCGCGTTTTTCTCGATGAACGCAGATATCGAAAAGGGTATTGTCCATGCCTGGTTTATCTCTCCCGTCGTAGATATGGAGAAGCTGATCGAGGATATTATGGACCGGGCCGGTATTACGGAGCCGGAGCTGCGGGAACGCGGCATCATTCCTACCGATTTCGGCGAAGACCTGTCATGGGAGTATCTTAGCTATGTTCGGCAGCATCCTGTCAGCTGGAGCATACCGACCGATATTCTTTATGGAAGCAAAGATCACCTGACGTCCATGGAAACAATTACTGCTTTTGCGAAAGAGCATCATGCAAGTCTCACCGTCATGGAAGGCGGCGAGCACTGGTTCCACACGGAGGAGCAGATGCTCTTCCTCGGTAACTGGATCAGAAACAGTTTGGATAACGGAAAGATTTAGCACAAGCGCATCGGGAAACGAAGGAAAAAGACAATGGCGATACGTACGGGAGAGCCGGTTTTTCGACTCTCTTTATACATAATACAGGCGTTATCCGCTTTCCCGACCGGCGATTGCCTGTTTTCTATTTGCAATCGGACGGATATGTGTTACAATGATAATTAATGAACTGCTCGGGCTATGAGCGGCGGGAACCGGGGAGAGAACCATGAAACTGACGCTGGAAACGGACAGACTGCTATTGCGGCCTTTTTGCGAGGAAGACGCGGAAGCGATGTTTTACGGATGGGCAAGCGATCCCGAAGTTACGGAATATCTGACATGGCCGGCGCATTCGGACCTTGCACAGACCGCGGATGTTCTCCGAAAGTGGATAAAACAATATGAGAAACCGGAACGGCTGAATTTTGCAATCGTTCTGAAAGAGGAGAACAAACTGATCGGCGGGATCGATGTCGTAGGGTATCTGAACGGCGTGAACGGAACTCCGGTGATCGGATACAACCTTGCAAAACCGTATTGGAATAATGGGTACATGACGGAAGCATGCCGATGCCTTCTCCGATACCTGTTTTCCAAAGGATATTCCGAGGTAAGGATCGATGCAGCGCAGGAAAACATCGGTTCGAATCGGGTGATTCAAAAATGCGGCGGCGTCTTCCAAAGAACCGAAGTACATGAACGTCCGCTGAAGGGCGATACCATGACTGTCAATCATTATCTCGTTCCGGCAAACGCGGAAAATGAAGGGGCAGTAATATGAAACAAAGGATAATCGACGATGAGCTTACGCTGATTCCGTACTTTCCGAATGAAGAAGTTGCGTTGCGATGGTATCAGGATCCAGAAGTTTGCAAGCAGGTCGATAATATCGATTTTTTATATACCCCTGAACGGCTCAGGGCCATGTATGACTATCTGTGCGCTCACGGCGATTGCTTTTATATCCGCTATCGGGGAACGCTTGTCGGAGACTGCACGCTTCGGGATAATTCGGAGATCGCAATCGTCGTATGCAGGGAGTATCAGAATCGGCAAATCGGAAGAAGATGCGTTCGGAATATGATCGCTTTGGCAAAAGAAAAAGGGATGTCTCAGGTTAAGGCAAACATCTATTCGTTCAACCGACAGAGCAGAGCGATGTTTCAAACGCTCGGATTCATCGAAACCGAACCGGAATGGTTCGTATTTCGGATTCCGGGGCAGAAAACGGAAGAATAAAGGAACAGGAAAAATGGATTATATCAGAGTAACAGAGGAAAACCTGGAAACCGAGCATATCTGCTGTGCGATTTCAAACAACAAGGACATACAGGTATCGTCAAAAAAGGCGTGGCTGAAGGACCGGTTCAAAGACGGTCTGGTGTTTTTGAAGAGTACGGAACGAGGGAAGTGTTTCATTGAGTATCTTCCGGCTGAAAACGCATGGAATCCATTGGCGGCGGGCGGATATATGCATATCGACTGCCTTTGGGTTTCCGGCGCGTTGAAAGGACACGGATACTCCAACGATCTGCTCGGGGAATGCGTCCGGGACAGCAGGGAGAAGGGAAAGAAAGGACTTTGCATTCTATCGTCGGCAAAGAAAAAACCGTTCTTGGCGGATCCGAAGTATTTGGCATACAAGGGGTTTTCGGTATGCGACGAAGCGGACAACGGGATTCAGCTTTGGTATCTGCCTTTCTTAAAGGAGGTCGAAGCGCCGCGTTTCAAAGAGTGCGCGAGGCATCCGCGGGTAAACGAATCGGGTTATGTTCTGTATTATACGGATCAATGTCCGTTCAACGCCAAATATGTCCCGATCGTAGAGAAAACGGCAAAAGAGCAAGGCGTTTCGTTCAAAGCGATCCATATTCAGAACAAAGAGGAAGCGCAAAATGCGCCGACGCCGATTACCACCTATGCGCTGTTTTTCGAAGGCGTTTATCTTACGAATGAACAGATGAACGATAAGCGGTTTCTGAAGCTGTTGGCGCATTCCGATGCCTGACGGACCGTTGAAAGGCGGTGTACCACGGATGTATTATCATGCGTCGCCCGTCGGCGGCATAAAGGAGCTGCTCCCGAAAGCGTCAAATCACGATGTGCCGCTGGTTTATTTTTCAAAAAAGCGGGAGAATGTGCTGGCCTATCTAAGCAACGCGATTGAAAAGTACTGCCGGGAAACGGGCTTTTCCCATTCCGGCCGGTGGACGAAATGGGGCCCGTACGGCTTCGATCCGGACGGACGGCAAAGACTGGAGGAATATTATCCGAATGCCCTCGAAAGCACCTATCGCAGTGTTTCGGGATATATCTATTACGCGGAATCGGTTTCGGAATCCGATTTTCCCATTCAGATTCCGGATACGGTCGCATCCAAAGCGCCTGTAAAGGTCGATGGCGCGGAATGGATTCCGGATGCGCTTGAAGCGATCCTGCAGGCGGAACGGGACGGGCTGATCCGGATTCTTCGATATGAGGAAATGTCCGAAAAAACGCGTGTATGGCTGGAAGAAACGATCCGGCGGGAATACCGGGAAGCGGAATCCCAGCCGGACTACAGGCATTTTTTGCTCGGCAAGTTTCCGGGGATTATGAACAGAGCTGGGATTTCGCCGTAATATCCGGAGAAAGAATTGCACGGGCTCTTATTATAATAAAATGAAATGTTTTGCTTTTTCACTCAAAAATGATATAATACAACCGACTGAAAAAAAGACATCAATTGATTTTGAATCGCATAGGTTGAACAGGAAAGGATCACGGATATGAATAAAGGGATGAAGTATGCCATCATCGGCATGTTGCTTGTACTGATCATTGGCTTGATCGTTGCCGTGCGAACGGTCGACGTTGCGCCGATTGGACCGGCGGAAACCTCGATCGGCCTTTCGCATCTGAACGGAGCGGTTGCAAATGCGATCGGCTTCCACGAGAGCTGGTATCGGATTACCGAGGCGCTCGGGATTCTCGCCATTCTGATTGCCGCCGGATTCGGCGTGCTCGGCGTATTGCAATGGATCCGCAGAAAGAGTCTCGGCAGGGTTGATCAAAAGCTGTTTTTTCTTGCCGGTCTGTACGCGGCGACCGTTCTTTTGTATGTTTTGTTTGAAAAGGTCATCATAAATTACAGACCGGTGCTGATGCCGGGAGAGACAGACGTGGAGGCATCGTTTCCGTCCTCGCATACGATGCTTGCTATCGTTGTGCTCGGGAGCACGATCTTGCTTTTGCCGGACTATGTAAAAAACAAAACGGTATGCACGGTTGCAAAAATTGTCTGCGGAGTCGCATTGATTGCTTCCGTGATCGGCCGACTCCTTTCCGGCGCACATTGGCTGACGGATATCATGGGAGGCGTGCTGATCGGAGCTGCGCTTTTGGCTTTGTTCCGGCTGCTGACCGAATCGATCGAGACGCCGGCTTCCCCAAAAGGAAAGTGATAAACAAAGAACGCCGCGGAACAGAAAGGGACGCTTCGTAGTCGCTCTGTAAAGAGGGGTTTTCAAAAGCATAGCCGATTTGAGTCGGCCATGCTTTTGCGTTGCGCATGATCGGAGTCTGTGATAGAATCAATACAACAAATCGGTATTTGTAAACATGGTTTTTGAAAACTAACAAAGGAGCAGAATGGCCAAATGAAGAAAACTGCGATTTTTACAATGGGTACGCGCGGAGATGTGCAACCGTATATTTTTCTATCAAAGGAATTGATGAAGAATGGATATGAAGTAACACTTGGTTCTCATCCGTGCTGGAGAAAACTGATTGAAGAAGCGGGGATACATTTCGCGCCGATCGGACCTGATATTGACATAGAGAAAGAGGCTGCTGCCATCAGAGGAAAAGTATCGAATCCTGTCCTGAGCATGCTCAAGACCATGAATTTTGTTTTTCGCATCATACAAGAATCTACAACTGAAATATATGAAGTTTGTAAGGGACAAGATATAATCATTGTCAGCCATAGTCAAATGGGGGCTGTTGAAGCTGGGGTTCTTGGGATTCCAACGGTAAATGTCACGCTTCAAACAGAAATGATCGGAGAAAAACTACGGCCTCAGACTTTCAAGGATAAAGTCGTCGGAGGAATAATAGCAAAACAAGTGGCTAAGCCGTATAACAAAATCAGAAGGGTGTATGGACTAAAACCTGTAAAATCGGCTGATGAAATCATGTCTGAACGACTTAATCTGATTCCTATAAGCAGATATGTTGTGAAAAGAAATCCATACTGGGAAGAAAAAAATGTCCTTACTGGATACTGGTATGATGAAGAAACGGAATTCGTTCCTGACGAAAAGCTGAGAGATTTTATTGCAAGTGGTGATAAGCCCGTGATACTTGCGCTGGGTGCGATGTCATTCGAGGATAAATCTGAAAAAGAGAAGCTTGATATGTTCGTCAACGCTTTTAAGAAAACTGGATGCAGGGCAATCATTCAGGGCTTCCAAAAGACAATGCAGGATTATGTATTGCCTGAAAATATGATGGCGTGCGGGAATGTACCGCATAGTTGGTTGTTCAGACAAGGCAAGTTTGTAATACATCATTGTGGATTTGGAACATCTGCAGCGACGCTTGTTTATGGAATACCTTCAATACCTGTTCCCCATGTGTTGGATCAAATGGGTTTTGCTACACAGCTTAATCACGTAAATGTAGCGACAAAACCATTGAAAGCCAAAGACTTAAGCGAGGAAACGATCATAGCCAAGATCAACGAAATAAATGATGATTATGATGTAATGAAGAAGAATGTAGAAATGATTTCCGAAAAGATCAAGACAGAGGGTGGTGTAGTGGAGGCTGTTCGTCTGATCAAAGAATTAACAACATAATTTAGCTGAAAACGATAAATTCAGATTTGTCGGAAACCCACAAAAACAGACCTCCCGGGAAACAATTCCTTCCCGGAAGGTTTTTGTTTGCTTGAAATGCACGTCCCGCCGCCGCAGGGTGGTGAGTAAGTGCGCCCTTCGAAAAAGAGGCTTCCCCTCGAGGTGAAGCTGGCAACGAAGTTGACTGATGAGGTGGACACGCGAAAAGCGTCAGCTTTTGCGGATGATTTGTTTTGCCTGTTCTGACACCTCATCCGCCTAACGGCACCTTCCCCTCAAGGGGAAGGCTTTTTCTTCGGCGAGGTTTGAAAAACACCCTTTTGAGAGTAGCTCTTCGCGCGTCTTTCTTTTTTGCAGAATATGGCGAAAAACGGCAGGAATCTTGCACGTTTTTTGAACAATTTTGAATTCGGTTGCAAATCGCCCGTGATTTTGGTATGATTAAGAAAAATCGGGAAAGTGCGGAGAGAAAATTGTCCGAAGCGCGATCGCTGCAGCCATATAGCACCGTGGAACGGGATGCCGTTATCGAGAATGTGGAAAAACGTTCCCGGTTTATCGGACGATGCCTTCCGGTTGAAAACGAAGCCGATGCGCTCATGGCTTTGGCGACGATTCGAAAGGAGCATTGGAACGCAACGCATAACTGTTATGCGTATCGCCTTCGCAGCGGCGAGGCGCGCTTTTCCGACGACGGGGAACCTGCCGGAACGGCAGGAATGCCGATGATGGAAGCGCTTACGAAAATCGGCGTAACGAATGTTTTGGTTGTTGTAACGCGCTATTTCGGCGGGATTCTGCTCGGCACGGGAGGACTTGTACGCGCCTATTCCAAAGCGGCGACAGACGCAGTACGTGCGTCCGGAATCGTTCGGATGCTTCCTTGCGTATGCTGTCGCGTCGTTTGTGCTTATCCGCAATGGAACAGTGTTCGGATTCTTTGCGAGAAATACGGGCGGATTGAAACGACCGCATTTTCCGAGAATGTCGGTTGTGACGTCTGGGTACGGAACGAAGCATGCGAATCGTTTTTGACGGCTGTGCGGGAGCAGACTGACGGTCGTGTTATTCCGGAACGCATACGGGAGGCTTGCTTTCCGTTTCCGGAGACGGAGGAAAATCAATGAAGCTTCGAAGGGCAATTGCGGCAGGACTTGCGCTCCTCTTTTTGGGAACGCTTGGCTTGGCTTATCCATCCGAAGCAGAGGATCATCCGATTGTTTTGACGGTGGAAACGGCTCCCGATACGGAACTTGCCGAGGGCGGGACGGTTTCCTATCTGACATTTACCCTTGAGAATCGAAGCGAAAACGCTTATACGATGTATGAAGCTGTTCTTTCCGGCGGATTTGACGGGGCGGAACGTCCCTTGAATGATGCGATAGAGATTGAAGCACACGGGAAAAAGGAGTTTACGCTGCAAAATGTTCCGGTGCGGGATGAGCAGTTGGATACGGATGTGATCTATACGCTCACCTGGCAGGAGTATGTTTATTCGGAAGAAGATATTCCCGATCCGACGGAAGAGGAAAATGAACCGGAAACCGAGAACGGTCAATCGGAACTGATACGGACGAAGATCGAGCGAATGACGAACGCTTCCGTCCGGATCGAACGGTTTGTTCCGCCGGAGCTGACGCTTTCCGTTACAGCGGCACAGCCGGCGGTGACTTCCGGCGAACCGTTTGTTGTAACGTATAAAATCGAAAATCAGACGAAGTACGACATGTCGTCGCTGGTTCTGACGGATCCCGGCGCGTATGAGGGACCGATTGCTCTGCCCGGCACCGATCTGATGGCCGGCGCTTCGATTTCCGTTCCTGTTGAATATACGATGGGCGAGGAGGACATGACGTTCCGGCCCGTTCTGACGTATATAGCGGCGCGAAGACCGACGGAAACGCAGGCGAAGGAGCCGCTGACCGTCGGTTCCGTGGTGATCGGAGTACGGATCGATGTGCAGCAGTACCCTTCCAACGAAGAGGGGACGACGTTTGCGATTACCATAACGAATACCGGCAGCCGCGCAATGAAAAACCTGCAGCTTTACGATGAGATCAATACCGAGATTGATCGGCCGTTTGATCTCGGCCCGCAGCAGCAAAAGGTCGTCACGTTTTCCGTTCCGTCGGCGTACGCCTCCGGATTGATCCGAACAGTGCGGTTTCATCTGAGCGGCCTGGATTATTTCAACAATTCTTTTTCCTATATCGATGCAAACAGCTACGATTGCGTTCCGTTTATCACTTCCGATGCGGTTCGGCTCAGCTTGCTTGCAAACCTGACAGACGCATTTTATGATGAAAACGGAAAACTGTGCGGAACGATTCAATGGGAAATTCGGAACTATTCGGATGTCCGCGTGACGAACGCCGTGCTTTCTGAATTGACGCTGTTCGGTACGGTCAACACGTATGATGAACTTCAGCGCGGCGAAACCTTTTTTGTTTCAACGTATCAGCTTGACAATGTTCCTGAGCTTTCCTTCCGGCTCAGCGCAAAGGATCCGCTCGGGCAGATTTATTCGACGGATACGGTCGTGCTGAATCTGGAACAACTCCCAACGCTTGCGAAGAGAACGGATGAGCAAACGCTGATTTATCATTCCAACGCGTTTTTGAAGGAACTGTCCGATCGGATCGGCAACCTGTTCCGAAATGTATTGTGGGTCATTCTCGGACTTGCGGCTTTGTTCGGGATCATTTGCCTTGCGCTCCGAATCGCGGAGTATCGGATCACTTCTTCCTTGCCGCGGGAAAGTTTGCTGTCCATTCGCGTGCCGAACGCAGCGAAAACGCAGCAGACCGCCATGGATAATGTTCTTGCCGGATCCCCGGCAGAGCAGCTCGGCTATGTTGTGCCGACCAAGATTCGTTACGGAACCGGTGTTCCTCAAAAACGGGAACCGGAGGAACCGGAAACGCTTGGCAGCATTTTGTTTGCGCCGTTGAAACGGCAGATCGAAGAGCGGATGCAGCCGCAGCGATCTGTGACGGAAGCGGCGGAACAGACCAGAAACATTTCGCTCCGTCCCGCCCGATCGACGGAACCCGTAACCGGTGAACCGAAAAACGCGGGGGCGGCGGAGCCGCGGATCCGCGTTGAAACGGCTGAAAAGAACGGCGTTCGCGTTGTTGAGGTTTGGCCGGTAGCCAATCGGCGCCGTTTAACGCCGAATGAGCGGTTTATCATTACCAAAGGAGGAAGGGCATGAATTGGTATTGGATTGTTTTGATTGTTGCAGGTGCGTTGCTTGTGTTTTTTTTTTTTTT
>CACXMS010000006.1:64653-135029 GCA_902768795.1 uncultured Eubacteriales bacterium
CAAGCGGGATTCTTCGGCAAGCCTGAACGGGGAAGGCGGGCGATCTTTGGAGGCCTATATTCCGCTCATTCAGCAGAAAGCGCTGGAAAGAGCCAGGTTTTCGCATAAAGCAGTTTCGATTCGGGCGTTTGATGGGATCCTGCTTCGCGCCAATCTTTATCCGAACCGTTATTCGGACCGTTTTGTGATTCTTGTGCACGGGTATCACAGCAGCGCAGCATGGGATTTTGCTTCGAGCTTTGAAATGTATTACCGCGCAGGGTATTCGATCCTCGCGCTGGAGAATCGCGGACACGGGAGCGAGGGCAGATATATCGGATACGGCGCGCTCGATCAAAAGGATGTTCGAAGCTGGATGGACTGGCTCGTTGCCGGGAACGGAGAGGCGATCCGGATCGCTTTGGCCGGCGTTTCGATGGGCGCCGCAACCGTAATGATGGCGGGCAGCAACTATGCGATTCCCCAGTTGAAATGCGTCATCGAGGATTGCGGCTATTCCAATCTGGTCGAACTTGTTCATTATCTGGTTCACAACAGAAAAGTGCCCGCATTTCTGCTGACGGCTTTTGCATCGCTTTGGTGCAAATTGCTTGCAGGGTACTTTTTCTCCGATGCGATCCCGGAACGTGATCTCAAAAAATGCTCCATCCCGATGCTGTTTATTCACGGAACTGCCGATACGCTTGTTCCGTATCGGATGCATAAGCGCGTCTATGAAGCATGCGCTGCGCCGAAGGAAATTGCAATTTTTGAGGGTTCGATCCACGGTGAATCAAGTTTTCGGGAGCCGGAACGGTATGAGAAACTGGCGGTTGGCTTTCTCGAAAAATACATGAACGGCTGACGGAAAGCGGTTTTCAAAGCATGCTCTGCATATCTTCCGGAAGCGGAGCAAAAACGCGGATCGCTTGTTTTAAGAACGGGTGGCTGTTTTCGGTTGCAGCCGCACGAGCGTCAGACCGTTCTTCTCCTGCAGAACTTCATATTCCGTTACAGACGGAAGACCGTCCGGGCGAACTTCCATGCGATATCGGGATCCTTCGGCAAACCCGATCGGCGCGTCGATAATGCCGCGCGAGGGAGACGGGGCGCCGATGCAGAGGGCGAGATAGGTTTTGCGAAAGTCGCCTGTGTTTTGCAGCGTTTTCATCCAGCTGTGCGCCCAGCCGGATTTTGCAACGGTCATCAATCCGCTCGTTCCTTTGTCAAGCCGGCTGACCGGGTGCGGATTCTCATCGGGACCGAGATAAGCCGCAAGCGCGTTTTCAAGCGTTATTTCTTCCGGATCGCGGGCTGGGTGCACCGCGATTCCGCTCGGCTTATTGACAATCAGCAGGTCTTCGTCTTCGTAAACGACGGAAACGGGGAGGGGGATCGGCCTGATTTTCGGATCCTTCACCATATCGTTTACAACTGCGGTGATCCGATCGCCTGTTTTTACGGGAACGGTCACATAGGCGGGAGAACCGTTCAACAGGATCGATCCGGACCGTCGTTTCAGCTTGGAACAAAGCGTATCGGAAATGAAAAGACGCTTTGATAAGACGTCTTTTACCTTTCCGCCGTCATAATCCGATGCAATTACAATGGATAGGATCCGCATAAATCAGAGCATTACAGAAGCGTAAAAAGATATCCGATGATCGGTCCTAAAAAGATTGCACAGTAAATCAGAGAAATCCAGGGCTGATAGTCGATATAGAATTCCCGGAACGTCAGACTCCACGGATGCTTGATCAGCACCCATCCGAATACGTCAAAGACAATGCAAATCCCGGCCCAGATCGCGCCGGTCAGGATTGCGTCCATAGCAGTCGGATCGGTCAGTCCGTTCAGATAGAGCCATCCGAAGAACGTGAACAGAAGGATGTTGTACAGCGGATGCCAGGGCTTTGTTTTTTCATATGCTTCGCCCATGGAATTCTCATCCATCGGCTGCATATGCAGGACGTAAATGTTGAATACCGTATGAAGGATCCCGACAGCGGTTACAAGCAGATAGCAGACCCAAAACCAAAGCATCGACATTCCAAAAGAACGCATAAGAACTTCTCCTTATCAATATAAACGATTCAGTTTTCAAATCCCATCGGATTATGAATTACGAAAGTATTATATCGAACAGCAATCCGATTTTCAAACATTTTTCTCCCGGAAAAATGAATCGCCTGAGCGTTCCCGCTTCAGAAATAGAACAGCTCTTCAAACTTCTTATCCAATGCGATGCAGAGGATCAGTGCCAGCTTTGCCGTGGGGCTGAATTGTCCGGTTTCAATGGAGCTGATCGTATTTCTGGATACGCCGACCAGCTTTGCCAACTCAGCCTGGGACAGCCCTTTTTCTTTTCTTGCAAGCGCAAGATTGTTGTGCAGGATTAGCTCATCTTCCATCAGAGCACCCCCGTCAACTGCAAGACCCATACGACAAGCATGGACAGTGCCAGCGCCCCCCAGAAGATGGTCATGACCAGCTCATGCTTCTTCCGTAGCCGAAGATACTTTGTCAGAAACATTACAAAAGCCATCGAAAACAGCGCAAAGTCTGCTCCGCGGTTCAAATTGTGCAGCACAAAACCGTTGACGGTATCCACAAGGATCAGCAGCACCACGCCGAGGATATACGCCACCCATGCGCCGCTTCGCTGCGCTTCACGATCAGGCAGATCCTGCTCCCGTCCTTCACTCTGCGCTTTTGCCAGTATTTCTTCCCGATTCATTTGTTGAAACCTCCCTTTTTGCAAAGTTTACTTGGCACATCGTCAGTATAACGCTGACAAGTAAACTTGTCAAGATGCTTTGCAAAGTTTTCTTTGCTTTTTTGAACCGGAACGGAGTTGGTGGCTTTCGGAATATCATGTAAGGAGATAGGAGCGTTTTTTGCGTTTGAAGGCATTTCAAAAGCCGAAAGAGCATTTCACAAATCCACGCAAGTGGATTTATCAGACTGTCGAAAAAGGGGTCAGACCATTTTCAGCAGATTTGGGAAAAGAATACTTGCAAAAGGAAAAGACGGAAAAACCGTCTTTTCTTTGATCATGCGCCGAAAATTAGCCGATTTTTCTGTCTCGGTGTACCTCTCGGAATAATATAGGGAAATCATATCATTCTTATCTTGTAAACGCAACAAAAACCTCTCTTGCCTTGGTAGACAAAAGATATTAACAATGATGCTGCTCCATTTGGTCGCAATGATGCTTCTCCGCTTCGCTCCGAAATGATATAGATCGCTGCGCGATCAATGATGCGATGTTTGTCCTAATGTGCCCGCAGGCGCACATCATACGCGCAACGCGCATCATTTGCGAAACAAGCATCATTTACCTGCAAGGGCAAACATCAATGAAAAAAGGACTTGCGAAAGCAAGTCCTTTTTTCTTGTCTATGGGGCACGTAAAAGATGAATTTGCGTTTTGATAGATGGATTCGAACCCTCGAAGGAACCAAATGACAAGGCGCATTCAAAGCATTTTCTTATAGCAAACGATCCTGTTTTCCTCTTGAAATCCTATGCTTTCATGAAAGCTCTGTGATGCGGTGTTTGTCAGTTCACAGTCGCTGGCAAATTCCGTGCAGCCCTTTCCTCTTGCCCATCCTTCGCATTCCGATACCAGCTTTTTTGCGATTCCCTGATGACGGAATCCATCGGTCACAAAGACGCCTTCCAGGTAACCGACCGGACTGGTGTCACATCCTTCCACATAATCCGTCCTGATAGAGCAAAGAGCAACTCCAACGAGAGAGCCTTTCATTTCTTCCGCAAACACGGCGGACTGTTCAGATTGTATATACTCCAAAGCCATTTCTGTCAGTTCATGTTCTGTATGCTTCGACCATAATAATCCGAGTAATGCAGCCAATTGACTTGCTTGAAATGCTTCTGCTTTCATGTCATCTTTTCTCCTGAACCAGAATACATAATGCTATTTGCTCTCGTTATTCTGTTTTGCCGTATTGATGGATACAATCAGGATTCTCTTGATTTCCAGACAATCGCTCAATAAAGAGGAAGCCATATTGTCATCCAAATAGTCAGATTTTTGCAATATGTGCAGCCAGAACTCCGTTTCCGCTGTTTCCTTTAGCGCGATATGAAGCTTGGCAATAAAGTCGGCTTTGCTGTTTCCGTACTGCGCTTCGTTGACGTTAGCGCCGATAGAAGTGCCGCTGCGTAGGATTTGTTTAGAAAGCACGGCTTCGTGCTTCATTTTCATAAGATAACGGTGTAACTTCACGATTCGAGCACCGAAATCTATGGTTTTGTCAATTAATATGTTTTCTTTAATAACATCACCAACTATATTATATCGGAAAATGTCCGTTTTCGCAACAATTATTCATTTTTCAGTCTTAAGTCTTCAGTATTCATTTCGAAAATCCTGTCGCTGCTCAATGAATACTGAATACTGAAAACTGAAGAATGAAGAATACAAAGCGAAAATCCCGCCGACTTCGTCGACAGGATTTTCGCTTTGTGTAAGGGCGCCAGAATGATACATAACCCATAGATAAAGCGCCAAAATGATACGTGCCTCTCATTTCTGCAAGCCGGAATTTGAGATCCGCGAAATCACAGGAATTTGTCAGCGAATGTAGGGCTTTCATGAAATCCTCTGAAACTGCACCAGACAAAGGATTTTTCGCAGTCCGTTCTCCGATTCAGGCTTGACATTCTAACGATTGTTAGATATAATGTGTCTAACAATTGTTAGACACACAAAGGAGGCAGGCAATCGTGAACACAAAAGACAGAATTCTGGAAACAGCGCTTTCGATGTTCTCGGAGCACGGGTACGATCCGGTTTCCATCCGCGATATCTGCGGAGCTGTTGGGATTAAGGAAAGTACTGTTTACTATCATTTCAAAAACAAACAGGATATTCTGGATTCTCTTTTTATCCGCTTTGAGGAACACGTCGATTCGCTGTTGAAGGTATTACATTCACCGGATGCCTGGAATCACAGCCAAAGCCCGTCCTTCGGATGGATTGATACCTATTTTTTTGATCAGTATCTGCTGGATCCTTTCTGCAACAGGATGATGCGGCTGATGCTGATCGAGCAACTGCATAACAAAGAGATTCAGCAGAAATACAGCAGGTGGTTATTTGAAGAGCCCTATAGGATTGAGATGTCTGTGTTTGAAACCCTTTCACAACTCGGGATCATGAGCAAGGAGTCATCTGAACAAACCGGAAAAGGCTTCTACGCTTATATCACAATGCTTGTATTTAAGTATCTGTTGAACGGAAAATTAACGGCTCGGAAGAAAAATGCTTTTCGCGAAGAAGCGCATTCCTATATTACGTCCAGTTTGGGTTTTTTGGAGGGATAATCATGGCTGATATTCTTATCATAGGCGCTGATCAGGGAATCGGATATTATCTGACTGAGAGCCTGCTTGAAAGCGGCAACAGGGTTGCTGTTCTGGATATCCAGACCGGCCATATCGCGGAATTGCAGCCGAAGTACGGGAATCATCTCCTTGTGATCAGCGCCGACGCGGCGGATAGTCTTTCAGTACAGGAAGGGGTTCAGAAAGCTTTTGACTGCTTCGGTGCAATCGATATTGCAATTCATAATGCGTGCATATGCACGTTTAACAGTGAGCCGGAGACAGATCTGGAAGTATATCGTCAGGTGATGAACGTAAATTATTATGGGGCGTTGCGGCTTGCAAAAGCAGTGCTTCCACATATGCGTGAGGCAAGGAAAGGCAGACTGATCTTCACCAGTTCTGCCGTTGGCGTGACCGGGTTTAAGAACATTTCCCCTTACGCGTCATCCAAAGGCGCGATTGAATCATTGGCGAAATGTCTGGAAATAGAAAACAGTCAATACGGGATTTCCGTTCATTTATTTCATCCGCCGCTGACAAACACGAAATCCGCATCAGGTCTGATGATTCCGAAGGAGTTTAAGGCTGATCCCCGTGAAGTTGGAACAGGCTTTGCAAAGCACATATGGTCCAGGAAATTCATTATCTATCCTTCGCTCTCCACAGCGGTATCTTTGCGCTTCAGCTACAGACATCCGCTCTTCTTCGGAAGAATGCTGACGAAGATGACTGACAAGGCAGAACAGGAATTGGAAAGCAAGCAACAATAAGAAGCAAAACTCGAAGGCGCTGTATCCAGCAAATACGGTTCCATATCCTGGTTTATGAAACATCAAAGAAACCTCTCTTGTCCCGGTAGACAAAAGAGGTTTCTTTGATGGTGGAGGCGGCGAGAGTCGAACTCGCGTCCGAAAACCCGATCACACAATTTTCTCCGAGCGCAGTCAATGGTTTCAAATTCCCATCCGCGGACTCCCATTGACAGGATTCCGGTTCCGGTAGTTTCATAAAGTCCGGCCTGCGGCAAAACTTACGCAGGTTCGTTCCCTACCCTGATGACGCCCGATTCCGCATCGGTAGGTTTATGCGGGCGGACGTCGCTACTGCTTATGCAGCGGCGAGTGCGTAGTTATTGTTGTCAGTTATTTTAGACAATTTCCCGTTTTTAACGAAGCACGGGGCTTCGGCTCGCTTATTCTGTTCTCGCGATCCCCGTCGAAACCATTTCGCCCCCATGGGGAACAACTGTTATTATGTGCGTTCGGCAAAGATGAAGCGAATCGCATCGTGCATCCATGTCGGAACGCTTTGCCGAATGAACGGATCGGAGGAAAACCGACCGGGTGTCAGAACATCGTATCGTGCGGTGGATAGTCCGTGCTCGCCGAGCGGATAGATGTGCACTTCCGTTTCAACCCCGTGACGGATCAGCGCATCGGCAAGAAACAGGGAGTTTTGTACCGGCACACTTTGATCGGCTGCCGTGTGCCAGAGGAATGTCGGCGGCACATCCCCGGTGACTTGTCGTTCCAGGGAATTCAGAGCAAGCGTTTCCTCGTTTGCGGATTCCCCGAGCAGATTTCGGATGGATTCACGGTGCGAAAACGTGCCGCTTGTTATCACCGGATATCCGAGGATCATTCCGTCCGGCCTGTGCTTTCCATCCGGAAAACCGAGCCCGCGGACGAACGGATGATTCCAAAGAATGCCTGCGGAAGCAGCCAGATGTCCTCCGGCCGAAAAGCCGCAGATCCAGATGCGGTTCGGATCGGAATGACTATCCGACGCATTTTCCCGAATCAATCGGATCGCTTCAAACGCTTCGATGAGGGCGCAGGGGAAGCGCCCGCTTTCCGCGACCGTATAGGATAAAACGTACGCGTTGCAGCCGGCGGCAAGAAACGAAGCGGCAACCGGCTCGGCTTCCCGCTCGGAAATCCATGCATACGCTCCGCCGGGGCAGATGAGAACGGCAGGGCGGAGGACGTTCACTGTGCCGTAAACCGGCAGCTCATAGACGGTCAGGGTCGCCTGCTTGCTCGGCGGCGTAGCACCTTTAGAGGCATAGTCGATTGCAAGAGGAACGGTTCGGATCTGCATGAAAACTACCTCGAAAGAGATTTCCAGTTACGTTCGACATCGCGCTCGGCGTCCCGCTCCGCAATGCTGGCGCGCTTGTCATACAGCTTCTTACCCTTTGCGACGGCCAGCTCGATCTTGACGCGCCCGTTTTTGAAGTATGCCTGCAAAGGAATAAGACTGTATCCGGAGACCTGCTGCAACGATGCAAGCTTTCGGATTTCCCGCTTGTGAACCAGAAGCCGCCGCGTGCGGAACGGATCATGATTGAAGATGTTTCCCTGTTCATAGGGACTGACATGCATCCCATACAGGAACAGCTCTTCGTTCTTGACCTGTGCATAGCTGTCTTTGAGATTCATTTGCCCGCCGCGGATCGATTTCACTTCGGTTCCGACAAGCTCAATTCCGCATTCGTACGTATCCTCAATGAAATAGTCGTGACGCGCTTTTCGATTGACGGAAACAACTTTAATTCCTTTATGGACCGGCATATCGCGTCACTCCTTTCTTTTGCGATAGAAAGGGCCGTGAAAACACCCCGGCATGCCGGATGGATGCTCTCATAGCCCCGTTTCAACTGTTCCGGTTTTCGTCTGACTTATCTGAAAATCGAAATGACAGGCAGAGAAATTGCCAAAACCGCAATCACGATTGCAAGAATAACCGTAATCTTCTGCAGCTTTGCCTCTTTGCTCGCCGCTTTACCGCGCTGCGAGAAAGTCTTCGTCTCGCTGCCGTAAGCTGCGCCGAGACCTGCCGACTTGCTCTTCTGCAGCAGAACAACGACGCAAATCAAAACGGATGCAACCACCAGTAACCCCAAAATAATACCGTAAAGAATATCCATTTGTTTTCCTCCACATATAACTGCGACGATGATTATACCACGCAATTACCGCGATTGCAAGCAAAACATTCCGAAAATGCCCGGCGTTTTTCAGAATCTTTCGAAAAGAAGACCGTAAAATTGCATCTTACCCGCCGGTTTTGCATGTTACCGTGAAAAGGATTGACAGCTGCGGCAAATGAGATTATACTGTGCCTGCAAAAATCGAAAGGATGATTGATTATGAGTTGCTTGTTTCTTGCCTTGTTCGCAATTGCAGAGATTGCACTGGTCATTTTAACCTTCACAAAATTTCCGGAAAAAGCAGCGTGGCGGAAAAACCGCGCATTCATCAGAGCCGCGGAAACCGTTTTGCTGCTCGGAATGATTCTTCTCCCGACGGTCCATTTGAAGTGGCGTTTTCTTTTCGCGTTGATCGTTTTGATCATGCGTCTTTTGATTGCCGGAATTGTCTGGCTGGTCAATCGCAAAAAGACCGACGGACTCCGGCAGAAGCCGAGAACGGTGATCAGCTGCGTTTTTTCGGTGATTCTGATCTCCTTTGCGCTCATTCCCTCGTTTCTGTTTACCAATTATAACGGACTGAAGACGACGGGCGCATACCGGGTAAACGAGGTCAGCGCTATTCTGATCGACGAAGGCAGAACAGATCCGTTTGAGAACGACGGATTGTACAGAGAGATTCCCGTACATTTTTACTATCCGGAAAACGGCGACGGAGAATACCCGTTGGTGGTCTTTTCCCACGGTGCGTTCGGGTATTACCAGAGCAACTTTTCCACTTATGCCGAACTTGCGAGCAACGGATATGTTGTTGCGGCGCTGGACCATCCGCATCATTCGTTTTTCACGAAAGATTCGAGCGGCAAGACCGTGATCGTTGACCGCGGATTCATTGCGGACGTTATGACGATCAATGAAACGACAAGCGATGAGATGGTTTTCGAGCTTTCTCAAAGCTGGCTGAAACTCCGGGTGGATGACTTCAATTGCGTGCTTGATGCCGTGGAAGAGGCAGCAAAGACACATGCGCTCGGAAACAACTGGCTTACCGAGGATCGGGATACGGTTCTTTCTGTCCTGAATCACACCGATACCGATCGCATCGGATTGATGGGACACTCGCTCGGCGGCGCCGCGTCGGTAGCGGTAGGCAGAGAACGTACGGACGTTGCTGCGGTGATCGATCTCGACGGTACGATGCTCGGTGAAACAAAGGGCGTTGAAAACGGCAGGAATGTGTATTACGACGAACCTTATCCCGTACCTGTCCTTGATTTTAACAAGGAACGCGATTATAATGACAGGGAACAGTATAAAAGCGAAAAAGGGTATCCTTATGTCAATGAATATGTCGTTGAGAACGCGAAGGACGGAAGAACCGTAACCTTCTCCGGCGTAGAGCATATGGACTTTACCGATCTTCCGCTGATTTCACCGTTTCTTGCGAAAATGCTCGGAAGCGGCGACGTGGATCACGAATCAACGCTGAATACGGTGAACGGAATCGTTCTGAACTGGTTCGATTATTATCTGAAAGGCGAGGGAACGCTTGATATTCAAGCCGGATACTGAACATGCAGACTAAAATCACCGTCGTTAAACCCGAAATTCCGGAAGTTCTTGAGATCCGATGCCATCGGATCGGCGACGAGGTGCGCGAAATAATCGCTTTCGTGAAGTCGCGGCAGGGACAGTTTACCGGATATTCAGACGATGCACAGTACGAAATTGCGGTCGGCGATATCTTCTATTTTGAGTCCGTAGACAACAAAACGTTTTTGTATACCGAAAGCAACGTATATGAAATCAAGCAAAAACTGTATGAATTGGAGGAAATGCTGGCGGAAAAGCATTTCCTCCGCGTATCAAAATCCGCCCTGCTGAACCTGATGAAAGTCAGCGCGATCAGGCCGGCGTTCAACAGTCGCTTCATCGCTGTCCTGTTCTCGGGGGAGCAGGTCGTGATTACCCGAAAATATGTGCCAGCCTTGAAACAAGCGCTGAAAGGAGATAAGTGAGATGACGTTCAAAGAGTTTTTGATTTCACGCGTTCAGCTGTTTTTCTTTCTGGTCACGTTGATTTTTGCGGTCAGCATGATACTCGGATTGATCTTTACTCCCGAACAGGAATTACACTATTATCAGCTTATCGGACCCTTTTTGATTGCGGCGCTGTGCGTACTTACCACGTTCGTATCGTATTTCAGAAAGGAACCGTCCGTCTGGCAGCTGGTGCTGAGACATTCGATTCAGCTGATCCTGATTGAGCTCGTTGTAGTGACGCAGATCACGCCGCCTGTTGACGGGAACCCTATGGTATTCCGTATCATTCTCGGAGCAGTCGTATTCGCCGTCTATCTGCTTGCATCTTTGATGCTGTGGCTGCAAAAGTATATTCAATCCAAAAAACTGACGGAGCAGCTGAAAAAACTGCAGCAAAGCAATTCATAATCGAAGAACCGCCGGGCATGCACGCCTGACGGTTTTCCTTTTTTTGCGATCCGTGAGGAACGCGAAAAAAACAAGGCTTTCCGCTTTGGAAAGCCTTGAGGTGTGATGACTGTACGATCAGCGCTTGCTGAACTGGGGCGCTCTGCGGGCTGCATGCAGACCGTACTTTTTGCGCTCTTTCATTCTCGGATCGCGGGTCAAAAAGCCCGCTTTCTTCAAAACCGCACGGTAATCGGGATCCACGGTGAGCAGCGCACGGGAGATGCCGTGACGAATTGCACCGGCCTGACCGGTCGTGCCGCCGCCGAACACGTTCACGTTTACATCGAACTTCTCGAGCGTGTTGGTCAGAACGAGGGGGGAACGAACGATCATTTTCAGGGTTTCAAGACCGAAATACTCTTCAACGTCACGCTTGTTGACCGTGATATTGCCGGAGCCGGGGAGGAGACGAACGCGGGCAACGGACTTTTTCCGTCTGCCGGTACCGATATAAGCTGTCTTTGCCATATTAATTCTTCCTCCTTATTTGAGCTCGAGCGCCTGCGGCTGCTGCGCCTCATGGTTGTGATCCGGGCCTGCATAGACGCGGAGCTTCTTCAGCATCTGGCGTCCGAGGGGTCCCTTCGGCATCATGCGGCGAATGGATTCGTAAACCGCAAATTCGGGCTTTTCCGCGAGGAGGTGACGGTAGGATACCTCTTTCAGTCCGCCCGGATAGCTGGTGTGGTGAACATACTTTTTCTCATCGAGTTTCTTGCCGGTCAGACGAACCTTATCGGCGTTGACGATGATGACGTGGTCTCCGCAATCGACATGCGGGGTGAACGTGGGCTTATGCTTTCCGCGGAGGATGGCTGCTACCTGGGACGAGAGACGACCGAGGACCATATCGGTCGCGTCCACAACATACCAGCTGCGCTCAACGGTTTCGCCCTTTGCCATATAGGATTTCATGGCGATCCCTCCATAAATCATGAAATTATTGTTTTGAAAAATGCAGTCATTGAGGATCCGTTTGTCGGGGCTGTGACAGACTTCGCCCAATGGCACACCGAATATATTAGCAAAACAAGGCAAGCGTGTCAAGCATAATTTCAGGGTTTTCGTGAATTTTTCTTAAAAAATCGGGCATACTTTCCGTATCAAAAACCGATGGGAGACATTTGATGCAGACACCGAAGCAAATTGATTCGATCGACCTGCACGGCTGCGGCGGAACAAACCTGCCGGGCGACCGTGAAATCCGGCAAAAACCGCAAAAATACACGGAGGAACGCGCATGAGAACAACGGCAACGCAGTATCGGCAGCTTTTAAAAGAGCGTGCGCCGAAAAGCAAAACATTGGCGCAGTGCATAAAAGCGTTTGCGGTCGGCGGAATCATCTGTTGCGTTGGGCAGGGTATTCACGACCTGTTTGCGCTTGTCTTGCACGTTCCTTCCGAAACAGCCGGAACCTGGACGTCAATTCTGCTGATCGGGCTGTCCGCATTGCTGACCGGCCTCGGCCTGTATGACCGGATCGGTTCGTTTGCCGGAGCGGGCAGCGTCGTTCCGATCACCGGGTTTGCGAACTCAATCGTCTCTCCGGCGATGGAATTCAAGGCGGAAGGTCTGATCTTGGGGAGCGGAGCAAAAATGTTCACGATCGCGGGACCGGTGCTTGTTTACGGAATCGGAGCAAGCGTCCTGTGCGGCTTACTCTTCTGGCTGATCGGCCTGTTCTGAGGGAATGTCTTCCTCGCCGATGTACACGATATCCCGAATCGAACGGAAAGATTTCGGCGAGTTGATCAGATTGTGATGCCACGTCATCTGCGACGAGATTCCTCCATCGAGATTGTAAGCCGCTTTGCAGCCGAGATCGGACATCAGCTTAGCAAGCTCCGGAATCGAAAGTCCCATGGAATATCCGTTTTGCCTTCCGTCCACCAGAATAAAGCAGTAGTGACCCGGCTCATAGTATCCGAGAACGGACCGTGGATTGCGATCCTTGATGGTGTCCGGGTAGTTGAAGTCCGAAAGCGGTTGGCCGTTGCCGTCAAGGAGCATCGGTCCGAAATTCCAACTGATCCAGGGGTCGCGCGCTTCGATAAATTCCGCGGAAATATCCTTCGGAGAATAGGTCTCCATTACGCCGTTTCGATATAAAACACACAGATCACGATTATAGCGTCCGCTGTCCATTACGGTTTCCCCGTTGATGACGACGTACGCTTTGTCGTTTCTCATGCAATAATCCCCGGACATCGCCAGTATCGCGCCATTATCCTTGGATAGGGTTTTGATCGGCGCCGTTTGGTTGAGGCGGAACAGCGAACCGGCTTCTGCGCGCCGGATGCTTTCCGGATTCTGAACCCAGATGTCCGCGATAAAATAGACAAGCGTTTTTCCGGTGCGTTCCACGCCCTCATATCTGGTTACGGTTATGCTTCGTGTCGCGTCGCGATAGGAATCGTCCGTATCGACCGTTTCCCCGTTTGAAAACAGGTCGGCATGCGTATAATCCAACACGCCGAGAGGAGCGGGCGTCGGCGTATCGGTCGGAACGGGCGTCGGCGTCGGAGTCGGCGTAGGTGTCGGAGAGGGCGTCGGGGAGGGCGTCGGCGTATCGGTCGGAACAGGCGTCGGCGCAAGCGTGATCTCCACGGCCTGTGCGGCAATCGGCGTTCGTGTCGGAACGACCGGATCGACGTCCGGTGAATTCGCTGCGTTAGTGCAGCCGATATATCCCATCAAAAAAATCAATATTGTAAAAAGCTTCCCCAAAAGAATCGAATTTCGGCCCATTCGGTTTCCCATCCTTCATATTTGCTTCGAATTATACCATCCTTTTCGGCGTCTGTCCAGTTCCGATGTCTGGAATTCTTTCCGCAATCAAACAGACGGTTTTTGACAGGAGTTTGCCGCGCGATTTCGTAAGAATCTTGCATTCGACGCGAAGGCGTGCTATAATCATAAAAAAGATTGAAATGGGAAAGGATGTCCCAATGGAAATGAAATTTTCTTTTTTTCAGACGATTCATCCGAAGTACTGGCTGTACGATTTTGTGAAATTCACCTGGATTCCGGCGCTGCATGTTCTTCAGCCGCCTAAAATCCTGTACTGCAACAGTGAAAAACGAATGCCGCGAATTGCCGGACGAGCCATCCTTGTGGCAAACCATACATGGTGGATGGATCCGGTTACGCTGATTCTGACTTTTTGGCGGCGTCGACTGTATGCGCTTGCCGCGGTTGAGGTATTGGGCCCGGGAAAACTGGCGCGGTGGATCCGAAAACGGATGCTGTTTGTGGATGTTGACCGGAGCAAACTGGATATCCGGAGCTTTAATCGCTGTTTGGAACTGCTGCGTGAGGAAAAATGTCTTTTGGTATTCCCGGAAGGAAGATTCGTTTTTGAAGACGAAATTCAGCCGTTTAAAGGCGGAACCGCATTGATGGCGCTGCAGACCGGCGCGCCGATTTACCCCGTTTATATTCACGGATACTATCGTTTTTTCCATCCGATCTATATGGCGGTCGGGGATCCGATCGATGTTCGAGCCATGATCGACGGCGCGCCGGATTCCGAAAAAATACAGAAATTGAACGACCTGATGCGCGATCGCGTCGAAGAACTTCGGCTGAAACTCGAAGCATCGATTCCCGAAAAGGAAGTTTTGTTGCTTCGCGCGTATAAGGCCTCCAACCGTGCTGCGCTCGCCGCAAAAGCTGAGGCGCGTGCGCGCGCCTGGCGGGAGTCGCAGGAAAAGAAACCGCAATGAGTATGCTGCGAATCGGATGTCATCTTTCTCCGGGCAAAGGACTTTGCCGGATGGCGCAAACGGCCGTTTCCATTGATGCGAACACCTTCCAGTTTTTCGCACGGAATCCGCGCGGCTCAAAAGCCAGGCCGCTTGAGATGGAGGATGTCGCCGCGTTCATTTCGTTTTGCGGAAGCAACGATCTTTCTCCGCTTTTGGTTCACGCACCGTATACGCTGAACCCCTGCGCTGAGCGGCAGGAAGTTGCGGAGTTTGCGCGGATTGCAATGCAGGATGACCTTGCTCGGCTCGGGAAGATGGGTGTTTCGCTTTACAATCTTCATCCCGGCAGTCATGTCGGACAGGGAAAAGAGATCGGCATCGAAAAAACGGCAGCGATGCTGAATGAATTGCTGGACGGTTCCTTTGCCGGAACGGTTCTTTTGGAAACGATGTCCGGACAGGGAAGCGAGATCGGCGGAACGTTTGAAGAGATTCGCGAGATCATTGATCTCGTTGAGAAAAAAGAATCCGTCGGCGTTTGTCTCGATACGTGTCACGTGTTTGCGGCAGGATATGATATCGCATCCGATCCCGACGCGGTTTTGACGGAATTCGATCGGGTGATCGGCCTTGACCGACTTTGCTACGTTCATTTGAACGACAGCATGTTCGGCTGCGGGGAGCATCGGGACCGACATGCTGCGATCGGTGCGGGCAGGATCGGGCTTGAAGGCGTTCAACGCATTGTCAGTCATCCGGTCCTGCGAACGCTTCCGTTTTGCCTTGAAACGCCGCATGAGTCGATGCAGGAGTATGCCGATGAAATTATGTTGGTACGGGAGTTAACCGATGCGGGATGATACGGTTGTGATTGCGCCGTGCGGCAATTATGAAATCGCGGCGGTAAAGGAAGCGCTTCGGTCCGCAATCGGTTCTCTGAACGGATTCGATTCGATTCGCCGCGGCATGCGGATCGGAATCAAAGCGAATCTGGTGGCTGCGGGCGCGCCGAACACCGCAATGACAACGCATCCGGTCGTCGTTACAGCGCTGACCGAGCTTTTGATCGAGCGCGGCGCATCCGTTGTCGTCGGCGACAGCGCGGGCGGCCCGTGGACGCTGCCGTATATGAACCGGATCTATTCTGTCAGCGGAATGCAAAGCGCAGAAGCCGCCGGCGGCGAGTTGAATCGGGACTTTGCCGAAGGGGACGCTTCCTTTCCGGAGGCAGTAAAGGCCAGATCCTTCCGGTATACCGCCTGGCTTGACGGATGCGATGCGATTATCAATGTCTGCAAGCTGAAATCCCACGGCATGATGGGCCTTTCCAATGCCGTCAAGAACATGTTCGGAACGGTTCCGGGGCTTCTGAAACCGGAATATCATTACCGCTATCCGAATCCGAACGATTTTGCGGACATGATCGTCGATCTGTGCGAGTACTGGAAGCCGGTATTGCATATCTGCGATGCAATCGTTGCGATGGAGGGGAACGGGCCGACGCGCGGAACGCCTTATCCGCTGAATCTGCTGCTGGTTTCGCACAATCCGTATTTTCTGGATTGGACAGCGGCGAAGATTGTCGGATTGGATGTCGACGATGTACCGACGCTGCAGGCAGCAAAACGCCGCGGGTATCTGCCGGATCGTTTTGAGAACGTTCCGATTTCCGGAAACTGGAAAGAATACGCAGCTCCGGATTTTGAACGGATTTTGAATCGCAACAGTACGCTGTTTTCGGAGACGGATACTTTGATTGGCCGAATGACGCGGGGGTTCATGACCGCTGCGCTCGGAGCAAAGCCCGCGGTTCGGAAAAAACAATGTGTCGGCTGTCGGCATTGCGCCGATATTTGTCCTGCAAAGGCGATCAGAATGGAGAATCGCTTGCCGATCATTGACCGGAAAGCTTGCATTCGCTGCTTTTGCTGTCAGGAGTTTTGTCCGGTCGGGGCAATGCAGGTGCATCGGTCTCCGATCGCAAAATGGATCAATCGTTAGGATGAAACGGCGTTCTGCCGAAATAATGAAAGGAAAATGAAAGGAAGTCAAAAAAATGAAGAAACTCTGGAATGAATTCAAGACTTTTGCGTTCAAAGGAAATGTCCTGGACATGGCCATCGGCGTTATCATCGGCGGCGCGTTCGGGGCAATCGTAACCTCCTTGATCAACGATGTTCTGATGCCGTTGATCGGGCTGATCGTCCATGCCGACTTTTCGAAGTGGTTCGTCGTACTGGGAGAAGGCGAGTTTGCAAGCGTTCAGGAAGCAACCGAAGCCGGCGTAGCGGTGCTGAATTACGGCAGCTTCATTGCGGCGATCATTTACTTCCTGCTCGTTGCGATCTGCATCTTCCTTGTTGTAAAGGGTATTGCGACCGCGCGCAAGAAGATGGAGGAAATGAAGAAGAAGGAAGAGCCGGCGCCCGAGCCCGCGAAGACGCCGCGTCTTTGCCCGTACTGCTTCGGCGAGATTCATGACGAAGCGACGCGCTGCCCGCATTGCACCAGCGAGCTTCCCAAGGAAGAATGACCGTATAACCGCTTGATACATCGAAAGGAACGGACAGTATGCTGCAAGATGGAAAGATCCTCGTCGGCAAAGGGGAAAAAGAGGCGTATATTCTGCCGAAGATGGCCAACCGTCACGGATTGATCTCCGGCGCAACGGGAACCGGCAAAACGATTACCCTGAAGGTCATGGCGGAATCCTTCTCGTCCCTTGGCGTGCCGGTATTTCTTGCCGATATCAAAGGCGACCTTTCGGGATGCTGCAAGCCGGGGACGGGCGGCGAATCGCTCGACAAACGGCTGAGAAAACTCGACATCGATCCCGAATCGTTTCCTTATACGCGGTTTCCTGTCCGTTTCTGGGATGTTTTCGGGGAAAAGGGGCATCCGGTCCGAACGACGGTCAGCGACATGGGCGCTTCGCTGCTCTCGCGCCTCCTTGGATTGACGGAGGCGCAGAGCGGCGTGCTTTCGATCGTTTTCCGCGTCGCGGATGACAAGGGCTGGCTGTTGGTCGACCTGAAGGATCTTCGGGCAATGGTCGCCTACGTATCCGAGCATTCAGCAGAACTGCTGAACGAGTACGGAAACATTTCCCGACAATCCGCGGGAGCGATCCAGCGCGCGCTTCTTCAGCTGGAGGACGCAGGCGGAACGCTGTTTTTCGGCGAGCCGGCGATTCAATTGGACGACTGGATGAAATGCGATGAAGACGGCCGCGGTTTCATCAACATTCTGCATTGTGAGCGGCTGTATCGCTCGCCGCTTCTGTATTCGACATTCCTGCTGTGGCTGCTTGCGGAGCTGTTTGAAGAACTGCCGGAAGTCGGCGATCCCGAAAAACCGAAGCTTGTATTCTTTTTCGATGAGGCGCACCTTCTGTTTCGCGACGCTTCGAAAGCGTTGAACGATAAGATCGAACAAGTCGTAAAATTGATCCGATCAAAAGGCGTCGGCGTTTATTTCATCTCGCAGCAGCCGTCAGATCTGACGGAAGCCGTTCTTGCTCAGCTTGGAAACCGCGTTCAGCACGCCTTGCGCGCCTATACGCCTTCCGAACAGAAAGCCATTCGCGCCGCGGCAAATTCCTTCCGCACCAATCCATCCTTTAACACGGAGGAAGTTTTGCAGGCGCTCGGGACCGGGGAAGCGCTCGTCAGCTTTTTGGACGAAAAAGGCGTTCCGGGGATCGTGGAACGGGCGACAATTTTACCGCCGCAATCCATGATGGGCGTCGTTGACGAAGACCGTCGCCGCGCCGAAATCGAAGCGGACGATCTGTTCGGCGTTTATGAAAATGCTGTCGACAACGAATCGGCTTACGAAATCCTGAAAGGTCAAAAGGAGAAAGAGGATCAGGAGGAAGCTGAACGAAAACAGAAAGAAGCCGAGGAAGCGGAAAAAGAAGCGGAAGAAAAGAAAAAACAGAAGGAAGAAAAGCAAAAAAGCACTTCCTCAAAAACCAGGAAGAAGTCCAAAAGCGCGCTCTCCAAGGCCGCATCCTCAACGATGAACACAATCGGCCGCGAACTCGGGAAGTCCGTTGCGAGAGGATTGCTCGGGACAATCAAAAAATGGTTTTAATTGCGAAGCAATTTGAAACCATTTTGAACGGAGCGTGAAGTTTATCGCATGTCTCTTGAAGAACGTTTTTTCGCTCGGTATAATATGTATACAGTAAAGAAATGATGCGGGAGGGAGCAATATGATTTTTGCGGGGATTCTTTTAGTGATGCTGGGACTTGCGCTCGGCGTATTGGGCTATTTGATTGCATTTCGCGGAAAATATGCTTTAATCAGCAATTTTGTGGATCAGCGGATCCGCGGCACTTTTGACAATGCGTTTGCCGTACGAACGGGTTTGATCGCGCTGTTTTGCGGTTCGATATCGTTCCTCTTGGGAATTCTTGTACTGTGCATCCGTTCTGTGCCGTTCACATGGATCGCTCTTGCAATCGCGCTGCTCGGAAGCGCTGCTGCGCTTGCCGTCCACACCCTTGTATCCGCGAAGAAATAAAGCTGTACACAGGAGAATTGAAAACGTCCGCTTGCAGGATTTTGCAAGCGGACGTTTTTGCACGGCGGTATTGTGCGATGGGATCAGTTTTCCATTGCGGCATTTGCAGTCGCGTTGTCAACAAGTTCTGTAAAGGCAGGACGACCGGTCAGGACGCCGTTAAACTCCATGATGTCGAGCAGACGGAGATAATCCGCTTCACCCATGGTCAGTTCCGTCTTCCAGGAATCTGTTTCACGGTACGATTTTGCAACGATCATCAGACTTTCCAGCGAAGTATCCGGGAAATACGGCTGCATCGCTTCCGCAATTTCACGGTCGCTTGCGGATTGGATCCACTTTTGTGCGCGATGGATTGCCCGCAAAAATGCGTGCACGGTTTCGGATTTGCTTCCGGCTGCAGTTGCAAAGTAGCAGGTATACGGCACCTCACCGGATTCCAGACCGATGTTTGCAACGATGTACCCTTTGCCGGCGTTCTGAAATTCGGTTGCGGTCGGCTCAAAGAGCGTTACATAATCGCCTTCGCCGCCCTCGAAAGCGCCGGCCATCAGGTTAAACTGAATGGAGTCGATGATCGTACAGTTATCGCCGTCATTCAACCCGTTTTTGGCCATTACATATCGCAGCGTCATGATCGGCATTCCGCCGGAACGCCCTCCGATCACGGATTTCCCGATCAGGTCATCCCAGGAAAACGAATCAGTCGGCGTGCGAGAGATCAGAAACGAACCGTCACGCTTGGTCAACTGCCCGACGATGACGGGATGGTCGCTTTTTCCTTCATTCATGATGTAGACGCCCGTTTCCGGACCGGCCAGGCAGATATCCGCTTCACCGGCAAGCAAAGCCGTCATCGCTTTTTCACTTCCGCCGGAAGTAGTGATTTCAACGCAAATTCCTTCGTCGGCGAAGAAGCCGAGCGCATCAGCAACATATTGCGGCGCATAAAAGACCGATCGCGTTACTTCGTGCAAACGTACGACGGGAAGATTGGTGTTTTGGGGTGCGGTGCATGCAAAAACCGGCAAAAGCAGAATGCAGCAGAGCAAGGATACGATTTTTTTCATAAGTCCCTCCGTTTCTTTTTCTGTATTGTATGATGCCGGGGAAAAATGCGTGCAATACTTGAAAAACAGGATCGGATGCGTTATACTGATATTGGAGGGTACTGTTATGGATAACAATATGGACACCACAAGAAAATTCCGCGTTGCGAAAGACATCCGGACACCGGAAGAAGTTCTGATGACGGTTTATCACGCTATGCGGGAGAAGGGATATGATCCCGTCAATCAGGTTGTCGGGTATTTGCTTTCCGGCGATCCGACGTATATTACGAGCCACAACAATGCGCGTTATCTTGTTCTGCGGATGGAGAGAGACGATCTTCTGGAAGAACTCGTCCGCTTTTATGTCGAGAATCACGAATGAGAACGCTTTGTCTGGATGTCGGTGACCGTCGCATCGGGATTGCGGTTTCGGATGCGCTCGGCATTACGGCGCAGGGGCTTGAAACGTATTGGCGAACGGAAAGCACGAAAAAGGATGTTGCATACATCCTTGGTTTGCTGCGGGAGTATGCGCCGTGCCGATTGCTTTGCGGCCTTCCGATGAACATGAACGGTACGATCGGGGAGCAGGGGGAAAAGGTACAGCGCTTTGCCGACGCGATCCGTAAAGAATGGGATGGCGAGATCGTATTCTTTGACGAGCGGCTCACGACGATGACGGCCCGCAGAGTGCTGCTCGACGCGGATGTGTCGCGCGGAAAGCAGAAAAAAGTGATCGATAAACTTGCAGCCGTCGTGATCCTGCAAGGGTATATGGAATCACATCATGAATGAACCGTTACGGGACAGAAAGGAATTGCTATGGAAGAGAAAAACAGCATTATTACACTGACGGATGAAAACGGCGTTGAGGCCGACTTCGATTTGGTCTGTACGTTCGATTATGAAAATCGCAAATTTGCTGCGATGTTCCCGCTCGGAGAAGTCGAAGGGGTTGCGGATGACGAGGTGGTTCTTCTCGAGATCGTGAAAGACGGAGAGGAAGAAACGCTTGTTCCGATCGAGAATGAGGTCCTGTTGGATGAAGTCTTCAATGAGTTTATGGAGATTTTTGAAGACATGGCAGACGGAGAGGAAGAAGAATAAAACCCGGTTGTTATCGAATAGCGGCATTTGAACGCATACCTTTGGGATCGCTTCGGAGGGCGGTCCTTTTTTGATTCGTTCACCCTTACGGTTTTTTTGCTTGCATTTTCCGAAAGTCGTCCTATAATGAAGTCGGATAAAAACGAAGGGGTTTTGTCGCATGACTGCGTTGTTGAATGTAGCGATTGCACTTTTGGCGGGACTTTTGATGACTCGTCTGTTTCATAAAGGACATCTGCCGGACGTAACCGCTTTTTTGGTTGCGGGCGTTTTGATTGGTCCGTTTGTCCTCGGTCGGCTCGGAATTCCGGGCCTCGGCTTCGCTACCTATGATGAGGTGGCGAATCTTGGCGCAATTTCAAACGTTGCGATGGGATTCATCGCTTTTTCAATCGGAAGCGAATTTCGAATGGAAAACCTGAAAAAGACCGGACGGCAGGCGCTGATCATCGGAATAATGCAGGCGCTTATCGCTGCGCTGCTTGTGGATGCTGCGCTGCTGGCGTTTCATTGGATCGCGCCGGATATTCTTTCTGCGCCGGCTGCGATCACGCTCGGTGCGATTGCAACCGCAACGGCGCCGGCGGCAACGCTCATGGTCGTCCGTCAGTATAAAGCAAAGGGCGAAGTTACGCGGCTGCTGCTTCCGATTGTAGCGCTTGACGACGCCGTGGGGCTGATCGTATTTGCCGTATCTTTCGGCATCGCAAAAGCCATAATTTCGGGAAGCGTCAGCATTGTCTCCATTCTGGTCAATCCGCTGCTGGAGATTGTTCTGTCGCTCTTGCTCGGCGGCGCCGCTGGATATGGCTTGACGCTGATTGAACGTCTGTTTCATTCCAACACGAACCGCAATTCCCTTGTGATCGGATTTGTGTTTCTGATGGTTGGCATTTCAACGCTTTCCTGGCAGATCGGAGATCTTGTGATCGGTTTATCTCCCTTGCTTGTCTGTATGATGCTCGGTACGGTTTTCTGCAACATATGCCCGTTGTCTGAAGACCTGATGGAGCGGTCGGACAAATGGTCGCAGGCATTGTTGGCTGTATTTTTTGTGATTTCCGGCGCAGAGCTTCAGCTTGAGGTGTTCTCTCAGCCGATCCTTATCCTGATCGGAATCGTCTATATTCTGTTTCGCTCTGCGGGAAAGTATCTCGGCGCACGCAGCTCCGCGAAAGCGGTCGGCTGCAGTCGGACGGTGCAGAAATATCTTGGCATTACGCTTCTTCCGCAAGCAGGCGTTGCGCTCGGCATGTGCGTAACAGCCGGACAGCTCGGCGAGGATGGCGTGCTGATTCGCAATATTATTCTCTTTTCCGTTTTGATTTATGAACTGATCGGTCCGCTTCTTACGAAAAAAGCGCTGGAGGCATCCGGCGATATCATCGAAAAGCCGTCGAGCTACCGGGAGCGCCGGCAGAAGAAGTATGATGAAATCATTCAAAGGCGTATCGAGGAACATGGCGATGCCAGATGGGAAAAGAAATAAAAGAAACGCCGGATAAACACAGCGGGAGGAAGCGCATGAACGCAGGAAAACGATTCTTATTGCTTCTGCTTTGCTGTGCTTTTTTACTCGGATGTGCGGCGCCGAGCGGCGAATCGCTGCAAAATGAGCCGATCGAAACGGCTGCCGCGTCGGCGGTTCCGATCGAATTAGCGCTTCTGTCGACAATCCGGCCGACGCCGATTCCAACGCCGAGTCCAACGCCGACTCCTGCGCCCACGCCAAGCCCGACGCCGACGCCGACTCCTGCGCCCACGCCGATTCCGGTGACGGAGGAGATGCTGGATTCCGGGGAGTTCGACAGCTATTTCGACGGAGCGGTATTTGTCGGAGACTCCCTGACCTGGATTCAGGATAAGTTCGTGCGGGATCTGCGAAAAGAAACGCCGGATCTGCTCGGAAAGTCGAATTTTATGGGCGCAGTCAGCATGAGCGCTAAAAAGGCGAGTCTTGATAAAGCCGATCCGAACGACGTTTCATTCCACTATCGCGGCAAAGCGGTTTCGTTGACCGAGGGGCTCAATCTCCATGAGGCCACGCAGACGTATATTATGCTTGGGTTGAATGATCTGTGCGTACGCGATTGGGACGTGGTTGCCGATTGCTTCGCAACGATCATCGAAAACATTCACGAAAAGTGTCCGAACGTTCGCGTCGTTATTTTGGGCGTTTTGCCTACGACAAAGAAGTTCTACAGACGCGAACCCAAATGGTGCTCCTTCAATGAAAAACTGATGGAAGTCTGCGATAAAAACGACGCCGATTTCTATTCCTTTGCGGAGGAATTGATGGATCAGGACGGTTTTCTTGCAAAGGAATACTGTAATGACGGAAAGTGTCACCTGACGTCGAAAGCAAAGAATGTTTGGATCCGTGCGCTGAGAAAATACGCCGCGCAGCAGATGCTGGGCGACGTTATCTTCGAAAATCCGCAGTAAACGGGGGCAGGATTATAAACAGAGCTTTAAAAAGCCGGGCAGCACGCCGATATGAACCGATTCGTATGTACCGCCTGCTTCGCCGTCGAGCGCCCAGTCCAGAGGAACGGGAGAGACAGCCGTAATTTCTTTTGCGTGGATCAGCTCCAGAAGCGGGGAGGAGTAATCCTGCTCAACAAGTCCGTGGACGATTTCATCCAGCTCGATCAAATCCTCGGGCATTCGGACGAGCAGCAGATCCATCAGACCGTCCGACATGTCTACAATTTCATAAGGCAGGGAAAGCGAGCCGCCGATCGAAAGCGTGTTGCAAACGGCGCCGAAGATGAAATCCCCTTCGTAGGGAATATCGTCAACCGTAAGCTGCAGCCGGATCGGTTTGATCTGGGAAAGCTCTTTCAGTCCGCCGAGAAGATATGCCGCGTGCCCCATCAGATTTTTTAACGTCTGATCGGTGTTGTAGGACAGCGCGGAAAACGCGCCGAATGCAGCAACATAAGAAAAGCAGCGATTCTGAAACAGGCCGACGTCGATCGGGCTCGGCCGTCCCTTTGCAATCTGGCGTGCCGCTCCTTCAATATCAAGCGTTAAGTCATGAGAACTTGCAAAATCGTTTGTGCTGCCGCAGGGAATATAACCGACAGGAACGGCAAGACCGGCGCGCATCAGCCCCGTGATCGTTTCGTTCAGCGTTCCGTCGCCGCCGGCGCAGACGATCCGGTCGAACGATTTCCCGTACTGCTCCACGAAAGCCGTTGCGTCGCCCTGCTCCGCGGTAACCATCGTTGTCACAAGATAACCGGCGTTCATAAAAATCCGAACGACTTGCGGCAGAACGCGCACGATCGCTTTTTTTCCGGAAACGGGATTGATAATCAGTAAGAGCTTTCGATCGAATTGCATCTTTGCTTGCCTCCGATATAATGTAATATTATACTGTATTCCGTGGCGCGTTGCAAGCCGAAACTGTGAAGACACTGTGAAACAAAATAGCCGGAATCTTCCGGAAAGAATTCCTGCGGAGGATCATTTTTGACTGTGACATCCGCCCTTCCTATAACAGATCTTGCAATTTGATCCGCAGGCACATTTTCTTCTCCCTTTTTCGCGCCAAAACGAAAAGACCGTAATGCATAGAATCGCTGCGACAGCGGCGCCTGCGATTGCTGTCGGAAGGTATTCTTTGATCCGGTCAAGCAAGCAGCTTCACTCCTTTCCGGATCAAACGCAGGAACCGAACTATCATTTTTTCTCTATTTAAAATATAAGCCGACTTCAGAATAAGACGTAGCGCTGCGCTGCTTTTTGCGGGGAATCGCGAAGAAAAACGGATCGGTAATGTGAACAATAAGGAAAAAATACGGTGGGATTTTCCGTAAGCGAATTCATCGGGTTGCATTTCAGCTGAAAAAGATGTATACTGCAAAAAAACATCAGGAACAAAAAATGAGAACGAAAAACATCAGGGTTAAGCATATCATTCTTTTCAGCATTCTCGGCGTTTTGCTGATCGGGCTCGCTATTTTGGGTTGGTATATTTATCGGATTTTCAATCAACCGAGGTCGTTTTTTAACGATACGGACGCCATCGCCACCGCAAAACCGGACGCAACGGCGCTGGCTCCGCTCTTTCCGATTTCGACCGAAAAGGAACCGGAGCCCGAAACGGAAGTTACTTCTGCTCCGACAGGTACCGAACAACCGACTGCTGCCCCGACGGATCCGCCTGTGGATCCCGAAGAAAAGCTGGGACGGCTGAATGTGATACTAATGGGCATCGACGCTTATGAGGACGGAAGCTCTACAAGCGGAACAATGCCGCATACAGATGCCATGATGGTGATTGCAATCAACTTTGATGAGGACAGAGTGGATCTGATCTCGCTTCCGCGCGATACGTTTACGACGGCTCCCGGGTATCGCGGATACTACAAGTTCAACGGCGTATTTAACGTTGGCGGCGGCATGGACGATCCGGAAGGAGGATTCGATCTTGTTCGCCATACTGCGGAGCTATGGCTCGGAGGCATTTCCATTCCGTATTATTACGGCCTTGATTTCCAGGCGGTTATTGATATTGTGGATAAAATCGGCGGGATCGATTACGATGTGGATCAGGGCTTTTGGGCGCAGAGCATGAAGAAGCATTACAGCGTCGGAAAGCAGCATCTGGATGGCGATGCGGTCATGGGCTACATTCGAATCCGAAGGGGCGCCGACGGACTGGACAGCTCCCGAACCGCGCGTCAGCGGCGCATGATGGTCGCGATTTTCAAAAAGTTAAAAGAAGAAAATCTTCTGACGACCATTCCGGCGTTGATCAATGCGGCAAGCAGCGGCATATACACCAATACGACGCTTGCTCAAACGACGGCGCTCGCAAACTATGCGATGAATCTCCCTTCGGAGAATATTCATACGCATTCCATGGGCGGGAAGATGCGGCTTGCGTTTGACTGGTCGTTCTGTTTCGTGGATCAACAAAACCGGATCAGGATCATTCACGATATTTTCGGGATCGACGCGGAACCGGTTTCCGTCTGTACGCCCCGATATGAGCGTTGGCTGCACAATACCGGTTTTTCGGCGTTGAAGCATTTGCGGCAAGCCGAAAAGGTTCTGCAATTTGTTGCGGATCAGAAAGCAGCGGGCGCTTCCTTCGACGAGGAACAGATTTCCCTGTATACGGAAGCATACACGGCGTATTCCAAACTGCATGAGCTGTTTGATACCGCGACGGAAGAACTTGGCAACATGTATGTCGGCGAGGAAAAAACGCTGGCAGAGTATCAGAGTGTTGAAAAAGCATGGGATGCGAAGTTTAAGGAACAGGAAAACACTGTGGAAAGCACAACGGCTGCGCTTGCAAATTCGATCGGATATTCCGAACGCCTGAAATGGAAACTCCAGTATGTCGAATGGTATGACGACGCGGATATCAATGAAATCCGTGTGGATTTCCGCTGATCGCAAAAAAGATTGACAGAGCGTTCTAAAACCAATAAAATATAAATTAAATCGAGAGTTTCAGCTTGCACTGAACACAGCATAAATTGATTGGAAAAAGGAGAGAAAACATGTTTCACGTAACCGTCAAAGACACGTATGAAGAAGTATCCCATGAAGCGTTCCGGGTTATGAAGGGCGTCCTTTCGGGAGATCACACGCCGGTTCTCGGCCTGGCGACCGGATCCAGCCCCGTCGGATTGTATCAGGAAATGATCCGGGATCATCAGGAAAACGGAACGGATTACAGCGATATCATCACGTTCAATCTTGACGAATATATCGGACTTCCGCGTAACCACCGTGAAAGCTATTGGACGTTCATGCATGTCAATCTGTTTGATCATATTGATATTCCGGATAAGAATGTTCACGTACCGCTCGGCTGCGGTGCGGATCCGGAAGCGGACTGTGCGGCGTATGAAGCGGAGCTTTCCAAGTATACGGTCGACGTACAGGTTCTCGGAATCGGGAGCGACGGACACATTGCGTTTAACGAGCCCGGCTGCCCGTTCGACAGCGTAACGCATCTGATGGATCTGACGGAGCAGACGCGGCGCGACAATGCCAGATTCTTTGACGGCGACATCAATCAGGTTCCGAAAAAGGCCGCTACGATGGGTCTTGCAAGCATCATGCGAGCCAAAAAGATTATCATGATCGCAACGGGAGAGAACAAGGCCGATGCCGTTAAGGGCATGATGGAAGGGCCTAAGACCGTGGACTGCCCGGCAAGCATCTTGCAGGACCATCCCGAGGTCTATGTTTTCCTTGATCGCGCGGCTGCATCCAAACTGAACCGGTAATTATTTGCGTCATAGCTGTCGGAGCCCGAATCGGTTTCCCGACAGCTTTTTTATAGAGAATGCAACCGAAGACATTCTTTTTCGCAGATTTTAGCTAAAAGGGGGCTTTGCATGCCATATCAGATTATCCGAAACGATATTACGGCGATGCACGTTGACGCGATCGTCAATCCGACGGACTGGATCTATTCGGGAAGCGGCGGAACGGATGAAAAAATCCATTTGGCAGCGGGGGAAGATCTTCGCCGCGCGTGCGACGTTTTGCCTCCGCTTGAGACAGGCGAGGCGATCGTTACAGACGGTTTTCGCCTTCCGTGCCGCTATGTAATTCATACGATCGGGCCGATTTGGACCGGCGGCGATCAAAACGAGCGCGAAACGCTGATCGCCTGTTACCGTAACTGCCTGCGCGCGGCTTTCAATCTTGCCTGCGAAACCGTTGCGTTTCCGTTGATCGCATCGGGTACTTTCGGATATCCGAAGGATCAGGTGCTGAGAGTTGCGCTTGAAACGATTGCAGAATTCCTGATGGCGCATGAAATGACGGTATATATCGTTGTATATGACAAAGAATCGTATGCGATCAGCAAAAAACTGCATGCTGAAATCGAATCTTATATCGACGAGAACTATATCGAAAATGAGGAATCCTCTCTTTCTGACCGGATTCTGTCAGGAAAAGAACATAGCGGTTTTCTTCTGAACGCGGCGCTTCCGCCGGAAACATGCTTGCATGCGGCAGCGGCGGAGGAAGTATGTGCGCCGGAACCGAAAAGAAAAGCGAAACGGACCGCTGCTTCGCTGTCAGAGAAAAAAAGCATCAATCAATACGAGAAGGCAAGCCTGGATTCCATGCTCGCTTCGATGGACGAAGGATTCAGCAGCGCGCTTTTCCGGTGGATCGACGCGAAAGGGATGACGGATGTGGAATGCTATAAAAAAGCGAATATTGATAAAAAACTGTTTTCCAAAATCCGCAATCCGTCCTACCGACCATCCAAACCGACAATTCTGGCATTTGCCGTTGCGCTGGAACTGACGTTGGAAGAAACAAAAGCGTTGCTGGAAACGGCCGGCCTGGCGCTTTCCCGCAGCAGCCGGTTTGATGTGATCGTATCGTTTTTTATTTCAAACGGGAAATATGACCTCTGGGAAATCAACGAAACCCTGTATCAGTACGACCTGCCCTGTCTCGGCAATGTTATCGCGTAGCCGATATTGCCTGAAAGAGTCGCTTACCGGGCGACCGCATGCAACGTTTCATGTGTTATACTGACGCCGAAAACAAAAACAGGAGGGCAGACACATGAAAAAAGACACAATGGAATTGGTCATGATCCTTGATCGCAGCGGATCCATGGCGGGACTGGTAAGCGACACGGTCGGAGGTTTCAACGCGATGATTGAGCGGCAGCGTAAGCTGCCGGGGGAAGTATATGTTTCCACGGTGCTGTTCAATTCCTGTTCCACCGTGCTTCACGATCGTGTTCCGATCGAAAAGATCGAACCGCTGACGGAGAATGAATATCAGCCCGCGGGCTGCACGGCTTTGATCGACGCGCTCGGTGATGCGATCCATCATATCGGTCTTGTTCATAAGTACGCGAGGCCGGAAGATGTTCCCGAAAAGACCTTGTTTGTGATCACGACCGACGGGATGGAGAATGCGAGCCGAAAATATGACGCCGACGAGGTGCGCGCAAAGATCCGGCGACAGCAGGAACGGTACGGTTGGGAATTTCTGTTTCTCGGCGCCAACATCGATGCGGTTGAAACGGCGCGGCGCTATGGAATCCGCGAGGATCGTGCGGTCAACTTTCATGCCGATCGCCTCGGCGTGCGGAAGTCCATGGAGTCGGTTTCCGAGGCGGCGGTCATTTTGCGAACCCGGCCGACGCTGAGCGAAGATTGGAAAGCAGAAGTCGAAAAAGACTATAACGATCGAAAAAACGGATAAAACCGAACGGAGGAGAATTGAGATGATCGGTGCAATGATCGGAGATATCGTCGGCTCGCGATTCGAGTGGCACAATATCAAGTCAAAACAGTTCCAATTTTTTCATGAACGCTGCAAGTTCACGGATGATACGGTTATGACGCTTGCAATCGCAAAGGCGGTTCTTTTGTCGGGAGGCAATGTCTCGCTTTTGTCCGATCAGGCAGTTAAGTGCATGCAGACGGTCGGGCGGCCGTACCCGGATTGCGGTTGGGGCGGACACTTCCGGCATTGGATCTATTCGGATGATCCCAAACCGTACAACAGTTGGGGAAACGGTTCCGCGATGCGCGTCAGCGCTGTTGCGTGGGCGGCAAAGGATCTTGCAACCTGCATCGCCATGAGCGAGGCAGTCACGGCCGTTACGCACAACCATCCAGAGGGGATCAAGGGCGCGAATGCAATCGCCGCAGCGACTTTTCTCGCCCTGCACGGCGCGTCGAAGGACGAGATCAAAACGCATATTGAAACAACATACGGCTATGATCTTAACTTTTCCCTCGATTCCATCCGCGAATCCTATTCCTTTGACGTTTCCTGCATGGGGACCGTTCCGCCTGCGATCGCGGCATTCCTGGAATCGACAGACTTTGAGGACGCGATCCGAAATGCAATCAGCATCGGCGGGGACAGCGATACGCTCGCGGCCTGTACCGGCGCGATCGCAGAGGCGTTTTACGGGGTTCCGGCCCGGATCCGGGATGCTGCAAAATTGCATCTTGACAGCAGACTGGACGCGATTCTGACCGAGTTTGAAGAGGTTTATCCCGGAAAGTGATCTGAACGAAAAACAATTGAAGATACGCAGCGATCCGATCTCAAATCGGATCGCTGTCTTTTATTTTCCTTTTCTTTCAATCGGAAGCCTGGTTTACCGCGAAATGTTTTCCCGCGCCTTGCGGCAAAAAATTACATTTTGGTGACATTTTTGCATTTTTGGCATGGTATCATAGTCTTGTCAGGAAACAAGCAAGGAGGAGCCATGTGAAAAATCGGATTTTGATTGTGGAGGATGATCGGGACATCCGCGAAAGTCTTGCCTTGAATCTGGATTTGTCCGGGTATGCGTATGTCGCGTTGGAGGACGGCGCAGAGGTCGTTCGCTACCTGGAAAACGATCATCGCTTCGATCTTGCGCTGCTTGACGTCATGCTGCCGGGATTGGACGGGTTTTCGTTGATGGAAGAAATGAAGCGGTACGAGATCGCCGTCATCTACCTGACCGCAAAAACCGACGTGAAATCCCGTGTGTACGGGCTGCGGGAAGGCGCGGAAGATTATATCGTGAAACCGTTTGAAATGCTGGAGCTTTTGGTTCGCATTGAAAAAATACTCGAGCGAACCGGTCGAAGCCGCAAAACGCTGGAATACCGCGATCTGACGGTCGACACTGTCATGCATGCCGTTTGGCGCGGCGGCGAGATTCTGCATCTGCAGCCGTTGGAGTACGAATTGCTTGTAAAGTTTATCCGATTCAAAAACTGTACGCTTTCGCGGGAACGGCTTCTTTCCGAGGTCTGGGGGTACAGCTATTTCGGCAGTACACGCACGGTCGATACGCACGTCTCCCGGATTCGCCGGGATCTGAATCTCAATATCGTAACAGTACCGAAATGCGGCTACCGATTGGAGGATTGACGTGAAGATCCGTACCCGAATCGTATTGTTTTCGATCGCAGTAACGACGGCTGCATTGGCTGTTACGGCGACACTGCTGATACTCTTTGTGCAAAAAACGACCGTCGATGCGATCCGGACCACCGCGATTGCCGACACGAAAAATTTTGCGGTCTTTTTTATGCGGACAAAAGCGGAGGAGCGGGAAACGAGTAAATTGCTCGGAAGAACGTACGGCCTGTACCGTTTTCGAATGCTTGCAATGCACGAGGAATTCACACTTCACAACGGCGAGGAGTACCTATATAACGCCTTCGGATTTGCGCCGGAGTCCGTTTTGAAAACGGAAGAGAACGGCATGGAAACGGAATACGAACCGAAATGTCACTTTCTGGAATACGGCGGCGCGCGATATGCGATCGTGATCGACAGAGCGCGTCTCGACGGGCATTCCTATACGCTTTCGCTGGTGCGGGATGTTACCGAAACATTCGCACGTATGCGCCGGATTCAATGGTATTGCGCCGGATTGACAGCTGCAGTCGCATTGCTGGCGGCCGCAGTTGTCTGGATTGTCGCGCGAAACATGCTCCGCCCGATAGAATCGCTTCGCCGCAGCGCAGCAGACATAGCTTCCGGCAATTATCGGAATCGGATCGCCGTTCGCGGAAGGGACGAGCTTGCGGCGCTCGCAAACGATTTCAACACGATGGCAGACGCCGTCGAACAGCATACCGAGGCGCTGCGGGAACGAAACGAACGGCAGCAGATGTTTATCAACGATTTATCCCATGAACTGAAAACACCGGTTACCTCAATCCTTTTGAACTCGGAAACGCTTTTGAAACGCCGCGTTTCCGAGGAGGAACAGATGAATGCGCTGGCAAGAATTTACGATCAGGGCACATGGCTGGAAAGACTGTCTCAAAAACTGATGACGCTGGTTATGCTGCAGGGGGAAATCGATCGAATGCCTTATGCTGTTTCCGATCTGATCGAAGCGGTCGAAGCTACGGTGCGCGCAGGAATCGAGGAGCAGGGAATGCGGCTGTTGACAGAGTCGGATGACAGTGTGCTGGAAATGGATTTTGACTTGCTTCGTTCTGCGGTTGTGAACCTTGTTGAAAATGCGCGAAAGGCAAGCGAGCCGGGGCAGACCATCCGACTTTTTGCCAAAAAACAAACGATCGTTGTCCGGGATGAGGGCAAGGGGATTCCCGCGTCCGAACTGGACCGTATCATGGAACCGTTTTATATGGTGGATCGCTCCCGCAGCAGAAAGAAAGGAGGATCCGGACTCGGGCTTGCGCTTGTTCGGGAGATTGTCGAAGCGCATCGCGGTCGGATGTGGATCGAAAGCACGGTCGGAGCAGGGACGACCGTCACATTGTATTTCGAAAAATGATTACAAATTGATTACAGTTCGATGACAACTCTGCAAATCGGATTCGTTATCATAAAGACAGAACATCCAAGGAGGTTTGTTTATGAAACGAATCATGATCATTACTGTTGCGGCGCTGCTTTTGCTGTCGCTTGCCTGCCAAAGGACGCCGAAGATTCCGACCGTCGTACCGAAGGATCAGGAAGCGATGATGCCGATGTGCTTGCCAAACGGACCGATCTGCCGGTCGTTCGCGTTGCGGCGGAGGGCTTTTCGCAGGAGACGGCAAAGAACATGTTCGACTACTGGTTTGCGGGCGAGCCGGCGTACCAGAATCCGCGCTATCAGGAGCAGACGAAATCCGAAATCGAACCGATGCTGCAGCGCGCTTATGAGATGACCGAGACAAAGGAATATCTGGAATACGATTGGGAAGAGGAAGAGTGGAAGGAGCATATTGCGATGATAGAAGAGGAATATCGCAACGCGCCGGAAGTACATTCCTCCGAACCGAGACAGGAGGACGGAACCCTGCATGAGATAACGTCGGGAAAATCGGACGGAACGATCTGGGAGCTTGACGCAAGTTCGGATACCGGCCGCTGGCTTTCTCTTCATTCCGATCCCTCCGCAAAGAACGAATGGCTGACGAGCTCGGCATGGTTTGTTAGTGGAAACGCGCATTATCCGTCCTATAACGAAATCAATCTGAAGCGTGTCGATGAGAACACCGAGCTTCCGAAGGAATTGACGCTGACCTATGCGGAAGCGGTGGCAAAGGGAGATGCAATCGTTCAGGCGTTTGGCGAGCCGATGCAGCTTCACAGCGTGTTCCTCGTAGACGACGAGCAGGACGGGCATCAGGACGATCTGGTGCAGCCGGCCGAATCCTACGCGCTCCAGCTGTATTATACGCGTACATACAACGGGATTCCGCTCGCGTTGGAAACCAGCTCGAGCGCAGAGAATGATCAGGTGTTCTCCCTGTACTGGCAGCATGAATTCCTCCTGATCGTGCTGGATAACAACGGTATTGACGAGATCCGCTGGCAGGAACCGCTGACATTCCGCGACGTAGTGGTGGAACACAGCAATCTGCTTCCGTTTGAACAGATCCGCGAGCTGTCGGAGCAAATGTACCCGATCATCTATAAAACCAGGGCGACCCAGAGCGAGCAGAACGGGAACCCGTGCAAAATTGAGGTCAATGTTGACCGGATCGACCTTGAGCTGATGCGGATTCGTGAGCAGAACGTCACCGACGCGCGCATCGGTCTTGCAGTTCCGACCTGGGTGTTTTACGGAACGGTCAAAATGATCGAAAACCCCGGAACTCCGGAAGAATATGTCATGTATCAGTCATTCAGTACGGGCGGCGGCAGCGACTGGCCGGAAGAAGTGGCCGTACTTGCCATCAACGCGGTCGACGGATCGCTGATCAATCCGATTCTCGGGTATTGAAACCAAAAGAGCGGCTGTGCAGCATTGGCTGCACAGCCGCCCGGACTGTCAATAAAGGGCTTAGAAGCCGGTTTTCAGCGTGTCAAAAACCTGCAAGTTTATTTCAAAACCTGTCAACAAATCTTATTTATTTTCCAGATAGCCGTTCAACACGTCGACCAGTTCGTCGGCGTCGATGCCGTGGACGGCACAGGCCTGCTCCAGATTCTCGGTGTGCGCCATAATGCAGCCGAGACAATGCATGCCACTCGCCATCAGAATGGTTGCAAGATCCGGATCAACCGCCAGAATGCTTTGGATCGTCATATCTTTTGTAATCATGATTTTTACTCCTTTGCTTTGTTCGTTGTCAGTATATCGCGCTCCGTTTCGGAAAACAAGAGCAATGCACGGAAATTCACGGAATTGTCAAAATCCGAGTAATTCGCTCGGGATTAGACGTTATCCTTGCAGAGCAGCCGGTATCCGCAGGGAGGAATGGATACGCGGATTGTTGCGTCGGCCGGGATCTGCTCGCCGTTTTCGGCAAAATAGATCCCGGAGAACGGGACGGGCGTATCGCCGTCGGCGCCTTCAAACAGCATGGTTGGATAAAGAACGGCGTTTTGCGGCTGATCGGAGCGATTTGTAAGCAGAATGACGGTTTCGTCACCGCTGTAACGAATGACCGCAAACAGGTCACGGCCGATCGCGCCCATGCGCAGATGCCCGTTTTTTAAGGCGGGATGCCAATGCCGCAAGTTGGTGAGCTTGGAGACAGCGGCGATCAGCCCCGTATCCTCATGTCCCCATGGATATGTCTTGCGGTTCATCGGATCCCTTAAGCCCGTCTGCCCGGCTTCGTCGCCATAGTAGAGGCAGGGGACGCCGGGAAGCACGACCGCAATCGCAACGGCGGTCACGTAAAGGCGCTTTGCTCGTTCGATCGCTTTTTCATCCGGCCGAAAAGCGTTCTGCACTTCACGAGGCGCGGATTCGGAGTCCGGAGCGCCGGCAAATGCGGAAATCGCACGTCCGATGTCGTGCGAACCGAGCAGGTTCAGACATGCCTCATAAAACGGTTTCGGATAATTCTCCCGAACGCGCTGCAGCCGTTCATTGAGTGCATAAGCGTCGAAATCGCCGCAGAGGAACCCACGAACGCCGCGCAAAAACGGATAGTCCATCGGCGCGTCAAGCTCATCTCCGTTGCAATACCCACGCCGTCCTTCGGGACCCATCTTTGTGGAACAGTCCTCCCAGACCTCACCGAGCAGAACCGAGTCGGGATTTTCGTATTTTATTGCGCGACGTGTTCCGCGGATAAACTCGTCGGGCAGCTCGTCGGCAACGTCCAGACGCCAACCGCTTGCGCCGCGCCGCAGCCAGGTACGCAGCACACCGTTTTCACCCTGAATAAAATCCTGGTAGCTCGGCGTCAGCTCCTCGACGTTCGGGAGCGACTGGAAATTCCACCAGCATTCGTAATCGTCTGGGTAACGGCGGAACCGATACCATTCCTTATAGACCGAGTCCGGGTTGCTGCATGCGCCGTTTCCGTAGCGATGAAATCGGTCAAAATAGATGCTGTCGTCGCCGGTATGTGAGAATACGCCGTCCAGAATGATGCGAATGCCGTAATTTTTTGCTTCGGACGCAAGACGAATAAAATCTACGTTTGAACCGAGGATCGGATCCACAGTCAGATAATCCGCCGTATTGTAACGATGGTTGCTGTGCGCCTCGAAGATTGGGTTCAAATAGATACAGGTAATGCCGAGACCGGAAAGATACGGGAGTTTTTCCCGGATTCCTTCGAGATCTCCCCCGAAATAATCGTCCGGCTGATAGACGCGCGCTCCGCCGTGCGGCAGATACAGGGGATTGTCGTCCCAGTTTTCGTGAACGGTAATCGAACGTCCGGTTTTGCGGTACGCCTGGACGCGCCTGTGAAATTTCGCTTTGTCGGAACAGTAGAACCGGTCGGGGAAGATCTGATAGGCGACGCCGTTCCGAAACCATTCGGGCGTCTGGAAATTCCCGTCGTAAATGGTAACGCCGTAAAGGTGCGGCGCTTCGCAAAAGTGTCCTTCCCCGGAGTCGCCGCCGTAAAAAAACGTGCGTCCGTCGCGAAACCGGCAGAAACAATAGCCGGCGCGCTGCGGAACATACGGTACGGTAAACGTTACGGTCGCTCTGGAGCCGATATGCTGCATCGGAAGAACGCGGATTCCGCCGAGGTCGCTCCAGTAAAGATGCAGCGGCTCTTCGCCGTCCGGAACGTAGTCACAGGAGATGGTAAGAGAGGACCCGCATGGCAGAGCGCCCTGCGGATTGCGGTCATGAATGTTTCTGGAATGGTGATACAGTCTCATACAACGTATTATACACGATGTTTTTTCGTTTGTCGAGAAGAATCCTTTGACGCGCCGGTAAAAATATGCTATAGTATGAACATGGAAACGGATAAAAAACAACAGTTCATTCAGACCGTTCTGTTTGCGGTCTGCATCGGCTTGATCATTTATGTCGCCTTTCGGTATGCTTTACCGATTTTAAGCCCGTTTTTGATTGCTTTTATTGTAACGGCGCTGGTCACTCCGGCCGTGGACTTTTTCCATCGAAAACTGCATATTCCGAAAAAACTCAGCGCGATCGTTCTCGTTACGCTGGCATATTTGGTTTTGGCCGGGATTTTCATACTGGTCGGCATCGGCGTATACCGCTGGGCAATGAATGCGGACGGTTGGGTTCAGACTGTTTTCATTCCGGAAGCGCTCAGCATTTTTGAGCGCCTTTCGACGTTGCTGGATGAGTTCGCGTCGGACCTTGTTCCGTTCCTTGCTTCCGTGCGGGACAACCTGATCACGGTGATCGGGTCAAAGGTTTCGACGGTCTCCGCAGAACTGATCTCCGGCGCCGCGTCCTCCTTGCCGGGATTTGCGATCGGCATCATTTTCGCGGTTGTAGCGACTTATTTTATGGCGACGGATACGGACAGAATCCGTCATTTCATCGCAACCAGACAGACGGAGTCCTTTTATACCAAAGTCTCTGCAGCATATCTCAGTCTGAAAAAGACCGTCGGAAAGTATCTTCGCGCGTACTTTTTCATTTTTCTGATTACGTTTGCCGAGCTTACGGTTGGCTTTCTGTGCGCGGGAGTTTCAAACTTCGCTTTGATCGCGCTGCTTGTGGCTGTATTTGACATTTTGCCGATTCTCGGCAGCAGCATGATCCTGCTCCCCTGGTCGGTCATTCTGCTCCTGACCGGCGATTATCGGCGCGGAGCGGTCATGTTTGCCGTATATCTGATCGTGGTGATTGTCCGCCAGTTTATCGAGCCGAAAATCGTCGGCGAGCATGTCGGCCTGCATCCGCTGATTACGCTGATCGCCATGTATGTCGGCGGCAAGCTGTTCGGCGGCGTCGGGATTCTGGGGTTCCCGATCTGCTGCGCCGTCATTGTTCAACTCCAAAATGCCGGTTTTCTCAATCTTTTTCCGCAGCGCCGCGGGCCGGTCATTGTTCAGACACCGAAGCAATCTGAAAATATATTTTCAAAAACTGTCAAAAAATAGGGTTTGGACATACTTTTGACGCATTTTGGACGAATTTCCCTGTTATAATGATTATGTACGAAAAGAGGAGGGGAATTTATCATGATTCGTATTCTCGTCGTTGACGATGAACAGCCGATCGCAAATCTGATTCGCATGAATCTTTCCCGGATGGGATATGCCTGCACTTGTGCATACGACGGGCAGGAAGCCGCAGACCTGCTGGAAAAAAACATGTTTGATCTTGTTTTGCTGGATATCATGCTTCCGAAATACAACGGATACGATCTTCTGGCGTTCATTCGTCCGATGAACATTCCTGTGATCTTTCTGACGGCTAAAAGCGATGTCAACGACCGTGTCAAGGGCCTGCGCCTCGGGGCGGAGGATTATATTGTCAAGCCGTTTGAACTGATGGAACTCGTTGCCCGGATCGAGGTCGTTTTGCGCCGATACAACAAGAGCAGGAAGTATCTTGCTATTTTGGATATTGTGATCGACTATGAGGGGCGTGCGGTGCTGCGAAACGGTGAAAAGATTGATCTTACGCGCAAGGAGTTTGACCTGCTTGTCGTGCTTTGTCAGAATCCGAATACCGCCTTGTTCCGGGAAGCGTTGTTTGAACGAATCTGGGAAACGGACTATATGGGGGAAACCAGGACGCTCGACAGCCACATTCAGCGTCTTCGCCGAAAGCTTGGATGGCAGGACCGCATCAAGACCGTCCATAAAGTCGGTTATCGACTGGAAGTCCCGGCGGAGGAAGCGCCGAGGGAAATCACCGAGGCGTTCTGATCCGGTATGAAATTCGCCCTGAAAATCTGCTTGTGTACCGTTTTGATCGTAGCTCTGCTCTTTGGAATCGCAGGGCAGATTTTGGTTGCAAGAAGCTTTGACGCCGCATTGGAATTCCGTGTCCGCATGGCGGAGGCGGAATTTTCCGCGCTGGCTTCCGCGCTGGAAGCGGAGATCTACGGAATTCGGCTGTATTACAGCGCAGTTTCCCGACAGATGTATGAGGAACTTCTGACACGTGCGAGCCGAAATCAGGGCACGGACGCACCGTGTGCGCTGTACTCCGAGGACGGCGTGCTTATTTCCTCATTTGGCGGAGATTTTTCCGGGACGATCGCCTTTTCCGAAATCGGACCGCGACGTTTCGCCTATCGGCTTTCCCGCGAAGACAATGCTGTAATCCTGCATACGGCGGGAGGCGTTGTGATCGGCGGAAACAATTATTATCTTTCCGTTCAGTACCGGGCCGACGATCTGATGCAGCTTCGGGACGATCAGATCCGATCGATCATTCTGCTGCATTGCATTACGGTCGCCGTCTGCACTGCCGTTATGCTGATCGTTGCGTGGGCGATTTCCAAGCCGCTTGTTCGGCTGAAGCGGTTTACGGGCATAATCGGAAAGGGCAATTACTCTCGCAGGGCGAAGGTAACGACGCTGGATGAAATCGGCGATCTGACGGTCGCCTTCAACAATATGACCGGTGCGATCGAACAAAAGGTGACGGAACTCGAAAACAACGCAAAGCAGCAAAAGGATTTTGTCGCAAGCTTTTCCCATGAACTGAAAACGCCGATGACGTCGATCATCGGCTATGCCGATATGCTTCGGAGCTCCGAGCTTGATGAAGAGGATGCGTTCATGGCCGCCAATTTTATCCACAGCGAGGGCAAGCGCCTGGAAGCGCTGTCGTTGAAGCTGATGGATCTTGTCGTGCTCGATAAAACCGATTTCAAACTGATGCGAGGTTATGCGAAAAAAGCGCTCGGGCACGTTGTCGCGGTTGTTACCCCGATGTTGCAGAATGCGGATCTGACGTTTTATTACGATATTGAACAGAGGATCATTTTGTATGAAAAGGATCTCTTTCTGACGCTGGTGACAAATATTGTGGACAATGCGCGAAAAGCGTCGTCGCCGGGGAAAAGAATTTGGTTGACCGGCAAAAAGAGCGCAGACCGGTATCGCATCGAAGTGCGTGATGAAGGCATTGGAATTCCAAAGGAAGAGCTTTCCCGCATCACGGAAGCGTTTTATATGGTCGATAAATCACGCGCGAGAGCGCAGCATGGCGCAGGACTCGGGCTTGCGATTGCAAATCGCATCGCGATGCTGCACGGAAGCACGCTGCACTTTGAAAGCGAGCAGGGAAAGGGAACGACCGTTTGGTTCGACGTTGCGATCGCGCCGCGGGAGAGGAGGCCGGACGATGAATAAAGGGTTCTCCGCTTGGCTCCGGAAAGCGCGGCGCAGCCGCAAAAAAGCAATGCAAACGGTTCGCGGATCGGAAACCGGAAACCGCACGCGCCATACGCGCCTCGTTTATACGGCGCTCTCGGTCGGCACGGTTCTGGTCGCTTACCTGCTGGTGCTTGCAAACATCGGCGTATTCTCGCTGATGGAGCGCGGTCTGTACGACCGGGAAACCTATTTGGCCGTGAACATTGTCAGCGCCGGCGGCATCACGGATCCGCTTTCGCGTTCGGCCCGTGTCGAACTGTATCGCTCCTGCACGATGCAGGGGAAGGACCGCTCGCCGCTGCCGGAGGAACGCACCCGTTCGGACGCGATTGAGCAAATCAAAACGCTTTGGGAGCAGACGCTTCAGAATACGGTGGGGCAAAGGCCGAGCGGAACGTTGACCGGCGGAGAAAGCATAGACCGAATCCTTCGCAACAGCCGCTATACGGCTACGCTGCACGATTTCTACAACGAAGAAACGAATGCAAGAATTGCGATTTGGGGCGCACAGGCATATTATACTGCGTCGGATAAACGCGTTTATTGCCTGTCCGCGGAACTGGACAGCCGTACAAGCGACGTTTATTCGATGACCGTTGCGCTGTTCGATGTCATTGAATCCGACGCGGATCTCGATTTTTACCCGATGCTGGATGCGCTCGGCGAGCCGCACAGCGTTACGTCGACCGGCGTTTCCGCCGGAACTGCTACGACGCTGACCTTGTCCGACGGAACGCGCCTGATTCGTGAAACCCAGCCCGGTGTTCAGCGATATCTGACGCTGCAATAAAAAACGGACTGTGAAGAGCGCATCTTCTCAGTCCGTTTTCTGTCAGAATCTGTACCGGTCGGAGAAATCATTTCTTGCATCTTCCGCGGTCCGGTTATTCCGGTTGTCGGGATGATCCTTGCCTCTGCGGCGCTGCGTTTCGCTCGGCCGTTCCGGACGGCCATGTTCTTGATCGGTCATAGTAAACTCCTTTTCTTTTTGTTTCGACGGTCAAAGTGCCGTCGCTCTTATTTTGTGTAAAGTTTCGGTGCTTATTCCGGAAAAAGTCAGGAACGCATCTTGTGAAATAAAAATCGTTTTGCTATAATAAAGAAGTTAATCTGGGGTTATGGACAAGATGTCCATCGGAAAGGAACCGCAATGGAAGAAAGAAGCAGGAATTTCATCGAGGAAGCGATCGAAGAGGATCTCAGGACGAAGGAACCGCGCGTCAAGACCCGTTTCCCGCCCGAGCCGAACGGCTATCTGCACATCGGTCATGCCAAGGCGCTGACGGTCGATTTCGGAATGGCGCAGCAGTACGGCGGCACCTGCAATCTTCGGTTTGACGATACGAATCCGACCAGGGAGGACGTCGAATATGTCGAAGCCATCAAGGAGGATATCCGGTGGCTCGGATTCGAGTGGGATCAGCTTTTGTTTGGGTCTTCCTATTTCGATCAATGCTATGCGCTTGCGATCAAGCTGATCAAAAAAGGTCTCGCTTATGTCGACGATCTGACGAAGGACGAAATGCGTGAATATCGCGGAACATTGACGGAGCCCGGCAAAAACAGTCCGTATCGCGATCGCAGCGTGGAGGAAAACCTCGACCTGTTTGAACGCATGAAAAACGGGGAGTTCCCGGACGGCGCAAAAACATTGCGCGCCAAGATCGACATGGCTTCTCCGAACATCAACATGCGCGATCCGGCGATGTACCGTATCAAGCATATTTCGCATCATCAGACCGGCGACAAATGGTGCATCTATCCGATGTACGATTTTGCCCATCCGATCCAGGATGCGATCGAGGGCGTCACGCATTCGCTTTGCTCGCTTGAATATGAAGCGCACCGCCCGCTGTATGATTGGGTTGTGAATGCCTGTGAGTTTGAACACAAGCCGCGTCAGATCGAATTTGCGCGGTTGAACCTTACAAACACGATCATGTCCAAGCGCTATCTGCGCCGCCTTGTGGAAGAACATTTCGTTTCCGGGTGGGACGATCCGCGGATGCCGACGCTTTGCGCGATGCGTCGCCGCGGATATCCGGCGGCTGCAATCCGTGATTTCTTGTCGCGGATCGGTGTTGCTAAGGCCGATTCGGTCGTCGATTATGCGATGCTTGAGCATTGTGTTCGGGAGAATCTGAACACAAACGCTCCGCGGTATATGGCCGTTGTCGAGCCGCTTCGCCTGGTGATTGACAACTGGGACGCGAATAAAACGGAACAGGTCGTCCTGGAAAACATGCCCGGTGATGAAAGCTTCGGAACCAGAACGCTTGATTTCGGTAAAGAACTGTTTATCGAACGGAGCGATTTTATGACCGAACCGGTCAAAAAATTCTTCCGTCTGAAGCCGGACGGCGAAGTGCGACTCAAAGGCGCTTATATCGTAAAGTGCGTTTCCTGGGAAACCGACGAAAACGGAGAGGTCACCTGCGTTCATTGCACATATGATCCCGATACCAGGAGCGGAGAATGTGAGCGCAAGGTCAAGGGGACGCTGCATTGGCTGAACGTCGCGTCTGCCGTAAGGGCGGAATTCAGGCATTATGACGTGCTGATGCGCGATGCGCTCGAGGGGGAGGAGCCGGATGATTTCACACAGCTTCTGAACCCGGATTCCCTTGAAGTGAAAATGGGCTTTGTCGAACCTTCGCTCGCCGAAGCAAAAACAGGCGATACTTTCCAGTTCATTCGGATGGGCTATTATTGCGCCGATCCGGACGGATCGAAAGAACTGCCGGTATTCAATCGCGTAGTCGGTTTGAAGGATTCCTTCAGGATTTCATAAAAGGAGAGGAGTATGGTCAGAACCAGATTTGCCCCGAGCCCGACGGGTTTTATGCATTTGGGCAATCTCAGAAGCGCACTTTACACGTTTCTGTTCGCACGGCACAACGGCGGCCGCTTCATCCTTCGCATTGAAGATACCGATCTCGGACGGTATGTGGAAGGCGCGGTGGATGTGATTTATCGGACGCTGAAAAGCGTTGGCATGAATTGGGACGAGGGCCCGGATGTCGGCGGCGATTTCGGACCGTATGTGCAGAGCGAACGGAAGGGACTGTATCTGCCGTACGCAAAGGAACTGATCAAAAAACGCAAGGCATATTATTGCTTCTGCACCGAGGAGGAGTTGTCCGGGCGGCGCGAGGCGGCGGCTGCGCGCGGCGAGACGTTCAAGTATGACAAGCATTGTCTGCATTTGCCCGAGGAGGAAGTGCAGCGTCGGCTCGACGCCGGAATGCCGTATGTGATCCGGCAGAATGTTCCCGAGCACGGCGAGGCGTCGTTTGACGATTTGATTTACGGGCACATTGCGGTGGATTGCGCCGATCTGGACGATATGATCCTGATCAAAGCAGATGGAATGCCGACGTACAATTTCGCGAACGTCATTGACGATCACACGATGGGCATTACGCATGTCATGCGCGGCAACGAGTATCTTTCGAGCACGCCCAAGTACAATCTTCTGTATGATGCGTTCGGGTGGGAAAAACCGACGTATATTCACATGACGCCAATCATGCGCGACGCGACGCATAAGCTCAGCAAACGCGACGGCGATGCATATTTTGAAGATTACGTCGGAAAAGGGTATCTGAAAGAGGCGATCATCAATTATGTCGCGCTGCTCGGCTGGAATCCCGGCGACGAGCGCGAGTTCTTCACGATGGATGAACTGATCGAAGCGTTTTCTATCGAAGGAATGTCCAAGTCGCCGGCGATTTTTGACGTGAACAAACTGACCTGGATGAACGCCGAATATATCCGCAGGTTATCGACGGAACAGTTCACCGAATATGCGATGCCGTATTATCAGCAGGCAGGGATCGGAACGGAACATGCGGATGTTCTTGCGCGCATTCTGCAGCCGCGCACTGAGGTGTTCACGCAGATTCCGGACATGGTGGACTTTCTGGCAAAGCTTCCCGATTACGATGCGGAGCTTTTCACCAACAAAAAATCCAAAACGAATTCTGAAGTTGCCGGGAACGTACTCGATATGGCCATACCGGCTCTCAAGGCGCTGCCGGCATGGGAAGAGCAGGCGATTCACGATACGCTGCTCGGCCTTGCAGAGCAGAACGGACTGAAAAACGGAACGATACTGTGGCCGGTGCGTATTGCGCTCGCGGGCAAACAGGTCACGCCGGGCGGCGCAATAGAGATTGCGGTACTGCTCGGCCGCGAGGAATCGCTGCGGCGGCTGAACCTTGGACGTGAGAAACTGCAGTAAAGGAGAAACGAAATGAAGCTCGGTGTCATCGGTTTGCCGAATGTCGGCAAGAGCACGCTGTTCAACGCCATTACGCAGGCGGGCGCCCAGGCGGCCAATTATCCGTTCTGCACGATCGAGCCGAATGTCGGTGTCGTTGCCGTACCGGATACACGGCTGGACGAGCTTGCGAAGATGTACCATCCGGAAAAGTATACGCCCGCGACGATTGAGTTTGTCGATATCGCGGGACTCGTTCGCGGCGCATCCAGGGGAGAAGGGCTCGGCAATAAATTCCTGTCGCATATCCGCGAGGTGGACGCGGTCGTTCATGTCGTTCGCTGCTTTGACGACGACAATGTCGTGCATGTGGACGGCAGCGTCGATCCGGTGCGCGACGCGGAAACGATCAACCTTGAGCTGATCTTTGCCGATATGGAAACGATCGAAAAGCGGATCGACCGTACGCAGCGGCTTGCCAAGGGCGATAAATCGCTGCTTGCGGAGATTGAACTGCTGAAGCGGATCTACGCGCATCTGGAGAGCGGACAGCCCGTTCGCACGTTTACGGCGGACAAGGATGAGCAGGAAACGATCCGAACGCTCTTTTTACTCACGTCCAAACCGGTCATCTACGTCGCAAATATCTCGGAAGACGATCTGGGCGGAGAGCCGAATGAGTACGTCAAGGCGCTTTACGAAGTTGCGGAAAAGGAAGGCGCAAAAGCGCTGACCATCTCGGCAAAGGTGGAGGAGGAGATTTCCGAACTGGAACCGGATGAAAAGAAAGCGTTTCTGGAGGAGATGGGAATCGGACAATCGGGTCTTGATCAACTCGTACAGGCCTGCTATTCTCTGCTCGGCCTGATCAGTTTTTTGACCGCCGGGCCGAAGGAAGTTCGCGCCTGGACGATTGTGAAAGGCACCAAAGCGCCGCAGGCGGCGGGGAAGATCCATTCTGACTTTGAACGCGGCTTCATTCGCGCGGCTGTGGTTCCGTACGATACTTTGATGGAAAACGGTACGATGGCTTCCTGCAAAGAGAAGGGACTTGTTCGTTCGGAGGGCAAGGAGTATGTGATGCAGGACGGCGATATCGTCGAGTTTTTCTTCAACGTCTGATTTTTCAGCTTGATTTTCCTGTTGCAATCTGTGAGAATTTGGAGTAAAATACCATTGTAAAATAATGTGCCCGCAAGGGCGATAGGGAGGAACGATATGAAACTGGTTTTGCTGCGCCACGGCGAGAGCGAATGGAACAAACTGAACCTGTTCACTGGCTGGACAGATGTAGAACTCAGCGAAAAGGGAATGCAGGAAGCAAAGCAGGCCGGCGTCGTGCTGAAGGACGAAGGATATGACTTTGATGTTTGCTATACCTCATACCTGAAGCGCGCAATTCATACGCTGCAGTTCGCGCTCGACTCGATGGATCGCGCATGGCTGCCGGTCGTGAAGAGCTGGAAACTGAATGAGCGTCATTACGGCGCCCTGCAGGGACTGAACAAGGCCGAAACAGCAGCCAAGTACGGCGAAGACCAGGTCAAGATCTGGCGTCGTTCGTTCGATGTGAAGCCGCCGGCGCTTGAGCCGGACGATGAGCGCAGCGCCGCAAAGCAGGCGGCCTATCGCGATGTGGACCCCAAACTCCTGCCCGCACACGAGAGCCTTGAGACCACGATTGAGCGCGTTGTTCCGTACTTTGAAGAAGTGATCAAGAAGGACATGCTTGCCGGCAAGCGCGTTATCATCGCCGCGCACGGCAACTCGCTCCGCGCTCTTGTCAAGTACTTCGACGGACTCTCCAACGATGAGATCATCGGCGTCAATATTCCGACCGGCGTCCCGCTCGTGTATGAATTCGATGAGAATTTCAATACGATCCGCCACTATTATCTCGGCGACCAGGAAGCGATCGCGGCGAAGATGCAGGCGGTTGCCAATCAGGGCAAAAAACAGTAATTGCATATCAAAAGGGCTTTCCGGAAGTGAAATCCGGAAAGCCCTTTTTGTGTGTCGTCGATCAATAATCTTCCTTGATTTTCTTTGCGGCAAGCTTCATACGCTGCTCTTTCGAAAGCATCCGTTTGCGCATGCGGATGTTTTTCGGCGTGATTTCAACAAGCTCATCGTCCGCAATGAATTCGAGACACTGTTCCAGTGTGAAATACGTCGGCGGCGTCAACCGCAGCGCTTCGTCGCTGCCCGCGGCACGCATGTTCGTAACGTGCTTTTTCTTGCATACGTTGACGACAATGTCTTCGGCGCGCGCGTTCTCGCCGACGATCTGCCCTTCGTAAACCGGGACGCCGGGTCCGACAAAAAGACGGCCGCGGTCCTGTGCGTAAAACAGACCGTATGAGGAGGTATCGCCGGTTTCATGCGCCACAAGACTGCCGGTTTTGCGCTCGGAGATTTCCCCCTTGAACGGTTCGTAACCCGCGAAAATATGGTTCATGACGCCGTTTCCGCGCGTATCGGTCATCAGTTCCGAACGGTATCCCATCAGACCGCGCGCCGGGATGATGAATTTCAATCGCGTTCCGGTATCGCCGATTGCGGTCATATCGGTCATTTCCGCTTTGCGCTGACCGAGCTTTTCCATGACAGCACCGACGTATTCCTGCGGGACGTCGATCGTCAGTTCTTCCATCGGTTCGGTAATGCGACCCTGCTCGTCACGGCGAAGGATGACTTTCGGGCGGGAAACCGCAAATTCGTATCCCTGCCGCCGCATCTGCTCGATCAGAATCGAAAGATGCAGTTCGCCTCTGCCCGAAACGCGGAACGTATCGGTTGTATCGGTTTCTTCAACGCGCATGCTGACATTGGTCTTAACCTCGGTAAACAGACGGTCTCGCAGATTCCGGCTCGTCACATATTTGCCTTCTTTCCCCGCAAAAGGACTGTCGTTGACCAAAAACAGCATGCTGACGGTCGGTTCATCAATCTTGACAAACGGCATCGGTTCGATGCAGACCGGATCGCACGCCGTTTCGCCGACGTTCAGATCTTCGACGCCGGCGACGCAGACGATGTCTCCCGCATACGCCGTTTCGACTTCCACACGCTGCAGACCTTCAAAGTTATATAGCCGCGTGATCTTCGTTTCGCGTGTCCGGTTTTCCTGACCGCCGCAAAGAACGATCGGCTGTCCGCGCTTTGCGGTGCCGCGTTCGATGCGCCCGATGCCGATTTTACCGACGTATTCATCGTAGTCGATCGTGGAAAACAGAATCTGAAGCGGAGCGTCAACGTCCTGCTGCGGCGCGGGGATTTCTTTCAGAATCGTATCGAAGACCGCCTGCATATTGTTTTCCAGCTCGTCGGGCTCGTAACCGGACTGTCCGTTGCGCGCCGATGCGTAAACGATCGGAAAATCCAACTGCTCATCGCTTGCACCGAGTTCAATGAAAAGCTCCAGCGCTTCATCAACAACTTCATACGGTCTTGCTTCGGGACGGTCCACCTTGTTGACCACGACAACGCACTTTTTATTGAGTTCCAGCGCTTTCCGAAGAACAAATCTGGTCTGCGGCATGCAGCCCTCGAAAGCGTCGATCAGAAGCAGAACGCCGTCCACCATCTGCAAAATGCGCTCTACTTCGCCGCCGAAATCCGCGTGACCCGGCGTGTCAACGATATTGATGCGCGTATCGCCGTATAGGACAGCCGTATTTTTGGAGAGTATCGTGATGCCGCGCTCGCGTTCGAGATCGCCCGAGTCCATGATGCGATCGGTGCCCTGCTCGCTTCTGCGAAGCGCGCCGGCGTCTTTCAGAAGCTGATCGACAAGCGTGGTCTTGCCGTGGTCGACGTGCGCGATAATCGCTACGTTACGAATGTTCATAGAAAACCTCTTTGTTACAAATTTAGCATCGGTATTATACATCGCGGCAAATGCCGTTGCAAGCAAAACGCCCCGGAATCGGGGCGAATTTCCGCGCTTTTTACAAGGATCGGTTCACTGCGCTTTCGGCTGATAGACGAAGACGTAATAGAGAACAACGACAGCAGCCGAGAACAGCGTCAGCAAAATCAGCACAATTATGTCGCGTTTGGTAAAATGCAGATTGGTTTCCCCGGTATAGGTCAGTTTCATTCGGTTCGTAATCGGAAGCAGCAATCGGAACAGCAGAACGAGCATAACAGTCTGCAGCGGGAACAGAACGATGTTCTTTGCCAGCCGCGGCCAGGTCATAAACGTGTATACCTTTCCGTTGACCAGATACATCTGCCACATGTAGAACAGCCGATCCAGGACCAGATTGCAGACGACCGTTACGGAGAACCTTCCGAGCATGACGCGCGGTACGGACAGCTTAGCGCGATAATAAAACAGGGCAAAGAGCAGCCCGCCCGCAATTTCGGAGAAGATGTAGGGGAAGAAATAAGCGCCGCTCGGAAACAGAATCGCTCCGACTGTATCGCTGACGGCTGATGCAGCGATTGCAACAAGCGGCCCATAGATCATGGATCCGACGGCATTGAATAAAAAGCCGAACGTAATGTTCAGATCGGGACCGATCGGAATTCGGACAGACTTAATCGCAATCCGGAGCGCCGTCATCATGGCGGCGAGGATCAATACGCGCAGCGAAGTGAACTCCCGTGCAGCAAGTTTCCAATAAGCGCGGTGGAACGGGGTGGAGAAGAGCTGCGTTGTATCAGAAGACGCAATCGATTTGCCGGACATAAAAACAACCTCCTTTGTATGCCGGCTATGGCAGCACAAGGAAGCGTGGCTCCGTATGATGTCACAGCGGGATGCGGCAGGCGAACCGCAAGGATGCTCCTTTTCGTCCGCACGGCAACTCCCCGTCCGCACGGCACTGCGGCCAATGGCCAACGCACGCCTGCCTACTCTGTTTTTTCGTATTATATAAAAAAATGTTGTATAAGTAAATAGTGCGGAACGCATTTTTGCAAAATCATTTCTTTCGAAAGCGATTGCACAAATGCCCGAAAAGCGGCGTTCGGCTAAAGAAACCATCGATCAGAAGTCAAACCGTAAAAAACAATGAAATGCAAACGCAAAGAAAAAGAAAAAAGCCCAAAAACTGGGCTTTTTATGGTCTGGGTGAGAAGATTTGAACTTCCGGCCTCTTGAACCCCATTCAAGCACGCTACCAAACTGCGCTACACCCAGATATCCGGAAACCGAGTGATATGATACCATTCGGTTTACAAATTGTCAAGCAAAAAATCAAGGCTCTGTAAACGAGATTGCAGGGGCGGGCGTCTCAATGGTCGACGGCTCTTCCTGGACTGCGGGCGCCTGCGTCTGTGCCGGCACGGGAGTACGCACCGTGATCGAAATCGGAATCAGATCCTGGTTTTCCAGAAAATCCTTGGTATCGTTAACGGTAGCTTGGCAGTGATTGGAAATATCATTGATCCATTTGGAAAGCGGGCCTTTGAGATATCCAAAGCTGTTCAGCGTATAAAGCGCAAGCGCCGCAATAACCATAACAACCACCAAGAAACCAATCACCCGGAATACATATTTCATGCGGCGGACACTCCTTTCCTAAAAAATAGTTTATTACCTTTATACATACAGTATAGCATAACTTGTCGAAATCAATCCAAAACAAACTGTGAAATTTTCAAACACTCTGCAGACGCAATCGCTCGCTCCATCATCGGTTCGAAATCAACAAGCGCTTCGCTTGCCCGCAGCTGCTCCACCTTCGGGCGGGTTACGGGATGCTGCGGAACGAATACCGTGCAGCAATCCTCATACGGCTGGATCGACGTTTCAAACGTCCCGATTTTTTGTGCGCGCTCAATGATCTCTTCTTTGTCAAATCCAATCAGCGGGCGAAAGACGGGGAGCGTAACCGCGTCGTCCGTACAGGCGAGACTGTCCATCGTCTGACTGGCAACTTGTCCGATCGCTTCACCGGTGATCAGCGCCTGTGCTCTGCAATTGAAAGCGATTCGCTCGGCGATCTTCATCATCAATCGACGCATCAGAACCGTCGTTTCAGAGGACGGGCATTGGTCGTAGATCGCAAGCTGGATCTCGGTAAACGGAACAAGATACAGTTCAATTTCCCCTGCGAATTTCGCAACGATTTTCGTCAATTCAACGACTTTGTCGCGCGCGCGCTCGCTTGTATAAGGGTAACTGTAGAAATGCACTGCCGAAAGCGTGACGCCGCGCTTAGCAATCATGTACCCTGCGACCGGGCTGTCGATCCCGCCGGAAATCAGGAGCATTGCTTTTCCGTTTGTGCCGACCGGCATGCCGCCGACGCCCCTCTGCTCTTTTGTAAAGACGAATGCTCTTTGCTGGCGCACTTCGACGGTCACCTTCAAAACCGGATGATGTACGTCGACCGAAAGGGAAGGGAAGGCGTTCAGAAGTTCATGGCCAAGTTCACGGCAGATCTGCTCCGACGTCATCGGAAACCGCTTGTCCGAACGTTTCGCAAAGCATTTGAACGTAGTCGGCTTGTCCGCGTCCGGCGCGACAAGCTCAATCGCCGCGTTCCGGATCGCGTCCCAGCTTTTTTCAACACATAGCGTGGGACTGACCGAATGTACGCCGAAAACGCCGCAGATTTTCTCCGACGCTTCCGAAATTTTCTCCGCCGGGATGCCGTAAACGAAAACGCGGCCTTGTTCCCGCTCGATTTTTGCATCGATCGGCCGCAGCGCATCGCGCATGCGATCGACGAGCATCCGTTCGAAATACGGACGATTCAGCCCCTTCAAATGGATTTCCGCATACCGGACCAAAAGAACCTGTTCCACTGTTTATCTCCTTCTGTATTTGCGTAGCAACTGCACCTGTTCGGCGATGACTTCTGAAGCGAGGTCAGCTTCCGCTGCCGTGTTGAACGGACAGAAGCTGAACCGAATTGCGCCTTCCTGCCGTGCTCCGTCAATGCCGACAGCATGAAGAACGCGATTTTTTCCGATCTTTTTTGCGGAGCAGGCGGAACCGGTCGATACAAAAATTTGCTTCTGCTCAAGCGCATGGAGCAAAACTTCTCCGCGTACACCGACAAACGACAGATTCAGGATGTGCGCCGCTCCGGCCTCAACCGAAGGCCCGTTCAAAACGACGTCGGGAAGCTGCATCATGTTTTCGTACATTCGCTGCTTAACGGCGAGCATATTCGCGTGCCATTCGCTCTGATTTGCGGCATAAAGACGCATTGCCGTATCCATGCCAAGGATTGCAGGCGTATTGCTCGTTCCGGATCGGAATCCCTTTTCCTGCCCGCCGCCGATTTGTCCGCCTGCGTTTTTGACGCCGCTGCGAAGATAGAGCAGTCCGACGCCTTTCGGCGCATGAAACTTATGCGCGGAAACGGAGTAAAGATCACAGGGCATCCGGTTCGTGCGAACTTTCAGAAACGCCTGCACGCCGTCGGAATGAAAGACCGCGCCGGGAGCGTATGTCCGTACCTTTGCGACGATCGCTTCCAGATCGTTGACACTTCCGAGTTCGTTGTTGACATGCATAATACTGACAAGCACGGTATCCGGCGTCAGAACCTCATGCAAACGTCCGATGTTGACCGTTCCGTCCTCATTGAGCGGAGCGTAAGCAACCTCGGCGTCAAAGAGCTTGGCAGCCGTCAGAACCGTTTCAAAAACGGAGGCGTGTTCCGCCGCAGTCGTAACGATGCGCTTTTTGCCGCGAGCGGAGCGAAGCGTTCCGAAAACCGCGATGTTGTTTGATTCGGTACCTCCTGAGGTGAAAAAGACCTCTTCACTATGCACATGAAGCAGCGAAGCGGCAAACGCTCTTGCTGCGTTCATTTCCTTTTCAACGCCAAACGCCGCGCCGTAAGCGGCGGCGGGATTAAAAAAGGACTCCGTCATAACCGATGCGGCACGTTCGGCTGCAAGGGGAAGCACCCGGGTTGTTGCGCTGTTGTCAAAATAAATCATGTCGATTCCGTCCTGTGTTCATTCAGTATTACTATACTCTATGCAAGCGGCGCTGAATCTGCATCCCGTTATAACACACTTTCCAACCTTTGACAAGGAATAGTAACAGAATTCATGCAAAATGTTTACACATTCGTCACGCATCGGCGAAAAAAATGCTGTATAATGTATGCGTCTGTTCAGAAACATACTTAGGAGGTAAACTCTATGATTTGTAAAGAATGCGGTGCCTACAATCCGGATCATGCGACGTATTGTAAGGTCTGTGCCGCGAATTTGAAAGAGGATTCCGCACCGGCGGGAGCAAAGGACGGGGAATCCCGTGCAACGCGCACGTTTGTTCGTCCTTCCTGGACGGTGCCGACGTATCAGAAATCCTCTCGCGCAGCGGAGGAAGAGCAGGTTCATGTTTCGGAGCCGGAGGACGAGCCGGAAGAAGTAATTGAAATGGAGCCGGAACCTGCGGAAGAAGAACCGGTTGAGGAAAAGGATGCATCCGTCGACTTTTTCGATGAGGAAGAAGACGAAGAGCCGGCCCCCCCCAAGCCCGTTCGCCGCGCAGCAAAGCCCGTCGTAATCGAAGAGGAAGACGAAGACGACGAAGACGACGAGGAAGAGGAAGAAGTCCGCGTCGCGCCGAAATTCGGCCGCCGTGCGCCGAAAGCATCTGCACGCAAGATGGATTTCGAAGACGACGATGACGACGAAGAGGACGATGACGACGAGGAAGAGGAAGAAGTCCGCGTCGCGCCGAAAATTGGACGTCATGCGGCGAAAAAGCCGGCGCATAAATCCGAACCGGAAGAAGACGATGACGACGATGAGGAGGAAGAGGACGTTCCTGCTTATCATCGTTCCGAGCGTCGTACAAAGCGTCAGCCGGTCCGTCTTGAGCATGAAGACGAGGATGATGAGGATGAATTCAACTCCGATCAGGACGAGGATGACGACTCCTATGAGTATGAGCCGACGCCGCCGAAGCGTAAAAAGAACGGCAAAGGCAACGGTCCGCTGTTCTGGATTTTGCTGGTTGCGATCATTGTTGTGATTATTTGCATCATCGTTGCCGGCGTAATGCTGCTTACGAAAGGCGAAAACGGCCTCTCCTGCGGCGCGGCGGAAACAACCGTTCAGCAGAATGACAACCGGCAGCCCGGTCTTGATACGAAACAGGGTTCGAACGATCAGAACCAACAGAACGGAAACGATCTGAACACCGTTACCGTCGAGAACACGACAAACGATAAGGGACAGGAATGTTTCACGATGACGATTCCGGCGACGGCGCACAGTATTGTGACAATCCAGTTCCCGTCGATGGACGATCAGGTGAACCCGAACGATTCGGATAACGCGATCTTCTTCAAACTGACGGTGCCGAAGGCGATTTATTATCCGGACGCGCCGGTCGATAATCCGCAGTATTCGTTCACTCCGCAGATCTTCCGCACCGAATCGGACGGAACGACGCATCAGTTGATCGTTCCGCAGCAGACTGTCACGCTCCCGACGCTTACGATCGATCTTGAGCAGCCGACGCCGAACGAGGAAGGCATCATCATGGCGGATAAGAACAACAATGTTCATATTTCCGGTCATGTCAACGATGACAGCCCCTATATCAAGCTGACGATCGACGGACAGGAATCGCTCGTTTATACCGGCGGATTCTTTGAAACGGATTATACGATGACGTCCGCAACCCCGGTTTCCGTTACGATTTCGGTCGAAGAAAAGAACTGGGCGTCCGCAACAAAGGAAATCACCATCAATCCTTATGTGTTTACACCGGAAAAGATGGTTCTGACCGTTGACAACGATCGCATGACCGAGCTCAAAGCGGGTAAGGCCGGAACGATCACCGTGCGCGGCAAGACGCTCCCGGGCGCAACGCTGACCGCTGTAAGCGACGATACGACGCAGGTCGTATGTTCCTCGGTAACGGTTGACGGAGAAGGCAATTACACCTTCGGCATTACAATGGACGTCAAGTTCTACGGAACGGCAATGATTACGCTGAACGCCGAGAAGGAAGACGCGGAATCCGGATCGACGCAGTTCTATGTATACCGGATGTATGATGACCGTAAAGCTTTCAACAAGGGATACGGCTCGAACTATAAGGAAGTCGGGACGGGCAGCAAGAATCTGACGATTTCGGCCATGCTTGCACAGCAGTCCACTTACGCCACGAATAATTACGGGTTCCGCATTACCGCAAAAGTCGATTCTGTCACGAAGGGTGAGGACGGTTACACCTATGTGCAGATGACGCTTGTCAGCGGAGAAACGGTCTATGTAATCAATTTCAGCGACAAGTGGGATCCTGCGACGAATGTCGGCAGCAAATACAATATCTACGGCAACTTCCTCGGCACCTATACCGACGGGACGACGCCGCTGTTTGCCGGATTCTTCGCCATGAAGAAATAAACATGACGATCTGGGCAAAACTGTTAAAAGACCATAAGATTCAGTCGGATGTCGTGCATGAGTTCGCTCTTGCACGACCCGCTGATTTTAACGGCTGGATGCCTGTGATCGGGGAACTGTGCCGTCTGCTTGATGTGGAACGTCCCGTTGTTTTGAACAAACACATTCATGACCTTAGCACCTTCAACCGCACAATTTTCAGGGCGTCGGATTTCATGGATTCGATCGCATTCGACAGATTGGAAATAGAAATTTTTCCCGAAAAAAAGAAGAATGATCCTTTCGATTCGGTTGCATACTAATGCCGACGAAAGGAGTGATCGCATGAATATCGTTGCATTGATTCTGATGATCGTCGGCGCTTTGAACTGGCTGTTGGTCGGATTATTTCAATTCAACCTCGTCGCATGGATTTTCGGCGCGGGTACGGTAGTTTCGAGAATCATCTATTCCGTAGTCGGGCTTGCCGCGATCTGGGGTATCGCAATGTTGTTCCAGCGCAACGTCCGCCATACGGCGGTCGGTGCTATGGAAGATTGATTGAATCGACAGAAACGCATTCGTCGAATGAATTCGGCGGATGCGTTTTTTGCTGTACAAAAAAACATGCCGTATATTGAACCAAAGAAAAATGTATGGTAAAATACAATCAAAATTCAAGGGAAGAAGAACGGAGAAAAGAATGACCGGATCCGAATACCAGGCGCTTGCAATGAAAACGCTGAATCCGGCGCTGAATCAAAAAGAAATTCTGATCAACGGCGTCATGGGACTTTGCGGCGAAGCAGGCGAGGCGATTGACATTGTAAAAAAGCATCTCGCGCAGGGTCACACGCTTGATACGGAGCATTTGGCAGGGGAGCTTGGCGACGTCGCGTGGTATCTTGCGGAAACTGCAACTGCAATCGGCTACGACCTTGACGATATTTTCAGATTGAATATTGAAAAATTGCAGAAGCGATACCCGGATGGATTCCAAACGGAAAAATCCGTCCATCGGATCGACGCTGAATAAACGGAACAGGAGGAACTGCCTATGGCTTCGAGCAGAGAATACCTTGATTTCATTTTGGAGCAGCTTTCTGCTTTGGAGGATATCACCTGGCGACCGATGATGGGAGAGTATCTCATCTATTACCGCGACAAACTGGTCGGCGGGATTTATGACGATCGATTTTTGTTGAAGCCGACTCCTTCGGCGGTTTCCCTGCTGCCGGATGCGCGCATGGAAACACCGTATGAGGGCGCAAAGGAAATGCTGCTTGCGGACTGTATTGAGAATCCTGCACGGCTTCGGGACGTTTTGGAAGCCATGGCTGCGGAGCTTCCCGCGGCAAAGAAGAAAGTCCGTCACCCCAATGAAAAAGCGATCCGCAGCAGATAGATTTGGATTGCTTCAGGAGATAAAATATGCAATTTGAAAAATCGGTTGTGCTGAAAAACAGGATGGTCTGCCTGCTTCGGAACGCGGTTCCTGATGACGCCGATGATGTGGCTGCAATATATCTCCTGACGCACATGGAAACGGATTATTTGTTGAGCTATCCGGAGGAAAGTCCGTCCGAAGAAAAAGAGCGCGTTTTTCTTACCGCGTTGGAAAACAGCGGGAATGCCTTGGAGATTCTTGCGTATATAGACGGCAGAATTGTCGGCGAGGCCGGCATTCATCCGATCGGTTCGAAAGGAAAGATCTGTCATCGCGCCTCGTTCGGCGTCAGCGTTGCAAAGGAATACTGGGGACTCGGGATAGGCCGCGCGCTGACGGAAGCCTGTCTGGAATGTGCAAAAAAGGCAGGGTATTTGCAGATCGAACTGGAAGTCGTCGCGGAAAACCGTGCTGCCTTGGCGCTGTACCAAAGCGTCGGCTTTGTGGAATACGGTCGGAATCCGAAGGGCTTTTTGTCACGGCAAAACGGCTGGCAGACGCTGATTCTGATGCGTCTGGAACTGACTGAGACGGCCCCTGCAGAGAAGACGGTCGAACCGGGCGAGGAGAATTGAAATGATTACGATTCGGGAAGAACGCATTTCGGCGGAAGAATATATCGATTTTTTGAAGCGAACGGATCTCGGGTCGCAGTATCCGAAGGAACGTTTTCACGGGCGCATTCAAAAGCTTGTTCAAAATGCCGATATCAGTCTTGTCGCGAGAAATGAGGATGGGCTGACCGTCGGAATTCTGTTCGGGCTGACGGATTTTGCGTATTGGCTGTTCGTTACGGATCTCGGCGTAGACAGAGCGTATGAAAGGCAGGGGATCGGAAAGCGGCTGATGCAAACCGCGCTGGATCTCGCAGGAGGCGAAAAGGACGTTGCGATGTACTTGGTGGCCAACGAAAACGCGATTCCGTTTTACGAGAAGTTCGGTATGAAGAAGGCGGACGATGTTATGCAGTACTTTCATATCGATTGGACTGATTTTACGGTATCATAAAGAGGTTGTGTATGAACATTTTGGTTTTGAACGGAAGTCCAAAGGGCGAGAAGAGCGACACCATGCACATTACCCGCGCTTTTTTGGATGGGATGGAAGCGTATGCTTCCCAGAACGTAAAGATTATTCACGCCATTGATCGTCACATCGATTATTGCAGGGGCTGCTTTGCGTGCAAACGAAACGGCGGAACCTGCCTTATAGAGGACGATATGCAGGAGATCCTGGAAGATATTTTGAAGAGCGATCTTTTGCTTTTCAATTTCCCGCTGTATTGCTACGGCATGCCCGCTCCGTTAAAGGTGATTCTCGACCGCACAATGCCGCTTTCCTCCATGGCAATGCAGAAAGTCGGGGAACGGTACGAGCATGTCTGCCAGGCGGATTTCTCCGCCTTGCGTTATGTAATGATCTGCGGCTGCGGATTCCCGAACAGCAAGCATAATTTCGAGCCGGCAATCGAACAGTTTAAGCTGTGCTTTCCCGAGCGTCATACGATTCTGACGGTTCCGGAGAGTCCGATGTTCAATGCGCCGCAAGCGAAAATAGTGACAGAACCAAAGTTGGAGCTTGTCAAAAGGGCAGGAAAAGAGTATGCCGAAACGGGCATGATCGAACCGTCGCTGCTTGCCCAAATCGCTTTGCCGATGATTCCGGAGGAGGTTTACGCCTCGATTGTAAATGGCGATGCCGCGGCAGCAAGATGAGCGCAGAAACGGAATTCGGAGGACTTGAGAGAAACAAAGATGATTACCATTCGAAGAGAAGAAGAAAAAGAATACCGCGCAGTTGAGGAATTGGTCCGGGAGTCCTTTTGGAATGTGTATCGCCCCGGCTGTCTGGAGCACTTTGTGCTGCATCAGCTGCGAAACGATCCGGCATTCGTTCCGGAGCTCGATCTGGTTATGGAAAAGGACGGCGTTCTCATCGGTCAGAACATGTTTATGCGCGCGGCGATCCATGCCGATGACGGCAGGAGGATCCCGATCCTGACGATGGGGCCGATTTGCATCGCGCCGGAATGGAAGCGGAAGGGCTACGGAAAGCTCCTGTTGGACGAATCCCTCAAAAGGGCGGCCGAGCTTGGCTGCGGCGCAGTGTGCTTTGAAGGGAACATCGCTTTTTACGGAAAGAGCGGTTTTTCCTATGCATCCCGCTTCGGAATCCGTTATCACGGCTTGCCGGAGGGTGCGGACGCCTCGTTTTTTCTTTGCAGGGAACTGATCCCGGGATATCTTGACGGAATTACCGGGGAATACGCGACGCCTGAGGGATATTTTGCGGCAGAGCAGGATCCGGAGGCGTTCGAGCGCTTTGACGCGCAGTTCCCGAAAAAAGAAAAACAGAAGCTTCCGGGACAGTTGTTTTAACGGATTCGCTTGAGGCTTTTGAATTCGGAAATTTGAAAAACGTGGAACTGGATGTACAGAGTATCCTTTATCCGCCTTCAGGGAGCAGCGTTATGGCGTCGTGGATGGTTCATTTAAGAATTGCAGATGTGCTTCTGCAGCATCTGAAAAGAATAGAGAAAACGGAATTCGTCATGGGCAGCATGGCGCCTGACAGCGGCGTTCCGAATGAAGATTGGTCAGAATATCATCCGCCCAAATCGGTATCGCATTTTCAGACAAAAACCGGCGGCGGGAGCGTCATTGATCCGGAGCGGTTTTGCGACAGATATTTCAATGAAAGAATCATCAGCGGGTACAACCGGAGGGAATTCTCTTTTTTCTTCGGATACTACGCTCATCTTCTGACCGACGTCCGGTGGATCAACACGATCTGTGCTTCGCTGAAACAGGATCACCGGGCCGAATATGCATGTGATAAGGACAAGCTTTACCGGGCCGCAAAAGAGGATTGGTACGATCTTGATTTTCTGTATCTGAAGCAGCATCCGGATTTTTGCGCGTTTTCCATTTATGAAAACGCCGTCGGCTTTGACAACGAATACATGGATCTGTTCAGCAGAGACGCATTTGAGAACAGACGGCGATATATCTGCGCTTTCTACCGCAGCGGGGAACACGGAAACCTTGCAAGAGACTACCGCTATTTAACGCCGGAACGGGCAGAGACCTTCGTGAAGGAAACATCGGAATGGATTGCGAAACTCACGGATCAGTTTTTCAAATTGCGGAGAGAGGATTGAAAAATGAATATGTTCTATGACGTTTCGGATCTGAAAACGGATGACATCTTTCTCCGACTCGTTCGGACCTGCGAAGCACAGCCCGAAAAAAGATGGCTCCCGGCCTACTATTTTGATATCTGCCTTCCTGACGGAACAAAGATAGGATATTGCGATTTGAGAATCGGACACAATGATAAGACGTATATCGGCGGGAATATTGGATACGGGATAGAGGAACCATATCGGGGACACCGTTATGCCGCGAAGGCATGCTCTTTGCTGTTTCACCAGGCAAGAAAGCATAAACTGGATTATCTGACGATCTCCTGCGTCCCGACCAATACGACATCTTCGAGAACCTGCGAAATTGCCGGCGGGGTATACCTTGAAACCGCGGATATTCCGGAGGACAACGAAATGTATGCGGAAGGGAAGAGACAGGTAATGATCTATCGCTTTGCGCTGTAAAAGCGCCGCGGAACAAATGAAACACCGGGCTGCAAAAACAGTCCGGTATTCTTCATATTGTCTTTTGTTCTGCTTTCGAATTTTATTCCGCTTCCAGAATGATCGGCTTGCCGGAGCAGGATACCATTCCGTATTCAACGGAAACCTTTTGTCCGTCCAGGAGATTGCGGTAGCACCCATCTTCCAGCGGTACATGCACGACGGCACTTTTGCCTTTCATAGAGAAAATACCGACGGATTTGCGACCTTGATAGGTCCAGGTCGCAAGGATCACGTCGCACGGCCGTGCTTCAAGGGAATAGACGCCGTCCGAGTACAGCGGATCCTTCTTCATGGCGATCAGCGCTTTCAAAATCGCTTCGTGCATCGGCGCTCCGCTTCTGAAAACGGGATCCGGATCAAAGAGCGTCGGACAGCGAACGGGCGCCCATTCCTGCCCGCTGTACAGCATCGGCATGCCTTTCTGGAAGAAGGTCCAGGCCATCCAGTTTTCCCGAACGGTCGGATCAGGGAACAGAAACGCCGTGCGGACGCGATCGTGATTCTCCGTAAAGCGCAGCTTCACATAATTTGCGGGGAAAACCGCTTCCTGCCGTTCAAGCGCAGCGAGGTAATCGGCAAGCGTGGTTTTCCCCTCCGCGTATGCCGCAAAATCGGAATAGATATCGTAGTCATAACAGATATCGAACGCCTGATAAAGCTCGGAATCCGACAATGCAATGAGCCCCTGATCGCGGTTATAACGAATGAATCCGTATTCAACCGATTCCGCGAGCCAGATGCAGTCCGGACGAACGGCGGCAACGCGCCTGCGTGCTTCTTTCCAAAATTCAAGCGGAACAAGCGGCGCAACATCACAGCGGAACCCATCCACATATTGCGCCCAATAGCAAAGCGTATCGATCAGCTCGTCCCAAAGCGCAGGCACATCAAAATCAAGATCGATGATATCCGTCCAGTCGCCGACGTGGTTGCCGAACGATCCGTCCGGCTTGCGATAGAAGTATTCCGGGTGCGTTTGCACAAGAACGGAATCCGGCGAGGTGTGATGGTAAACAACGTCGATCAGAATCTTCATTCCGTTTTTGTGAACGGTATCGCAAAGTGCGATAAAGTCTTCAAGCGTTCCGAGCTCCGGATTCACCGCGCGGTAATCCGAGATCGCATAAGGCGAACCAAGCGACCCTTTGCGCTTTTCCTTACCGATCGGATGAATCGGAAGCAGCCATACGGCGTCGATGCCGAGCGACTTCAGCCGTGGAATTTCGCGTTCTACGGCGGAGAAAGATCCTCCGAAATTTCGGACGAAGATGGAGTAGAGCGTCATGTTCCGTAATGCCATAAAAACCTCCTGCAGGAATTATTGTTCAGAGAATACGCTTCTCAGGAATTTTCGAACGACAGAGCGATCAAATTCGCCGGGCGTCTTTAACATGTTTTTATTCGGCGGAACCCATCGCAGCGACGTTTCCTCCATCTGCGCGTCGGTCATGCGAAGATCATACTTCGGCAGGATGGCGTCCTTCAGGGCAAGCAATCTTTCCGTGGATACACCGGTTTGCAGACAAAGCGCACGGACCGTTTCGGGGGCGAAGTCCTGTGCCTGCTCCAAAAGCGGCGGCAGAAAACAGGCGCATGCGAACCCGTGCGGAATGTCATACTGTTCCGAAAGCAGATACCCGAAGGAATGCGGCGCAAGCGTGCCTGTAACGGAGATTGCAAGTCCGCCGAGGATAGACGCTTCGTAGAGCGCCTTCCGTTCCTTGAAAGCAGGCGTATTTTTGGCGGCAACGGATTCCAGAAGCGGAACCAGTGTTCGGATGCCTGCTGCGGCAGCGGCACGGGAAATCGTGTCGGCCGTTTTGCTGAGAAAGCTTTCGATGCAATGACAAAGCGCATCCATCCCGGTAGATGCGGTAACCGGAAGAGGAGCCGTTTCCGTATAGCGCGGATCGCCGATGGATAACGCGGCGAAAAGCTCCGGCCCGCTGATACTCGTTTTTCGACCGGTTCTGTCGGTAATCACGGCAGTCGGCGTAACCTCGCTGCCCGTTCCCGCAGTCGTACCGATCAGAACGATTGGCGCCGGCTTTTTCTGCCATTGCATCGCGTAAAGCGCTTCCGCTGTAATGGAAGGATTGGAAACAGCAGCGGCGATCACTTTGGCAGCGTCGAGCGGTGAGCCGCCGCCGATGCCGAGTACAAATTCAGCGCCGAATTTGGTGCCAAACCGTCCCGCTTCAAGACATGCGTCGATCGACGGGTTCGGACGGATCGTATCGCAAATTGCATAAGCGACTCCCATTGCATTAAGTGCTTCGACTGCGTCGTCAAGCGCGCCGCTTATCTTTGCGGCGGTTTTGCTTGTTACGATCAGGCATTTTTGCCCAAAAGACGCAATGCGATCCGCATTTTCGATTACGGCCCGTTGCCCGCTCAGAAACCGTGTCGGCATGTAAAGGTTCATGGAAACACCCCGAGTGGAAAATCGTTATAACGTGAGAAGATAAGAAAGCGTTTCTTTCAGTTTCATACCCTGCGATGCTTTCAAAAGAACGGTATCTCCGTCTTTCAGATAGAATGGCAGCGCTGCATGCAGTTCGTTTTTGTTCTGAAACCAGTGTGCATTTTTACCGATTGCAGCATATTTGGCGAGCGGCCCTGTACAAAGCATGCATTCAATGCCGAGCGCTTCGGCAAGTTCGCCGATCCGTCTGTGGTATGCCGGCGCATCGGGACCGAGCTCGAGCATATCGGAAAAGATACAAACGCGGCGCGATTTGGCGTCGGCCAGCAGCCGAAGCGCCGCTTCCATTGAGGTCGGGTTGGCGTTGTATGTTCCGTCGATCAGCGTGAACCGATCGGTGTGCAGAATATCCGCGCGCCCCGCAGCCGGGCGAAAGGCGCGAAGTCCTTTTTGAAGCTCTTCATCGGTCATTCCAAGCAGATATCCGACAGCAATCGCAGAGAGCGCGTTGCGAACCATGTGATCGCCCGAAACGAAAATCTCCGCATCAAAAGAACGGCCGAAAAACGATGCGCGAAACGTCGTGTGTTCCAATCCGTCGGGAACGATGTCCGTAGCGCGAACCTCGCATTCGGGACCGAATCCGTAGCGGATCGCTCCCGGGATCCGGCAAAGCAGATCGTCGTCGCCGTTTGCAATGATTTTCGCCCCCGGACGCGCATGGGCGAGCATCTCGGTTTTCCCGCGAAAGATGCCTTCCCTGGAAGCGAAAAATTCGATGTGCGCCTCTCCGATATTCGTAAACAAACAGATCGTCGGCTGCGCCACGCGCGCGATCCGGTCGATCTCTCCGAAGTGATTTGTGCCGAGTTCCATCACGGACACCTCGTACGACGGGTCAAGTCTTAAAACCGTCGTCGGAACGCCGGTCTGATTGTTGAGGTTACCGACTGTCGCGTGCGTGCGAAACCGCTGGGAAACGACGGTTTTCACCATGTCCTTGGTTGTCGTTTTTCCGACGCTGCCCGTGATACAGACGACGGGAATGGAGAAGCGATTACGGTGGAGCCGAGCGATATTCTGATAGGCCAGCACGCAGTCTTTCACGCGAATGTGAGGCGCATCGGTTTCGATCTCCGAAAGAACAAGCGCTGCGCCGTTTTCCATCGCCTGCGGAATAAACCGATGCCCGTCAAACACTTCGCCGCGGATCGGAACGTAAAGCTCGCCGGGCCTCAGCGTACGCGTATCGATCGTTGCGCCGGCAACGACGGTATCAGGCGAGAGAGCGGGCGCACAGAGCGTTCCGCCTGTGGCCCTGGTGAGTTCCCGAACGGTAAATTCAGCCATTGTATTTCTCCATAGACAAGGCGGCAATTCGAGCGCAAAGCTCCTCATACGATATTCCGACGGCAGCCGCTTCCTGCGGCATCAGGGAGGTTGGGGTCAGCCCGGGCAGCGTGTTTGCTTCGAGACAGTACGCCTCGCCGCTTTCCGTCAAAAGGAAATCCAGCCGTCCGTAAACCGAAAGACCGAGCGCCGAAAACCCGCGCATCGTCAGATCCTGGATCCGTTTTGTCGTTTCGGGATCGATTTCGGCGGGCGTGATCTCCCTGGTGGATCCGGCCTGATACTTGTTTTTATAATCGTAGAACCCTTCGTTCGGAATAATCTCGATCAGCGGCAGGACCTGGTCCCCAAGTACGGCGCAGGACAGCTCGCGTCCCTTGATATAGGATTCGATCAGAACGACAGATTCCACCGCAAATGCCGCCGTGAGCGCAGCCGGAAGCTCGTTCGCATCGTGAACGATCGATACGCCGATCGAAGAGCCGCCGCAGCACGGCTTGACAACACAGGGAAGCGGAATCGAATCAAAATCGACCGTTTCACCGGCTTTCAAAAGCATGCCGGAGGGACACGGCACGCCGGCGGCTGTAAAAATCTCTTTGGAAATCCATTTATCCATTGCGTCGGCGCAGGCCTTTGCCCCAGAGCCCGTATAGCGTATTCCGAGCGAATCGAAAAGGGCCTGAAGCTTTCCGTTTTCACCGTCCTCTCCGTGCAGAGCCAGATAAACCAGATCCGCTTTTTTGCATAGCTCCAGAACGTTCAGCCCGATGAAATCGTTATATCCGAATGCACGCTGCTGGCGGATCGCGTTCAGATCGGGTTCGGTATCCGTAATGGCATACGGTTCCAGAGGCGCGGCGTGTTGAAAAATGTCGTCGCCGCCGTCCCAATCAGGCATGCCGAAAAACAAATCGACCATAACAGCGCGATGCCCCAGTTTCAGCAGCGCATTGGTTGCCATCGTCCCGCTCGAAAACGAAACGTCACGTTCGGGCGAAATGCCGCCCGCCAAGACAACAATGTTCATAAAACTACCTCCGTTCGACGTACAATATACCATCTTTTTCATCAATTGACAACCGCTTACTGAAAAATCCCGGGAGGAAAAATGATTGAAACGAACGATTTGTTTACTGCTTGCCCCGTTGCTTCTTTTGACAACGGCATGCGCGCCCTATTGGGATGCGGCAATCGGAAATACTTATGCCTATCTCGGCTTGGATATTCCGAAAGATACAGCGCATTCCGAGATTCTTTTTTCGAAAATTCCGTTCGGAATGCCGGATACGGACGCGCTGGCCGAACGCATCGAAGCGTTGCACCGATCGGCTGAGTCGGCCGGGGAAGACGCCCTTTCCCTGCAGGCCGAGCTGGAGTCGCTGTATGATTCGCTGGAGGAGGCGGAGACAATGGCGTCGCTTGCGTATGTTCACCATTGCCTTGACACGGAAAATCCGGTCTGGCGCGAGCGCTCCGAAAAGCTGAACGGTGCTTTGGACGGTCTGTACGATGCCCTGAACAAAGCGGCGCTGTCCCTTTCGGCACGTCCCGAACTCAAAAGCATTTACGACGAGAAGACCGTCGCCCGCCTTAGGGCGGCATCGGGGCTGTACGATCCCTCCATACATGCGCTTTTGGACGAGGAACGGGAACAAATGGATGCGTATGATCGTATGCAAACGGAATTTACGATCACGGTTGACGGACAATCGTGGTCTCTGTCGGATTTGACTGCCGATGAATCTCTGCCGTTTGTCCAATGGTACGCGCTGTATAAAACGTATGTCGCAGCTTTCTCCCAAAAAGCCGCCGAATTGTATCTGTCTTTGATCGGGATTCGGAAAGAGATTGCTGCAGAACTCGGCTTTTCGGACTATTCCGCCTATCGCTATGCAATGTACGGCCGGGAGTATACGCCGCAGGATGCGGAATTGCTTTCAGCGGATGTGGCGGAAATTGCCGCGCCGCTGTACTGCAGTGCCGTGGCGGAAACGGCGAAGGACAGAGAAGCGCTTCTTGCGGCGTCGGATGCGTATCCGCAGGTGCAGACGTTTGATCGGGTACGCGCTTTGCTCGGGGAACTGGATCCGTCTTTCCTGGAGCCGTGGGATTATCTCGTCAGAAATGAATTGTACGATTGCTCTGCCGGCGAAAAGAAACTGCCCGGCAGCTTTACGACGTACTTTGCGACGTATGGCGCACCCTACCTGTATCTGAACTGGGACGATTCGTACGCAATGCCGACGACGCTTCTGCATGAATTCGGACATTTTGCGGGGTACTATTTTCGAACAGGCCGGGATGCTTCGGGCGGATCGCTCGATCTTGCGGAAATAGATTCGCAGGGGCTTGAACTGCTTGCAATTTCCCGCTATAAAACGGTTTTCGGCAACCGGGCGGATGAGGCGAAAGCAGTTCAGCTATGCAATGCGCTCTATGCGGTCGTCTCCGGGTGCGCGCTGGATGCATTTGAGCGGTTTGTGTACTCTGCGGATGATTTAACGGCGGATCGCCTGCACGCCGCATTTGATTCGATTGTGAAGGAGTACGGACTGGATCACGCAGGGTTTTCAGCACAGACATGGACGCAGATCCCACACTTGTTCCGATCGCCGGGGTACTATATCAGCTATGCGGTCAGCGCCATCGTCGCGTTGGAGCTTTACGCAAAATCGCTGCAAAGCGAACGCAGAGCGGTTTCGGCATACCGAAAGCTCCTGAATCGTAAAGATATTGTCTTGATTGCCGTTTTGCGGGATTGCGGCTTGACCGATCCGTTCGCGGATGGTACAATACAATCGACTTTGAAAGAAATCTATCAATTCCCAGCAAAAAAGGAATGGCATTATGAAAAAGGCAATCGGTTTTCTTATAGCGCTTTTGCTTCTGCTGCCGTTTTTCCAAACTGTTTCGGCAGGAGAAGAATCCGACTCTGTACAATATGAAATTCCGGGCGACCGTCCGAGCGCCTTTCTGCTCGACAGCGACCCGATGACCCGTATCACCGTTGATCCGAATACGGAAATTCGCGTAACGCTTTCTTCGCCTTCGAACGGAGCCGATTGGCTGTATCTCTCCTTTTATGAACCGCCGGAGGATTGCGCCGTTTCTTTTCTGAGCGCGGCGGGGGAAACGCTTTTGACTACGAAAGAATCTCATCCGGAAACGTTGTATCAGCGTCTTGCGGTGCCGGGCGGCTGCACCGCAATTTCGCTTCGGGGCAGTCGGGCGTTTACGCTTTCCACTCTGTTTGTTTCCGATACCGAGCCGGACGATTCGTATGGCTTTCTGCTGTCCGCATTGGAAGAAGCGGATCTGATGATCGTTCTTGCGTCTCCCGTCTATGTGACGGAAGCTCTTTCCGGTTTGATTCCGTATTACGCCGGAGAGCACGGTGTAAAAACGGCTGTCGTTTATATGACCGACGGAAGACGGTACGAGCTGCATGAATCGCGGCTTGCCCTGAAAGCGATGGGCTTGGAAAATGAGCCGATTTCGCTGTTTTTGCAGGACAATGAGTGGAATCTCCCTAAAGACATCGAACAAAGCTGGAACGCTTCCGCATACGGAGAACCGGTTGATCAATTGATTGATCTTCTGAATCGTTTGCAGCCGAAAGTGGTGGTCACGATGGGGAAAGATCACGAAGACGAGCGGGTAGCTTACACCTATTCCCTGGTAAAGGAAGCGCTGGAGAAAGCTTCGCATCAGCCGAAGAAAGCATACGAGACCGATTTGCACGGCAAAACCGTTCTGTCCTTTGGGACGCCGTTGTATGCATTCGATGGGAAGACGGCGAAGGAAGTTGCAGCGGACGCTTACCGGCTGTGCAAATCGCGCGGCGTGTATCGGAAGACGCTTCCGGACAAGCTTGCCCTGTCGGGCATTCGGAAAAACTATTCTTCGGAGACAGATCTTTTCCAGGGAATAGCGACGTCTGAGCTGATCTCCTATGTTGTTCCGACGCCTACGCCCACGCCGACCCCGATCCCGACCGATACGCCGGAGCCGACGGCGGAATCGACGCAGCAGCCGACAGACGTTCCGGCGATTGAGACGATTGCCCCGCCTGAGCTGATTTCGACAGAGGTCGTTCAGGTGACAACCGCTCCGACGCAGCAGCCGGCAAAAGGGCTGTTCTCCTGCGGCGCCAGGGCCGTCGGATCAGCTTCCCCGGCGGTGACGGAGGCGCCGACGAATACGCCTTCCCCGACGCCGACGGCAACGCCCGAACCGACGCAGGAACCTACGCCGGAGCCCACGGCGACGCCCACGCCGGCGTCGACCGCCGAGCCGGTTCCGACCGATACGCCGGCTCCGACGCCCGATCCTGCGTTCACAGCCCATTTTATCAACGATGGGTCTGGAAAGGAGGAGGTTTCGGTTGACTTTGAGAACGGAACCTATGTGTATCGCAGCGATATTCTTGCAGTAGAGATTCAGCGGCATAATACGACGGTTGTGCACGACCGCAGAGAAATGCCGTGCGTATATTACGTTGCGGATATTTATGAACGCGAAGTTGACAGCTTCCGGCCCACGTTCGGATCGTTTAAGCACAATGGCAAGGATCTGATTTCCGCGCAGACGATGTCCGACCGCGCCAAGTGCGTTCTTTGGATTACGGGCGATAATCTGATTCAAAGCGATCCCGATATCAAGGGCATCCTGATCCGCGACGGATACCTGTTCCGCGAATCGAAGAAATTCGACAGTCTTGTCCTCGATTCCAAAACGCTTTCCATGTACATTTCACCGGCCGGAAGCATATCTGCGCGGGATCTGCTCGAAAGCGGCGCGCAAAACGCTTTCTCATTCGGACCGACCATGATCAACAACGGCGAACAGGTTGAATCGGCGAAAAAGCAGCGTACGATGAACAATCCGCGCACTGCTGTCGGCATGGTTGAACCCGGGCACTTCGTCGCGGTCGTCGTAGACGGAAGACAGCCGACGTACAGCGACGGAATGACGATGCCCGAACTGATGAATCTGATGCAGTCGCTTGGCTGCCGGGTCGCTTACAACCTGGACGGCGGCATGTCCACAACGATGATGTTCCTTGGCTACAAGCTCAATCAGCACGGCGACGGCCGCGATCCGAAGACCGGCGTTTCGGCGGGTCAGCGTACGATGCCGGACGGGTTGACATGGGGATACTCTGAAGAATATTACGGCTATCCGGCCAGGATTGCAAAGTCCAGATGAACCGATTCTGCGCCGCTTTTCGGCGGCGCTTTGTATGCAAAATGGAAAGCATGAAATCCTTCCGAAATAAACTCTTTTCCTATGTGGAAAGTCAATACGGCAGCGAACCGGAATACCTTTGGCTTCGCTTTCCGACTTATGCCGTTTTTCGGCATGCAGACAATAAAAAGTGGTTTGCCATCGTTATGACCGTGACCGGCACAAAGCTTGGCCTTGACAGCGAGGCGCCGATTGAGATTCTCAACGTGAAGCTCAGCGATCCGCTCATGATCGATTTTCTTTCCCAACGGGACGGTTTCTTTCGCGGGTATCACATGAACCAAAACAACTGGATCTCCGTTTGCTTGGACGGCACGGTACCGTGGGAGGAGATTTGCGGCCTTTTGGAGGAAAGCTATCGGGCAACCGCGCCGAAGCGCGGAAAAAACGCGCGGCATCGCGCGAAGAACGATGTCTCCTCCGCGGACGAGTTGACATAGATTAATACGATCCCGTTTTGCATGGGATCATTTTTTTATCCCGAAAGGCATAAGCTGTTCCCAAAACAAAAAACAGGAGCAGCTATGAAACAACTGAAAGAGGGAATCACGGGACTTCCCGTTGATTACGCGCAGCTTGCGCTCTCCCGCGCCGGCTTTTCCGTCGGAGCGATCGACGGCGTATTCGGACCGGTCACAAGGAAAGCAACCGTTGCGTTTCAGAAATCGGAGAAGATTACGGCGGACGGAATTATCGGGCCGAAAACGTGGGAGCGGCTTTTCCCGTACCTGACCGGGTATCGCCTGTATCGCGTTGCAAGCGGCGACACGTACTGGGGAATTGCACACCGTTTCGGATCCAATATCGAAGCGCTGCGAACGGCAAATCCGGGCGTTTCGGAGGATTCTCTTGTGATCGGATCGATTCTCACCGTTCCGCTGCCGTTTCCCGCAGCAACCTGGGAAGTTCCTTACAGCGCATTGCTCTGCGGACTCGTTTTGGACGGATTGAGAGCAAGGTATCCGAAGCTGAAGATCGAGACGTTCGGAACGTCCGTGCTCGGCCGCGATCTGATGGCTGCGTCGATCGGAGAGGGCGACGTCTCGGTGGGAATCAACGCGGCGCACCATGCGAATGAATGGATCACGACGCCGCTTGTCCTGCGGATGCTGGAGAGCTGCCTGTACGCGGACGCATACGGCACAACGCTGGGCGGCTTCGATGTTCGTGCGCTGCTTTCCCGCGCGCGTCTGGTTTTGGTACCGCTCGTTAATCCGGACGGCGTGGACCTTGTAACGGGCTGTTTTGCGGCAAACGATCCTGCATTTCAGCGCGCAATGGGGTTTGCGGGCGATTATCCGCGCATTCCGTTTCCGAGCGGATGGAAAGCAAACATCAACGGCGTTGATTTGAATCTGGGGTATCCGGCAGGATGGGAACAGGCGCGTTCGATCAAATTCGCGCAAGGATTTACACGCCCCGGCCCGCGCGATTATGTGGGAACCGCGCCGCTTGCAGAACCGGAAAATCGAGCAATGGCGTCGCTTACGCAGCGTGAAGCGTTTTCTCTCACGGTCGCTTATCATACGCAGGGCGCGGAGATCTACTGGCGATACAATGGATATGCGCCGCAGGGCGCAGAAGAGATTGTTTCGACGTTTGCGGCGGTGAGCGGCTATGCGCCGGCTGACCCTGCGGAATTCAGCAGCTATGCCGGATATAAGGATTGGTTCATCGACGCTTTTGACAGGCCGGGCTTTACGGTGGAAGCCGGGCGAGGCGAGAACCCGCTTCCGTTGTCCGATCTTCCGCAGCTATATCGGGAAAACATCGGAATATTTGTGAATTCGTTGGCGATTGCGTCAAACGCTTGAAATACGCGGCGAATTCTGTTATACTGCATTCTATGGAACATTCAAGAAAACCCAGCTTCATCAAAGGCGCGGCAATCCTTGCGGCGGCAAGTCTCATCTGCAAGGTTCTCGGCGTTTTGTTTCGCGTTTTTGCAATTCGCATTCTGGGAGAGGAAGGGATGTTCTTTTATGAAAAAGTCTATCCGACCTATTCCTGGCTGCTGATCATTTCCTCCTCCGGTATTCCGAT
>CACXMS010000007.1 GCA_902768795.1 uncultured Eubacteriales bacterium
ATGGCCGCCAAAAGTACCCAGACCGTATCCAGTCCGCTAATTCCGCTCTCCATAGCGCTAACGCTTTCAATAATCTCTTCCATTTTAGTAATGTTTTTCAGTTATACTTTCCTTTTTTGTCTTTCACAGTTATTTCTTGTCTGCAAGGACGGAGTCTCCGTGTTCTCCCGTTCGGATTGACCAGGTGTCATCGACAGGGCTTACGAATATACGTCCGTCTCCTACCTCACCGGTGCGACCTGCCTTCATGATGGCGTCAATCGCCGGCTTGACGAACTGGTCACGGCAGATGATCGTAATCTCGATTCGCGAGATGATATCAGTACTGTACATGACACCACGGTAGATCCTGTCTTCACGGTCCTGACCGATGGCATGAACCTGTATGAATACTTTTATTGGATGGAAAAGGATGGATGGCAGGTTGAGGAAATTCAAATGCTGCAGATCGAAATGCCGTGCATCTTCCGTCTCAGAAAGGCAAATGAGACGATCCTTGTATCCGCAGGATTGGATTATCGTCCGGTTCCGTTTGGCGATTACTACGTCGAAGGATATGTCCGATACACAGGTCGCAAGGTGCAATCCTGGGCAGGTTATACGCCGAAGGATAATACAATTGCGGAGAATTATACGCTCCGGAAAGGACAAAGCAGCGCCTATGTTTTCGGCGCGCCAGGGTACTCTCCCTCTTCGCTGTGTCACTTCTATTTTCTCGATGACTGCCGCGTAGTCGGTATTCAAACCGACTATATCACGATTGAGGAAGATAAAATTGAAATATACGATGCGCTGACCGGTGAAATCAACTAATCCCTTGCAGACAGACAAGACGCAGAACAATTGTTTTTTCAATCATATCGCCCAAGGCATTGTGAGACAGTCACAATGATCATTCGAGCATGGGATTATACAATTGATGGAATTATTAGTGTTCTTTTATTGAATGCTTTTTGATAACGACAATAAAGTTTCTTTCTCGGAAGGTAAAAAGAAATCGAGCGGTGATAACCAAATCCGTTATCACCACTCGACATGGTGCGATTGGCGGGATTTCTTTGCGGCGGTGGATATCGGACAGGTTTGCTTGTGCTTCGCACCGCGCATCCCGTCCTGCCGCAAAGCCGCCTCGCTGCAAAATACCGCACCGCGGTGTTTTGCAGCCGCTCGGTCAAATCCCTTCCTTTCCAAAACCAAATACAATACCCACCCGAGGGGTGGGTATTGTGTTTGGTGCGATTGGCGGGATTTGAACCCGCAAGCTTTCGCCGACAGATTTTAAGTCTGTTGTGTATGCCGTTCCACCACAATCGCCTGGCTTTATTGTATTCCGATTTCGAATTTTGTCAATCCCCGCTTCGGGGATTCCGCTCAGATTGCCGCGCCGTAAACAGTATAACCGCCGACCACTGCTGTCAGATACAGCAAGAACAGCCCGAACCCCACGGCATACAGCACATACCGCAGCCACTTCGGTTTCACCGATAAGGTGATCGTCAAAATGAACGGCGCGCAAAGGGAGAGAAGCCGCGGCACCTCAAGAAGCGTTCCCGTACATGCGATCGCAAGATAGGCAGCAATCATATATGCGATATGCGACGTACGCACCCTGCCCGGCGCCAGAATCAGTAATGCGGCGCCAAGCACGAGATAGAATAGATTCGGTACGGTATTGCCGAGTTCAAACAACAGTTCTTCTCCGCTTGTTGTGCGAATCGCATCCAGGAAGCGGTTTGACAGAGCCGCTGCCGAGGCAAACGGCGTCGAAGGAACATACCCGAACGTCTCAGCCGCTGCGCGGAACAACTCCGACGGGCTTCCGAACTGCACGGAGCTGTACAAAAGAACCGCCGCAAACCCGAGCGGAATCAGTAAAAAAGAAATCGCCGGTAAAATCCTCCGCAGCAAATACCCGCTTTTTTCCTCGCGGTGCTTTCTAAGATCCTCGACCAGCATCTCAGAAAACTCAATGATGCACGGAACAAACAGCAATACGCCCAGCAGATGCGTCATCACCGACAGCATTGCGAATACATTCGCAAGCACGAACTTTCGCTTCTGTGCGAACATCAGGCACAGCAGACTAAACAGGATGAACAACCCGTCCGGAAGCGTTCCCATCAGCAGGCAGCCCGCCGGAAGAAGCAGCCAGAAGAAAACGGTATGCCGCGCGACCGGGCGATCGAAATCCATCAGCACCCAATAATAGAACATCGCGCCGGCAAGCGCTGTAACCAAATAGGATGAAATAAACCGCGCATGATTGAAGTTGAACGAAACGAACCAGAACAGATTCGACAGCAGCGGATATGCCGGAAAGCTCGTCCGGGCATGATAAAAATCGAGCCAGATGCGCTGCACGCGGAAAAACGTTTCCGTGTATCCGAACAAACCGAAATGGATCAGGTAGGTAATCAGAAGCTGCAAAAGCCGCAGCACAAGGATCCAGAGAACCACGCCGGCCAGTTCTCTTAACCCGCAGCGGCGATAGGTGCGCTCCCCGATGCGTTCCAGATGCGGTTCCTTGCCCGTCTCAAAATAGAGCAGCAAATATGGAACAAACCGGATGATCGCAATCGAAAACAGCAAAAACAACAGCGTCACAAACAGAAACGTCTCCCAGTAGGAAGGCGCTTCCGTGATGACCCATACGCCATAGCATACGACCATGGCCGCAAGCAGGGCGGATGTGACCCATATCCGCGTTGTTTTTGCCGTTTTCATTTACCGTCTTAATGCTTTCGGTTTTCCGAGAATTTCCGCATACACGATACCCTGCATCGCGGTATTCCCGTTCCACTGCACCGACACCGGCGCAGCAGTCACGCCGGTTGTCGGCTCTTCCCTTTTTGCCGGGGCGGAAGATTGCTTTGCCCGCTCTTTCTCATGCGACCGGACGGACTCCTTCGCAGAATAGGCCGTCTTCGGAGTCAGCGGCTCACGGTAGGTCGGCGCAGCAGGACGGCGCGGCTCTTCAGGCGGTTGTTTCTCTGCCGCCGCCTGCTTTGCCGCCTGTTCGTTCCGGATTCTCTGCGCTTCCGCTGCCTGCTGCTGCCGTTTTTTTGCGGACATCAACGAAATGAAGACAATCAGTCCGGCAAAAAGGATCGGGAAAAGAAAGAACATCATGCGTTGTCTTTCTTATCCTTGGCGGGCGCCGCGGATTTTCCGATCGCATTCCGCATCTCGGTATCGGAGATTACGTTCTGCATGTTATAGTAATCCATCACGCCGAGTTTCCCTTCACGGAACGCGGACGCGATCGCCTTCGGAACCTCTGCCTCTGCCTCGATCACGCGGGCGCGCATGCCCTGTACCGCAGCGATGTTCTCCTGCTCCTGTGCGACCGCCATTGCGCGGCGCTCCTCGGCCTTTGCCTGCGCGATTCGCTTATCGGCCTCCGCCTGATCGATTTGCAGCTGTGCGCCGACGTTGCGTCCGACGTCCACATCTGCGATATCGATGGACAAAATTTCAAAAGCGGTTCCGGCATCAAGACCCTTGCCGAGAACGGTGCGGGAAATCAGATCCGGGTTCTCAAGAACCTCTTTATGGCTCGCTGCCGAGCCGACGGTCGTGACGATGCCTTCGCCGACACGAGCGATGATCGTTTCTTCTCCCGCGCCACCGACCAGGCGATCAATGTTCGCCCGAACGGTTACCTTTGCTTTGGCGCGCAGTTCAATACCGTCCATAGCAACCGCCGCAATGATCGGCGTTTCGATGACCTTGGGATTGACGCTCATTTGCACGGCATTCAGAACATCGCGTCCTGCAAGGTCGATCGCGCAGGAACGTTCAAAGTCCAGCGGAATGCCCGCACGCTGCGCCGCGATCAACGAGTCGACAACGCGATTCACGCTTGCTTTGCCGTTGACTTTGCCGCCCTTTGCGAGGTAATGCGCTTCGAGCTTGTTCATCGGGATATCCAGACCGGCTTTCGTGGCCTTGATCATCGGGTTCACGATGTCCGCCGCCGAAACCTTGCGAATCCGCATGCCGATCAGATCGAACAAACCGATCTTTACGCCGCTCGCGCTGGCCGAGATCCAAAGACCGACCGGAACGAAAGACAGGAAAACGATCAGGACGATGATCACCAGAATAGCGATCAAAACGTACAGAAAGTTGAATGCAGCCGCAACCATCGCGGCGCCGACAAGAGTGTTCATACGATTTCCTCCTTATGAATTGAATACGGTTCGGAACAGATAAACGATCAGGATGATCGCGCCGATAAACGCCGGAATTCCGATCAGCAGTGCGATCCAGTTTCTGCGAACTTCACGCGGGTCCCGAGGTCTCTGTTCCATAGCTTCGGGATCCGGCGTGAGAACGCCGCATTTGGGGCAAACATCCGTCGAATACAATACCCCGCACTTTTTGCAATACTTCATTCCACGATCCAGTCCAGTCCGTCCGACGCAATCACCGTGACATTCTCGCCTTTTTCAATGAAACGCGCCTGCGTTTTGGCCGTATAACGCTTTCCGTCGATCAGAATCGTTCCGCTCGGCCGCAGCGTCGTCAGCACGACGCCCTGTTTTCCGAGCAGTGACGGCGTCTCCGACGTGTTCAGAGAAGCGCCTGCCTCGATGCGTTCCCGCAATACGATCGGAGAACGGAACAGCAGCCCGCGGCTCATCGACCGCACAAACATCGCCACCAACAACAGAATGATTGCCGCCATCACTGCGGAAACGATCGTTGCCGTCGTCGGATTGTTGGTGGAAAACTGCATGACGATCACCGCGATAAAGCAAAGCGCGCCGGTGCATCCCGCCAAACCGAATCCCGGCAGACACAGCTCAAGAATCAAAAGCACCATCCCGATGATAAAACAGATCAGACACGGCAGCCACAATGCACCGAAAACCGCTTCCATAACGTGTTCCCCTTTTCTTTTTTATTCAGTATAGCATATTGTTAGCAAATTGAAAAGTCTTTTTTCATTCTCGCGGCTTTCCGCTGGTGATTCGACAGAATACTGTCTGCAATTCCCGTCAACGAGCATCTTGCAACCGCCCGGTTCCCATGGTAAAATAATGAAAAAGCTTTCACCGGAGAGAAACGATGAAACCGATTCTTTGTCTCGGAGATATCTGCGCGGATCTGATTCTTCCGCTCGGCGCCGTTCGGCGCGCCAGGCGCGGCGAGCCCATACCGGTTCGGGAAACGGACGCCGTGTTTCGCCACGGCGGCAGCGTTGCCAACACCGCAGTCGGCCTTGCCGGTCGCGGTCTGCCCGTCCTGTTTTGCGGAACCTGCGGCGACGACGCATACGGACATGCGCTCGCGCAGGAGCTGCAGCAACGCCACGTCGATACCGCCTGTCTCCGATTTGACCGCAGCGTTCCGACGCTTCTGATCGCGATTACGGTTGACGAAGACGGCGATCGCGTCGCCTTTGCCACGCACCGTACCGGCGCTTCCCAGCACCGAATTCTTCCGGAGCAGCTGCCTTCCGATCTTGTCGGCACGGTCGGTTGGCTGCATTGCAGCGGAATGATGCTGCGCGAGGAGCCGGCGGCTTCGACACAGCTTGCGGCAATGCGGCAGTGCCATAACGCAGGTATCCCGGTATCGCTCGATATCAACGCGCGCATCGAATCCCGAAAGGATCCATTCTTCTGCCGCAACCTGAAGGAAGCCGCCGAATACTGCACGGTACTGCTCGGATCCCTGGACACCGAGCTGCCGCTTCTTGCAGGAAACGCCGAGCCGGCATCGCTCCATAAGCTCGCTTCCGACAGCCGAATTGTCATTGCGCGCAGCGGAGAACACGGCGCAACCGTATTTACCGAAGACAAAGCGTTTTACTGTCCGGCATTTGACGTCCCCGTTTCGGATACGATCGGTGCGGGAGACGCATACAACGCCGGTTTCATTGCTTCCGTCCTGCAGGGACAATCGCTTCCGGAGGCAAACCGTACCGCAAATGCCGTCGCCGCCTTCTGCGTCATGCATGCCGGCGGCAGATCTGTGCCGACACAGGCGGAGCTTGACGCGATCCTGAACGGATGATCAAAGGCCGGCGAAAGAATCATCGGCCTTTGTATATACGGACTCGTCTCAGTTCATTCCTGCTCGGTAATGGTGACCGAAGAATTTGCTTTCCTGCGCCGGATGGCGCGGTAGAGGAAATACCCGCCCGCCAGCAGCAACAGTCCCGAAAACGCAAGGTACTGCCAGATCGTCGCCCGGCCCGTTGCGCCGGCAATCTCACGGATCTGATTGTCGGACAGCTCCTGTTCCTGTATCACTTCATTCAGCTTTCCGTCCAGATAATAGGTATAGACATACCGATACACGGCGCGGTGTTCGGCTTCGTTTTCCCGTGCAATCTCAAAATCCGAATACTCTTCCGCGCTGACCTCGCGCAGGAAAGAAAAACGCCCGTCCTCGCTGCGATATTCGACGTACTGCATCAATACGGTTTCATCCGGATCGCCCTTTTCATCGTTGTACGCCGTTCCGTATCCGAACGTCGATACATAAAACGGCATGAGTCCGTACGAAGAGATTTCGGTCGGTTCCGGCTGCGCCCGGAATTGGATATATCCGACAATGCCGAATGCCAACGCTGCAAGCAGCAGAATCAACGCAATAATCAAATAATGCACCCGCTTCATTCCGTTTCCTCCCATCATTTCAAAGTGACGACCGTGACGCCGGCGTCGCCCTCGCCGTAATTGCCGATGCGAAAGCTTTTCACCTTCGGATGCGTTCGCAGATAGTTCTGCACCCCCGCACGCAAAGCCCCCGTCCCCTTGCCGTGAATGATATTGAATTCGGTCCGGCCGGTCATAAGACATTGATCGATAAACGCATCAATCTTCAGGATCGCGTCGTCCACCATATTTCCGCGAAGATCCAGTTCATAAGAAACGGTCCGGATTTCGGTCATAATCTCGCGCGGACGCGTCACGACTTTCGGCGCCGCTTCCGGTTTTTCGGGGATCCTGAGATCGCTTATCGGTACGAACAGCTTTACGACTCCCGCCTGCACCTGCACATTTCCCTTCGCGTCCGCCGCTTTCAGCACTGTCGCGGTGCTGTTCAGACTTGCAACGAATACGGATTGTCCCTGCGTCACTTTCTGCGGAACAGCCCCCGGCGCATCCGAGGCAGCAACGTTATCATACAGGGTTGCTTCCCGTTCCCGCAGCGCATCGCGTGAGGACTGCACCGCACGCTCAAGCGCTTTTCGGTCGATGTTCTGCACCTTCCGAAGCTGGGCGATCAGCGATTCCATTTCCCGTCGCGTTTCGTTCACGACGCTGCGCGCTTCTTCCCTCGCCTTTTCCCGCAGCGCTGCCCGCTCATTTTTCAGACGGTTTTGTTCGCGCTCCAGTTCTTCCCGCAGTCTTTTCACCTTCTCGTACTCGGCATTTGCGCGCTCCGCCGTTTCTTCCGCCACGCGCCGCTGCGCTTCTGCGCCGCTGAGAACGTCTTCAAACGCAACGTCTTCCGATTCCAGAAACGTTCTGGCGCGCTCAATGATCGTCTCTGACAGTCCAAGCCGCTTGCTGATTTCAAAAGCGTTCGATTTTCCCGGAATTCCGATGAACAGCCGGTACGTCGGGCACAGGCGGTCGACGTCAAACTCCATTGACGCATTCTGCATTCCGTCCCGTGTCAGTGCAAAGGCCTTGATCTCGCTGTAATGCGTCGTCGCAAACGTTACCGCCCCGCTGTTTTGCAAATGCTCCAAAATCGCCTGCGCGAGCGCGGCTCCCTCGTTCGGATCGGTTCCCGCGCCGAGCTCGTCCAGCAGAACAAGCGTCTTTTCGTCCGCGGTGTTCAGGATACCGACAATGTTCGTCATGTGCGCCGAGAACGTGGAAAGCGACTGCTCAATCGACTGCTCGTCTCCGATGTCAGCGAGAACCTCCCGGAAAACGGAAATGTCGCTGTTCTCATCGGCCGGGAGGAACATACCGGATGAAGCCATCAGCGTGAAGAGACCGACGGTTTTGAGCGTAACCGTTTTGCCTCCGGTATTCGGTCCGGTGATGATCAGCGTACGGTACCCGTCGCCGATCCAGATCGATACCGGAACGACCGTATGTTTGTCGATCAGCGGATGGCGTCCGTTCTTGATGCGGATCAGGCCTTCATCGTTCAGGCGCGGGCAATACGCGCCGAGCTCACGCGCAAGAACCGCTCTTGCAAAGATGCAATCGATTTTCGCAAGCAGCAGCAGACTCGTGTACAGCTCGTCCGCGTAAGGCGCTACCAGTGCCGTCAAGCCCGCCAGGATCCTCTCGATCTCCTGTTTTTCTTCCGCAAGCAGCCGCTTGTATTCATTACCGAGTTCGACAACTGCAGTCGGCTCAATGAACAGCGTCTGTCCGGAGCTGCTCTGATCATGCACAAGGCCACTGATCTGGGCGCGATACTCGGCTTTCACGGGAATTGCGTATCGACCGTTTCGCATCGTGACGATCGGCTCCTGCAAATACTTCTGATAGGACGTACTTTTGATGAAGCTGTTGAGTTTATCGCGCACGCGCTCGTTTGTGATCCGCATCTGCCGGCGAATATGGGCAAGGGTCGGCGAAGCATTGTCCGCCATTTCCTCTTCCGACAGAATGCAGCGGTCGATCTCATCTTCAATCGATCGGTGCGAGGAAAGCGGCGCGGCGATTTCATTCAACTCCGAACCGGGTTCGCCCCCCGTCAGCGTCTCCCGTGCACAGCGGCTCACCGTCAGGCAGCGCGCGACGCCGAGCAAATCGGTCATCGAAAGCGAATACGCCGCATGAGCGCGGCGCAGCGTATTTCTCAAATCCGGAAAGCTTTCGACCGGCGTTCTTCCCGTGCGGCGATAGATCGCATCCGCCTCCCATGTCTGTCGAAGCAGTTTCCTTGCGGTCTCGAGATCGGACACCGGCACAAGCGCCTCTGTCTCTGCCTTTCCGAGATCGGAAGCGGCAAAGGAGGCGCAAAGCGTTCGGATCTTATCATATTCCAGCGTAAGAAACGCTTTCGAATTCATGGCCTTTCCTTTTCAGTTGATGTTATTGAGATCTCCGATGACAACGCTCAGATCGATCTGCTTTCCGTCCCGTTCGATCGTGAACACGACCGTCTGACCGACCGCCGTCTGATTGGCGATAAAGCGAACAATCTCGTTGTAATCGTCGAATTCCGTGCCGTCGAGCGCAAGAATCACGTCTCCGACCTGCATCCCGGCAAGGTCTGCAGGGCCGCCCTCGGTAACCGACGCGACATAGGGGCGCTTTTCATCCTGCTCCGCAGCATACTGCAGATTCGCCTGCGCGATCTTAATCCCGATGCCGGGCTTTGGGATGCTGCCCGAAGTGATCAGCTGCGTCGCGATCTCCCAAACGTGATTGATCGGTAGCGCATAGCCGATTCCCTCGGCCGAAACGGTGTTGCCGAAGCTGTCATAACCCGCGACAACGGTTTTCGCACTCGCCATGCCGATAACATTGCCGTTCATATCGATCAAAGGACCGCCGCTGTTGCCGAAATTGATTGCGGCATCGGTCTGAATATAGGTGTTCGTAAATCCTTCGATATTGATTTCACGCGACTTCGCGCTGATGATCCCGAACGTAACAGAGCCGGCAAGCTCGCTCTTGACCGGATCGCCGATCGTCATAACAAATTCACCGACGCGGATCGTATCCGAGTCGCCTTTGGGCAGCGCAGTAAGGCCGTCTCTGTCAATCTTAACGACAGCGACATCGTTCGTGCGATCCATGCCGACGACAACCGCGTCCACGATTTCACCGTCGCTGAGCCGGATCGTAACGCGCTCCGCATCCTCAACAATATGCGCGTTCGTCAGAATGTACCCGTCGGTCGTAATAATGAAGCCGGAGCCGGCAGACCATTCCACGAGCGAATTGTTGCGATCGTACGTGCGCCAGTTGCTAACGCCGACCACGCCCGGCGAAACCGCCTCGATCACATCCGGCAGCGTTGCAAACGTCTCGGCGAACGGATCTGCCGCGTCGTTCATGAAATCGGGATCAGGCGCATAGGTGGGCGCCGGCGTGGCTGTAACCTTCGGCGCTTTCGGCGCAGTTGTTTCGTTCGGCAAAGGCGTGGCCTTTGGAATCAACGATCCGACGATTCGCTGCGCGCCGCATGCCTGCCGCAGCAAACCGATTCCGCGCGCGGAAAGAACCGTGCAGGCAACGGAGCCGATTGCAAGCAGGCCGATCAGAATCCAGACAAGGATAACGCCGCCTGTATGCTCGCGCCGAAGTTTTTTGTCCTCTGCATAATCTGCCGGGTAAGAATATTTATAGGGTTGTTTCATCGTGTTTTCCTCCGTCCGTCATTCTTTTCATGACGCCCGCCCGTTCCAGCGAGAACGTGAACTGCGTTCCTCTGCCGCGCGCGCTGCGTACCGTTATGGTCTGTCCGTGCTGTTCAATGATACGCTTGACGATCGACAGTCCGAGACCTGAACCGACCGTCGGCGAAGGCGTATGCGCCTTTTCCACCTTATAAAAACGATCGAAAACGTGCGGAATATCCTCCTGCGGAATCCCGATGCCGTTATCCTTGACCGTGACAAATACTTCCTTTCGCATCGAATACGTGGAAACGCAAACCGTTTGCCCCGGTTCGGAATACTTGATTGCGTTGTCGATCAGGTTCCGCAAGACCTGACCGATCTTATCGCTGTCCGCATACACAAAAAACTGTTCCTGTGCGAAGCGAACATCCATCTCCATCTTGCGTTCCGTCAGCCGCGCTTCAAACGTGATCAGCGTGCGGCGAATCAGTTCGTTGATATCGAACGTTTCATACTGCAGTTCGATCATTCCCGATTCGATTCGGCTGAGATCAAGAAGATCGTTGACCATTGTCGTCATACGCCGCGTTTCCGCCAGTACGATCCCGATATACTCGGGATAATTCTCCGGAGGGATCGTGCCGTCCTGCATCGCCTCCAAGAACCCTTTCATGGACGTCAGCGGCGATCGGAGTTCATGCGATACGTTGGCGACAAAGCTGCGGCGCGTATTGTCCAGATCCTTGATCTGTTCGGCCATTTCGTTGAAGCTGCGGCCGAGCTGCGCCGCCTCGTCGCGCCCTTTCAGCGTGATGCGCTGGGAAAAATCGCCCCGGGAATAGCATCGCACGATATGGTTGATCTCCACAAACGGATCGATCAGACGGTGCGCGTTGTAATAGGAAAGCATGACGGCGCCCAAAAACACAAGCAGCGCGACGAGCAGCATCCAAAGCAGCATTTCGCTCATGCGGCGGTTCAGTTCGGACAGATCGGTATGGATCAACAGAATCTCCGGACTGTCGCCGATACGGATGCTGCGGTACAGCGTCATAATCGGAAGATCGGCAAAGCGGAAATACCGCCGATGAAAATCACCGATTTTTGACGCGCCCGCCGCAACCGACGCGTAGGCGGTCTTCTCCGCCGGGTACTCGGAATACGGTTTCCATTTGTCGTCCGTATAGTAGGAACGAACGGATCCGTGATCGTCGATCCGTTCGATCAGATAATCGCCGTCATCCGCGATTTCGTTCAGCGTTTCCGCCGGGTCTTTCCCGCCTTGCAGCGCCGTGTCAATCGCTTGCGACCTGGTATACAGTACAGTCTGAACGGCCTGTACGTTTTGAACGCGAACCACCAATGCCAGCGTTCCGCCGACCAGCAGAATCACCGCCAAAGCGGCAAGACTCTGCATGACCAGCATGCGCGAAAAGATGGTCCGAAAACGCAGCTTTCGCATGATGAATCAGGACTGTTGCTTAATATCGAATTTGTATCCGACGCCCCAAACGGTCTTCAGCTGCCAGGAATCGCGCTCTCCCAGTTTTTCGCGGATTCGCTTCACATGAACGTCCACTGTGCGCGAATCGCCGAAAAAGTCGAACCCCCAGACCTGCTCGAGCAGCTGCTCACGGGTAAACACTTTTCCGCTGTGCGATGCGAGGAAATACAGAAGCTCAATCTCCTTGGGCGGCATATCGATTGCTATGCCGTCCAGCAGAACGGAATAGTTCTCCAGCGAAATGTGAAGATCGGGCAGATCCACAACCTTCGCTACATCATCCGCCGGCGTCATACGGCGCAGAACGGCTTTGATCCGCGCAACAAGCTCGTTGGAATCGAATGGCTTGGCAATATAATCGTCGGCGCCGAGCTCAAGGCCGCGAACACGCTCGCCGGTGTCGCCCTTTGCCGTCAGCATGATGACCGGCGTCGTGCTTTCCTGCCGAATTTCATGCAGGATCGACCAACCGTCCTTTCCGGGCAGCATAACGTCGAGTACGACAAGCGTCGGCCGAACCGAACGAAACGTCGGCAGCGCTTCATACCCGGTCGTGCAGGTTGCAACTTCAAATCCCGCTTTTTTCAGATACAGTTCGATGATCGCAAGAATATTTCTGTCGTCATCAATGACAAGAATGCTGTTGTTTTCCATGGTTTCCTCCGTCATTCTCTCACTTCTACGGCAATGCCGTTTTGCATCAGCACCGCCGCGGTGACGCCGTACCCCTCAGTCAGCGTTCCCGTAAACGTTCCGTCATAGATCCTGCCCGCTCCGCAGGACGGACTTCGCGCTTTCAGCACCGCACGGTCGCATCCGTACATGCGCGCAAGTCGCAGCGTTTCCTGCGCGCCCAAGGCGTATGCTTCGGTTCTGTCCACCCCGTCCTTTGCCATGACCCGACCGTCCGGCAAGCGCTCGCACGGAATGCGCGGGCACGGCAAACCGCCGAGCATTTCAGGACAAACCGGAATTGCCCGGCCATCCTGCACCCAGGCGACAACCGTTTCGTCGGGCGCAACGGCAGCATCGTATCGGCATCGAAAGCCGGCAAGACAGGCGCTGACGAGAATCATTGCATACTACCTCTATTTTGCTGACTTATTTTAACACATCTTTTTGTTTCTGTAAATAGTTTGTTCATTTTTTCGGCATCTCACACCTGTGTTTTTTAGTTGCAAATACCTGCTCCCGGGACTTTGGAAGCAGGTATGTTTTGATTTTATCCGGATTGAATTTTAACGATCGCCGCCCTCCCAGCGTTTTTGAGCGCGGGCTTCGAGCTCAAGCAGCGTTTTCTGCGGATTTTTGACCTTGGCAAGGAAGATCATCGCCGCGATGATATACGGCTTGAACGACGCCTGCTTATACAGCGGATCACGGTACCGGTCAAACACCGACGCGGCAACCTCGCCGGCTTCGCAGGATACATCCGTGATATCGGCAGGCAGGCAATGCAGATAGAGTGCTTTGCCGTCCTTGGTAAGCTGCATCATTTCCTCGGTGCATTCCCAGTCCTTATGCTCGGCGTTCTGGGCAAGCAACTGTTTTTCAAGCGTTTTGATTCCCTCGAGATCGCCGTTTCCGTACAGCTCCGTGCGCTCCTCCATTGCTTTGTACGGCGCCCAGGACTTCGGATAAACGATGTCCGCATCCCGGAACGCTTCTTTCATGTCGTGTGTGATCTGAAACTTCGCGCCGGTTTTGCGGCAGTTCTCCTCCGCCACCTTCACGACGTCCTCCATGATCTCGTATCCCTCGGGATACGCCAGCGTGACGTCCATGCCGAACCGTGTGAACAGTCCCGAAACGCCCTGCGGAACGGACAAGGGCTTTCCGTACGACGGGCTGTACGCCCACGTCATCGCGACTTTTTTGCCTTTCAGGTTTTTGATTGCCTCATCGAGATCGTCGCTGCCGCCGAGCGCATGGATGCAATGCAGCATGTCCGCCATGCACTGCGTCGGATGGTCGATGTCACACTGGAGGTTCACAAGCGTCGGCTTCTGTTCCAGTACGCCCGCCTTATTGCCCTCGGTTACCGCGTGAACGACGTTGTGCATATAAGTGTTGCCCTTCCCGATGTACATATCGTCGCGGATACCGATGACATCCGCCATGAAGGAAATCATGTTCGCGGTCTCGCGCACCGTTTCGCCGTGTGCGATCTGGCTCTTGCCTTCGTCAAGATCCTGTACCTCCAGGCCGAGCAGATTGCAGGCCGACGCAAACGAAAAGCGCGTGCGCGTTGAATTGTCGCGAAACAGCGAGATGCCAAGCCCGGAATCAAAGATTTTCGTCGAGATATTGTTTTCCCTGAGATGCCGGAGCGCGTCCGCCACCGTGAATACGGCCGCGATCTCATCGTCGGTTTTTTCCCAGGTCAGGAAAAAATCGCCGTTGTACATGTTCTCAAAATGCAGCTCATTGAGCTTATCGGTATACTTTTTGACGTTGCTCATGGAATCCCCCTTTAATCATTCGCAAAAATCGTGTTCGTTTTCCCCGCGCGGAACTCCGCAGCGTCGACGCTCTTATCCGCCTCGAGATAGAAATGCGGCGTCAGCGCATAGACTGCGGCGCAAGTGACAAGATCCTGCTTCCATGTAATCTCATTCGGCGCATGCGCCTGCGATTCCGCACCCGGACCGAAACCGACGCACGGGATCCCGTACCGGCCCTGGATCGAAACGCCGTTTGTTGAGAACGTCCATTTGTCGATCAGCGGACGGTTCCTAAGGTGCATTGCCGTCGGCGAGCCGATACGCTGATCGCCGAACAGCGCTTTATGCGCGTTTGTGATCGCCTGCACATGCGCGGCGTTTTCCTTGTTGATCCACGTCGGGAAATAGCATTCGGTCTCATATTTGAGGCCGGTCCACGCGGGACGGTCGTACAGATACATCGAAACCTTGACGTCGTCTCCGTACTTTTTGCAGGAAGGAAGATTGCGGATCTCCTCGAGACACGAATCCCACGTTTCTCCGGCCGTCATTCTCCGGTCGAGCGAAACAGCGCAGGAATCCGCGACCGCGCAACGCGACGGCGAAGTATAGAAGATTTGCGAGCAGGTGATCGTTCCTCTGCCGAGGAAACGCGCATCCTCATAATGCTCGGGATTGTACTTCGGATCGAGCATTTTCACAAGGCCCTTGATTTCGTCCGCATCGTTCGCGGTGTTTTCGTTCAATGCCCGCACGTCGCGCAGAATGTCCGCCATCTTGTAGATTGCGTTATCGCCGCGCTCCGGCGCGGAGCCGTGGCAGGAAACGCCGTGTACGTCCACGCGGATCTCCATTCTGCCCCGATGTCCGCGATAGATACCGCCGTCGGTCGGCTCCGTGGAAACGACGAATTCCGGAGTGACGCCGTCTTCCTTGTGAATGTACTGCCAGCATAGCCCGTCGCAATCCTCCTCCTGAACGGTGGCGGTCACGAGGATTTTGTATCCTTCTGGAATCAGATTCAGGTCCTTCATGATTTTCGCGCCGTAAACCGCGCTCACGACGCCGCCTTCCTGATCGGATCCGCCGCGGCCGTAAATGACGTCGTCGGTCTCATAGCCCCGATACGGATCCTGCTCCCAATTTGCGAGATTCCCGATGCCGACCGTATCGATGTGCCCGTCAAACGCGATGATTTTATCGCCGGTTCCCATCCAGCCGAGCGCATTGCCCTCCGGATCAATCTCCGCCTTGTCAAACCCGAGTTTCTCCATCTCCGCGATTGTGCGGCGAATGACGCCTTCTTCCTCACAGCTTTCGCTCGGAATGGCGATCAGATCGCGCAGAAACCGAACCATGTCGGGAAGATATGCGGCTGCCGCCTGTTTGATTGCTTTTACGTCCATAGTGGTCTTCCTTTCCTTACAAAAAATAATTACGGTTCATCCGACGTCTTCGCGTCGATATACGAATACAGAGTGTATTTACTGATGCCGAAATACTTCGCCACCTTATCGCCGCTGCGCGTCACCAAAAACGCGCCGGCCTTGTTGAGGAAACGAATCGCGCGGATCTTATCGTCTTTGGTCATCATCGCAACCGGCTTGCCCACCTGCGCCGCAGCCTGTTCGATCAGATCATCCAGCAGGTCATTCACGGAAATCGGGATTCGTTCCGGCATTCTCGGTTCGCTGTTGTGATGCAGGATTGAATCAATCGCACGCTCCGCCATCAAAAGCTCTGTAATATCGTAGTTGATCGACAGAACGCCTTCCAGTTCCCCCGCATCGCTGCGGAGATAGATCGTGGAGGATTTCAGAATACGCCCGTCATGCGTCTTCGTCAGATACCCCGCGCTGTCCTTCAGATCCGCAGGATTTTCGGAATGCAGCGCTTCCAGTACGATGCGGCTCGGTCCGTCTCCTTCCTTGCGGTGCGTAACGTGACCGTTTTCGATTACGGCCACCGTATGGTCCGGATCCCCTCCCCGAAGATCATGCAGAACGATCTCACAGTTGCCTCCGAATTGCTGTGCCAGCGCAGCGGCAAGACGCTTGAAAAAATCCAGCTGCATCCCCGTCTCCTCTCTGTTTTTTCATTTATATTATAAAAAAAACGCGCTTGCATGGCAATAGGAAAATCCAAAAAATTTTTGGGTTTCGCAAAGATTTTTAGTTTTCCGGAAAATGCTTGCAAAGCGGCCGTACTTCGGGTACAATAAATTTGACAAAATGAAAGGAGCAAGCCAATGGAAGAGGAACGGGATCTTGTTACGTTTGTAGATGATGAAGGAAATGAATTTGATCTGGAAGTGATTGATTATTTCATGCACAACGATAAGGAATACGGCGTTTTGATCGATCCGGATCTGGAGGACGACGCGGAGTATTTCGAGGTCTGCATCATGGAGATCGTGCAGCATGAGGAAGAAGAGATTGAGGAATTCCTGCCCGTTGAGGACGAAGCGCTGCAGGAAGAACTTCTGAAGATTGCGGAAGAACGCATGGCGTCCTGGGATGATGAATTGACCGGCGAAGAGTAATGCTGTCCATGCCGTAACGGCATCGCCGCATAGTTTGGGCGGGAGCTCCAAGGGAGCCCCCGCCCTTCTTTTGTGTGATTGACAGTTGATTACGGTTTCTGATAGAGGCCCTTGAACACGCCGCGCTCGGTATAGTGCGTATGCAGGATCTCATGCGCCTTGTGGCTGTTCGGCGCGCCGAGGTACTCGTCATAAATCGCCTTAACCTCGGGGTTCTCGTGGCTCTTGCGAAGCTGCATGCCGGCGTCCTCGCTGTACAGCGCCGCCGCACGCTCCTTACGCAGATCGACGAAGTTGCGGATGTAGCCGGGCTGAATCGGCTGACCGCCGCCGTTGACGCAGCCGCCGGGGCACGCCATGACTTCGATGAACTCATAGGACTTCTCGCCGCTCTTGACCATATCCAGCAGCTTCGAGGCGTTCTCGAGACCGCTCGTGACCGCAACGCGCACCTTGACGCCGTTGAGATCATACTCGGCTTCCTTGATTGCTTCTACGCCGCGAACCGCATGGAAGTCAACCTTTTCAAGCGTTTCGCCGGTGACTTTTTCATAAACGGTACGGAGCGCCGCTTCCATAACGCCGCCGGTTGCGCCGAAGATGTGACCTGCGCCGGACGCAATGCCGAGCAGCGGATCGCACTGTTCATCGGGCAGCTTCTCGAACTCGATGCCGGCACGGCGGATCATGCGGGCAAGCTCGCGCGTGGTCAGCGAAACGTCGATATCCGGCAAGCCGTTCTCGGACAGCTCGGGACGGGACGCCTCGAACTTCTTCGCGGTGCAGGGCATGATCGAAACGACGACGATATCCTTCGGATCGATGCCGCTCTTTTCCGCATAATACGTCTTGCACAGAGCGCCGAACATCCCCTGCGGAGATTTGCAGGTCGAAAGGTTCGGGATGAATTCCGGATAGTAATGCTCGCAGAACTTGATCCAGCCGGGGCTGCAGCTCGTAATCATCGGGAGTTTGCCGCCGTTCTGGAGCCGATCCAGAAGCTCGGTGCCCTCTTCCATGATCGTGACGTCCGCCGCGTGGTCCACGTCGAACACCCGGTCAAAGCCGAGACGGCGCAGCGCCGCAATCAGTTTGCCTTCCACGTTCGTGCCGATCGGCAGACCGAAGCACTCGCCAAGCTGTGCGCGGACCGAAGGAGCGGGACCGACGATGACATGTTTCGTCGGATCGGCCAGCGCCTTCCAGACCTTTTCGGTGTCGTCACGCTCGGTCAAGGCGCCGGTCGGGCAGACCGCGATGCACTGGCCGCAGTTGACGCAGGACGTCTGATTCAGCGGCAGGTCAAACGCGCTGCCGATGTGCGTCTTGAAACCGCGTTCGTTCGCGCCGATGACGGCAACATGCTGGTTCGCTTTGCAGACCGCTACGCAGCGACGGCAAAGAATGCACTTCGAATTGTCGCGGACAAGATGGATCGCGGAATCGTCAATGTCCGGCTTGAGCGGCGTCGGCGGAGCATATTTCTCCGGATCGCAGCCGTATTCCTGCGAAAGCTGCTGGAATTCGCAGTTGCCGCTGCGAACGCAGCCGAGACAGTCGAGCCGATGGTTCGAGAGCAGAAGTTCCATCGTCTTTTTACGGGATTCCCGCAACGCGGGCGTATTCGTCTGCACTTCCATGCCCTCGGAAACGACCTGCAGACAGGCCGCCGGATTCGAGCGTGCGCCCTTGACTTCGACAACGCACATACGGCATGCGCCGATGGCATTGATGTCCTTCATGTAGCACAGCGTCGGGATGCGGACGCCCGCGATCTCGGCCGCTTCGAGAATGGTCGAACCGGCGGGGACTTCTACTTCAAGCCCGTTGATTTTCATTTTAATGGTTTCCATAGCAGCCTCCCCTTATTTCTTGATGATTGCATCGAACTTGCAGCCGTCCATGCAGGCGCCGCACTTGATGCACTTGCTCTGGTCGATGACGTGCGGTTCCTTGACCTTGCCGGTGATTGCACCGACCGGGCAGTTCCGGGCGCACTTGGTGCAGCCGCGGCACTTATCGGCGACGATCTCAAACCGCAGGAGCTTCTTGCAGACGCCGGCCGGGCAGCGTTTCTCGACGACATGCGCTTCATACTCATCACGGAAATGCTTCAGCGTGGACAGAACCGGGTTCGGCGCCGTCTGACCGAGCGCGCACATCGAGTTGTTCTTAATGTAGTTGCACAGCTCTTCCATCTTGTCGAGATCTTCGAGCGTGCCGTTGCCGGACGTGATCTTATCCAGCATTTCGAGCAGGCGGCGCGTGCCGATACGGCACGGCGTGCACTTGCCGCAGCTCTCGTCGACCGTGAAGTCGAGGAAGAAACGCGCAACGTCTACCATACAGGTCGTATCGTCCATGACGATCAGACCGCCGGAACCCATCATCGAGCCGATACGGGTCAGGTTGCCGTAGTCGATCGGCGTATCGAGGAACTTCGCCGGGATGCAGCCGCCGGACGGGCCGCCCGTCTGCGCCGCCTTGAACTTGCGGCCGTTCGGGATGCCGCCGCCGATGTCGAAGATGATCTCACGCAGCGTCGTGCCGAGCGGGATCTCGACAAGGCCCGTGTTGACGATCTTTCCGCCGAGCGCAAAGACCTTCGTGCCCTTCGAATCCTCGGTGCCCATCGAAGCGAACCATTCCGGTCCCTTCAGGATGATCTGCGGGATGTTTGCCAGCGTTTCAACGTTGTTGATGATCGTCGGCTGACCGAACAGACCTTTGTTTGCCGGGAACGGCGGCTTGGCTTTCGGTTCGCCGCGGTTGCCCTCGATCGAGGTGATCAGAGCGGTTTCTTCGCCGCAGACAAACGCGCCTGCGCCAAGGCGGGTTTCGATGTCAAAGTTGAAACCGGTATCGAAAATGTTCTCACCGAGCAGACCGTATTCACGCGCCTGGTTGATGGCGATGTTCAGACGCTTGACCGCGATCGGGTACTCCGCACGGACGTAGATATAGCCCTTGTTCGCGCCGATCGCGTAACCGGCGATCGCCATAGCTTCGAGCACCGCGTGCGGGTCGCCTTCGAGCACGGAACGGTCCATGAACGCGCCGGGGTCGCCCTCGTCCGCGTTGCAGACGACGTACTTCTGCGGAACCTTGTTCTTTGCCGCAAACTCCCATTTCAGACCGGTCGGGAAGCCCGCGCCGCCTCTGCCGCGCAGACCGCTGTCCTTCATCAGCTGAATGACCTGTTCCGGCGTCATTTCCGTCAACACCTTGCCGAGCGCGGCATAACCGTCGACGGCAATGTACTCTTCGATGTTCTCCGGATCGATCAAGCCGCAGTTGTGCAGCGCAACGCGCTTCTGGGTCTTATAGAATCCCGTTTCCTGCAAAGACGGAACTTCGACCTTTTCTTCGCCGCCCTCGTCTTCACGATAAACAAGGCGATCGACGACGCGGCCTTTTAAGAGATGTTCCTCGACGAGCTCCGGAACGTCTTCCACCTTTACGCGGCTGTAGAACGTTCCCTCGGGATAAACGATCATGACCGGGCCGAGTGCACAGAGGCCGAAACAGCCGGTGCGGACAACTTTCACTTCTTCGGCAAGGCCCTGTCTGGCGACTTCTTCTTCCATGCGATCCGCGATCAGCATGCTGTTCGAAGAGCTGCAGCCGGTGCCGCCGCAAATCAAAACGTGTGTACGAATCATAGTGCGGTTTACCTCCGATTATGCTTCAACGGCGCCGATGGTGTACTTTGCCACAGGCTTTCCGCCTTTGATGTGCTGCTCGATGATCTCCGGAACCTTATCCGGCGTCATCTTGACGTACGTAACGCGCTCCTGATCGGGGATGAACACCTCAACGATCGGCTCCAGCCGACACATCCCGATGCAGCCCGTCTGCGTCACGGTAACGTTTTCGAGGTTCTCTTTGGAGACCGCTTCGACCAAAGCATTCAGCACGGGACGCGCGCCCGCCGCAATGCCGCAGGTCGCCATACCGACTACAATGCGGATATCGCCGTTCGCCTCGCGAAGAGCAACCTTGTTTTTCATCCGTTCACGGATTGCCGCAAGTTCTTGCAATGACTTCATGATTGTTTGATCCTTTCGTTTGATTTTCTGTTTGTTTCCATTCGGTTTCTTGCAAACCTGTATGTTCACTCAGGAGCCGTACTGCTCCCGAAGCGATTCCGTAATCCAGTTCAGCACCGCAAAATCGTTCAGCGGCACTTCGTCGCCGAGCACGGCGCGAAGATCGCGCGTGTCGAGCTCCACTTCCTTGTCCGGCATCGTATGAACGAACCGGAAATCAATATCCGGATTGCCCTGGATCAGCAACACGACCGTCGAAACGATATCCCCGATCGGTGTGAAATCCATGTGATCCGTGTGGAAAAACGCTTCCACAGTCGTCCCGCATGCGTCGGGCGAAGCGCTTTTCGGCACGGATGCAATCGAGAGCGTCCCTCCGGTCTGCTCCGCCGCCAGTTTCAGAAGCGGCAGACCGAGTCCGACCTTGCGCGTGGTGCGCGTCGTCGAAAACGGATCGAGCACCCTGGTCAGAAAATCCGGTTCCATTCCGTACCCGTTGTCACGGATGCGAAGCAGGAGCGTTGTTTCCGTTTCGATCAGTTCGATCCCGATCAGCGTTGCCTCCGCTTTTACGGAGTTTTTCGCCACGTCGAGAATATTCAGTGACAGTTCTTTCATTCCGCACCCCGTTTCAGATACGCGATCAGCGCATGCCGCACCGCCTCGGGATCCTCCTTCGGCGCATCCAGTTCCAGCGGCGTACCGCCTTCCTTGAGTTCCCACAGCCGATGCGCGTCCGAGCTGACAACCGTCGTTCTGCCCTCCGCCAGCGCAGCGTGCTCCGCTTCCCGAAGTTCCGCGCACCGGAAAACCGGCTCCGGCGGAAATGCGCCGAGAATTGCCAGCAGACCGTTCGCTTCGCGGTCGATATGGGCGGGATAGCATGCGCCTCCGTACGCATCGACCAGCCGTGCCGCGGTCTCCAGGTCCAGCGACGTTGCCGCCGGCAGGAACCACGGATCCTCGCCGATCACTTCATCGCGCTCGTTCAGAATGCGCTGCTCGCCGTAAATCCCTTTGCGGTTGCGGATTTGCATCCGGTGCGGCTGAATCGCCTCCTCGAACGAGAGCGCCGCCTCGAGCGTCTCAAACAGGCAAACGAGGTGGATATCCTCCGCCGTCGTCAGCTCCATGCCCGCCACCGGAATGATTCCATACTCCGCACAGGCGCGGAAGAATGCAGGACAGTTTCGGCTCGCGTTGTGATCGGTCAAAGCGACCAGTTCCAGTCCGTTCAGATGCGCCATTCCTGCGATGTTGCATGGCGTCATGTCGTCGTCCCCGCAGGGAGACAGGCACGAGTGCACATGCAGATCGTAGGTAAAAGCGCTCATCGAAGCAGCTCCCCAAGCCGCGCGCAAGCCGCATACGTCGGCTCCTCGGCACGGATCAGGTTGATATCATGCAGCGCCGCCGCCTTCAGGATGGCTTCGTCCGGCATGACGCCCTCCGTGAACACCACACATGCCACGTCGGTCAGCTGCGCGACTGCGACAACGTTGAGGTTCGACATAATCGTGAACCAGCAATCGCCGCTTTCAGCTCTGCCCATGACCCAGCTCAACAGATCTCCCGCGTATCCGCCGGCAATTTCTCTGGTTTCATCAACCGACAGCAGAGACTGCCATCCGGTTTTTTCCAGCAACTGCGCTACTGTCATACGTTACCGTCCTGTTCCGTTTTTTTCAACTGCTCCCGCATGCGAATCACGCAATCCTCAATCTTTGCTTCGCCTTTTACCACGTCCTCCGCAAATGCATCGCAGGTCGGCGCGCCGCAGGAGCCGCAGTCCATTCCGGGCAGCATCTGCTTGACGCGCGCGATTTCGAGCATCATGCGAAACGATTTGGCGCGGTCCGCATTCAAAAGCTCCGCGCTGCTGTATTCGCCCGGTTTCGTTGCCAGCATCGATTCGGGGATTTCGCTGTCCGGATCGTCGGTCAGGTAATTCCGCATGATCGGAAGATACCTTCTCAGAGATTGCAGCCGCACCCGCGCAATAAACGGATTCTCCACCGCCATCACGCCGCCGACGCATCCGCCCGGGCAGGCGTTCAGCTCGACAAACTCGAGATCCGGAAAATGTCCCGTTTCGATCTCGTCCAACACGCGAATCACGTTCTCGATGCCGTCGGCCGCCAAGTATTTTTCGTTCATCAGCGCGCTCGCTTCGCCGCCGCTTGACGCCCAGCTGATGCCGACGACGCCGCTTTCGGATTCCACCTCCGGAACCTGATCGCGCCGCATCTTGGACAGAACGCGGAAATAAACGTCGCTCATCGACACAATATAATCGATGTACCGTTTCTTGTCCGCAGGCGTATTCTTGACCCAACTGACCTTTGCGGGACACGGGGAGATGAATACGGTTCGCACATCCTCCTCGGCCAGTTCCGGGTGTTCTCTTAAAGCACGCTCTTTCGCCAGCTTTCCCGCCACCTCAATCGGCGGCGTGATCGGCAGAAGCTTGCTCCGCAAAGACGGAAACCGCATCGACACGAGCCGCACCACAACGGGGCACGCCGTGCTGATAAACGGGCGCATTTTTTCGTCCGCCTGACGAATATAGCGCCGCGTATATTCGGTTACGATTTCGGCAGCCTTTGCGACCTCATACACATCGTCGAATCCGAGATCCCGAAGTCCCTGCAGCAGATAGTCCGCTTCTTCCAGATTTGCAAACTGTCCGAACAGACTCGGCGCGGGAAGCGCAATCAGATATTTTTCGTGATTGAGCGTATCGAGCGAATCAAACGACGCTTTCTTTGCCTTGTAGGGGCAATGGCGAATGCACTCGCCGCAGTCGATACAGAGGGTCGGATTGATACATGCTTTCCCGTCGCGTACGCGAATCGCCTGCGTCGGGCAACGCCTTAAGCAGGTCGTACATCCTTTGCACTTTTCTGCGTCCAGAGAGACGGAATGCTTGTATACAATCATGCCTTATACCGATCGGAACACCAGCGTGATGGTGGTTCCGACGCCGACGGTCGACTCGACCGTCATGTCGTCGGAGTAACGCTTCATGTTCGGCAGACCCATCCCGGCGCCGAAACCAAGCGAGCGAATGTTGTCCGGCGCAGTCGAATATCCCTCCTGCATGGCAAGCGCGATATCCTTGATGCCGGGACCATGATCCTTGAGTACAACGCGAATCTGCTCCGGATCCATATAGATATCCGCATCGCCGCCGTTCGCATGGATGACCATATTGATCTCTCCTTCGTACATGGCGATGGAAACGCGCCGGATCAGATCGGGAGAAAAGCCCATTTGCCGCAGCAGGCGTTTGACCTGTACGGAGGCCTCGCCGGCAGACGCGAAGTTTGCGCCGTCTACATCAAAATGATAGTGCAGCAACTCTTCCATTCCGTCACCTGTCCAGTCCGGCGGTATACAGAATGCCGCACGTTGCATACATCCGCAGCGGCGTAGACAGTACGACGATATGGTTTTCCTCTGCAAGCGTCAGAATTTCCTTCGTCGGAACCTTACCGCGAACAAAAACGATGCACGGCATATCCAGCATGTGCGCGGTACGGATGACCTGCGGATTCAGAAGGCCGGAAATGAGAAGACTGCCCTCGTCTGCATAGGCGAGAACGTCGCTCATCATATCGCTTCCGAACGCCGCTTCCACTTCCTTATTGAGAAGGGATGCGTCGGTGCTGCAGACGGCTGCATTCAGCAGCCCGGCAATCTCACGGATCGTCATAGTCTTCGATTAATCGCGGTATTTATCCAGAATGCCCTTGATATCGGCAGGCGTAAGCCGACCGTACACGTCGTCATCGACCGTGAATACCGGCGCGAGGCCGCAGCAGCCGAGGCAACGCGTTGCTTCGAGGGTGAATTTTCCGTCGGGCGTGGTATGTCCGGCATCAATCTTGAGTTGCTTTTCAAGCTCTGCCAGAATATCCGCAGAACCCTTGACGTAGCACGCTGTGCCGAGGCAAACGCGAATCAGATGTTCGCCCTTCGGTTCGAGGTTGAACCACGAATAGAAGGTCGAAACGCCGTAAACCTGCTCCAGCGAAATGCCGAGCCCCTCCGCGATCATCGTCTGAACTTCGATGGGCAGATAGCCGTAAACGTCCTGTGCCTGCTGCAGCACGGGCATCAACGCGCCTTCCTGTCCCTTGTGCGCGGCAATGATCTCTTTCAGCTTTGCTTCCTGTTCTGGTGTGCCGCGGAACGGGATTTCCGTGATTTTGTTTTGCATTGTATCCTCCTGTCAAAATGGGTGTCGTTCCCGTTTGTCCTGATAGTTCCCGTAAAATGCCTGCAAAAAATACAGACTTTTACGCATGCTCATTTTACCATATCTTTTCGCAAAATTCAACATTTCTTTTTGGATTTTCGTAAAGACTGCCATCCCCGTTATTTTCCCTTGAAAACTGTATCAAATGAAATAAAAATCTTTTCTTTTGCACAAATTGTTTCTCTCGGGTGCGTTCGTCGTAACCGGCAAAAAAGCAGGGACCGGCCAAAGGCTGTGACCATCGTTTCGAAACGTGTGCTGACGCTGCCGGGGCGAGAGTTAAACGGTCGCCCGTGCTGCTGGCGGTTTAGCATATCTCTTTGCGACAGTCCGCACAGTGGATGTTGCATTTTGACGCTATTTCTGTTATGTTGATAGAGTTATAAGGGATACAATTCTTTTCAGATGAGGCAAGGAGGGGAATGTCATGTTTCTCGAATCGTTTTCCCTTCCCGGCCTTCTGACCGAAGAACGGCGCATCATTGAACCGCGTATCTCTGAAAACGGCGGATACATTGACAATATCTACCCCTGCAAGATATTCAGCAAGAAGGGACTGTCAGAGGTTTTCTTTCGGAACATTACAATCTTTTACGGCGGAAACGGCTCCGGCAAAAGCACGCTGCTGAACCTGATTGCCGGTAAGTTGGAGCTGAAGCGTCTCGCGCCGTTCAATTCGAGCGAGCTGTTCGATGCGTATCTCGGTTGTTGCGACTATACGCTCGGTTCCGACGACGAGGGGTTCCGATACCGCATTCCCAACGGAAGCAGCATCATCACCAGCGACGACATCTTCGATTACATGCTTGCCGTTCGTGTCAACAATGCCGAAATCAGCGAGGCGATCGAAAAAGGGAAAGAAGAATACCAACGTGTCAAGTTCGGCGAAACAATCAAGCTGAACAGTATGGAAGGCTATGAGGACTTTCGGACGCAGGTGCAGACACGCCGAAAATCTCTTTCCAGAAGGAAATTCCTTCGGCAGCGATTGTGACAGGAGCTTGGATTAAACAGCAACGGCGAGACCGCGCTGAAATATTTCAATCTGAGACTGGAAAACGACACTTTGTACTGTCTGGATGAGCCGGAAAACAGTATGTCGCCGAAAATGCAGCTGGAGCTCAAGGCGATGCTGGAGCAAATGGCGCGGTACTGCGGATGTCAGTTCATCATAGCAACACACTCGCCGTTCCTTCTGGCATTGGAGGGCGCTCGGATTTATGATCTGGATGCCGATCCGGTCGATATGAAGAAGTTGTGGGAGCTTGAAAACACAAAGCTGTATGCTTCCTTCTTCCGGAAGTATCGGGCGTTCTTTGAGAATGACGGTACGCAGGATAAATGATGTCGTACGATGCTCAACGAAGTTCGCAATGTGCCGGAATTGCTGAGTTTTTCTCAATGCAGCAGTCCCATCCCGCATCTATTTCTTTCTGATGCTTCACCGCAAACAAACATCTTCATTGTGGCAGTTCAGGAGCCGACCGGAAGAATCCGATCGGCTCCTGTTTTATTGTTTCGTTATTTCAAAATCATGCGAAGGATCGCCGCTGCGTCGCGGCCGTCCACTACGCCGTCCCTGTTCAGATCGGCGCGCCGGAACTGCTCATCCTTCAGTTCAATCAATCCAAGCCAATGCTGCATGACAAGCTGCGCGTCCGCTGTCGTTACGCCGTTCACGCCGTCCACATCCCCTGCATTCGGATCGGGATCTGGGGATACCGTGGGCTCCGGGGATTCTGTCGGTTCCGGGGAGGCCGTCGGTTCCGGGGTTTCTGTGGGTTCCGGGGAGGCCGTCGGTTCCGGGGTTTCTGTCGGTTCCGGGGAGGCCGTCGGTTCCGGGGTTTCTGTGGGTTCCGGGGAGGCCGTCGGTTCCGGGGTTTCCGTCGGCTCCGGGGACGCTGTGGACTCCGGCGATGCTGTCGGCTCCGGGGTTTCTGTCGGTTCCGGGGTTTCAGCTGCGGGCGTCGGCGTCGGATCGGGTTCAGGGCCGGTATAGGTGAAGCTGAAATCGGCCGTCGACGGGATCACGTTTCCGGAAGCGTCGTACAGATCGGCGCCGGAATAATAAAACTTCAGAATATCGACGTAGGAATAACCCTGCCTGGCCATCACTCCGGCGCCGCGATGCGACAGACCGACGCGGTTTCCCTTGCTCTCGCCGAACACGAGCACCCATTTTTGCGCTTCGGTCCGTACAACGAAAGAGACGGTTCCCGACGCGGAGACGCCGCCGCCGGATTTCAGTTCGCCCGGCGTAAACGATGCGGTTGCCTGACGGTACTCTCCCGCCTTTGTACGCACGTTCATCGTAATCGAAATCTGCGTCTGCGGCGCAAGATCTTTGGGATAACGGCTTGTTCCGTTCGGGTTCGCAGGATCATACAGGCCGCTCATTGCGACAATACTCTCCACGGTATCGACGGATTCGCCGAGCGCGGCTTCGGCAAGGGAACGAAAATATGCGTACAGCTTGTCGGAAAGTGAGGACGGGTCCGCCCCGTTGACAGTCACCGTCACGTTTTTCGACGAGCCCATCAGATCAAACGGATCGTATCCGTAAGAATACACCGGATCGGTCGCTCCGCCCCAGTGGATCGTCGGGGTGATGATCTGGCCGCCGTTTGCCGTGGTGTAATACGTTTTTACGACCTTCCCGTTATACAGCAGCGTGTTCTCCCACACCGCGTCCACCGCGGCGATCGAATTGACGTCCTCCGCGACGTAGCCGTGATACAGCTGGGACTTCGCCGTATCATAAACGTCAAAGTCTTCTTTGGTTCGGGCAGCGACCTCGGCCAGAGCAAAGCATTTGGCACAGATCGCTTCGACCTTCAACTGCTCCGCCGGAGAGCTGTCGCTCATTTCGCCGGAAACAACGCCGTACAGGTATTCGCGAATGCCGATGTCGTTGACGACGCAAAGCTTGCCGCCGTCGCTGTAGAAAATGAGATCGCCGAGATATGTCCGCAGTGTATTCTGTCCTGCGTTCATCAGCGTCAGATTCGCTTCGTCTTTATCCGCTTCAAGGCGCACAACGCGCACGGGATTTGTGCTTGCGGCGAGCATGCCTTTCCCGGAATGCGATACGGTGATCGTCCCGTTATTGATCGAAGCGGTCAAGGTTCCGTCCGTAAATTCCGTGTCGCCGACCGAATAGGTTCCCTTCACGGTGACGTCCACCTGTGCGGCGCCTTCCGTGCCGAGCAGAACACGAACGGTTGCCGGAGCTGTTTCCTCCGCTTCGGTATGCCGCAGCATCGGAAGCGCGGCGAGCATCAGCAGAGCCAGCGCCAGCGCGATCCGTTTTCTCATCAGCGTACCCTCCTCTCGGTAAATCTGCCCCATTTATACCATATTTCAATTCGGTTGGAAAGACCCTGCGTCGTTTTTTGCGAAAAATATCACAACTTTGCCGCAAATGCGGATTCTGTTTGCCAAAATCCGGAAAAGCGGAGGTGCTTACAGTTCCTTTCGGAACCGGCGCATGATCGCTTCAGCAGCGTTCCAGCCGTCGACGGCCGCGCTGACAATGCCGCCCGCATACCCTGCGCCCTCGCCGACCGGATACAGATTGGCACAGGAAACCGATTGCCGATCCGTTCCGCGCAGGATCCGCAGCGGCGACGACGTGCGGCTTTCCACCGCCGTTAAAACCGCATCCGGGAGGTCGTACCCCTTCAGCTGCGCGCCGAACGACAGCAAGCCGTCCTGCACGCCCTGCGCCGCAAACGCCGGAAGGCAATCCCAGAGATTCGCACCCTCCACCGCCGGGCGATACGTCGGACGAACGCTTTGAAACCGCGTCGTTTTCCGATGCTCCAGAAAATCCGCAACGCGGCACGCGGGAGCGAGTCCTCCGCCCAGGCGGAACGCATCGGTCTCCAGACGTTCCTGGAAGCGAAGGCCCGCCAAAGGATCGGTTCCGAAATCCTCCGGACCGACCTGCACAACCACCGCCGCGTTTGCGTTTTCGCCGTCACGCGCATAATCGCTCATCCCGTTGACAACGATCTGCTCCGCCCCGCTTGCGCTTGCAACGACGCGGCCGCCGGGACACATGCAGAAGGTATAAACGCCGCGGTCGCCGCTTTTTCCGGTCAAACGGTATTCAGCTGCGCCGAGCCGCGGATGCGACGCGAATTCACCGTATTGGCTTCGGTCGATCAACGTTTGCGGATGCTCGGCGCGCACGCCGACCGCAAACGCCTTCGGCGCCATTGCGATCCCCGCGTCAAACAGCATGCGAACCGTATCCCGCGCGCCCTGCCCGATTGCGAGCACCATGGAGGCGCAGGGAACGGTCTCGGTTCTCCCGTTTTGCGAAACAACGATGGAGCGCAGCACCCCGTTCGCCATCCGGATCTCTTTCAGCTTGGTTGAGAACCGGACCTCGCCGCCGAGCGAAACGATCTCCTCCCGCATGGCGCGGACGACCGTCCTCAACCGGTCGGTCCCGATATGCGGTTTGGCAAGATACGCGATCTCCTCCGGCGCGCCGCACGCGACAAACTGCCGCAAAACGCCGTCAATCTTTTCATCCTTGATCCGCGTCGTCAGCTTACCGTCCGAAAATGTGCCGGCGCCGCCCTCGCCGAACGCAACATTGCTTTCCCCGTCGAGCGGCCCGCCTGTCCAGTATGTCTCAACATCCCGCACACGCTCGTCGATCGGCCGGCCGCGCTCGATCACCAGCGGACGGTACCCGTTCATGGCAAGCTGCCACGCGGCAAACAGTCCGCCCGGGCCGAGGCCGACCACGACAATACGCCCGTTCTGCGGTTCGCTGCCGAAAGCAAACGGTTCCTGTTTGGCTTTTTGAACCGGTTCGGCATCAAGTTTTTTATCATGCAGCAATCTTTTGGCCAGGCGCGCATCCAGCGTGACCTCTGCGTGAATCACGAAACAGATATCGTGCTTTTTCCGCGCGTCAAGCGCCTGCCGCACAATGCGAAGCCGCATCGGAACGTCCGCGGGAATATCCCATCTTTTCCGGCAGACCGAAAGGAACGCCTCCTCCGAGGCGTCCAGTTCGCGGCGTATATTCCGGATTAAAACGGTTTGTTCCATGGTTTATTCCGCGCTCTTTTCCAGGAGCGTTACCGTGATCGACGGCTGTACAAGCTCAGCCGCGATGCCTTCCGCGTGGGTATCGACCGAGATCTGCAGCGGAATCGTGTGCGTACCCGCCCCATATCCGGTCAGCTCGGCCGTAACCGTCAAATTGGCCGTCGTAAACGCGTCCAGCTTCTTCACGGTTCCTTTGGCGGAAACGGCGGCTTCCGTCGGGAAATCTTCGCCGCGCAGCAGGCTGCTGTCAAGTCCCTTAACGACGATCGGAACGGAAAGCGTACGTGTTTCGATCCGTTCGCTGACCGTCAGCGTCACCGTCACGGAATCGGTATCGCCGCTGCCGGTTGTTATTCCCTCGGGCAATACCAGCTGTGCCGTGACCGTTTCGCCGGTCATGCCGGGCAGAGCGCTGATCGGTTCCGTCACAATCGTGTCGATCGCATCCAGCGCGGCGCGGTCCCCGTAAAGGGTAATATATCTGCGGGAAAGCGTGTAAGTGTACTCATACCCGTCCGGCACGGCAATTTCCGGTTCGATCGTAGCTTCCCGGTACGCGCGGATCGTGATCGGAACATCGAGCGTATAGGAATCTCCGGAATCGTCGTAGACATTTTCAACCGGATTGTTGCTGCTGTCTAAGAACTGGATCGAATAAACGCCGCTGTATTCACCGGCCAGCGCTTCGAGATCGGCCCGTGGGAACGCGGACAAATCGATCGACACAACGCCTTTGGCGATCCGGTCAACCTGCGACTGCATGCCGGACACCGTGACCGTCAGCCGATCCGGCGTGCTTACGCGGAATCCGGCAGGCAAAGCCCCGGTGTATTCCACCGAAACGGGGATTCCCGTGCGCGTCGAAACGCGCGCGATCTCAACGCTTACGGTGCTGTTCTCGACCGAAGTGATCGTGCCGTAGCCGGAACGGATCGAAGCCGAAACGGTCAGCGGAACGATCTTGCTCATTTCATCGTCGGAAAGCGTCAGCGCACGGTCGGACAGATCGACCGAACAGGTAATGCGGGACGCATCGAGCTCACTGTGTTTGCCGATCACGCACTGCACGGTAACATCCGTCGTTCCGAGTTCCCGTGAAACGAGCGTCAAACCTCGTTCCGTCAAGGTGCTTTCACCGGTCATTGTGATTTCAACATCGCGAACGACCTTCGGATACTCGGGGTTTTCAATCGTCAGAACATACCCCCAAAGCATGATCGCAAACAGCAGGGAGATGATCTTCAGCGGAATGTTTTTCGTGAAGAAATCCTTGAAAAACGAACCGACGCGCTGCAGAATGCGCTTTTTGCTGGCAGTTTTATTCGGCATGGCGCGCACCCTCCTTTCTCATCAGACGGCTCCACGGCATTACGGTCGTGCCGGACGCCAAAAGCCCCGTCAACAGATCGTGTACCGCCTTTTCATCCAGATAGCGGATCAGCTTTCCCTCCCTTGCGACCGATATCGCGCCGGTTTCCTCGGAAACGACCAGAACGATGCAGTCCGACGCGGCCGAGCAGCCGATCGCGGCGCGATGGCGCGTACCGAGTTCGCGAGCCACCTTCGGATCGTCCGAAAGCGGAAGCAGACAGGCCGCCGCGACGATCGTCGTTCCGCGGATCACGGCGGCGCCGTCATGCAGCGGTGTTTTCGGCTCAAAGATGTTTTCGATCAAGGCGCCCGAAAGCGCGGCGTCGAGCCGCGTTCCCGTTGCCGCGATATCCTCAAGGCCGGTCTTCTGCTCGAAAACGAGAAGCGCGCCGACGCGCCTGCGGGAAAGCCGCAGCAGCGTATGGGTCAGATCCTGAACAACGGCCTGCCGTTCCACGTCGTCCGCAAGGATCTTTCGGCCGAGCCGCTTGGTTCCGCTGCCGAGCCGTTCGAGCATGCGTCTCAGTTCCGGCGTGAACAGAATGAACAGAATCACAAAAACGGTACCGCTTGCCAGTATGCCGTCGAGCACCCAGGAGATCGTGTTCAGGCCGAACGCCCGTCCGAGAATCGACATCAGGAACAGAAGCCCGACGCCCTTCAAAACCTCGTTGGCGCGCGTGCCCTTCGTATAACTGAGCAGTTTATACACAAGGAATGCGATGATCAGCACGTCGAAAATGACGCTCGCCAATCCGCTCGGCTGCTTCAGAACGTTGAATATGGTTCGCAAAATCTCACGAAAATCCGTCATTCAGGTTGCCTCATTTCCAAATTCATTTGCGTCCTTTCATGGTACCCCATGAAGTTGAAAAAGTTGTCACGCGAGTTTGAACTCTTTTCGAACAAACTGTAACGTTTTCTCCCCGCCGTTATTCCTCATCCGGCTTCTCACGGTACAAAACGAATTTCCGTCCGATGCACTGTATGACCTCCGCCTGCAGTTTTTCGGCAAGAAGCCCCGCTGCCTCGCGTGCGGAAAGGTCGCTTGTTTCAAGCACGGAAAGCTTGATCAGCTCCCGTTTTTTCAGCGCCGCGTCGACGCCTTCGATCAGCGCATCGGATAAATTGTCCTTTCCGATCTGAAAGATGGCCGGCAGCGTGTTTGCCTGTTTGCGCCATTCGGCGCGCTCTTTTCCCGTCATTGTTCCTCTCCTATTCCGTAAAAGTGAAATCCCATTCTCCGAGCACGATCGTGTCGCCGTCCTTCGCGCCCATTTCGCGCAAAGCGGCGATAATGCCCGTTTTGATCAGCAGCTGCTGGAACCGCCGCATCGAGGTCTCGTCGTCCGGATCGGTCGTTTCGAGCAGTCGATCGACGTCGCCGCCCTCAACGATGAACGAACCGTCATCGTCCCGGCGAACCGTGAAGCCCTGATCTGCGCCTTGGGGCGTCAGTTCCGCTTCATCGTAAACCCGGACGGGCGGCAGCGTATCGAGCATCGAGATAATGCAGTCGAGCATGGCGTCAAAGCCCTGGACGGTCGCCGCCGATACGCCGAACACGGGGATGTTTTCCGGTTCGAGCACCGTGCGGATCCGGGCAAGGTTCTCCTCCGCTTCCGGCAGATCCATTTTGTTGCAGCAGACGATCTGCGGAAGCGACGCGAGCGCGTCCGAAAAGCCGGCAAGCTCCGCGTTGATTTTGGCATAGTCCTCCAGCGGGTCCCTCAGTTCGCTGCCCGACGCGTCGATCACATGCAAAAGGATCCGCGTCCGTTCGATGTGCCGGAGAAAGTCGTGCCCGAGCCCCGCGCCTTCGGCCGCTCCCTCGATCAGACCGGGGATATCCGCCAGCACGAACGAACGTCCGTGCCGCTCCGCCACGCCGAGATTCGGCGTAAGCGTTGTGAAATGATACGCGGCGATCTTGGGTTTTGCGCTTGTCAGTACCGACAGGATCGTGCTCTTTCCGACCGACGGAAACCCGATGATTCCGACGTCGGCAATCGTCTTCAATTCCAGCTCCACCCGGCGCTCCTCGGTTTTTATGCCGTTTTGCGCGAACCGCGGAGATTGGTGCGTCGGCGTCGCAAAACGGGCGTTGCCCTTGCCGCCTCTGCCGCCGCGCAACACAACGCGCTGCTTGCCGGGCTCGCTCATATCCGCCAGGATACTTCCCGTTTCCACATCGCGCACGATCGTTCCGACCGGAACGCGAATATAAAGATCGGCGCCGTCCTTGCCGTGCTGCAGCTCCGCCCGGCCGTTTTCGCCGTTCTCCGCACGAAAATGCACGGCGCGTTTGAACGCGAGCAGCGTAGTGTCCTGCGGATCGGCGACAAAAACCACGCTGCCGCCCTTTCCGCCGTCGCCGCCGGACGGTCCGCCCTTCGGAACATATTTCTCACGGTGGAACGCAGCGCATCCGTCTCCGCCGTTCCCTGCCTTGATATAAATATCAGTCTTGTCGATGAATTGCAAAGTCGCAAACCTCCTTGAGCGTGCACGCGCCGCATTTCGGGCGCTGCGCCGCACAGACCTGCCGTCCGTGATAGATCAGCCAATGATGCGCCGCAGACCAGTCCTCGCGCGGAATGTTCTCCATGAGCTGCCGTTCCGTGTGCTCCACGTCCTTCGCTTCGGCCAGCCCGATGCGGTTCGTTACGCGGAACACGTGCGTATCCACAGCGATCGCGGGAATTCCGAACGCATTCGATAAAACGACATTTGCCGTCTTGCGGCCGACGCCGGGCAGCGCGGTCAGCTCCTCCATCGTCCGCGGAACCTCGCCGCCGTACTTCTCGCACAGGATACGGCTCATCGCCAGGATATTCTGTCCCTTCGCGCGGAAGAATCCGCAGCTGTGAATATACGGCTCCAGCGTTTCAAGGTCGATCGCCGCAAAATCCTTCGCGGTGCGGTATATCTGAAACATAACGTCGGTCACTTTATTGACCTGTTTGTCGGTACACTGCGCGGACAGCATGGTCGCCACAAGCAGCTCAAACGGCGTTGAAAAATGCAGCGCGGGCCGTGCGTCCGGATACGCGTCCTTCAAAAGGCGAAGCGCCTCGGTTCTTTTTTCCCCCGAAAGCATCATACGCGCACCGCCTCGATCGCATAGGTCGCCGCAATCGCGCCGTCGGCGCAGGCAGTGATGACCTGCCGCAGCGGCGTATTGCGGATATCGCCCGCAGCGAACACGCCCCTGACGTTCGTTTCCATACGTTCATTCGTTTCGACCGATCCGTTCGGCGCGAGCGCGATCTGTCCCCGGATCAGTTCGGTCCTCGGAACGACGCCGATCGCCACAAACGCGCCGTCCGTCCCAAGGTCGCGCGTTTCGCCTGTTTGGGTATTCTTCAACCGGATCGCCTGCAGTCTTTCCTCCCCGAGGAACGCTTCGGGGACGCTGTTCCAGACGAATTCGATGTTTTCCGTCCGCAATGCGGCGTTTGCGAGGACCGCGCTCGCGCGAAGCGCGTCACGCCGATGCACGACATACACCTTTCTGCAGAGTTTGGAAAGGTAGAGCGCATCGGAGATCGCCGTGTCGCCGCCGCCGATCACCGTCGCCGTCCGGCCGCGGTAGAACGCGCCGTCGCATGTCGCGCAGTAGGATACGCCTTTGCCCGTATATTCCCGCTCGCCGGGAATGCCGAGCATGCGCGGGGAAGCGCCCATGCAAAGGATTACGGTTTTGGCTTCGAACGAGCTTCCGGAGCTTAATACGATCTCCTTTTTCTCATCTGTGAGCAGCAGCGACGCAACGCCGTCATATTCCGGCTCCGCGCCGAACGCGCGCGCATGCTCCTCCAGCCGCGCCGCAAGCGCATACCCGTCCGGCCCGTCCGAAATGCCCGGATAGTTTTCGACGCAATGCGTTTTCACGATCTGACCGCCGGCAAACAACTCCTCCAGCAAACGTACCGACGCGCCGCCGCGCACGGCATACAGCGCCGCCGCAAGCCCCGCGGGACCGCCTCCGATAATGGCAATATCCGTCATAAGCCCTCCCGAAAAGAATCAAGTCGTCGGTATCAGATGCAGAAGCGGATTCACATGATAGAAAAATCCGCCAAGCAGCGATTCGTTCAAAAACGTTTCAAGGCGCGGAACAACCGTCAGCGCAACCGGCACCAGCAGGAACAGCGTATAAACCAGCAGAACACCGTGCAAAAAGCCGATCCCGCAGGAGAATACCGCGTCATAGCGGTTCATCACCGGGAATCCCTCGAACGAGGAATCTATGATCCGCAGCGTCCAGCCCATGATCAGGCGAAGCACAACGAAGATTCCGATCATGGACAGGATATTGATGACGACGTCCACGATCGTCTGATTGAAATAATCGCCGAGCGTAACGATTCCCTTTTCCTGATACGCGAGTCGGCGGATGTTCTTCTGAACGGCGTCTCCCATCGGAATCGGCATGTTCGCATTGTTGACGATCGTTTTCAGGTCGCCGTCGGATACGGCGTTCGCAGGCGTGTGGACCTGTTCGACGCTCGTCGCGCTGACATACTCATACCCTTCGAAATAATAGAGCATCCCCTTATACAACCGATCGGAATGCTTGATGACGCCGGCCGCCGCCGGAATCATCAGCAGCGCAATCAGCAGCGCAAGAACCGTCACGCCGGTATTGATCGCGGCATAAATGGTGCCCCGATAATACCCGGCCAGAACGCAAAGACTCAATATGATTAAGATCGCAAGATCGATCATTTCCCCGCTCCTTTCTGCCGCTTACGAAACGGTCGCCCGATACACGACGGTATCGGTAAACAGCAGGAACGTCGTCTCCGCCGGAATGACCGCCTTCGGCGTCACATTCAGATCGAGGATCAGCTGTGATTTCCCGGCATAGCTGTATTCCTCATAAGCTTCGTCCGTTACAATGCAGATACGATTGTTCTGCAGAAACGCTGAAACAATCGGCGCGGGCATGAACTGCTGCAGCACGGTGGCCCAGGATTCATCCGACTGTGAAACCGTTAACAAACGAAACAGCCGCGTTTGCTCCCCGGCCTCGGTTTCCGGCAATGTAACAAAATATGCGCTCGATCCGTCCTGCGCCTCCTTGCAGTCAATGACGCGGCTTCCGTATATGCTGATGCGCGCGCGTTCCGACGAAAAGCCGTCGTCCGTGCGGTCATACCGGACGATGTCCTGCGTTCCGATCAGAAACAGGCACCGGCTCGTAAGGCGAACGTCCTCGATCGTCTGGTTGTAAAACGACGCCGAATAGAACATCAGCCCGCCGGAACGGTCGCAGTTGTAGACGCGCACGATGGCTTCCTCGGAAAACTGATTCACATCGACGGTTGAAACCCACAGCAACTCCGAATTGTTGGATGCTTCCAAAAATCCGAACGCGGTGACCTCGCCCCCCGCGATCGGGATTGTCGCCACGACCTCGGTCGTCGGGCGGGACTGCGCGTCCACCAGCAGAATACGCGAATCGCCGTACTGGTTGCGATACAGAAACGCCGCATACCGACGTCCCGCGCGGCCGGACAGGATCGTTTCCCCGCCGCCCATCACGAAAGCATCCTGTCCCATGATCTGCGCGGAGCTGCCGAGATACAGAAGGCGAACGGACGAAGACATATCGTATCCGTCGGCGTCGACATAAAGTTCAACCTGTTCCACGCGCGTCGATTCATTCGGATCAATGGAAACATAGTAATGCTCCGTTTCGTAAAAGACGACGCCGTCGTTGACGCGATAGGTATGACCGGGTTCGATATCCGTCCGTTCCAGTTCAATGGATACTTCGCGGTTGCTCAGGGAAATCACAATCGGCGCCAAAATTGCGACCGCAACGATCAAAACGGCGGCAAGCAAAAGATAGCTCCGCTTGATCCCCCGCCCGAGGATGCGGACCTCCTCATCTCCGAGCTTGCTCAGCCGCGCTTTGATGTTTTCCCAAAAGTCTCTCACTGCCCAGGCAATCCTCTTGTTTTTCGTTTATCGGCGCGGCAAGCGGATCCGCAGCGCCTTCTCCAAAATCCGGAACGTGACCGGCGTTCCCGGCATCCGTTCCCCGTCCACCTCAATGCGCGAGACCGGCTCGCACGTTACTGCGCACGCACGCTCTTTCCGATAGGTCACGTAGCGCGAGCCGAGATGTTTTCCTTTCATAAACCGCGGCAAAACCGTCAGCACGCCGAAAAATCCGACGTCATGGATGATGCAGATATCGAGCAGCCCGTCCGCGGGATCGGCGTTCGGGGTGACCTCCATACCGCCGCCGAAGAAGCGGCCGTTCCCCGCCGCAATCAGCAGTACATTCATTTCAAGCGTTTCATTCGGAAGCGTAATGACCGATCGGCGCAGCTTCATGCCGAACAGCGCTTTCAAAAGCCCGCGAAGATATGCGGTGCTGCCGTTTTTGCATTTCGGCTTATACTGTTCGGTGTAATCCAGCACGTCCACATCGAAGCCGAAGCCGGCCACGTTGAAAAAGACCTCTTCGTTCGCCGTTCCCGCGTCAAGCATGCGTGTTTCGCCGCCAAGCAGCATTTCAGCCGCCGCGTCCGGATCGTCCCCGATTCCGAGCGCGCGTGCAAAATCGTTCCCGGTCCCGCAGGGAACCACCGCAAACGTTGCGTCGGAATGAATCAGCGGAACAGCCGTTTCCCGCATCGTTCCGTCTCCGCCTACTGCTGCGATCAGATCATATCCTTCCGCAAGCGCTCGCCGGCTGAGCTCGGTCGCATGGCCCGGATACCCGGTCATATAAACAGTCGGTTCCGCTCCTCGCGCCTTCAGCCGTTCAATTACGGCTTTGATCGTTTCCCCTGCGCCGCCGCTTTTTGCGGTCGGATTGCAAATCAGACAAATTCGCTCCATAGTCGCCCCATCGCATGCCAATCTAACGGTATAGTACCATAGAAACGCCGTTCGGTCAAGGGATTGCGCGGATGCAAAATGGGGCATTGCTGTGAAATTCCCTTTTCCGGCGAATCCTGAAAAACAAGGAAATTATCGGAATTTCACGCAGCTTTTTTTTGCCGGTGCACAGGCGGTGATTGCAAACTTCTTGCAACATTGTAATAAAATAAGGAAAAACTCCTTGCAAAGTATTTTTTCCTATGGTACACTATTTTGAATCCGGCCAAAAGGCAGTATAATGAAGGAGAAACACAATGGCACAATTGGAGATGTTGGAAGGCAAAAAAGCAAAGCTTACGATCACAATCCCGGGGGACGTTTTTGAAAAGGCAACGGAGGCCGCTTACCGCAAGACCGCGGGGCGTTACACGGTTCCGGGGTTCCGCAAGGGCAAGGCCCCGCGGAGAATCATCGAATCCGCATACGGGGAAGGCGTTTTCTACGAAGATGCGTTTGACGCGGTCTGGGGCGCAGCTTACGACGCTGCGATCGCCGAACACGATCTTGTTCCGGTCGATCAGCCCGCTCTCGATATCAATAAAATCGGCAAGGAGGGCGTGGAATTCGTAGCAATCGTTCAGCTCCAGCCCGACGTGACCCTCGGTCAGTACAAGGGTGTTTCCGTTCCGAAATCGGACGTTTCCGTTTCCGACGCGGACGTTGACAAGGCGCTCGGGGAAGAGCGTGAAAAGCAGGCGCGGTTTACGGACGTTGACCGCCCGGCCGAATCCGGCGACCGGCTGCTTTTAGACTACAGCGGCAGCGTGGACGGCGTAAAGTTTGACGGCGGCACGGCCGAGGATCAGGCGCTTGTGCTCGGCTCCGGCTCGTTCATTCCGGGATTTGAGGATCAGCTCATCGGCACGCACGCCGGCGAACAAAAGGATATCACCGTTACGTTCCCGGCGGAATATCATGCAACAGAGCTTGCCGGCAAAGAAGCCGTGTTTGCGTGCAACGTGAAAGCGGTTCAGGTCAAGGAGCTGCCCGAAATTGACGATGATTTTATCGCGGATATTTCCGAGTTTGACACCGTCGCCGAATGGAAAGCCGATAAAAAGGAAAAAATGATCGAAGAGAAACGGCGCGCTGCGGCGAATGCCCGTGAAAACGCGGCGCTCAAGCGCGCATGCGACAACGCGGCCGTTGAAATCCCCGACGTCATGATCGACCGTGAAACGGATCGCATGGTGCGCGATCTCGAATACCGGCTCTCCGGCAGCGGACTTGATATGAACACCTACTGCCAATACCTCGGCACGACCGTGGAGGAAATGAAAAAGAACTTCCGCCCCGACGCCGCCGAGCGCGTAAAGATGCAGCTTTTGATCGACGCGGTCATCAAGGCCGAAGCGCTGACCGTGACCGATGAGGAAATCGATGCGGAGATCGACCGTTATGCGGAGGCAAACGGCATGGTTTCAGAGGATCTGAAGCCGCGTCTGACCGAAGACGACAGAAATTACTTCAAAGAGCGTGCCACCGTCGATAAGGCGGTGCGTCTGATCGCCGATTCCGCGGTGGAAACATCGGAGGAGGCGTAACCGCATACGCTGTTGCGTATGACTTTTCAAAAAAGGAGGGGTTCCGTATGAACCTGATACCGATGGTCGTTGAACAGTCCGCTCACGGAGAGCGCTCGTTTGACATTTACTCCCGTCTGCTGAAGGATCGCATTATCTTTTTAGGCGGTCCGATCGACGACGACGTTGCGAACCTTGTAATCGCACAAATGCTCTTTCTGGAAGCGGAAGACCCCGACAAGGATATTTTCCTGTACATCAACAGCCCCGGCGGATCCGTTTCCGCAGGTCTTGCGATCTACGACACGATGCAGTACATCCGCTGTGAGTGCCAGACAATCTGCGTCGGGCTTGCCGCAAGCATGGGCGCGTTCCTGCTGGCCGCCGGCGCAAAAGGCAAGCGTCGGGCGCTCGAAAACGCCGAAATTATGATCCATCAGCCGAGCGGCGGCGCGCAGGGGCAGGCAACCGAGATCCGCATCCATGCGGAACAGATTCTGAAGATCCGCGATCGCCTGAACAAGGTTCTCGCAGCGCGGACCGGACAGCCGCTTTCCGTCATCGAAGCCGATACGGAGCGCGACAATTTCATGGACGTCGAACATGCCCTTTCTTACGGGCTGATCGACGAGATCATCCAACCGAGGAGATGAGAGAATGGCAACAAGGGACAGAGATAATTTGGACAAAGTACGCTGCAGCTTCTGCGGAAAGCCGCGCGGTCAGGTTCGCAAGCTAATTGCCGGTCCGAACGCCTATATCTGCAACGAATGCGTCGAACTGTGCCGTGAAATCGTCCAGGAGGATATGCAGTACGAACAGCCCGAAGCGGCGGAAGCCGAATCCTCCGTGCAGAAGGAAATCCCCAAGCCCGCAGAGATCGTCGCCGCGCTCGATGAATACGTGATCGGGCAGAAGGCCGCAAAGCGCGCGCTCTCCGTCGCGGTTTACAACCACTACAAGCGCGTCCGGCTTCAGAAAAAGGATGACGACGTTGAACTGCAGAAAAGCAATATCATCATGCTCGGGCCGACGGGCTGCGGTAAAACGCTGCTCGCACAAACGCTCGCCAAAGTGCTGGACGTTCCGTTTGCCGTCGCCGACGCGACGGCGCTCACCGAGGCCGGATATGTCGGCGACGACGTGGAAAACATTCTGCTGAAGCTGATCCAGGCCGCGGACTTTGACATCAAGCGCGCCGAGCGCGGCATCGTATACATCGATGAAATCGACAAGATCGCGCGGAAAGGCGAAAACGTCTCCATCACGCGGGATGTTTCCGGCGAAGGCGTTCAGCAGGCGCTTCTGAAAATCCTCGAAGGCACGGTTGCCAACGTACCGCCGCAGGGCGGGCGCAAGCATCCGCAGCAGGAATGTCTGCAGATCGACACGACGAACATCCTGTTCATCGTCGGCGGCGCGTTCACGGGAATCGAAAAAATCATCGAAAAGCGCAGCGGCAACAAGATGATGGGCTTCGGCGCCGAGATCAAGACGTTCGAAGAGAAAGACATCGGAACGATCCTGAAAAGCATCCTGCCCGAAGATCTTTTGAAATTCGGTCTGATTCCCGAGTTCGTCGGCCGCGTTCCCGTGATCGTAACGCTCGAAAGTCTTGACGAAGCTGCCCTGATCAAAATCCTGACCGAGCCGAAAAACGCTCTGACGCGGCAGTATCAGCGGCTGTTTGAGATGGACGGCGTGAACCTCGTCGTCACCGAGGAAGCGCTGCGCGAGGTCGCCAAGAAGGCTATTGAACGGAAAACCGGCGCAAGAGGTCTCCGCGCCATCATGGAAGACGTGATGCTCGATATCATGTATGATATCCCGTCGTTGACCGGCGTAACGACCTGTGAAATTACCGGTGAAACGATCCGAAAGGTTGCTCCGCCGCATTTGATCCGGGAGAATGAAGAGGATCCCGCCGCGCTGCCCACGGCGCGTAAGCGGAAAACGCCCGCGAAAAAAGCGGAGTAATATGGGATTGCAAAAGGAGCATGCTGTCAAAAAGCATGCTCCTTTTTGATTCTGCGATTTATTCGGTCAGATAGCCGGACAGAATCCTGCGGCAGACATCCGAAAAGCCGTTTGGCTGGACTGTTTCGTCCGGATAAAGGGAAACCGTTCCCAGCATCTCCCCTTCCGCATTATAGAAGGTTGCCGTTCCGACAGGCGTTTCGGGATCCAAAGGCGCGAGCAGCGTTTCCGGTACGTTCAGTTCAGTCACGACGCCGCCGTCCGCTTTGTTCATCAGCAGCACGATCGTCTCTTTCGGCACCAGATTTACGGTCTTGCGGTCGCCGTACAGTACCGGGTACGCCTGTTCCAACGGTTCCCCCGCCTTTGCCGGCGTTTCCAGTCGGTAATTGGCAAAGGCGTTGTCGAACAGCCGGATCGCCTCTGCAAACCGCGCTTCACTTGTGGCGCTTCCGATGACCGCGCACAGATACGTCATATCATTTCTTTTCGCTGCAAACAAGCCGCTGTATCCATCCATCTTTGAACTTCCGGTCAGAAGGCCGAAGCATCCGGAATAGGTGCGAATCAGCCGGTTCGCATTGACAAGCTCTGTTTCGCCGCCCTTTTGATGCGGCGTCGCATCCATATACCGTCCGCAATACTGCAGGAACGAATCGCTCTCCAGCGCAAGATTGCCGAGCCGGATCAGATCGGTGCAGGAGAACGGCGTTCCTGTGCCGAGACAGGTTTCCAGCTGTACCTCGACGTTCGCTTCCCGCAGAATCACGCCGATGTTGTTCAAAAACACCTCTTCCGAGCCGAACGCATTCTCCATCAACGCATAGATTGCGTCGCCGGCGGAGATCATAACGGCGGCCTTCAAAAGCTCGTCGGCACGAATGCGCTCCCCCGCTTCCAAAAATGCCGTCGGACCGGACACCTTGCTTGCTTTCTTCGATACTTCCATTTCGGTTTCCGGCGCGATCAGGCCTGAATCAAACGCACGGCACAGCGTTAAGATTGCAGGGAGTTTGGTCAGCCCGGCCACGGGCAGCTTTTCCTCCGCATTTTCCTCCGACAGCACGGCGGCGCTGCCTGCAGGCATCAGCACAGACGCCCGGGCCGATTTCGAATCGGCCTCGCTCTTTCCGGCAAGCAGCATCACCGCGCACAACAGCACGATCAGTTTTCTTCGCATACGCATCCCTCCGCTCTCATGGTATGCGGGAAACGATAACAAAAGAACGGAACCGACGGTTCCGTTCCAAGACTGTCAATAAAGGGGTCAGATCATTTTCGACGATAGAAAGCAAAGAAAACTTGTATGTAGGAACGGCCGCTTCGAGGCCGTTTCATATATCTATTCGTCGAAAATTAGCCGGTTTCTCGCCCTCACGATAGCGTCAGTATACGTTTCGGGCAAGAATCCCGGCTTCTGAACACCCTTCTTGGCAGTCTGCTCAGCGTGTCAAAAGAATTTTTGACACGCTGAGAACGGAACCGACGGTTCCGTTCCAAGTTCGGTTTTTCAGAAAAGATCGGAGACGATGCGATCGACGAGGCGCGTAAACCGCTCGGACGCGTTGTTTGCCGCTTCCGTGACCTCCGCATGGGAAAGCGGCTGATCTAAGATTCCCGCCGCCGCGTTTGTAATCAAAGAAATACCGACCACCCTGACGCCGCAATGCGCCGCGGCAATCGCCTCCGGGACAGTGGACATCCCGACCGCGTCCGCACCGAGCACACGCGCCATACGAATCTCCGCAGGCGTTTCATAGCAGGGACCGGACATCATCAGATATACACCTTCCGCAAGCGGGATGCCGTCCGCCGCAGCCAGTTCCTTCAGCTTCGTCCGAAGCGCGCGGTCATAAACGTTGGAAAGATCGGGGAATCGCGGTCCGAAGGACGCAAGGTTCTCTCCGATCAGCGGATTGGTTCCGGAAAGATTGATGTGATCGGAAATCAGCATCAGCGTGCCGGCCGGAAAATTGATTCCGCCCGCCGCATTCGTGATCAGCAGCTTTTCGACGCCGAGCCGCTTCATGGTTCGTACGCCGAGCGCAAGCAGGGCTTGCGGATATCCTTCGTAAAAATGGAATCGGCCCTGCATGACGACGACCGTCTTCCCCGCCTTCTCCCCGATTACAAACCGGGATTTATGCCCGACAACGCCCGAAACCGGAAACCCTTCGATCGAGGCATATTCGACATATCGCTTGTTCTCCAGCGTCTCGGCATAACCGCCGAGTCCGCTGCCGAGGATCAGTCCTATCTTGGCGCTGTCCGCGCCGACTTCCCGCAGCGCGCGAACCGCATGTTCGATGATACGCTCCTGTTCCATATTCAATCCTCCCAAATCTCCTGCAAGAACGAAGTCCCTTCGCGCCATGTCTCGCCCGTCAGATATTCATAGACCGTCGCGCCGATATCGTTGAACGCGGGACGGATATGCAGATTTACGCCCGGACGCACATGCTTTCCCGCAATCAGCAGCGGAATGTATTCGCGCGTATGATCTGTGCCGGGATACGTCGGGTCGCATCCGTGATCCGCCGTCACAAGCAGCAGATCGCCTTCGCCCATCTTTGCCGTCAGATCCTTTAGCTTCGCATCGAAATACTCAAGCGCCTGCGCGTAGCCCTCAACGTCGTTTCGATGACCGTACAGCATATCGGTATCGACGAGGTTTGTGAAAATGAAATCGCCTGTGCCCTCGCCCAGGAACCGCTCGGTAGCTGCGATACCCGCCGGATTGTTCTTCGTATGATCGACAATCGAGATCCCGCGATGGCGGAAGATGTCCTCAATCTTGCCGATCGCAACGACCGAAAGCCCCTTTTCCGTCAACCCGTCCAGGATCGTCGGCTGGAACGGAGCGAGCGCATAGTCCTTCCGGTACTCGGTGCGCGTATAATGCCCGCTCGTTCCCGTAAACGGACGCGCGATCACGCGGCCCACCAGGTATTCCCCGACCAGCATCTCCCTTGCGATCTCACACATCCGGTACAATTCTTCCAACGGAATCACATCGCCGTGCGCGGCGATCTGGAATACGCTGTCCGCGCTCGTATAAACGATCGGACAGCCGGTTCTTACATGCTCGTCGCCAAGCTCCTGAATGATCGCGGTGCCCGACGCAACGGTATTTCCGATCGTTTTGCGCCCGATCCGCGCTTCGAACGCGTCCAGAAACTCCCGCGGAAACCCGTTCGGATACGTGCGGAACGGCTCCTCAAGCGAATACCCTGCCATTTCCCAGTGGCCGCAGGTCGTGTCCTTGGCGTGCGTTTTTTCGGCGCATTTGCCGTAAGCGCCGACGATCCTTCCGTCATAAGGCGGGAGCGTGCAGCCGTCGATCGCGGCAAGACCGAGCGATTTCATGTTCGGAACCTCGAGCCGTCCGCGCTTATGATAAATGTTGCAAATGGTATTCGCGCCTTCATCTCCGAATTCCGCCGCATCCGGCAGGGATCCGATGCCTGCGCTGTCCAGTACGATCAGCGCTACCCGTTTTTTCATCCGCGTTTCTCTCCTTTTGTTTCGATATCGGTATTTTACCACGTTCTTACATGTCCCGTCAATCATCGGGCGAAAGAAAGCGTCCTGATTTTGACGTACTGTTTTGGAAAGCGTTCCGGTTTACTCCGCGACCTTGTAGTTCCCGAGCACGGCCGGCACGTGATCCAGTCCGGTTGCGCAGGCGGCGTCACAGCAAAAGACGCCGGCGGTCCAGACGAGCGCTTCGCCGGTATCGGCGCGAATGAAGATGGACTGCAGTCCTCTGCTCACCCCCTGCGAACCCATTGTTTTCGTGAAGCAAACCTCCCATGCAGGGATCAGTTTCCCTGTACCGTCCGTTTCGGGATCGGATTCGATCAGCATCGTCAGCGCGATCGATTCCACAGTATCGGTGATCGAGACCGTTCGATCCTTATCGGCTTCATACAGAATCGTCTGCGCGATCTCGACGGCCTCCCGGAACGGAATCAGTTCCGGCCCGCTTCCGGACAAACGCTCCACCGAAACCGGATCCTCCCAGAAGATGCGGCGGATCCCGGTATCCGCGACGAGAAACACGAGCCGTTCGTACTTCCATTCCTCCGCCGATCGCGTTTTCGCGGCCGACGTACGGCGCGTTCCGTGAAGCGAGTCGGCAGGGTAAACGGTTGTGATTGAAACGCCTCCCACGGTGCGTTTGCAGGAGATCCGATACCATTGCGGATAGGAGCGGGAATTTGCATACAGCGCGACGCGCTCCACCGAGAAATCGTCCAGCCCCGCGTCGGTCAAAAACCTCTGAACCGATTCGACTGCGGAAAACGGGTCCGTTTCCATCGTGCAGCCCTCCGGCAGCAAGCCGCGTACACGGGACTCCTTCGTCACATCCCGCCTGTAATTTTTGTTTTGCGTATCCAGGAAATTCAGCGTCGGATCCATTTCATATAGACAGGAGAAAGACGCCGCACCGCCCGCGTCCTCGTTGCTTACGGCAAACACATCGCCGTATCCCCATTCGTTTGCCGTCTGAACCGTGGCGGCGCCATCCTGCAAAACGGGGCGGGTCGGCGTTCGCAAAACGGTCTCAGGCGCTGTCGGCAGCAGCTTTTCCAGGCGTTTTCGCTCCGTTTCGCAGCGGTAAACGACGGATTTGACGCGGGACATTTGGGCATACCGGTCCAACACGCCGAGCATCCCCTCGATCTCGGCGCGGCTGTACGCCGTCTGATCGGAATAATCGAACGTCCCTCCGTCCGGAAAGCACGCATCATACAGCCGATCGACCGTTTTCTGATCGAAGGAAGAAGCGAAAACGCGCGCCGACGGCAGTTCGGATACGTCGGGCACATGCACAATCGCATTGCCGGTAATCGTGATCTTTCCTTCGCTGTAATCGAACCGCACCGTTTCGGGGATCGCGTACCGTTCCCGCAGCAGAGGCGGCTCCGTCGGTTCGGGCGTCGGGTCGTTCCAAAGCGCGGCGGTCGGTTCTATAGGCACGGGCAACTCCGTCGTTTCCGACAAAACGGGCAAAACGGCCTCTGCCCGGTAATCCGCCGGATCGATCGACGTAAAAGCACTCGTGCAGCCGAGCAGCAGGCAAAACAGCAGCAGGATTATCCGTTTCATGCGCCGCGCCTCCTCTCTTTCTCATTTTTTGGCAATCGCACCGTCACCGTCGTTCCTTTGCCCGGTTCGCTTTGAAATGACAGCATGCCGCCGTGCAGATCCACGATGCGCTGTACAAGCGCAAGCCCCAGCCCCGCATGACCGCCCGCGCGGCCGCGCGCTTTGTCTGCGCGGAAAAACGGCTCGGTCACACGCGCCAGCACCTCGGGCGCCATGCCGGCGCCGTCGTCGGATACCGATAAGGTCGATCCGTCTCCGGCAATCAGAATATGCCGGGCGCCCGCGCTCGCGGCGTTGTCAAACAGATTGGACAGCACGCTGGCGATCAGATTCGAATCCCCGACCGCAGAAAAACCGGCAAGATCGAACGTTACTTCCGTGCCGCGCTTTTGAGCGATCGGCTTCAGCATCGGTTCAAGGATCCCTTCGAGCGTTTCGCCATAGATCGGTTCCGGTGTGATCGACTCCCCGCCGTCCAATGTGATCAGACGCATCATTTTCTGCGTCAGAACCTCAAGGCGCTTGCTTTCGCGGTGCAGATACGTGATGCACTCGGCTTTCTGTTCCTCCGAAAGGCGCAGCGCGTTCAGCGCTTCGCTGTATCCGACGATTGCCGTCATCGGCGTTTTCATTTCGTGCGTCAGAGCGCCGAGCAGGAGTTTTCGTTCCTCGGCGACGCCGGACAGTTCCGCAAGGTGTTTCTGTACCGCGCCGCGCATCGTTTCAAAACTTTCCGCCAGAGAACCGACCTCGTCGGAATGCCGCTTTCGGATCGGCGTACTGTAATCGCCACCCGCCATGCGCCGTGCCGCGCGTTCCAGTTCCTTCAGCGGGGAAAGCGCCGCGTACGTCAGCAGAAGCGCGGCGACGGTCAAACCGCAAAACGCGACCGCTCCGACCGTGAGAAGCGTTCTTTTCAGTCCCTGCAGCGCACGTATGCCCGCCGTGCAGTCATACAGAAGATACACCGTGCAGCCGTTTTCAAGCGTGCGGCGCACGGCGACGCCGTATCGGCCGTCCGCTTCTATCAATCGCTCATCGGTCGCTTCCAGCAGCCGGTCGAGCGCAAGAGCGCCGCTGTTACAGAGCGTTTCGCCGCCGTAAACCAGCTCGTGCTGTTCCTCTCCGCGATCGAGCCGCCGAAACAGGTATTGCAGCCGGCTTTTCTGCGCGCGTTCGGAAAGCGTTCCGGCCTCGTCCCAATCGGACGCGAACAGGAACGCTTCACACAGATATCCGATCTGCGCTTCGGCACTTTCCCGCGCAGTCGCAACCGTTCGATCCTGCACCGAACGCAGCACGATCAGACCGCACAGCAACAGCGTCAGCGCGGTCAGTCCGATCGTCAGCAAGCTCATTTTCAGAGACAGTTTCATGGATTCAATCCACTTCAAGCCGATAGCCGACGCGGGAAACGGATACGATCGGCAGGCCGGTTCGCTTGCGAAGCTGGGAAATATGATTGTCGATTGTGCGGCTTTCGCCCATAAAGTCGCTGTTCCAGATCGCGGCAAGGATGCGTTCGCGACTCATTGCGACGTTTCGGTTCTTCGCAAGCAGGTACAGCAGATCGTACTGCGTCGGCGTCAGGTCGATCGTTTCTCCGTTCTTCTGCACGATCCGGCTCTCCAGGTTCATCACAACGTCGCCGATCACAAGCGTTTTCTGCGTCGGCGTATGCCGCTCCAGCACCTTTTCGATCCGCACCAGCAGTTCCAGCAGTTCAAACGGCTTGACGATATAATCCTCCGCTCCGTCGCGCAGGCCCTTGACCCGATCCGCAAGCTCATTCTTCGCCGTCAGAAAGATCACCGGAATCCCATGCGCGCGAAACGTGTCCAGCAGCGTGAATCCGTCCATGCCGGGCAGCATCACATCGAGCAGCGCCAGATCGTACCGTTCGCCGCGCTCGATCCGTGCTTTCGCTTTCAGACCGTCGGTTTCTCCTTCCGTCGCGTAGCCCGTTACCGACAGATTCATACACAGAAGGCGATTGATCGCCTCGTCATCCTCCACGACAAAAATCCGGTGCATCGCCTGACTCCCTTCCTTCTTCTTTCCGTATTGCTATTATAACAGAAGGACGTCCGACCGTCACCCCGAAAAATGTAACGATTCTGTCTCGATTCGCCCGACTCTTTTTCCGCTCCTCCAAAAAGCATGACGCGCGGGCGAGCCGCGCGTCATAAGGATGCTTTCATTCCATTCCTTGCATTCGGTTGAAATAGGTGTCGATGAAATACCGAATAATGGCCTTTCGCGTTACGATTCCGATGAACATTCCCCGGTCATCGACCACCGGAACAAAGTTCTGATTCGTTGCGGTACGAAGAAGTTCTTCGATTCCCGTCATCACCGTGACCGGCGGATTGAAATCTGTCCGCATCACAGACAGCATCGGTATGGTTTCCCATTCCCGTGAATTCTCGGTGTCCAGTATGCCCCGCAGGAGATCTCCCTCCGAAACGCTTCCGATGTAATAACCCTGCTCGTCGATCACGGGGACGGCCGAGCGGCCCGAAGCCCGCAGCTTTTCGATCGCCTGTCGAAGCGAATAGTCCTTTTTCAGGACGCAGACATCGCACTTCGGCGTCAGAAAAAACAGAAGATTCATCGCATACTCCTTTCTGTTCTGTCTTGATTATACCAAAACTTTACATAAGGCGCAACTGTTTTAGCAGATCTTCACGGGATTGTTACATTTTTGTTCGGCTTCGGAACATTTTTCCTTCCTGCTTCCCGTCTTGACAGCTTTTCTGTTTTCTGCTATAATGATAAAAAATTATCATTCAAGGGGGTGACGGAATGAGCGCTCAAAAAGCATATCTGGCGATCGATCTGAAGTCCTTTTATGCCTCCGTGGAATGCCATGAACGCGGGCTCGACCCGCTGAAGACGAATCTGGTTGTCGCCGATCCCGACCGTACCGAAAAAACAATTTGTCTTGCCGTTTCTCCGTCCCTGCGCAGCTTCGGAATTCCGGCGCGGGCGCGGCTGTTTGAAGTCATTCAAAAGGTTCGCGAAGTCAACCGGCAGCGCCGACTGCTCGCCCCGGGCCGCACGTTTACGGGCAAGAGCGCAAATATTGACGCGCTCGGGCGGAATCCTTCCCTTGCGCTCGATTATATCGTCGCCGTACCGCGCATGGCGTGCTATATGGAATACAGCACACGCATCGTGGATATTTATCTCAAGTATGTATCCTTTGACGATATGCATATCTATTCGGTGGACGAAGTGTTCATTGACGCGACCGCATACCTTGGCACCTATCGCATGACGGCGCATGATCTGGCGATGCGAATGATCCGCGACGTTTTGCTTACAACCGGCATCACGGCGACCGTCGGGATCGGCACGAATCTGTATCTGGCCAAAATTGCAATGGATATCGTGGCAAAACGCATGCCGGCGGATTCGGACGGCGTTCGGATCGCGGAACTGGATGAGCGGCGCTACCGCGAGCAGCTCTGGACACACCGGCCGCTGACGGATTTCTGGCGCATCGGCAGAGGATATGCCGCAAAGCTGGAGGCCCGCAACCTGTTCACAATGGGCGACATCGCCGCCTGTTCCCTGCGAAACGAGGATCTGCTGTACAAGCTGTTCGGCGTCAACGCGGAGCTTCTGATCGACCATGCGTGGGGCTGGGAGCCCTGCGAGATCCGGCACATCAAGGACTACCGTCCCGAAAGCAACAGTCTCAGCGTCGGACAGGTTCTGCCGACGCCGTATTCCTTCGAAAACGGGAAAATTATTCTGCGCGAAATGGCCGGCGGGCTCTCGCTCGATCTCTTCAAAAAGCGGCTTTTGACCGATCAGATCGTCCTCTCCGTCTGTTATGATATTTCTAATGTAACGGGTGACTTTCACGGCGAAACGGAAGTCGATGCGTACGGCCGCAAAGTGCCGAAATCCGTCCACGGTTCCGAGAATCTCGGCGGCCGGACTTCCTCGACGGCGCAGATCACCGGCGCAGCGCTGCGGCTGTACGAGCGCATCGCCGATCCTGCGCTTTACATCCGGCGCGTATATGTGGTTGCAAATCACGTCGTTTCCGACGCCGTTTTGAAGCTGCCCTCCATGGAACAGCTGAATCTGTTTACCGACGCCGAAGCGATCAGCCGTGAACGGGAAGCCAAGGCGCAGCGGCTCAAGCGCGAGCAGCAGCTGCAAAAAGCGATGCTCACGATCCAGGAGCGATACGGAAAAAACGCGATCCTGTTCGGAACGAGCTATCGGGAAGGCGCAACGGGGCGGGAACGCAACAAAACGGTCGGAGGGCACAAGGCATGAACCCGTATCAATCCCTTTTATCGCTGCCGCATCCGGTTTCCGGAAAGCATCCCCCGATGCCGATCGCAAACCGCGCGGCGCAGTTTGCGCCGTTTGCCGCGCTGACCGGCTTTGAAGAAGCTGTCGAGGAAACGGCACGAACAACGGAGCAGCGGCCCGATCCGACCGACGAGCAGCTTGAAAAGATTGACGCCGTCCTGCGCCGGATTGCCGAAATCTCTTTTTCGCATCCCGCAGTCCGCATCGAACGGTTCGTGCCCGACCCGCAAAAAAGCGGTGGAAAAATCGTGTCCCTGACGGGGGCAGTCCGAAAAGTCGACCCCATGCAGGGACAGCTGGTATTCGTTGACGGAAGCGCCGTTCCGTTTTCGGAAATCCTTGCGATCGAATTGCAATAACAGCGGAAAACGGGGCCGCTTCCAAGCAGCCCCGTTTCCGTTTGAAAACCGGTTTTACAGGCCGAGCATAACGCCGCCTTCGTTTCGGATGTTCAGCACATGGCAGCTTCCCGCGCCGAGAATGTGTTCGATCTCCTTGCGGAACCGCTCAAGGTCCTCATTCGGGACGAAGGCCTGAATCGTTCCGGCGAACCCGCCGCCGTGCACGCGATACGCGCCTTTTCCCGCCAGCAGCTTGTCCGTAACCGCCAGCGCAACCGCCATATTCTGATGGCGTGTCTCGCCGTTCGGAACGACGTTCTGCAGCAGGTTCCACGAGGATCGGCCCGAAGCCATGACTTCGGCGAAAAACGTTTCGACATCGCCCGCCTGCAGCGCGGCGATCTCACGCGAGACGCGTTCGTTTTCGGCAAAAAAGTGCATGGCGCGAAGCGCAGCGCGATCGCCGCAGATATCGCGCACGACATTCAGCATTCCCATGAAGTCCGACTCGGAAACGTCGCGCAGATATTCCTTGCCGAGCAGCGCCGCTACGGCCTTCATATCGCGCGGGATTGCCGCGTATTCGTCGGTGAGGTTGGCATGATCCGCGCCGGAATCAATGATGCAGAGCGCATAGCCGCTTTCTTCAAAATCAAACCGCACGCGCTCGATCACGGGATGTTCGGGATCGGCAAAATCAATGCCGATGATGCTGCCGACCGAAGACGCCATCTGATCCATAAGCCCGCACGGTTTGCCGAAATACATGTTCTCCGCATACTGCGCGATCTTGGCGATCTCAACCGCCGATACCGTGCCGCCCGCGTAAAGATGATTCAGCGCCGTGGCGATCATAACCTCGAACGCCGCGGAACTGGACAGGCCGCTGCCGGGCAGGACCGTCGACACCGCATAAGCGTCGAAGCCGCCGACCTTGTAACCCATCTGGACAAACCGCGCCGCCACGCCGCGAATCAGCGCGGCCGTCGTGCCGTGTTCATCACCTTTGGGCAGCAGATCGTCAAGCGAGATCGTCACGCGCGGATACCCCTCCGACTGCACGCAGATCTCTCCGCGGTCGTTCGGCGCGATCGCCGCGGTCGTAACAAGATCGACCGCCGCGGCCAGAACCCGCCCGCGCTGGTGATCGGTATGATTGCCTCCAAGCTCCGTTCTTCCGGGAGCCGCCGCAAGATAGCGCGGCACTTTCTCAAAAACCTCCGTAAAGCGTTCGACAAGGCGATCCCGTTCCATAATCCGTCTCCTTTCCCGCTGTGGCTGTTTCTGATTTTATGATACCGCTTCCGCTTCGCTTCGTCAATCCGCAAGATGCGATTTTTGTGAGAGATTGCTTCGATTTTTCAAACGCGGGCAGGGCCGCCTCCGTCGAATTGCGTCTTTTTTGAAAACTCCTTTTGTTTTTTAAAAAAGGGGATGTCAATTCTTTCCTTTTTGTGCTATGATAAAGATGACACAAGAAAGAAACTGTGTCAGAAGGAGTGAAACAGTATGCGTATTTCGATTAGCGGAAAGAATTTGGAGATCTCCTCCTACATGCGTGAGGTCGCCGAGAAAAAGTTGGCCAAACTGGATCGGTACTTCCCGCAAGACACCGAAGCGCAGGTCACCCTCTCCGTGGAAAGAAGCCGCCATATCGTGGAAGTCACGATCCCGCACGGCGGCCGTCTGATTCGCGCGGAAGAAGTTTCGACCGACATGTACGCTTCCCTCGACAACGTTCTGGACAAGCTGGAAAAGCAGATCGTCCACAACCGCACACGTCTTGAAAAGGGACTCCGGCAGGGTGCTTTCGTCGATCTTCCGATCGAGGAAGAAGAAGAGGAAAGCGGCCCGCGCATTGTACGCTATAAGTCCTTCCCGTTCAAGCCGATGAGCGAAGAGGAAGCCATGCTGCAGATCGAACTGCTCGGCCATGCGTTCTTTGTATTCGAGAACGCGGAAACGGGTGACATCAACGTGCTTTATAAACGCAAGGATGGGAACTTCGGCCTGATCGAGCCGGCAAAATAATTCGCTCCGAACCGCGCTCTGCAGGATCTCCTGCAGAGCGCTCTTTTTTGGGGAATCAGACTGTCAATAAAAGGCCCGGTGTCAGCGTGTCAAAAGGTTTTTGACACGCTGAGCCGCTCCCGGGCGGGAGCGGCTCAGTCGGTATTGTTTTCAGCAGATCGGCAAATACGGCGTTGCGTTGAGATCGAGATCGGAAAGGCACCCGTTCATCAGAAGATAAAAACCGGCCGAGCCGATCATTGCCGCGTTGTCCGTGCAGTATTTGAAATCGGGGCAGCAGAAGCGAACGCCCTTTTTTTCACACTTTCTCTGCAGCATATCGCGCAGATTTCGGTTTGCCGATACGCCGCCTGCCAGCGCCAGCGTATCGTCCGCGGCGCGCACGGCTTTATCGGACAGGATCGAATTGACCGCATACTGGAAGCTTGCCGCCACGTCCGCGCGGCTGACCGCTTCTCCCTTTTGTTCGGCGGTATGCAGCGTATTGATCACCGCGGTCTTCAGTCCCGAAAAACTCATATCGAAGCCGTCGCCCTCGTTGAACGCGGAATGGAACCGGATGGCTTTCGGGTCGCCGTCCTTCGCCAGCTTTTCCAGCTCGGGACCGCCCGGATACGGAAGGCCCAGAACGCGCGCGACCTTGTCAAACGCCTCCCCCGCCGCATCGTCCCGCGTGCATCCGATCAGCTCGCAGCGGTCATACGCCGCAACGCGAACAATATGGCTGTGCCCGCCCGAAGCGATCAAACAGGAAAAAGGCGGTTCCAGATCCGAAAACGTCAGGTAATTTGCCGCAATATGTCCGAGGATGTGGTTCGTTCCGATCAGCGGCAGATCGTGCGAAAGGGCAAGTCCCTTCGCATAACTCACGCCGACCAGCAGCGCTCCGACGAGTCCGGGTCCGCAGGTAACGGCGATCGCATCGACCGTATCGAGCGTCCGGCCGGCGTCCTCAAGCGCCTGTTCGACAACGACGCCGATCTGATCGACATGGTTCCGGCTCGCAAGCTCCGGCACGACGCCGCCGAATCTGCGATGCAGCGGGATCTGCGTATATACGACGTTGGACAGAACTTCGCGCCCGTTTCGCACCACGGCGGCGGCTGTTTCGTCGCACGAAGTCTCAATCGCCAATACGGTCGCCGAGCCGCTTTCAATCAGCGCTTTCGCCTTTTGCCGCGCTCTTTCAAAATAGGTCATTTTGCAACGCCTCGTCTTCTTTTTCTTCGGCCAGCGCAGGCGCGGCGGATTCTTCGACAAAGTCCGCAAACGGAACGGATGATTTTTTCGGTTTTTCTCCGTTTTCCGTTTCGTCCGCATCCCGTTCAAACGCTTCCGCCTTTTCCGCCTCGGTTGCAATCTGCTCCTCTTCCTCCGTTTCGCGTTCCTCCGGCGGTTTGCGAAGCTCCTCCATCAGTTTCCGCTTCTGCTCAAGCGACGCATTTTGCAGGCGATGCTGCAAAACCAGATCCGGCGCGTCCTCCACGGGAACGAACCGTTCTTCCTCCTCAACCATGCGCACTTCGACCAGATCGCTGCCCGCCTGATCGAGCCGCTTTCCGCGAAGATAGCAGATCAATCCGACGACGAGCAGAACGGCGATTTCCACGCCGAAGAAAATGCCCGCGCGCAGCACAAGCGGGAGAAACAGCTCATCGAGCATACGGATCATTGCAAAGGTCGGTTCAAACACCCAGTTCAGGCTGTTGTATGCCTCGAGCGTCATGCCGCCGGATAAAAAGTCGATCAGCGAAGACGGAAAAATGATAAAGTGGAACACGGTCCAGAAGCTGTTGAAATCGCCGACCGCCCAAAGTCCGGCCGCAAGCATCAGACCCGCAAAGATCAGCGTTCCGATCAGAATCCCGGTTCCCGCGGGACGGAGTCTGGAATTCTTTTTTCCGAAAAAGACGATCGCCGCGATCAGTCCGAGCGCGATCGCTATGGAAGCGACCGCCATGACCGTCAGCGTGCTCCAAAGCGCGCGCACTTCCTCCATGTGAATCTTTTCTTTGGCGTGGTAAAAGAGGTCGTCGGTTTCAACGCCGTTGACGTGGACGGAAACGGTGATATCGTCCCGCGCGCCGCGCATGTAATCGAACAGAGCTTTCGTCGCATACGAAAGATCCGGAATCGTCATTCCCATTTCCTGATCGGTGCCGAGGCGCGAATACTCGTCCTCAATGAATTCAATATCATTTACAACAGCCGAAACGCCGAAAAAACCGATGCCGAACAGCAGCAGAATCGCCGCGAAAGCCGCTGCCAGACGAATGCCGCCGGTTTTCGTTTCTTTTTCGGGTGATTTGGGTTGTTTCGTTTTTGATGACCGTTTCATGCTTCGGATTCCTTTTCTTTCCGATAAAATGTGTTGCCGCCGACAAACTCCCGCAGAATACTTGTGGGCGGAAGCTCCTCCTCCACCGCTGCATCGCGGATATAATGCAGGAATTTGATGATGCGGACCACCTCGTCGTAGCACGGGCTTTCCGGCGGCATTTCCTGCAGCAGCGGGTAGATGTGCTTTTTCAGCACGCATAGTTCATAAACAAGCGCGGTATTCAGGATCGCGTCGGCGCTTTCCTGATACGGGAAGATCCAGCGCTGTTCTCCGCGCTGAACGCTTTCCCACATCCCGAGCGTTCGTTCAATCGACGAACCGCGGGTCAGATAGTCGCGCACCATGCGCCGCAGCAGACGCACATCGGTCGACGGAATGCGGTTATGGTTATCGAGGTTGATCGTCGTCAGCGCCGAAACATAGAGCTTAAACACCCGTTTCCGGTCAATTGCCGGCGTCAGCAGCGCGGGATTCAGCGCATGCAGACCTTCGATCACAAGGATCGCGTCATCCTTGAGCGAAACGAATTTCCCGTTGTAGACGCGGGAGCCGGTCGAAAAATCGAACGTCGGAATCTCGACGGTCTCGCCGAGCAGCAGCGCTTCCAGGTCCCGGTTGAATTGCGGAACGTCGATCATGTTCAGATGTTCATAATCGATCTCCCCGTTCTCGTCGGGCTTCACATACCGCCGGTCAATATAATAATCGTCAAGCGAAAGCAGGATCGGCGTTTTTCCGAGCACGCGAAGCTGCGTTGCAAGCCGGTTTGCGCTCGTCGTTTTACCGGAGCTGGAAGGGCCGGCGATCAGGACGGCCTTGGCACCGCGATGCAGGATCCTGGTTGCGATCTCGGCAAAGCGGCGTTCATGCAGCGCCTCGTTGACGCGAATCAGTTCCCGCACACGCCCGCTTTCCACCATAGCATTGAGGTCGGCAACCGTTGTGCAATGCATCAGGCCGCCCCAGTGTTCGCTCTCCTCAAACGTCGCGGCCAGATGCGGCGCATAAACATAGCGCGCCGCCTGATCCGGATCCTTTTGCAGCGGCCGCAGCAGAAACAGGCCGCCGTCCCGATACTGCAGATCGAATACGCTCGCATAGCCCGTTGACGGACACATCTCGCCGTAAAAATAATCGACATAATCACCGTGCCGGTAAACGTCAAAATAGGTGAACGCGCGCCAGAGCAGCAGGCGTACTTTATCGGATTGCCCGTCCTGCTCAAAAAAATCTATCGCTTCCGCAATATCGAGCCGCTGCCGTTCCAGCGGATAATCGGCTTTGACAATGCGGCGGCACTCCTCCCGCAAGCGCTCCACATCCTCTTCTCCGAACGGCTCTGTGCTCTGGATTTCAATGTCAAGTCCGGCGCCGATCGCATGATTCACGCGCGCAGTGGCGTTCGGATACAGGGAGCGCATCGCCATGAAGAACACAAACAGCAGCGTGCGCTCGTAAACGGCGCGCCCGCGCGGCTCATCGTACCGGATCAGCTTAACCCGACCCTCCCCCTTGCGGATCGCGCGGCGCATCCGCGGCGTCGACGGGGATTCTTCCATATCCGATTTGCGAAACGGAATATAGGTGAGCGTAAAGACCTCTCCCGCAATATCCGCGGCAAGCGGACGCGTTTTCAAAGAATCGGAATCGAGCCCGAGTCTTTGGGTAAGATCAACCAGGCGGTCACCCGGTTGGGCTTCGATGCTGCGGTCGTCGACAAAAATCTGCATACGGAAATCCCCTTCCCACAGAATTATACAAAATAAGTATAGCAAGAATCGTTCATTTGAGCAAGGGAACTCTTGACGAGTTCACAAAAAACTCATATAATGAAACAGATAAAAGGGAGTAGCACCGCTTCGAAAGGAGCGTGGCCGTTTGCGTCAGCACGAACCGTTCGGTTCCGCTTCGGCCGGAATTTGCAAGACTTTTGTGCATTTTTGCTGTGCATAGAAGTTTTTCTTTTATGCGGAAAGGAAAAAACATGGTTTACTCATGGAACGGACTCTTTTCTCCCTCGCTTTGGGGAACGCTGCTGTTTTTCGGCGTCGGGCTTGTCCTGATCTGCTTTGCCGGCGATAAGTTTGTCGACGCGGCGGTCGCCATTGCTACGCGGCTGAAAATCCCGCATATCGTTGTCGGCGCGACGATCGTTGCGCTCGGAACAACGCTGCCGGAAATACTCGTTTCGACCACGGCCGTGCTCGGCGCGGCGCAGTCGCCGGACATCTGCTTCGGCAACGCGCTCGGCAGCATTATCTGCAATACCGCCCTGATTGCAGGCGTCGGACAGCTGATCCGTCCGACGCGCGACGCAAAGACCGGATCCATCAACTGGCGCCTGGCCTTCTTCATTCTGACGGTTCTTGCCATGTTTGCCATGCTGTTCTTCAACGATCTCACATTGCCGCGCTGGTTCGGATTTATCCTGCTCGGCGGATTTGTCGCATACGCGATCCTTTCGATCCGTTTTTCAAACCGCGACGATGCGGAAGAGGTGGAATCGCTCGACGGCGTGATGAAGGTTCCGGTTGCGCTGATCGTGCTGGTCATAACCGCCGCCGGCCTGTTCCTCGGCGCAAATCTGCTTGTGGACAACGGGCAGATTCTTGCCGTTGATTACCTGCATGTGCCGGAACGGGTCGTTGCCGTTACCATGATCGCGCTCGGAACTTCGCTTCCGGAGCTCGTTACGACGCTGTCGTCCGCCATCAAGGGACGCGAGGACGTCGGGCTCGGCAACATCATCGGCGCGAACCTGTTCAACCTGCTTGCGGTCGTCGGCATTCCGAACGCGCTCGGCGGCGCAATCAGCGCCAATCCCTCCGCCGCCTACATTGATCTTCCGATCGCGCTTGCCGTCATGCTGATCCTGATCGTCCCGATGATGATCCGCAAGAAGGGGTCCCGTCTGCAGGGCGGAATCCTGCTGCTCGGGTATATCGCCTATTGCGTCTATTCCTTCCTCGGCGCAAAATAAATCATTCACCGTTCTCTCGATGGGCAGTCAGGATTTCAGACTGCCCATCAATTGCATCAATCGCAGAATTTTTTCCATGTCCGGCTTTTGTGCATGCGGCTCCGGCGGCGGAAGCGGCCTCTTTGGCTCATCCTGCAGGATCGGATCGAACGGCGGAGGAGGCGGCGGTGCCGGCGGGCAGGGCTGTTCCAGTCGTGCCGCAACGTCCCTGACCCATTCGTGCGGCAAGCAGTCCGCAAGCGCGGAAAGATACGCGCGAACACCGCAGCGCCCGCGCTCGGCGCGAATGCTCTCCCCCAAAAGCACCGCGGCTTCCGTTGTCTTCTGATCCGGCGGATCCGGTTGTAAATAGGACATTTCGCACCTCCTGTCGCTACATTCTATGCGCGATGCACGGGATCCGTTCCCAAAGCATAAAATGTTGCGGAGGTGATGGCATGCTGCAGGATGATTATGAATACTACCGGAAAAAATCAAAAAGGGAGTTGTTGGAGACGCTTGCCGCCATGACGGAGGAGCAGAAGCGAAACGGCACGCTCGACGCGGCGACGATGGAGGAAACCTATTCCCTGCTCGCGCCGATGCTCGACGCCCGGCAAAGGCAGCTTCTTCGCTCGCTGATCGACGAGCTGAAATGAGAAACTCAGGGCCGCGAAGCGAACGCTTCGCGGCCCCTGTGTTTACTACGGATTTCCGAAGTTGCCGTCCTCGACCGGATCGCCGTCCTGCGAGGTCACGATAATGTCGACCGGATCAAAAAGAATCAGTTCGATTTTCGCCGCTTCGTATGGCTTTTTCATGGCTTTCCTCCTTTCTTACGCAACCGGTACCGCCGTCTTGCTGCCGTCGGAGGCATACTTCAGCCGGAAGGCGTGTACCGTTGCGTAGGAATAGGTTCCGTCAAGCGTTATGACGTACGGCTGCACCGAGAGAATCTTTTGACTGTCAAAGTACGTATTCGGCATGCCGATGACCGTCTGCAAAGCGACCTTTGCCGAGATGCCCGCATAGAACCGATCCGGCGTCAGGGAGAAGACGTTGCCCTGAGCGTCCTGCACTTTATAGTTTCCGATGATTTCGTCGCAGCAGTACTGCGTGCCGAAAGCAGACTTTGCAGACCGTTTTTTGTTATACTGTCAACGGCAGAACCGAATGTTGAAAAAAGCCCGAAATGCGGGCGATATTTCGACATACGTGCTTTTCGTGTAAACAGGGGAAACATTTTGAACCGATTTTTTAAAAAATTCATGAGAAAGAATAACCGAAAAAGGAAGCGTTTCTTCCTTCTCATGAAACAATTTTAAAAAAGCATAGATAAATCAGGACCGTGAGCTTGCCTCACGGTCCCGATTCGATCGGTATTGTTTTATTTTTGAATATCCTCGTCGCCGAAGGGATCGCCGCACTCGGGGCAGAACTTCGGGGGCTTGGTCGGATCGGACGGCTCCCAGCCGCACTTGTCGCACTTATACTGCGGGACGCCCGCCGGCTTCTTCGCGCCGCACTCGGCACAGAACTTGCCTTTGTTCACCGCGCCGCATTTCGGACAGGTCCAACCGCCCTCTTCAGGCTTCTTTGCACCGCACTCGGGGCAGAATTTGCCGGTCGCCGCCGCGCCGCATTTCGGGCAGGTCCAGCCGTTCGCCGCCGGCTGCTGCACGGGCTGCTGCTGCGCGGGCTGCTGATAATAGCCGCCGTACGCATTCGACGCGCCCATGCCCGCCATGGACGCCATGTTCATGCCCATGAAGCCCATCGCTGCGCCGTTCTCGTTGGCCGCCGCGCTCTGCATCGCCGCGCCCGCGGAACCGGCCAGATGTGCATACCGCATGTTCGGATCGCGGAGCGCCGCATTGCGCTGCAGCTCCTTGATCATCTTTTCATCTTCCTCGTTCGCCTTGACGCTCGATACGCCGAAGGAAACGATTTCGATGCCGCGGAGTTCGCCCCATTTGGTGGAAAGAACGTCGTTCAGCGCGGTCGCCATCTCGTCCGTATGACCCGGCAGCGCGGAATAGCGGATACCCATCTCGCTGATCTTCGCAAACGCCGGCTGCAGCGCAGTCAGAAGTTCGGACTTCAGCTGGCTGTCCAGACGGTCGCGCGTGTACTTATCGGTAAAGTTTCCGGAAATGCTCGTATAGAACAGCAGCGGGTTGCTGATATGATAGCTGTACTCGCCGAAGCACTTGATCGCAATATCCATATCGAGGCCGATATTGTTGTCGACCACGCGGAACGGAACCGGAGACGCCGTGCCATACTTGTTTCCGATGATCTCCTTGGTATTGATGTAATAAACGCGCTGATCCTTGCCGGTATCGCCGCCGAACGTGAAGCGGCGGCCGATCTTCTTGAACGTTTCGATAATGCTCTGTCCGAGCTTTCCGGCAAAGATGCTCGGCTCGGAGGAAGAATCGTAAACGAATTCACCCGGCTCGGCGCAGACTTCGGCGATCTTGCCCTGATCGACAATCAGCATGCACTGACCGTCCGCCACGGCGATCACGGAGCCGTTCGAAATGATGTTGTCGTTGGCCTTCGTGTTCGAAGAACGGGAAGTGATGCGCTTCTCCCCCTTCACCGCAAGCACGTTTTCGGACATCGCCTCACAATAAAAGTACTCTTTCCACTGGTCAGCCAGCATTCCGCCGACTGCACCGACAGCAGCCTGAATCAGTCCCATAGTTTTTCTCCTTTCCGTGTGCACAGGCATCGTTCCGTTCGCGGACCGGCCCTCGCTTTTTTTATTATATCATATTGATTCGATAAAGTGCAATAGATTCTGCGTTTTTTCTGCCGTCTTGCCCGGAAATCGTTATGGGAGCGGAACGCCTTCGATGGTTCCTACCTCTTTCTCGAATTCTTTCAGCAGAATATCCTGCAACGACGGATACTCCTCGATCATCTTGAAATAATCCCTTTCAAACAGACCGCCGTATTCATTTCTCCGGTACAGTGAATTGAAGCTCTCCTGGGTGCCTTCTACGTAGGACACAACGCTGTAGTTTCCTTTCAGGGTCGCGGTTCGCGTGCCGGCAAGGACTGCCATGGACCAGAACCAGATATCGTCGTTTGTTTCACACAGTCTGGTAAAGCGTTCCTGATCCAGCACGTCCGAATACAGCGAATGCGGCGGATACAGAATCCCGTAGCATCCGACCGCCTGGTTCACAAACAGCTGTTTTCTGGCAATGGGATGAATGCTTGACACCCGTTCTTTGGAACGGTTCCACTTGATCAGCAATGTAGGATCAGCATCCCATACGCGACCGATCATTTTCCCGTCGCGCGCAACAAACAGCGAAATGTTATGCGCCCAGATACAATCCGGTTGTTTCAGATATCTGTCATGCAGCTTCCGAAGCATTGAACGGCGATAATGCACGTCGTCATCCACGGTTACAATAACCGCTTCCGGAAACGCCCGCAGCGCCGGAATCAGTTTTTTATAGGAACGAAGGTCCTCGCACCAGCGAATTTCGAGCCCGTATCGGCATTGCCTGACCAGTTCTTTCGGAAGATTTGCCTCTTTGTTCGGAAACTGCGATTCCGCAAGCCACAAAATCAGCCGGTTCGGTTTGCGGTTCTGCAAAAGCAGGGATTTCGTTGCGTAGGGAACAGAGGAAATTCTTGCGGGATACGTTGTCAAAGAAACGATCAGTTCCCGATCGTACTGCTTGTCCGTCGTTCCTTTCCAGCCCGGAATTTTTGTCAGAATCGAAAAAGCGATTTTCTGATACACCTTCATTCGGAAAGACTTTGCCTTCTTTTTGTCATAGTTTTTGAAAAAAAAGACATAATGGAGAAAAACCTTCCGTATGACATACCAGAAGTTCTGACCTTGAATATCTTCTTTGAATGCTTTCCATTTTTCGCCGATCATCTTTTCGATGCCCCCTTCCGGATTTTAACCGATTCGGAATAATAGTTTGAAAAGTCGTTTAAAGTTCGAATCTCTTTGGTAATCAGGCCGCTCCAGGCTCCGCACGTCAGTGATTGCTGTTTCTCCAATGATTAAATTTCACAGTCGTCATTTCCCCGATCGAACCGATCACGCGGTCAAACTCTTCGAGCAGTGTTTTCTCAACTTCCGGATACTCCTTCAGGAGGTGATGGAAGTCCCGATCAAAAACGCCTCCGCGCTCGTTGATCCAATACAAAGTTTCATCCACGCTCTGCGTACCGTCGACGGTATAATCAATGTAATAATCCCGTTTCGGCACGGCGGTCCTTTTCCCGGCACGCGCAGCCATCAGCCAGAACCAGATATCGTCGTTCGTGGGGCACAGCGTCATGAATCGATCTTCCTGCAGGACATCCGGATGCAGCGAATGCGGCGGATACAGTGCGCCGGACACGCCGATCGCCTGATTCAAAAACGTCGGAATCCGGGCATACTGCGCCATGCTTCGGATCTTAACACTCGAACGGTCCCAAAAGCGCAGGTATTCCGGATTGGATATCCAGACACGGCCAACAAGAGCCCCATCCTTTGCCATAAAGATCGAAACCGCATGCGCCCAGATGACATCCGGATCTTTCCGATACGCATTATGCAATTTCCGCAGCATGGAGCGCTGATAATACGTATCGTCATCCGTCGTAACAATCACGGCCTCCGGAAACGCCCGCAGCGCCGGAATCAGCTTCTTATAAGAGCGCAGATCCTCACACCAACGGATCTCAAGCCCGTACCGGCACTGATCGACCAATTCTTTCGGCAAATCCGCTTCTTTGTTCGGAAACTGCGATTCCGCGAGCCACAAAATCAGCCGGTTCGGCTTCCTGTTCTGCAGCAGAAGGGATTTGGTCGCGTTTGAAACAAACGCGATCCGCCCCGGATACGTCGTCAAAGAAACGATCAGTTCCCGGTCGTACTTCTTGTTCGTCGTTCCCTTCCAGCCGGGCAGTTTGGACAAAAGCGCAAAGGCAACTTTCTGATACTGTCTCAGCCGGAACGCTTTTGCCTTTCTCCTGTCATATGTCTTGAAGAAATACACAAAATGCAGGAAGACTTTTCGGATGATGTACCAAAAGCTCTTACCTTGAATATCCTCTTTGAATGTTTCCCATTTTCCCCCGGTCATAATACCGTCCTTCTGCTCTGTGCCTGACGCCCGGTTTTGCGTGTCCTGCCATCCGGTTGTCTCCTCTGCTTTTTTGAATCACCGGAACAGCTTCGTTCCAATGACGCGATCAAATTCCGAAATCAGGGTTTCTTTCATTTGCGGATAGTAATTCAGGACTTTCTCAAGATCCTTTGCAAAATAGCCCTTCCATTCGTTGTAACGATACAACGCGTCGGCCTGCTCCTGGGTTCCCTCCACATAGTCGACCACGCTTTGATTGCGTTTCGGAGCCGCGCTCTTGGTTCCCGCGAGAACCGCCATCGTCCAAAACCAAATATCGTCGTTCGAGCCGCACATTGACGTAAAGAGTTCCTCGTTCAGAACATCCGGATGCAGGCAATGCGGCGGATACAGGACGCCGCCACAGCCGACCGCTTCATTGATAAACATCGGTGTTCTTGCATACGGGAGAATACTCGGAACATCTATCCAATTGCGATTCCAATCCTGCATTTTCGTCGGTGAATCTGTCTTGGCGCGCCCGATCAGTTCGCCGTTGCTTACAAAAAACATCTTAATATTATGTGCCCAGATGCAGTTCGGCTGCTGCTGATAGGATTTGTACAACCGCCGGACCATTGTGCTCCGGTAATGCACGTCATCATCCGTCGTCAGAATGATCGCTTCCGGAAATTCCCTTAAGGCGGGGATCAGTTTCTTATAAGAGCGCAGATCCTCACACCAACGGATCTCAAGCCCGTACCGGCACTGATCCGTAAGTTCCTTCGGAAGATCCTTTTCTTTGTTGGGAAACTGCGATTCCGCAAGCCAAAGAATCAGCCGGTTCGGTTTCAGATTCTGAAGCAGAAGCGAACGGGTCGCATGCAAAGCGGAATCAATTCGCGCCGGATAAGACGTCAGCGATACGATCAGCTCCCGGTCGTATTTTTTGTCCGTGGTTCCCTTCCAACCGGGCAGTTTGGATAAAAACGCAAAGGCAACTTTTTGATACTGTCTCAGCCGGAACGCTTTTGCCTTTCTCCTGTTATAAGTTTTGAAGAAATACACAAAATGCAGGAAGACTTTTCGGATGATATACCAAAAGCTCTTACCTTGAATATCCTCTTTGAAAGCTTCCCATTTTCCCCCGGTCATAATGCCGCCCTTCTGCTCTATGCCTGTCGCCCGGCTTTTTTGAATCACCGGAACAGCTTCGTTCCGACGACGCGATCAAATTCCGAAATCAGAGTTTCTTTCATTTGCGGATAGTAATTCAGGACTTTCTCAAAATCCTTTACAAAATAGCCCTTCCATTCGTTGTAAAGATACAACGCGTCGGCCTGCTCCTGCGTTCCCCCCACATAGTCGACTGTTCCTTGATTGCGCTTCGGAACCGCACACTTTGTTCCCGCAAGAATCGCCATCGTCCAAAACCAAATATCGTCGTTCGAACCGCACAATGTCATAAAAAGTTCCTCGTTCAGAACATCCGGATGCAGGCAATGCGGCGGATACAGGACGCCGTAACAGCCGACCGCTTCATTGATAAACATTGGCGTTCTTACATACGGAAGAATGCTCCGAATCGTTGTTCTCTTTTTGTTCCAATCGCGCAGAATCCTTGGGCACGTGGCCGAGACACGCCCGATCAGTTCTCCGTTGTCGGCCATAAACATCGAAATATTATGCGCCCAGATGCAGTTCGGCTGCTTCTGATATGCTTTGTACAGCCGCCGAACCATTGTGCTCCGGTAATGCGCATCATCGTCCGTCGTCACAATGATCGCTTCCGGAAACTCCTTTAAGGCGGGAATCAGTTTCTTGTACGAACGGACATCGCTTGTCCAGCGAATCTCCAGTCCGTACCGGCACTGATCCGTAAGTTCCTTCGGAAGATCCTTTTCTTTGTTGGGAAACTGCGATTCCGCGAGCCATAAAATCAGCCGGTTCGGTTTCAGATTCTGCAGCAGAAGGGATCGGGTCGCATGCAAAGCGGAATCAATTCGCGCCGGATAAGACGTCAGCGATACGATCAGTTCCCGATCGTATTGTTTGTCCGTGGTTCCTTTCCATCCGGGAAATTTGGTCAGAATTGCAAACGCGGCTTTCTGATACAACATCCGTCGGTACGCTTTTGTTTTCTTCCGATCATACGTTTTGAAAAAATAGATATAATGGACAAAGATCTTCCGAATGGCATACCAAGCGTTCCGCTCCTGAATATCCTCTTTAAAAGCCCGCCATTTTTCCCTGATCATTCTGCTTTATATATTCCTTACGAATTCTCGAATGTCCGTTGGCAAAGCAGCAAACAATTTTGCCGATGATTTTGTTTTTCGGTCGATCAGCCGACAAACGGCCAACGGATCTCAATGCCGGGAATCACGCCAACCGCCGCAAGAAGCATCAGGATCGTTGCGATCAGCGAAAGGACCAATCCGATCAGCTTCATAATGAGCATTGCAAGTGCAAACCGCTTCAGCGACAGATTTTTCGGTCTGCCGATGCCCCAGACAAACAGAAACACAAGCCCGATGATCGGAATCTGGAATAGAATCGTCAGGAAGAAATACTGCGCCGTCGTCAAAAGCATGCGCGAATCGCACGCGGATTCCGGCTCCTTCGTAAACGTCGGAACGACCGGCGCCGCAACAGGCGCTTCCTCCCTGGCAGGACTCGAAACCGGCTCCGGGGTTTCAACGGTCACAGGTTCCGGCTCCGGCTCGGAATTCGGCGTCTCGACAGGTACGGGTTCCTCTTGCTCCGCAGGCGCCGCGATCGGCGTTCCGCATTCGACACAGAACTTTGCATTCTCTTTCAGTTCGCTTCCGCAGTTCGGACAGTTCATAATGATTCTCCTTTCGAATTTATGCTTCACGGCACGACGCAAACGCGCGTCCCGTCTGTAAACACCGCTACGCAGCCGCTTTCATCGGTGCGGTACAGCGTCATCCCCCGCGCTGCAAGACGGTTCAGAACCGATTCGTGCGGGTGGCCGTAATCGTTGTCTTTTCCGAGCGACGCAAGCGCGTATTTTGCGCCGACAGCATTCAAAAACGCGGCGCAGGACGAACTGCGCGATCCGTGATGACCGAGTTTCAGAACGTCCGCTTTCAGCTTTTCCGCGCCGTACGCGCCGACCAGAAGCATTTCGGTCTTTGCTTCCGCGTCCCCCGTCAGCAGCAGCGATACGTCCCCGTACGTCACCTTCAGCACGATCGACGCGTTGTTTGCATCTTCATACACCTGCTCCGGGATCGGATTGAGCACTTCAACCGAAACGGCGTCGTCCCACGCAATCTCCGTTTCGGCGTCGGTCCGGTAAACCGCACAGCCGTTTTTGCGAAGCATCCGAAGCATGCGCTTATAGGTCGGCGTCGTTGCGGAAAAGTCTGTCATATAAAACGTACCGACCGAGTAATCCCGCAGCACATCGGCCATGCCGCCGATGTGATCGGCGTGCGGGTGCGTCGCAACGACTGCGTCGATGCGCCTGATCCCGTAAGCGGCAAGCGCGCTGTCCACAGCGGAAAACGCTTCTTCCTCCCCGGCGTCGATCAGCATGGTTTTGCCGGACGGCGAAATCAAAAGAAGCGAATCGCCCTGTCCGACATCCAGCATCACAAGCGTCAAAACGCCCTTTCCGTCGTTCAGCTCAGTCGGAACCGGAATCGGAAGCTTTTCCGACAGGCGATTTTCGCAGCGGATCGGCTCGGCCTGCAAAGCAAGCGACAAAACGATCGCAAGCAGAAGCAGCGCTATGATCAGGGCGTACAGCCCGATCCGTGCCTTTTGTCCCCTCGAAGCGCGGAGTTTTGTTTCGCCCTTTCGATCCTCATTCATGGTTGTATTATACAACAACTTTTTCCCTATTGCAAGGCAAAATCCTCAGCTTTGCCGCGGTCCGGTCGGACTCTTTTGTCTTTTTCTCCCGAAAAAAGTGCGCGATCTCACGCTGCAGACGACGTTTGAAAAAATAATATCTCCATTCCGGCATTGATTTTCTCCTCCTTTTTTCTTCTACAAAAGCATATCGGCGGATCTGTCCATTATTTCGGACTCTCTTGTAAAGTAACCGTGAACGTGCTATACTGGGAATATCAACCAAGGAGTATGCGAAAATGGAGTATCCGAAGCCATCCCTCACCGCCGATATGTGCGTCTGTGCGCGCGAAGGCGACGAAACCTATGTGCTGCTGATTCGGCGCGGCCGCCCGCCCTTTGCGGGAAGCTGGGCGCTCCCCGGCGGATTCGCGGAGCCGGGCGAGACGATCGAAGCCGCCGCCGCACGGGAGCTTCTCGAAGAAACCGGCGTTCGGGGGCTCTCCTGTACGCCGGTCGGCGTATTCTCCGAGCCGGGACGCGATCCGCGCGGCTGGACGGTCACGGAGGCGTTTCGCGCCGAAGTCCGCCGCAGCGAAATTCACCCGACAGGTCAGGACGACGCCGCCGAAGCGCGCTGGTTCCGCATTGTGTTTTCCGCGCAAAAGGATACGCTTTCCATGGAGCTTTCGGGCGAAGGCGAAACGCTGACGGCGACGCTTTCGGAGCCGCACCGTGCCGCAGGGCAGCTTCGCTGGCGCAATCAGACGGCCGAGGGGCTCGCTTTTGACCATCCGAAGATTCTTGCCGCCGCGCTTTACGAAGCGCCGGAAAAAACGGAATATGATTTTGTGCATGCGCCGGACCGGCGCAACACGGGCGCGTATAAATGGGATATGATGCGAAAGCTGCAGCCGTATCTGCCCGAGGACGTTCTGCCGTTTTCGGTCGCCGATATGGAGTTTTGTACCGCGCCGGAGATCGTCGACGGACTGACCGACTATGTGCGCGGCAACGTTCTCGGCTATACCGGACCGACCGACGCGTATTTTGACGCGCTCGATCGCTGGATGCGGCGGCGGCACGGGTTCTCCGTGCAAAAGGAACAGGTCGTCCTTTCCGACGGGATCGTTCCCGCGCTGAACTCTGCCGTTCGGATCTTCACCGCGCCGGGCGAAGCCGTTCTGGTACCGACGCCGGTTTACCATCCGTTTTTCCATGCCGTCGAAAAAGCGCAGCGCACGCTCGTGCCCTGCGATCTGATCCTGACGGGCGATCGGTATGAATTCGACTTTACCGCGTTCGAAGCCGCGGCAAAGCGGCCGGACGTGACGCTCTGCCTGCTTTCGAGCCCGCACAATCCGATCGGCAAGGTCTATACGGCCGCCGAGATTGAACGCATCGCGTCGATCTGCCGCGACAACGGCGTTTACCTGGTGTGCGACGAGATTCACCACGATCTGATCCTGCCGGGCGCCGTATTCACAAGCGCCGGCACGCTGCCGGACGATCTGAAGCGAAACATTCTGCTTTGCACCGCACCGAGCAAGACGTTCAATATTGCGGGGCTCGCATGTTCCAATCTGATCTTTTTCGACCCTGCGCGCAAAAAGCGCTTCACGGCCGGCGACGGCGCGCACGATCCGAACGCGCTCGGGCTTGTCGCGTGCCGGCTCGCCTACGACCGCGCGGAGCCCTGGCTGGACGCGCTTTTGAAGGTGCTGGACAAAAACCGCCGCACCGTGGAAACATTTCTCGGCGCGCATCTTCCGATGCTCCGGACGGTGCGGCTTGAGGGGACATATCTGATGTGGATCGACTGCCGCGCGCTCGGCATGCCGGAAAAGGAACTGATGCAGTTTCTCCGCTCGCGCGCGCTGCTGCACGCAAACGCCGGCGGCATGTTCGGCGCCGCGGGCGAAGGTTTTATCCGCGTCAACATTGCGTGTCCGCACGACGCGCTCGTTCTGATGCTCACGCGGCTGCGCGCCGCGATCGACCTTGGGAGGATCACATGGTAAATATCGGCAACGACTGGGATGCAATCCTGAAAGGAACCTTTGAAACCGAATCGTATCGGGAGCTGAGGACATTTCTTGCAAACGAATACCGCACGCGCACGGTCTATCCCGGCATGTACGATATCTTCAATGCGCTGAAGCTGACGAGTTTTTCGGACTGCAAGGTCGTGATTCTCGGGCAGGACCCGTATCACGGCGAAGGGCAGGCGCACGGCCTGAGCTTTTCGGTGCGGGACGGCGTGCAGCCGCCGCCCTCGCTGCTGAATATCTTCAAAGAACTGCAGGACGACGTCGGCATTCCCGCCCCGCAGACCGGGAACCTGACCTGCTGGGCAAAGCAGGGCGTGCTGCTTCTGAACACGGTGCTGACCGTGCGCGCGCATCAGCCGAACAGCCACAAGGGCAAGGGCTGGGAGCAGGTCACGGACGACGTGATCAACGCACTGAACCGCAAGACAACGCCTGTCGTTTTCCTGCTTTGGGGCGCGAACGCGCGCAACAAGGCGAAAATCGTGACGAATCCGATCCACATCCGGCTTGAAGCGCCGCACCCGAGCCCGCTTTCGGCCTACAACGGTTTTTTCGGCTGCAAACACTTTTCCAAAGCCAACGCCGCCCTGATCGCGTCCGGACAGACGCCGATCGACTGGACGGTACGATAAAAAAGGAGTCAATATGGCAACAATCGGCATTCTCGGCGCAGGGACCTGGGGTACCGCGCTCGCAAGACTTTTGTATCTGAACGGACATTCCGTGACAATCTGGTCGGCCATTCCCGCCGAACTGGAAACGATGCAACAAACGCACCGGCACCCGAAGCTTCCGGGTGTCGAAATCCCGGACGGGCTGCGCTATACGCCGGATCTTTGTACGGCGTGCAGCGGCACGGATCTTCTGGTATTTGCCGTGCCCTCGGTCTTTATCCGGCAGGTCGCAGCGGCGGCCGCGCCGTACATCGCGCCCGAAACGATTCTTGTCAGCGTCGCAAAAGGCATTGAACCGGAAACGTTTTTCTCCATGACCGACGTGATCCGCGATGCGATCGGCGAGACGGCCAATCCGCTCGTCGCGCTGTCCGGTCCGACGCATGCCGAGGAAGTCGGCGTCGATCTTCCGACGACGATCGTTTCCGCAAGCGACGATCCTGCCGCTGCCGAAACCGTGCAGCGCGTCTTCTCGAATCCGTTTTTACGCACCTACACGAATTCGGATGTGCGCGGCGTCGAGCTTTGCGGCGCGATGAAGAACATCATTGCGCTTGCGGCCGGCGTTTCGGACGGCATCGGCTACGGCGACAACGCGAAAGCCGCGCTGATCACGCGCGGCATGGTCGAAATCGCGCGGCTCGGCGAAGCGATGGGCTGCGACCGCGCCACGTTTTACGGGCTTGCAGGCATCGGCGACCTGATCGTGACCGCCACGAGCCGCCACAGCCGCAACAACCGCGCGGGCTACCTGCTCGGCGCCGGCCGCACTGCCGAACAAGCCGTGCAGGAAGTCGGCATGGTCGTGGAAGGGCTGAACGCTCTGCCCGCCGCGCTCGGGCTTTCGAAGCGGTACAACGTGGAGCTGCCGATCACGTTCGGGGTCAACGAGATCGTGCACGGCGCCGACCCGAAAACGATCGTTAACCGCCTGATGAACCGCGCGTATAAGGGAGAGTAATACGAAACGGCCGGCATCCGCATCCGGACGCCGGTCGTTGGCTTTATGGAATCAGTTTTCGCTCAGGTCGATCCACAAAGCGGGCCGGACGGCGTCATGACTGTTGTAGACATAGCTACCGTAGTTACCGACGGAGCCGTCGTAGTCGACACATGCAGCGCGGTCAGAACTGCCGCCGGGCGACCGCAGCCACCACCAGCAATTGCCATTGCTGGCTTTATAAGCGCCTTGCGCGTTTGCATAATCTGTCGGTGCGCACTTCCTTGCTTCGTTCGAGCTGAAATACTTGTTTGCTTCTGTGATGCTGAGAAGGAACACTTTATCCGTCGTATTGTTGCCGGGCGAGGTGCTGTGTGACGGATTCTTGTCTACTGTTACTTTGGAACTGATTATTCTGTTTTGTTCTTCAGAACTGAACGCATCATTCAAGAACGTCCCATTCAGCCATTTGCGCAAAGAACATGTTTCCCATGTTACATCTGTATAGGTTGAATTATATAACTGGCAATCAAGTGCATATTTGCTGATAACAAGAATCTTATTCCCTTCCTTTTCAAGAACGATCCACTCGATATCCTCCTTGCCGTTTGCAGTATTGTTATCCTGATCATAAGAAAAGAAAAAGACTGTTGAACCAATGCTCGCATTTGTGAGCAGTTGCTTGTAATACTTTGGCTTGATCTCCTTAATCTTTGCCGCACTGTCCTTATATCCGTCCATCGCCGTAAACGCCGCGATTGCCTCTTCATACTGTCCAGCTTCATACAGTGCCTTTGCCTCGTTATATCGTTGATTCGGTTGAATGACCGTGAAAAACAGAATAACAGCAGCAATTACAACGGCAATCACCGCAAGAACGATCAGCGCAATCGTTTTGTTGCGCCTTTTCCGTTTTTCCTCTGCGATCCGTGCCTCCTCTGCCCTGCGCTCGCGCTCAATCCGTTCTTCTTCCGCTTTCAGCCGGTCCGCTTCTTCCTTCGCCTTGATCTCTTCGATCTTACGTTCGCAGGCAAGGATCTTTTCATCCGCATCCTTCCATCCAGGAATCGAACGAAACGTTTTGATCGCGGATTCATAGCCTGAATTCGTTCTGTCGGTCATCTGCGATCGAGCCGATTGATAGATCGCGTCCTTGCGGCAGATTTCGGCATTTTCAAGACACTGTTCCGCAAGTGTTTCTGCATCTTTGAAGCCCTTTATCTTATCGAATATTCTCGCCGCTTCCCGATAGTTCTGCTCTGTCTCCTTACGCATGAACGCAAACGCATTCCGATAAATCAATTCTTTGCGCGCAGATTCCGCTTTCTCCATACATTGTTTGGCAAGGGCGTCCGCATCCTTGAAACCGGGAATCGTTTTGAAGATCGCCGCTGCCGATTTAAATGCGGGTTCCGTTGATGCGGCGCTCATTTCCTTAACCGCTGTATTGTAGATGATGAGAGCGTTATCCCCTGATAGCTTTGCTTTCAGTTTTTCGTCGCCAAAGCGAATTGCCTTTTGATAGCTGTTGCGGTCGTCAAACGGCTGCGGCTGATCTTTCAGGGCATCCGGCGTTCTGACGTGAAGCTCTGCCATCAGCTTGCCGAGATATGCCTCGGCGTTTTCCGGATCAAGGTCAAGCACTTTTTCACAGTATTCATTTGCGCTGTTCCAGTCGCCGTCTTCAAGGAACATAAACGCGCGCTTCAAAAGCGGCGCGATATTACTCTGCCCCTGCTGCTGCACCACGACGGTCTCTTTGACCGTTTCTTTCACCGTCTCCTTCGGCTTGCTCGCGTTCAGCACCTTGTTCACGCCGCGCGTCAGGTCCTGAATAAACCCGATCTTGCTCATGTCATAAGACTGCAGGACCGACAACGCTTCCGGCAGATCGTAGGGATCCATATCACGGTAGCACGGCAAA
>CACXMS010000008.1 GCA_902768795.1 uncultured Eubacteriales bacterium
TCCGAACACAGAAGTTAAGCTCACATACACCGACAATACTTGGCTGGAGACGGCCCGGGAAGATAGGCAGCTGCCGGGATCCATTGAGACACTCTTTCGGGTGTCTCTTTTCTTTTTCCCGCCTCGTTCGCGGTTGTTTTTCGAAAACTCCCCGGATTCGCAATTGACAAAGTATTTACAAATGGTATAATCAATATGAACGTGTTCACAAACGCGTCCTTTGACGCGGGAAAGGACGGAAATGCCGAAGATCATTGAGAATCTGCAGGAGCGGCTGCTTTCGGCAGCGCGCCTGCAGCTCGAAGCGGAGGGCTATTCCGCTCTGACGATGCGCGGCATTGCAAAAGCAAGCGGCGTCGGCGTCGGCACGGTTTACAACTATTATCCGTCCAAGGATGCGCTGATTGCGTCGTTTGTGGCGGCGGATTGGCGCGCTGTGATGGAACAGATTGCAAAAGCGTCGGAGGGATGCTCCGCGGAACGGATCCTGCATGCAGAATATGACGGCGTGCGCCGCTTTTCGGAGCAGCATCGGGCGCTTTTTTCCGATCCGGGCGCGATCCGCACCTATGCTGCGCTCCCGCGGGACTGGCACGAGCGGCTTCGCGCGCAGCTGGCTGCGCCGCTTGCAGCGGCGCTCCAAAGGGAAGGCCATCCGAACGCGGCGTTTTTATCGCTGTTTCTTGTCGAATCGCTGCTGACCTGGTCGGCGGGCGACGCCGATCGGGACGCGCTGTTTGCGGTTTTTGAACCGATTCTGAAGAATTCGGTTTCAGAACATAATCATTCGGAATCAAACAAAGGAGTGTGAATCCATATGAGCAGTTTTGAGAACCTACGCATTGTCGACAACTTCTACCAGACCTCCCTCTTTTTCCCGATGCCGACCGTTCTGATCAGCACGCTGACCGAAACCGGCATGACGACGCTCGGGCCGTATTCCCTCGTGCAGCCGTACTACGTCGCGGGGAAGGACTATTACGCGATGCTGTTGCAGTGCCGCAACTCGTCGAACACCGCGCAGAACATTCTTCGCACGGGCAAGTGCGCGATCAACTTTGTCGACGACAAGCCGGCGACGTTCAAGGAGGCCGTGAAGCTGTCGTGGCCGGGCGATAAACCCGAGGAAAAGATGCCGAAGGTCAATTTCCGCCTCGAAAAGTCGATGATCGAGGAGGAGAATCCGGTGGACGTCCGTCCCCAGGTGCTGACCGACGCGATCGAGGTCATCGAATGCACCTGGATGCGCGAGCTGGACGGCGCGGCCGCCGATCAGCCGGGCTGCCTGACCGGCTATGAGCCGCCGTATCACGATTTCAACGGCATCACGTCAAAGTTCGGCGCGCACTTCATCCTGCGCGTCGACCGGATCCTGATGAAAAAGCGGTATTCGGATGCGATCATCAACGGCGTCAAGGCGTCGGACTTCCCGAAACTGCCGGTCGACTACGGCTACCGCGACAGCAAGAATTTCTGGTTCCATCGCGCGCCGCTTCGGATGCGCGCCGAGCTGCTGGCGGTCCGGAAGCAGACGCTTTCGTCCGTGCGTTACGCCGCGGACCGCGCCGACGACAAGGTGAAATTTGCCGACGACGCGCTCGAAACGATCCTGAACGTGCCGCGCGTGTTCCTGCCGCTGGTGCTGAAGGGCTGCGTGGACTGGGCGAAAGAAAACAATGTCACGCTGATCACGGCGGAGCACATGAAGATCATCAACGATAAGCGCGCAAAAGAGAAGAACGCGAAAAAATAAGGGAGGAAACGGAAATGAAAGTCGTACTTGCAGGCGCATTCGGAAACTTAGGCGCCGAGATTCTGAAGAGCTTATGCCGTGACGGTCATACGGTCGTTGCGGCGGATCTGAAGGAACGTCCCGTTTCGGGAACCGAAGGGAAATATACGTTCGTTCCGATCGACGCCACCGACCCCGAAACGCTGCACGGCCTTTGTGACGGCGCGGACGCGGTCGTTACGACGATGGGATTGACCGGCGCTTCGACGCGGTTCACGGCGTACGACATCGATTACAACGGCAATATGAATTTGTACACGGAAGCGAAGCGCGCGGGCGTGAAGAAATTCCATTACATTTCCGTTATCTCCTGCGACGAGCCGGGCGCGGAGAAGGTGCCGATGCTGCACGCGAAGTATCTGATGGAGCAGGAGATCAAAAAACAGCCGATGGACTGGGTCATCTACCGGCCGACCGGGTATTTCTACGACATCTGCAAGGTGTTCAAACCGTACGTCGACAAGGGCGAAATGCAGCTTTTGAAAGGGTATGGCGGCGTGAAGGCGAACGTCGTGGACTGCGCGGACTTTGCGGACTTCATCGTCGCGCATCTTGACGACGCGAACGTCGTTTACAATGTCGGCGGCAAGGAAACCTATACATACGAAGAAATGGCGAAGATGTGCTTCGACGCTGCGGGAAAGCCGCTGAAGATCAAGTGGGCGCCGATCTGGCTGTTCGGGATCCTGGCGAATCTTCCGAAAATCAAAAAAGCGGGCAAGCACGACATCATTCTGTTCTCGAAATGGACGCTGAGCCACGATCTGGTCGGCGATACGAAGGTCGGGGAAAAGAGCTTTGCCGCGTACATCAAAGACTATTTCAAGGAGGCGTAACCGATGGGCTGGGGATATCTTGGGATCATCTGCGCCGTGTGCGCGCTGTGCTGTGCCATCGGATTCAAGAAATTCGTATGGTTCCTTTCGATCGGCTACGGCTTTGCGATCGCGGGCGGCGCGATCACGGTGCTGATTTTCGTGCTGGCAAACGGCTGGGCGGGCAACCTCATCTGGCTTGCGATTCTGCAGACGCTCCTGTTTTTGGCGTACGGCGCGCGGCTTTCGGGATTTTTGCTGTATCGCGAGCTGAAGAACAAGGCGTACCGCAAGGTGCTCAATGAAGACGCCGGCGGGGATAAAAAGATGCCGGTCTTCGTTCTGATCGCGATCTGGCTGATCGTCGCGGCGCTGTATACCGCGCAGGTCACGCCGGTGTTCTACCGGTACTTCAATCAGAAAACGGATTACATCGTGCCGCTGATCGGCATGGCGGTTTCGGTATGCGGGCTCGTGCTGGAGTCGGTTGCCGATAAGCAGAAGAGCGAACAGAAGAAAGAAAACCCGAACATGGTTGCGACGAAGGGACTGTATAGGATCGTGCGCTGTCCGAATTATTTCGGGGAGATTCTGTTCTGGGTCGGCGTATTCGTGTCCGGCGTGACCGCGTACACCGGCTGGGGACAGTGGACGGTTGCGATCGTCGCGCTGATCTCGATCGTGTACATCATGTTCAACGGCGCGCAGCGCCTTGAAAAGCGTCAGAACGAACGGTACGGCAAGGACAAAGCGTATCAGGAATATGTTTCCAAAACGCCGATCATCCTGCCGCTTGTGCCGCTGTATCATCTGAACAAACAGAAATAAAACCGGAGGAGAGGGGCAATGAAAGAGTTTACCGTACCCATGGCGCTCGTGGATTTCATACCGGTGGCGTTTTTCGCCGTCGCTTCCGTGATCCTGATGCGCGATCTGTACAACAAAATGAGCAAAGGCGCGTTTGCGCTGTTTGCGGCAGGCTCGATCAACGTAGCGTTTGCCGGCGCGATGAAAGCACTGTATAAACTGCTGTACGCGGCGGGGATCTGCGACTTTACCGTGCTCTCCGACATGATGTTTCCGGTGCAGTCGGTCGGCTTTCTGCTCGCGGGGATCGCGCTCGTCGCGATGCTGTGTCACCGGCAGAAGAAGGAAACAGCGGCTGCGGCGGTTGTCGCGCCGGCGGTGTTCAAGGGGACGTTCCTGTTCGTCGGACTCATGGTGGCGGGCTTCGGCATGATGAACGCGTCGCTTTGCGTGCTTTCCGGAAAAATGAAGAAGCCGTGGCTGTCCGTGTTCTTTGTCTACGCGTTCGTCAGCGTGCTGGTGATGGGCTATCTGTCCTCGAAGGATTTCGGAACCTCGTCGATGAACTGGATCGCACAGGGGATCAATCTCATGGGTCAGGGCGCATTTTTGACCGGCACGATTCTTGCACATCGGTTCGGGCTGAATGAGCTCAGACTGCGCGGAGAGGAAACGGTATGACGGAGAAGGCGCTCGCGCTCCTCTCGGACCGGTTTTCGCTTGAAGAAGTTCCTGCGGGAGAATTTGCCGCACTGAAGATCCGCGGCATGCGATTTACGGTACGCGCGTATGAGGCAAAGGGACTCGGACATGTGTCCGTCCTGCAGGCGAAGGGCTTTTTCGGATGGATGCATATGGATACGCTGATCGTCGATCCGCTCGAAAAGGATCTTCCGCTGTTTTCGTGCGACCGTGTGCACGCGTTCGGCAGGGAACTGCTGCTCGGCGAGCTGTACGATACGCTTTTGACGCCGCGCCCGTTCGATTCGATTGCGGCGGTCAGGGCGGCGTTTTCGGATCTGAAGGATTCCGACCGCGGCACGCATTGGTATGACAGCATCCGCCTGCCGGAAAGCTTTGCCAAAACCGGCAAAAAGGCAGATGTGCCGCGGCTGGAACAGCTCGAGGAGCGGTTCCTTGCGGCATACCTTGCCGCGACGCCGGAGGAGCCGTGCGATCCGGCCGCGAAAAAGGCGAAGGCGGCTGTCTATGTCGACGGCCTGCTCGAAAACGGCGGTCCTTCCACCGACGTCTTCTTAAAGGCGCTCGGGCGCGAAAAAACCGAGGCCCTGTTTCGCAGGGTCCTGTTCGGAACCGGGATTTGAACCGGCACAAAGAAAAGCAAACGGCCGCGAAGCATCCGCTTCGCGGCCGAAGTGTTTATCATCGGGCGTTAATCCGGGATCGGATCGCCCGCGTAATACTCCCGCTCCGTCACGCAGATGGTTTTCAGCTCGTTGACCAGGCTCTCAAGCGCGTCAATGACGTGCGGGCGGATGTCGCCGCCGACAAGAACGAGCATCAGATCGTCCCCGACGCGCAGGATCCCCTTGTTGAGCCAGACGTTCACGTAATAAATGCCGGGAAGCTGCCGCGCGCGGTCACAGGCGGCGGCCGCCGCCTGCGGGTCATAGGAAAAGCGCAGCGCGGTCACAACGCGATCCGTCTGCTCGCCGCCGCGCACCGCGGATTTCGGCGTGGCGCGCACGACGCCGTTGTGCATCAGATACATGCCGCATTGCCGCGCGGCGGGGGACTTTTTGGCAGCTGCAAGCCATTCTTCCATCGACGGACGTTCCATACCGTTTTTCTCCTGCACCTGATTTCGCTTGGCGCGTTATCCCGCGCAATCGGCGCTGCCTGCGCCGAGCAGCATTTCCAGCCCGTGCGCGATCGGATCGATCACCGCCAGGAGATTCTCCTCGGCGGCTTTCGGACTGCCGGGCAGATTGACGATCAGCGATTTCCCGCGAATTCCGGCAACGCTGCGCGAAAGGCATCCTTTCGGCGTAATCTGCATGGAAACGGCGCGCATGCGCTCGGGAATGCCGGGCGTGAGCCGTTCCAGAAGCGGCAGCGTCGCCTCGGGCGTCCGGTCGCGCGGGGAAAACCCCGTTCCGCCGGTCGTCAGGATCAGCGCCGCGCAAAGATCGTCCGCCGCGTGCAAAAGCTCGCGCCGGATCGCGTCGGGTTCGTCGGGTACGAGCGCGGTTCGGATGACTTCGTAGCCCCGCTCGCGCAGCAGCGCGCAGAGCTTCGGCCCGCTCGTATCGGTTCGCTCGCCGCGCGCGCCCCTGTCGCTTACGGTGATGACGGCTGCTGTAAAATGCATGACGGTTCCTCCCTGCGCCGCGCCGCGGCGCCCGTTTCTTACCCGTATTATACGGCTTTCCCGTTTTCCTTGTCAACTGTGCCGTACCATCCAAAAAAGCCGGCCTTACTTTTCTTTTACATATTGACAAACCGCCGGTTGTGGATTACAATAGTATCGAGCGTAAACGTTTTCGTAAACGCGAAACGAACGAAATCCCATCATGTGATTCGGCGGGCGAACGGGAGGAAACATGATTTCGACATTGCTTTTCGACCTCGGCGGGACGCTGCATGACGTCCGGGGGACGGAGGAATCGCGGCTGCGGTTTGCGGCGCATCTGATCCGCCGGCTCGGGCAGTACGGGATCGTTCTCGATACGACGCCGGAGGAGTTGAACCGGCGTCTGCGCGTCAACGCGGAGGCGTATAAGAAGCGCGGCGAGCGCGATTTAAGCGAACTGCCGCAGGAAGTGATCTGGAACGACTGGTATCTGAAGGAGTACGCGATCGGGCGCGAACGGCTTGCGCCGATCGCCGAGGAACTGAGCTTTCTGTACGATTACGAGCGCGTCGAGAACATGCGAAAGCCGCGGTTAAAGGAAACCGTGGAGGAGCTGCACGCGCTCGGCGTTCGCATGGGGATCGTTTCGAACATTATTTCCACGTCGCTCGTGCCGCACATGCTGAACGAATACGGAATCGCGCAGTATATGGAAACGGTCGTCATGTCCGCGGGGACCGGGATCCGCAAACCCGATCCGCGCATCTTTGCGATCGCGATGCAGCGGATGGGCGTGACCGCGACGGAAACGGGGTATGTCGGCGATACGGTCTCGCGGGATGTGCGCGGCGCAAGAAACGCTAAGATGGGGCTTGTGATCCGGATCGAAAATCCCTCGATCGCGCATCGGGACGTCGGATTTACGGGCGAGGACGCGCCAAAACCCGACTTTGTGATTCAGGCGTTGGATGAAATTCCGGGGATTATCCGCCGGATCAATCATATCGAATCATAACAGCAGAAAAGGAGAGACAGCACATGACAGACACGATCTTTTTCGACGTCGGCAACACGCTTCGCATTGTGATCCGCGATCCGGAGTTTTCCGCCGCAGCCGAGCGCGAGCTGATGGAGCTTGTCGGCGCGACCGAATCGCACGACGAATTCTATGCCAAACTGGAACAGCGGTGGCAGAAGTACCGCAAGGAAGTCAAAAAGACGCTGCTGGACGCCGGAGAGATGGAGCTCTGGAGTCAGCATTTGCTGCCCGATTACGATCCGGAGCGTGTCTGCGCGCACGCCGGCCGGCTGACGCGGCTGTGGCGCGATCACGACGGGCGCCGCGTCCCGCGGGACGATGTGAAATCCACGATCATCGAGCTGGATCGCAGAGGGTACACGCTCGGCATCATCGCCAACACGATCACCGAAACGGAGATTCCCGACTGGATGATTTCCGACGGCGTCGCGCATTATTTCAAGGCCGTGATTCTCTCCTCAAAGGTTCGCCTTCGCAAGCCGGATCCGGAGATTTATTTTCTCGCGTGCCGCGCGATCGGCAAAAAGCCGGAGCAGTGCGCGTATGTCGGGGACAACCCGATCCGCGATGTCGAAGGCACGCGCAAGGCGGGGTTTGCGAAGATGATCCGCATCGACGAGCCGGACACGATCAGAAACGAGCCGCAGGAAATCATTCTGCAGCCGGATCATACGATCACGCGCATTTCGGAGCTTTTGGACATCTTCCCGCCGCTGGACAAAAAGGAGGCATAAACGCATGACGAACGAACGCGAATTCGACGCCGTCTTTTACGATCTCGGCGGAACGCTGCGCCTTGTGGAGCGCGATGCGGAATTTGAAGCCGAAGCGCGCCGCAAAATCGCCGAGCTGTGCGGCGAAAAGGGCGATCCCGATGAATTCTGCCGGTTCCTCGATTACCGGTACGCGGGCTATCGCAAGTGGTGCTTCGAAACGATGCGCGAAGCGCCCGAGGAGGAGCTTTGGACGAAATGGCTGACGCCCGAATACGACCGCGAGCTGATCAAAAAGAACGCGATCGAGCTGACGATCGAGTATCGCAACAAGGACGGCCGCCGGGTCGTCGCGCCGAACGGCGCGCAGTCGATCAAGGATCTCTACGCGAACGGCTACAAGCTCGGCATCATTTCGAATCTCGTGACCTCGCAGGAGATTCCGCGCTGGCTCAAGGCCGACGGCCTCGAACCGTATTTCGGCGCGGTGCTGCTCTCGTGCGTCGAGGGCATCCGCAAGCCGGATCCCGCGATTTCGAACAAGGCGTGCGCGCTGCTCGGCGTGAAGCCGGAGCGCTGCGTCTATATCGGCGACAATCTGAACCGCGACGTCGAAGGCACGCGGCTGGCGGGCTACGGCATGTTCATTCTGTATACGACGCCCGAAAAGCTGGCAAAAGAAAAGATCACGGACGAGAACCGTCCGGACGCGGTCATCTTCGATTTCAACGAACTCAGGGAGATCTTCCCGGCGGCGCCGCATGTCGCGTGGGATAAGGTGCGGAGGGTCTGACAATGAAAGAAAACGTCAAAGCGATTTTCCTCGACCTCGGCGGAACGTTCCGCGTCGTCGACGAAGGGAACCTTCCGTTCATCCGGCAGGCGCGCGAGCGGATCAAAGAATTGTGCGGCACGGACATGACGGCCGATGAATTCTATGCGTTTCTGAACAAGCGGTACGACGGGTACCGGGAATGGGCGCTGCGGTTCATGTGCGAAGCGCCGGAAACGATGCTCTGGACGCGCTGGCTCGTGCCGGAGTGGGACCGCGAAAAGATTGAAGCCGCCGCAAAGGAACTGACGTACTGCTTCCGCAGAGCGAAGGGCGAGCGCGTGGTCGTTCCAAAAGGGATCGAAACGGTGCGAAAGCTGAAAAAGCGTGGCTATTTGGTCGGCATCATCAGCGATCTGATCGGCACGGTCGAGATCGACGAGTGGCTGGATCACGACGGCATCCGCGACCTGTTCTGCACGGTGCAGCAATCGAGCGTTACGATGCTTCGGAAGCCCCATCCGGCGATCTATTTTCTCGCGCTCGCGGAAGCGGGCGTGCGGCCCGAGGAAAGCTGCTTTGTCGGCGACAACCTCAAGCGCGACATCATCGGCGCGAAGCAATCCGGCTTTTTGGGCACGGTCGGCGCGGAGTATCCGGGCGGGCTCGAATTCAAACTGACCGAGGAGAACCGGCCGGACTGCATCCTGCATCACTTCGAAGAGCTGTTGAACATTTTTCCGGGCGAAGGAAAGTTCTGTCCCGAGGCGGCGGAGGATCCGACGCCCCGGATCCGGTAAGCATCGGAACAGGAGGGAAATATGACGCATTACAAGCTGTCCGGCGGCGAGGCGCTTGCCCGCGCGGTCGAAAAGAAGTATGAAACCGGCGGTTCGGAATACCATTTCGAGCCGATGAACCTGAAGGACGAAACAGGAAAGGCGGTCGGCCTTGTGCAAGCGGGCGACGGCGTGGTCTTCTGCTGCCGCAGAGGCGAGCGTGAAACGGAGCTGACCGATGCGTTCACCGATCCCGCGTTCCGCGGCTTTGAACGGAAGATGCTCGATCCGCTCGATTTTGTGATCCTCACGATGTACAGCGAGCGCTACACGTATCTGCCGATTGCGTTCGCGCCGTCAAAGGTGCAAAAGACTCTGGCCGAGGTGCTGGCGGAAAACGGAAAAACGCAGATGCACCTTGCGGAAAGCGAAAAGTACGCGCACGTGACGTTTTTCTTCAACGGCGGCAATCAGACGCCGTTTGCGGGCGAAGACGATTTTAAGATCCCGTCGCCGAAGGGCGTGCCGTTCGATACCGTGCCGGAGCTGAAACTTCCCGAAGTCGCGCAGAAGCTGTGCGAGGGAATCGACAAGGGGTATGATTTCATCGTGACGAACTTTGCGAACGGCGACGTCATCGGGCATACCTCGAGCGACACGGCAAAGCCGGTCGCCTGCGCCGCCGTCAGCAAATATGTCGGCAAAACGGTTGCGTACGCGCGGGAGAAGGGGTATACTGTTCTCGTGACGGCCGACCACGGCAACATCGAAGTGCTGCATACGCCCGAGGGCAAGCCGCACGTTTCGCACACGACGAATCCCGTCGCCTGCATTGCGCTCGGCGAGGGTACGGAAAAGAGGAAAGCGCACGGCAAGCTGTGCGACGTCGCGCCGACGATCCTTTCGGCAATGGGCCTCGAGCAGCCGGCCGAAATGACCGGGAAGCCGCTGTTCGGCTTTGCGAAACCGGGCAAGGTGCTGCTTCTGATCTGCGACGGCTGGGGTCTCGACGCGCCGACCGAGAACAATCCGATCTTTACGGCCGGGACGCCCGAATGGGACGCGCTGCTGCGGGATTACCCCTACGTCGAACTGGAGGCGTCCGGTCCTGCGGTCGGGCTTGCCGAGGGCAAGACGGGCAATTCCGAGGCCGGGCACATCAACCTCGGTTCGGGCCGCGTGGTGCTGCAGGACGACGTGCGTCTTGACAACGCGATGAAGGACGGTTCGTTTGCAAAGAACCCGGTCTTTCTGGAAACGATCGAAACCGTCAGACGCCGCGGTTCGGCGCTGCACCTGTTCGCGCTTCTGACCAAGAAATCCTCCCACGGGTCGATCGATTATCCGCTGGCGCTCGTGGACATGGCAAAGGAAGCGGGTCTGAAGGACGTTTACATCCACATCATTTTCGACGGCCGTTCAACGCTGCCGGGCAGCGCGCCCGCGCTGCTGCGCGAGCTCGGGGAAACGCTGGAGCGTAAGGGCGTCGGGATGATCGTTTCCGGCGTCGGCAGAGGCGTCGCGCTGGATCGGGACCAGAACTGGGCCAAGATCGAGCGCACGTACGATTCGCTGACCAAAGGCGTCGGAGAAGCATACGCCGAATAATTCCCCTGCGGGGTTTATCAATTTCAACAACGGAGGAAACAGTATGATTCAAGTTGGCATTATCGGAGCCGGCCGCATCGGGCAGGTTCACGCAAGAAGCATTCTGACCGGCGTGCCGGAGGCGCACATCCGGGCGATCGCGGATCCGTACATGAAGCCCGAGGTTGCCGGGTGGGCAAAATCGGTCGGCATTGAAAACGTGTATGAGGACTATCATAAGATTCTCGACGATCCGGAGATTGAAGCCGTACTGATCTGCGCGTCGACGAACCTGCACGCGAGCATTTCGCTCGAAGCGATCGCGGCGGGCAAGCACATTTTCTGCGAGAAGCCGATCGACCAGAGCATCGGGAAGATCGAAGAGGTCAAAAAGGCGCTCGAAGCGTCGCCGAAAAAGCTCGTGTATCAGGTCGGGTTCAACCGCCGGTACGACCATAACTACCGCGCGCTGCGGCAGGCGGTCCTGGACGGCAGGATCGGCGAGGTGCAGTTCGTCCGCGTTTCCTCGCGCGATCCCGAGCCCCCGCCCGCAAAGTACGTCGCTGTGTCCGGCGGCATCTTCATGGACATGATGATCCACGACCTCGACATGGTGCATTATCTGTCGGGACAGGACATCGTCGAGGTCTACGCGCAGGGCGCTTGCCTGATCGATCCCGAGATCGGCAAGGCCGGCGACGTCGATACCTGCACGATCACGATGAAGCTCGCGAACGGCGCGCTTGCCACCGTGGACGGCAGCCGCAAGGCGGTCTACGGCTACGATCAGCGCGGCGAGGTGTTCGGCTCGAAGGGCTGCGCCGTGACGCAGAACGACTCCGAATCGAACGTCGTGATTTCAACCGTGGACGGCGTGACCGGCGAAAAGCCGCTGTGGTTCTTCCTCCAGCGGTACATGGGTTCGTATCAGGCCGAGGTGCGCGAGTTTATCGAGTGCATCTTAAAGGACGAAGCGCCGAAGAGCGATATCAACGACGGTCTGCTGTCTGTGAAGCTCGCGATCGCCTGCCAGAAGTCGCTGCAGGAGAACCGTCCGGTGCGCGTGGACGAGATTTGAAGAAAGGAAGGACTCGGTATGGCAAAAATCAGAGTTGGTGTTGCCGGATACGGCACGATCGGGCAGCGGCTGGCGGACGGCGTCGCGCTGCAGGGGGATATGGAACTGGTCGGCATCGCGGATCTCGCCCCGACGCTTGCGATCCGCGCGCTGCGGGAAAACGACATGATCGGCGCGAACAATGTGCAGTACAATCTGTACCTTGTGGACGGCGCGGACCGGGCGGCTTTTGAGAAATACGACATTCCGGTTGCGGGAACGTTTGAACAGCTTTGCCGCAGCGTGGACGTCATGCTGGATTCCTCGCCGGGCGGCGTCGGCGCGAAGAACAAGGAGCTGTACGCAAAGGTCGGCGTCAAGGCAATCTTCCAGGGCGGCGAGAAGAATTCCGTCGCGGACGTGTTCTTCCACGGCTACGCGAACTATGAGAAGGGGCTCGGACAGGATTATCTGAAGCTGACGAGCTGCAACACGACCGGTCTGATCCGCGCGGTGGACTGCCTCGACCGCATCATCGGCATCGAAAAGGTTGCGATCACGATCATCCGCAGGGTCGCCGATCCCGGCGATTATCACCGCGGCCTCACGAACGCGCTGCAGATCGACAAGGCGCCGTCGCATCAGGCGGTCGATCTGATGACGATCATGCCGCATATCGAGGCGACCGGCATCCTCGTGCATACGCCGGTCACGCACGGGCACATCATCACCGTGCTCGCGACGGCAAAGGACGGCAAAAAGATCCCGCGCGAGGTCGCGCTCGAAGCGTTCCGCAAGCATCCGCGCATCCGCACGGTCACGATCGACGAGGGCTTCAAGGGCAACGCGAGTCTGTTCAAGTATGCGCGCGATCTCGGCAACCGCAGAGGCGATATGTATGAGATCGGGCTTTGGGAGGACAGCATCGTCGAGAGCGGAAACGACATCATGTTCGCGATCAACATTCCGCAGGAGAGCGTCACGATTCCCGAAACGATCGACGCGATCCGCGCCTGCATGAGGATGCAGCTCACGCGCGAGGAAGGAACGGCGAAGACGAACGAATACCTGCGGATCGGCCGGTTCAAGAAGACGAACTGACGGTAAAAGAGGGAATTTATGCGATTCGGGATCAGAACGCTGGACGAACTCCCGGTGCGCGGCAAGACGGTTCTGTGCCGCGTGGACGTCAATCAACCCGTGGACCGCGGTACGGGGACGCTGAAAAGCGTCAACCGTATCGCGGCCTGCGTGCCGACGATCCGGGAGCTGTCCGAAAAAGGCGCAAAAGTCGTGCTTTTGGCGCATCAGGGCAGCGATATCGAATACAAGAATTTTTATACGACGCGGCCGCACGCGAAGGTGCTTTCGGCGCTTCTCGGCAGGGAAGTCCGGTGGATTGACGACGTCTGCGGCCCCGCGGCAAGGCAAGCCATTCGTGAATTGAACGATGGCGATGTTTTGCTTTTGGATAACGTGCGGTTTGTCGCGGAGGAGCAGACGCTGTTCGAGCTGAAGCTCCGGCTGACGCACGAGCAGCAGGCAAAAACGCTGCTCGTCGAAAAGCTCGCGCCGCTTGCGGATTTCTATGTGTGCGACGCGTTTGCCGCGGCGCACCGCGATCAGCCGAGTCTGTGCGGATTCGAGCAGGTGCTTCCGTCGGCGATGGGACGGCTGTTTGAAAAGGAATACTGCACCGTATCCGGCGTCATGGAGGATCCGGCGCGGCCGTGCGTGTTTGTACTCGGCGGCGCAAAGATCGCCGACGCGTTTCAGATGATGGAGACCGTTCTTTCGCGGAAGATCGCGGATACGATCCTGACGGGCGGGCTGGTCGCCAACATCTTTCTGATTGCGCGCGGGGAGAAGATCGGCGCGGGCAGCGAAGCGTTCATCGAGAAGTCGAACTACACCGAATTCTATGAAAAAGCCCGGGCGCTGTACGCTGCGTACGGCGAAAAGATTCTGCTGCCGAAGGATCTTGCGTGGGTGGAAAACGGCGAGCGGTCGGAAGCAAAGACAGGCGAAATCCCGCCGTCCGTCGGCGCGGTCGACGTGGGGCACGAAACGGCAGGACTGTACCGCGATCGCATTCTTGCGGCAAAGACCGTGTTTGTGAACGGGCCGATGGGCGTTTTTGAGCAGGAGTCGAGCGAGTACGGCACGAAAGAACTGTGGCAGGCGCTGGCGGATACGGACGGCTTCACGGTTCTCGGCGGCGGCGACAGCATCACGGCGACGGAAAAGTACGGATTGACCGATCGGATCGGGTATATCTGTACGGGCGGCGGCGCTTTGATCCGCTTCCTCAGCGGGGAAGAGCTGCCGGTGGTCAGGGCGTTGCGGCACGGGTCAACCCTGCCGCTGGAATAACAGGGGGAAGGAAAACATGGAAAAGAAAGAGTTGAAATCGTTGCAGGCGTTCGCGACGAAAATCCGGCTTGCGGCGCTCGACGCGATCCATTCGATCGGGCAGGGACACATCGGCGGCGCGTTCAGTATCGCGGATACGCTTGCGGTTCTGTACGGCAGAGAGATGCAGGTGCGGCCCGCCGATCCGGGCTGGCCGGATCGTGATAAACTGGTCGTCTCCAAGGGTCATGCGGGTCCGGCCGTGTACGGCACGCTCGCGCTGATGGGATTTTTCCCGTATGGGGAGCTCAAAACGCTGAACCGGGGCGGCACGCGGCTTCCGAGCCATTGCGACCGCAACAAGACGCCGGGCGTCGACGTAACGACGGGTTCGCTCGGACAGGGCACCTCGCAGGCGGCGGGCGTTGCGCTCGGCGATCAGCTGAAGGGAAGAAAGAGCCGCACGTTCCTGATCGTCGGCGACGGGGAGGCGCAGGAAGGCCAGTGCTGGGAAGCGTTTGAGTTTGCCGCGGCGAAAAAGCTCGGAAATCTCGTCGTCTTCATCGACTGGAACAAGCGCCAGCTCGACGGGTATCTTGACGAGGTGCTGCCGATGGGCGACTTTGCAAAGAAAATGGAAGCGTTCGGGTTCGACACCGTCACGGTCGACGGAGGCGATGTCGAAGCGATCGCGGCGGCGCTCGAGCGCACGCGCGCGGGCGGCGAAAAACCGTACGCGATCGTTCTCGATTCAATCAAGGGCCACGGCGTAAAGGAAGTCGAAGAAACGCGCGGGAATCACAGCATGCCCGTAAACGACGAGCGCTATGCGCGCTGGTCGGACGAACTGAAAGAGCAGATTGCGGCATTGGAGGCGTAAGCGTATGAAACAGATTGTTTATAACGGAGAAACGGACCCGCGCCTCTGCAAGGAAGTCCTCGCGGCCACGATCGCGAATCTTGCCGAACACGATCCTGACGTGATCTTTCTCGATGCCGATCTGATGAGCTGTTCCGGCACGCAGAAGTGGGCGAAGGAGCATCCCGACCGCGCGATCGACTGCGGCATCGCCGAAGCCAATATGGCGGGCGTGGCCGCGGGCCTTGCGATCGCGGGGTTCAAACCGATCATCCACAGCTTCGGCCCGTTTGCGTCGCGCCGCTGCTACGATCAGATTTTCCTGTCCGGCGGCTATGCGAAGAACGACATTACCGTGATCGGAACCGATCCCGGCGTTACCGCGACGATGAACGGCGGCACGCACATGCCGTTCGAGGACGTCGCGCTGTATAACGTGCTGCCCGGCGCGACCGTGATCGACGCGTCGGATCCGACGTGCCTCGAAAGCGTGCTGCGCCAGTGCGTCAACCGGAAGGGGATCAAGTACATCCGCGTCGGCCGCAAGCAGATGGCGAAGATTTATGCGGAAGGCAGCGAGCTTGAGATCGGCAAGGCGGTCACGCTGAAGGAAGGCACGGACGCCGTCGTGTTTGCGGCGGGAATCATGCTGCATGAGGCGCTGCAGGCGGCGCAGGCGCTCGAAAAAGAGGGCGTTTCGGCGGCCGTGGTCGATTGCTTCACGATCAAGCCGCTCGACGCCGACGCCGTCGAAGCGTGGGCGAAAAAGACCGGTGCGGTCGTCGTCGCGGAAAACGCGAACCGCCACGGCGGGCTGTACGGCATGATTCTCGAAGTGCTCGGCGAGCGCTGCCCGGTTCCGGCGGCATGCGTCGCGGTCGAGGATGAATTCGGCGAGGTCGGCAAGCAGGATTACCTGCAGGCGCGCTTCGGCCTGACCGCCGCGCACATTGTCGAACAGGTTAAAAAGGTACTGGCACGCAAATGAAACTGTCGTTCGGGTTCGGCGCCGGAACGCAAACGGTCGAGGTGCCGGATCACAATTTCATCGGCGAACTGCACGCAAACGACGTAGCGGTTTCGTGCACGGGGGAGGCGGAGGTGCGTCGCGCGCTTGCCGCCCCCATCGGCTCGCCGCGCCTTCGGGACATCGTGCGGCCCGGGGAAACGGTTGCGATTGTCACGAGCGACGTCACGCGCCCGATGCCGACGCATCTTGTCATGCCGGCGCTGCTCGACGAGCTGTATGAAGCGGGCGTTCGCAGGGAGGATATCACGCTCGTATTCGCGCTCGGTTCGCATCGGAAGCAGACCGAGGCGGAACACCGCCGCCTTGCGGGCGAGCGCGCGTATTCCGAGATCCGGTGTATCGACAGCGATCCGGAGGACTGCGTATCGTACGGATTCACTTCGCGCGGAACGCCGGTGGATATTTTCCGCGCGGTAGCACAGGCCGATCGCAGGATCTGTCTCGGCAACATCGAATACCATTATTTTGCGGGGTATTCCGGCGGCGCAAAGGCGATCATGCCCGGCGTTTCCACGCGCGCCGCGATCCAGGCGAACCACAGTCGCATGGTGCTGCCTCAGTGCTGCGCGGGAGCGCTTGAAACGAACCCGCTGCGGCTCGACATTGAGGAAGCGGGCGCCATGGTCGGCATCGACTTTATCGTGAACGTCGTCCTTTCCGAACACAAGGAGATTTTGAAAGCCGTCGCCGGAGACGCCGTGGCGGCGCACCGCGCGGGGTGCGCGTTTTTGGACACGCTGTACCGCAAGGAGATTCCCGCCCGCGCGGACATCGTGCTCGTTTCGCAGGGCGGCGCGCCGAAGGATCTGAACCTGTATCAGACGCAAAAGGCGCTCGACAACGCAAAGCACGCGGTCAAGGACGGCGGCGTGATCATTCTGATCGGATCCTGCAAAGAGGGACTTGGCGAAAAGACTTTCGAGGAATGGATGACGTCGGCGCCGACGCCGCACAGTCTGATCGAACGTATCGGACGCGAGTTCAGGCTCGGCGGTCATAAGGCGGCAGCGATCGCGATGGTGCTCGAGCGGTGCGAGATCGACCTCGTTTCCGATCTCGACGACGACTTTGTCCGCTCAATCTTTCTGGTGCCGCAGCCGTCGGCGCAGGCGGCGCTGGATCACGCGCTGGAAAAATGCGGCAGGGACGCGACGGTCCTTGCCATGCCGTTCGGCGGCTCCACGCTGCCGACGGTCGCAGTGAAACAGGAATCGTAACCGAAAGGAGTTTTTCAATATGGCAATGTTCAACAGGGAAAAGGTTTTCCTCGGGATCGCGCCGATCGGCTGGTGCAACGACGATATGCCCGAGCTCGGCGCGGAGAACACGTTCCGGCAGACCGTCAGCGAAATGGCGCTCGCGGGCTTTACGGGCTGCGAGATCGGAAACAAGTATCCGAAGGATCCGAAGGAGCTGAAATGGGAGCTGGATCTGAGGGGCATGCGGATCGCAAGCCGCTGGTTCTCCTCGTTTCTTCTGACCAAGCCGCTCGAGGAGAATCTTGCGGAGTTCAACCGGGAACTCGATTTTCTCGAAGCCGTCGGCGCAAACCGCATCAACGTTTCCGAACAGAGCTATTCGATCCAGGGGCAGACCGAAACGCCGATCCTGACCGGCAATCATAAGCACGTCATGGACGACGCCGAGTGGGACCGCCTTTGCAAGGGACTCGACGCGCTCGGTAAGGTTGCCGTGGAACGCGGCTTCAAGCTTTGCTTTCACCATCACATGGGAACGGTCGTGCAGACCGCAGAGGAAACGGATCGCATGATGCAGAACACCGATCCGCGCTATGTGTTCCTTTGCTACGATACGGGCCACTTCACGTTTGCGGGCGAGGATCCGCTTCTGATGCTCCAGAAGTACGTGGATCGCGTCGGGCATGTGCATCTGAAGGACATGCGGCTTTCGGTCGTCGAGCAGGCACGGCAAAACAACTGGAGCTTTCTGACCGCGGTTCGCAACGGCGCGTTCACGGTTCCCGGCGACGGCGACGTCGATTTCGATCCGGTGTTCCGGCTGCTTGCGGACGCGAAGTATGAGGGATGGCTGCTGGTCGAAGCCGAGCAGGATCCCGCGAAGGCGAACCCGCTCGAATACGCGATCAAGGGCCGCCGCTACATTGCCGGGCATACCGGACTGTGAGGCGCTCCATGTATTTTGAAAGGGAACTGCATCGCGGATACAACGCGTATATCGACGCCGCGGCCGATGATCTCGGCACGCAGATGGACGTCGGCCTGCTCGTTCTGGAGGACGGCGATACGTATGAGCTCTTTGAGCCGGAGAAGGAAACGGCGCTGCTGCTGTTTGCGGGAAAGATTACGCTGACCTATGCGGGCGTCCGGGCGGAATGCGAGCGGGAAGACTGCTTTTATCACGAAGCGTACTGCCTGCTTGCGCCCCGCAAGACGGCGATCGCGCTGACGGCGCACGGGCACGCGGAGGTTTATGTGCAGCAGACCGTAAACGGGCGCGATTACGAGCCGGTGCTGTATACGCCCGCGTCGGTGCAGGTGCAGCACGCGGGCGCGAACGGCGAACTGATGGGCTGCATGCGCCGCGAAATCAAGACGTTCTTCGACTATGAAAACGCGCCGTTTTCAAACATGGTGCTCGGCGAAGTGCTGAATTTCCCCGGCAGGTGGTCGTCGTACCCGCCGCACCATCATCCGCAGCCGGAGGTGTATTTCTACCGGTTCGACCATCCCTGCGGCTTCGGTGCGGGGTTTGCCAACGGCGAAATCTACCGCACCGGGCAAAACGGGCTGGCGGTGATCAACAGCGGCTTCCATTCGCAGGTCGCCGCGCCGGGATACGCCATGTGCTACGCATGGGGCATCCGGCATCTGGACGGCAATCCGTGGCAGAAAACGCGCATCGACGATCCGGAGCACGCGTGGCTCTGGAAACCGGACGCCAACGACCATATTTTCAAAGGATAAGGAGAAGGATATGAAAACCGTTCGTTTGACCATGGCGCAGGCATTGGTGCGCTTCCTGGAAAATCAGTACATCGCATACGACGGCGTCGAGCATCCGTTTGTGGAGGGCGTGATCATGCTGCCCGGTCACGGCAACGTCGTCGGGCTCGGACAGGCGCTCCGGCAGGAGGCGCATCGGCTCAAGGTGTGGCAAGGCAAAAACGAGCAGGGCATGGCGCACACCGCCGTTGCGTTCGCCAAGCAGATGAAGCGCAAGAAGATCATTGCGGTCACGTCGTCCGTCGGCCCCGGCGCGGCGAACATGGTGACGGCGGCGGCGACGGCGACGGCGAACAACATTCCGGTATTGATTCTGCCGGGCGACGTGTACGCCTGCCGCCAGCCGGATCCCGTGCTGCAGCAGATCGAACAGACGCACGACCTTTCGGTCTCGACGAACGACGCGTTCCGCGCGGTCTGCCGCTATTGGGACCGTATCGTGCGGCCCGAGCAGCTGATGAGCGCGATGATTTCCGCGTTCCGCACGCTGACGGATCCGGCGAATACCGGCGCGGTCTGCATTGCGATTCCGCAGGACGTCGAGGGCGAGGCGTACGATTATCCCGAATCGTTCTTCCGGAAGCGCGTGCATCGGCTGGCGCGGCCGGAGCCGGAGCCGGAGGCGATCGAAGAAGCCGCGGCGGTGATCCGAACCGCGAAAAAACCGCTGCTGATTCTGGGCGGCGGCGTGCGGTACAGCGAGGCGCATCGGGAATTTCGCGCGTTTGCCGAGGCGACGGGCATTCCGTTCGGAGAAACGCAGGCGGGCAAGAGCGCGCTGCTCTACGATCATCCGCTGAACCTCGGCGGCATCGGCGTGACCGGCTGCTCGGCGGCGAACGAGATCGCAAAGGAAGCGGACGTGATCATCGGCGTCGGCACGCGCTATACCGATTTTACGACGGCTTCGAAATGGCTGTTCCGGGACGACGCAAAGTTTGTCAACATCAATGTTTCCGCGTTCCAGGCGCTGAAGATGGACGCCGTTCCCGTGGTTGCGGACGCAAAGCGCGCTTTGCCGGTCCTTCTGAAAGCGCTCGGCGAGTATTGCGCGCCGTATACGACGGAAGTCGAAGCCGCGCGCGAGCGCTGGTTCAAAGAGCTTTCGCGCCTGCGGGGGATCGCGTACGGCGAGGGGTATGTGCCGGAAGTGAACGACGCGAACGCCGCGTCCGCGGATCGGTTCGCCGTGGATCTTGACGCGGTGCTGACGCAGACGGCCGTGCTCGGCGCGATCAATCTTGCGATCGACCCGGACGACGTCGTGATCGGCTCGGCGGGCTCGCTGCCGGGCGATATGCAGCGCATGTGGTGCGCGCGCGGCGTCGACACGTACAACATGGAGTACGGGTATTCCTGCATGGGGTACGAGGTTTCGGGCGCGCTCGGCGTCAAGTACGCGATCGGCGACCGCGACGTTTACGCAATGTGCGGCGACGGCAGCTTCATCATGCTGCATTCCGAATTGCTGACCGCGGTGCAGGAGCACAAGAAGATCAACATCTGTCTGTTCAACAACGCCTCGTTCGGCTGCATCAACAACCTGCAGGTCGGGCACGGAAACGATACGCTCTGCACCGAGCTGCGGTTCCGCGGCGAGGACGGAGAGCATTCGGGCAAATTCATGCCGGTGGACTTCGCCATGATCGCCGAGGGGTACGGCGCGAAGGGCTACACAATCCGTTCGCTCGACGAGCTGCGCGAGGCGATCGCGGACGCAAAGAAGATCGAAGGCCGTCCGGTGCTGTTCGACATCCGCGTGCTGCCCAAGTCGATGACCGAGGGGTACGGCTCGTGGTGGCGCGTCGGCGATACCGAGGTCTCCGAAAATCCGAAAAACCTCAGGGCATACGAAGACCATCTGAAGCACGTCAAGGACGCGAGAAAGTATTAAAAACCTATATCACAAACGGATCCCCGTCGATTTGATTCGGCAGGGATCCGCTTTTTGTTTGTGTTTCAGTTCGCAAGAAGAAGCAACGCCGTAAATACAAGGAAGACAGCCGTTCCCGCGGACGCGATGATGTTCAGAACCTTGTTTAATTTCTCGCGGTTTCGGAACAGCTTTTCGAGGCCGACATAGAGCAGTACGCCGATCACGGCGCCCAGAGTGTTCATCATAAGATCCGTAAGATCGGAAACGCCTATTCTGAAAATGTACTGTGCAAGCTCCAGCAGCAAGCTGAATCCAAATCCGGCGAGAATGGAAAACAGATTCGACTTTCCGAGCATTTTCAGATACAGTCCAAGCGGAATAAAAATGAGGATGTTCTCAAAGACCTCGGAAAAATGGGAATCCATTTCGGTGTCATAATGAAACGGAATCAGGTTGACGCGCCGGATCCGATCCAGATACGGGATTTCCGAAATCGCGGACATCTTGAACAGAATGATCCAGATCACCGCCAACCCGTAAATGACGGTCAAAACGAGCGTGACCGTTTTTTGCCGCGTTGCTTTCGTCAAAGAGGAATCCTCCTTTTTGCACAGGCTTTTTTCAGACGGCCTTTTTCTCCGCATCGGCGGCGGCGCGGACGGCTTTGGCAAGCTGATCGGCGCAGGACGTCGGGCGCGGGCCGCAGGTGTTGCCGAGGAGTTTTTCTTCGATCTGTTCCGCGCGCATGCCGTTCACCAGCTTGGAAATCGCTTTCAGATTGCCGTTGCAGCCGCCGGTAAAGCGGACGTTCGTGATGACGCCTTCGTTGACCTCCAGGTCGATCTGCGTCGAGCAGACGCGGCTCGGATGATAGGTATAATGCATCAGAGCACCTCCTTCACTTTTTCCGCCAGCTTTTCGGGCGTGACCGTCGGCGCGAAGCGCTCCACGACGTTGCCTTCGCGGTCGATCAGAAACTTCGTGAAATTCCATTTGATGGCGCTGCCCAAAACACCGCCCTTTTGCTTTTTCAGCCAGGTATAGAGCGGCGATTCTTTATCCCCGTTGACCTCGATCTTTTTGAACTGCGGGAACGAAACGTCATAGCGCAGCTTGCAGAAGCTGACGATCTCCTCCTCGGTGCCCGGCGCCTGATGACCGAACTGGTTGCACGGGAAGTCCAGAATCTCGAACCCCTGCCCGTTCAGCTCGCGGTACAGCGCTTCCAGACCTTCGTATTGCGGCGTGAAGCCGCAGCCCGTCGCGGTGTTGACGATCAAAAGCACCTTGCCCCGGTATTCGGCGAGCGAAACGTCCTTTCCGCGGATGTCCTTTACGGTAAAATCATACAGTCCCATACGTTCTCCTTCTTTCCGTCTGATATTATTTATCCTTTATTGTATCGGCTTTTTGCGATCTGTCAAGGGGAGAGAGAGCGGCAAACCGGCGCAATATCGCGCGCGTTTCTGTTGCAAAACGGCGGAAAGTATATTATACTGAAACAAAGAACCGTTTTCGACGGAATCGGCGCGGAGGCCGTTATGAGTGAACCGAAAAACCGACCGTACAAGACATACGCCGGCACAGCCCCGTATGCGTTTATCAGCTACGCGCACGCGGACGCGGACCGCGTTCTGCCCGTGATCGGCGCCCTGGACGCCGACCGGTATCGCCTGTGGTACGACGCGGGCATCGAGGCGGGCACAAACTGGCCGGAGGTCGTCGCTTCGCATTTGCTTCATGCGGACGCCGTTGTTTTTTTCGTCTCCGAAGGGTTCCTTCGTTCACAGAACTGTCTGCGCGAAGCGCACTATGCCGTTTCGGAACGCAAGCCGATGCTCTGCGTTTTTCTGGAGGACGTCGCTTTGCCGAACGACCTTGCCATGCAGTTTTCCACGGCGCAGGTGATCCGCGCGCAGGCGCTTTCGCCCGAGCGGATTGCGGGGGAAACGGAATCGCAGCTCGGGCCGGCGTTTCTCGGCGACGGCGTGACCGGCTATGAAACCGTTCGCGTGAAGAATCGTTCGAAAAACGTCTGGCGCGTCGTTTCGCTCGTTTTTGCCGCGTTCTTTCTGCTGTCCGTTCTGCTTTCCGTCGGGTACTTTGCGAACTGGTTTCCGGCGTTTGGCGTAAAAACCGTTTCGGCCGATGTGCAAACCGCCGGAGAAACGGAAGAAACCGTTGAGGTCACAGAGTTTAAGGACAGCGTGAGCCGCGACATTCTGCTTCGCGCGTACGAGGGCGAGTCGCTGTATCTGTGCGGCAATACGCTCGTTTCCGAATCCGCCGCGATCCGGTATCGGGACGGCGAATGGTACGTTCTGGATACGCGGATCGAGCCGGGACGCTCCAAAGGCGTGCCGGACGCGATCCTTCAAAAAACGTCCGTCCGGTATCTCGCGCTTGTCAACGAGGGGATCGAATCGTTCGACGCGCTCGCCGCGATGCCGCAGCTGGTGTATCTGGACGTCAGCGGGAACCCGGTGCGCGATCTTTCGTTCCTGCGCTCGCTCGGCGCGCTGAAAACGCTGAAACTGATCGGCGTGACGGCGGAGGACTGGTCCGTGCTGCGGGAGCTGCCCGCGCTGGAAGCCGTGTATGTGGATTATGAATCGGCGAAACCGGTTCTGGAGCTGCTCGGCGATACCGCTGTGGATATCATTGTCAAATAACAGGAGGGAGTATGAAACAGTATCGGGGAAACCGGAAGCCGTTCTGCTATGCGCTGTTTACCGAAGCCGACCGGCAGGAAGCCGAAGCGGTGCTCGGGGAGCTGGAAAAGCACCGCATTCACAGCGCGTTTTCGGCGCGCCGCAGCGCGGACTGCATTATGCGCGCGGCGGTCGTTCTGCTGTTTCTGTCGCCGGAAGCCGTAAGCGATAAAGCTGTTCAGGAGGGCGTTGCGGAGGCGACTTCCGCCGGAAAAACCGTTCTGACGGTCTTTTTGAAGGAAACGGCGCTCACGCCCGGCCTTTCGATGCAGCTCGGCCAGACGCAGGGCATTTTCAAATACCGGGAGGAGAGCGACGAGGCGTTCTATCGGAAGCTGCTCGACGCGCCTGCGCTGCAGTCCATGTCCGTCACGCCGCGGCAGAAAAAAGCCCTTCGGCGGCGCACGCTGCTTTGGGCGCTCGGCGGCGCGGCTGTGCTGGCGGCCGCCGTTCTGATCGCGCTGCTGTGGCAGCCGATCCGGGCAAGACTGCCGTTCTCCACGCTTCGCAAACTGGGCGTTCCGATGGATTTTGACAGCGTTGAAACGCTGTATATTTACGGCGAAACGATGCTCGACGACTATGCCGCGCCGCGGTATCAGCTGTATGCGGACGGGGAACATGACTGGGTGCGGCTGGACGACCGGCTGATCCCGCCGGGCGGGATCGAAACGCTTGACGATTTCCGGCTGCTCGTCAATCTCCGGGAGCTTTGCGTCTGCAACAATACGGTCGGGTCGCTCGAACCGATCCTGTCGCTGGAAAAACTGACGCTGCTGGATGTTTCGCACGACGGGCTTTCCACGCTGCAGGGGCTTGACGCGCTGACGCGGCTGGAAACGCTGAACGTTTCGTGCAATTCGCTGCAGAATCTTGACGGCATTGCGAACCTGACGAACCTGAAGACGCTGAACATCTCCTTTACCGATCTGACGTCGCTGGACGCGCTTTTGAATCTGCCGTCGCTGAAAACCGTTTGGATCGACGCTTCCCTGCTCGGCGCGGCGGAAGCGCTCGGGGAAACGCCGTTTGCGATCCAATGCGTCGACACGCCGGTTCGTCAGTACGGCGAGCTGCTGGCCGCGCTGGAGGATCCTGCCGTAACCGATATCCGGATTATGAACAATCTTACGATTCCGTCGGGCGCGGAGATCACGGTCCGGCCGGAAGTCGCTTTGACCGGCGCGGGGCTCGACGGCAATTTTGCCGTAAACAATTACGGGATCATTCATATTTACGGCGTCTGGGAGATGGGTCTTTGCGAACGGAACAACTACGGTACGGTTATCGTCGAAAACGGCGGGCTGTATACGGGCGGCATGTGCACGACGACGTCGACGGGCACGTTCCGGATCGAAAAGGGCGGGCGGCAGAACCTGGAGCGCGGCGCGGAGTTTTCGGTCTCCGGCGGTCTGTTTGAGAACAACGGCGATGTCTATCTGCGCGACGGATACCAACTGCGGATTTTCGGCGCGACGCTGGTCAACAACGGGACGCTGCACCTGACAAGCTCCGAACACGCGACCCTGCAGATCAATGCCGACCGCGATCGGTTTGTAAACAACGGGGACGTGTACCTTGACGGCGTTCCGGTTTCGGACGACATCCTGTTTTCGGGAGAAACGAGCCGATAACGGTCGGATTCCTGTTGCAAAGCGGAACCGGGTGTGCTATACTACAATATATTGTTGAAAAACAAGGGGGATGGACATGAATTCACTGGAATACTATCTGAGACTGCTTCCCGAATCGGAACGGGATTTCTTCCGGTATATGCCGACCGTCAATGAACTGGTATCGTTTGCCGGACAGAATTTTGCCGACGATCTCGCGCTGGACGGCATCGCCGGACCGATGACCTATCGCGAGCTGATCGACGCTGTGGCAGGTCTTCGCGGCTTTTTGCGCGACAACGGCGTAAAGCCGGGCGACAAGGTCGGCGCGCAGCTTCCGAACTCCGCGCTGGCGGCCGAACTGATTCTTGCCGTGATGACCTACGGCGCGGTCATCGTTCCGATTCCGATGACGATGGGCGGGGAAGAGCTTTTCGCCAACCTGAAGAAGCTCGATATTTCGCTGTATCTCTATGCCGACGTGTTTGAAGCGCGCGTTTCGGCTTCGCCGCTGCCCGAAGGCGTGCGTGCGGTGAAAGCGTCGCTCGTCGCGCCGGCCGTGCCCGCGCCCGAAGCGAACAATGAAAAGAATACGCCCGCCGCGATCTTCTTCACCGGCGGCACGACCGGCAAATCGAAGGGCGCGCTGCTGTCGCACGGCGCTCTGATGCGCGGCGCGCTGAACGGCGTGTATGCGCCCGGCGAAGCGTTGCGGCAGCGGTATCTGGCGCTGATCCCGTTCAGCCATGTATTCGGCGTCGTTCGGAACCTGCTTTCCTGCTTCTATACCGGCTCGATGCTCTATACGCTCGAGGATATGCGTACGGTCGTCGCCGTGCTGCCGAAAGCGCAGCCGACGCTGCTCGTTCTCGTCCCCGCGCTGGCGGACATGCTTGCTGGCCTTGCCAAGATGCGCGGGCTTGAAGCGCTCGGCGGAAAGCTGCGGCTCGTCATTGCGGGCGGCGCGCAGGTTCCCGAGGGCATCATCCGCCGTTATCAGCAGCTCGGCATCATCTGCTGCCCGGGTTACGGGATGACGGAGACTGCGAACCTCGTTTCCGGCAACGGCGATCCGTTTGAGAATCCGACGTCGGTCGGCATGCCGTATCCCGAACAGGAAGTCAAAATCGTGGACGGCGAGATCTGGGTCAAAGGCGATCACCTGATGATCGGCTATTACAACGATCCCGAGGAGACGGCGAACATCTTTACGCCGGACGGCTGGCTCAAGACCGGCGACCTCGGCCGCATCGACGAAAACGGCCTTTTGTATATCACCGGCCGCAGCAAGAACATCATCGTTCTGCCGAACGGCGAAAACGTTTCGCCGGAAGAGCTTGAGCTTGCGCTCGTGAAGATCCCGCTGATCAAGGACGCGCTCGTGCGCGAAGCCGTGATCGACGGCCGCACGGTCCTTGAGGCCGAAGTATTCCCGAACGCGCCGGTGCTTGCCGCGATGCAGATCGCCGATCCCGAGCCCGCAATCCGCGGCGCGGTCGAAAAACTCAATGCGGCGCTGCCGCCGTATAAGGCGATCCAGAACCTCGTGATCCGCAAGGAGGACTTCAAGCGAAGCCCGAGTATGAAGATCATCCGCAACTGAATGTAACAACTGCGCCCTCCGCCGTTCAAAGCGGAGGGCGTTTTTTGCGGCGCTATGGCAAAAGCCGTTTTGAAATGGCAAAAATGGCCAAGAAAAAGAGAAAGAAAAAGAAGATCCCATAGCCCGCCCCGCCGCGCGGGCGAAACCTGGGGCCGCCCGCGGCGGGATCGGCATCGCCGAAGAAACGGCGTTTGCAAACGCGGAGAATACGGCTCCTTTTGCGCGAAACCGATGCGCCCGTTATTTTTGCAGATAGTAGGCGCTGTACCTTCCGCCGCAGGTGCGGCCGATCTTCAGCCCGTAAAGCTCAAGCTGCTTCAGATCGTCGTAAATGCTTTTTCGGTCCGCCGTAACGCCGTAAGCGCCGAGCGCGGACAGGATCTGCGCCATCGTGATCGCCCCGGCCGGTCCGCTGTGCGCCGAGAGAATATCGCGCACGTACAGGATGCGCCGCTTGTCGTTTGCTTTTCTCGACATATTCGACCCCTTTCCGCCGGATCCCGGCTTTTGCTCCGTTTTCCGCATCATACGGATTTTTCTGTCCGATAAAACGGACTTTTGCCGCCCGGAACCGGGACCCGGAGGCCGGTCTTGCCCGTTTTTGGGGCGGAACACGAAAAAAATAAGTAAATCAGGCAAAATCGAAGCGCAGCGGTTGACAAAGCGATCGGAGTATGGTATAGTTTGCATCAATAAAATATATGATTCAGAAACGGGGAAGGGAGGACGCAGGAGATGGCAATCTTGGCAAGAGAATTCTCTATGTCGATGCGCAGCAACATGATGCGGTTTTACGATTGCCGGATCATGCGTTTGTGTGCGTAAAAGCCCACCCTCGCCATGAACAGCAATGTACGGAAGCCGCAGAAACGGCTTCCGTTTTTTGATACAAAAAACAATTAAAGGAGATACCCCCATGAAAAAACTGATTTCTCTTCTGCTCGTCCTCGTGTTTGCGGCGTCCCTGACCGTCGCCTGCACCGCGCAGGCGAAGGCGTTCACGATCGCCGTTCCGAACGATACGACCAACGAAGCGCGCGCGCTGCTGCTGCTCGACGCGAACGGCATCATCAAACTGAAGGACGGCGCCGGCATGACGGCGACGAAGCTCGATATCGTTGAAAATCCCTACAACGTAACGATCGAGGAGATCGAAGCGGCGCAGCTTCCGAGCATGCTGAAGGACGTTGACTATGCGGTTATCAACTCGAACTATGCCGCAGGCGCGGGCCTGAACCCCGGCAAGGACGCTCTGATCCGTGAAGGCGCGGAATCCCCGTACGCCAACATCCTTGCGGTCAAGGCCGGCAATGAAAACGAGCCGAAGATCCTTGCGCTCAAGGCCGCTCTCGAAAGCCAGGCGGTTGCGGACTATTTCCTGGCACACGGCAGTGAGCTCGGCGCGGTCGGCACCGTTGCGAATCCCACCGACGGGTATGACGCTTCGATTGATTATGACGCCTTGAACGGCGTGACCGTTTCGGTCGCCGCCACCCCGACGCCGCACGCGCTCGTTCTGAACGAGGTCGTCAAGGGCATCCTTGCGGCAAAGGGCATTACGCTCGAGGTTGTTGAGTTCACCGATTATGTGCAGCCGAACAACGTCGTCGATTCCGGCGAGATCGACGCAAACTATTTTCAGCACGTCCCGTACCTCGATGACTTCAACGCGCAGAACGGCACGAACGTCGTTTCGGTCGCGGCGATCCACGTCGAGCCGCTCGGCATGTATGCCGGCAAGCAGTCCTCTCTGGACGCGCTGAAGAAGTAACATGATTCAGATCGAAGGTCTCAGCAAAACCTTCCGCACATCCGACGGCGCCGTGGAGGCACTGAAAAACGTGTCTCTCACGGTGAACGACGGCGATATCTACGGGATCATCGGCATGTCGGGTGCGGGCAAAAGCACGCTTGTGCGGTGCATTAACCTGCTCGAACGTCCGACGGAAGGAACCGTCCGGATCGACGGGCAGGATCTTTGCGCCCTTTCGGAAGTCGAACTGAGAAAAGTGCGCCGCGAAGTGACGATGATCTTTCAGAGCTTCAATCTGCTCGCGCAGCGCACCTGCCTGAAAAACATCTGCTTCCCGCTCGAACTGATCGGAACGAAAAAAGCCGCGGCCGAGGCCCGCGCGAGGGAGCTTTTGGAACTGGTCGGTCTGCCCGACAAGGCGGACGCATACCCCTCGCAGCTTTCCGGCGGACAGAAGCAGCGCATCGCGATCGCGCGGGCGCTCGCAACCGATCCGAAGGTTTTGCTGTGCGACGAAGCGACGAGCGCGCTCGATCCGAAAACGACGCACGATATCCTGTCGCTTCTTAGGGAGCTGCACGACAAGCTCGGCCTGACGATCATTCTGATCACGCATCAGATGAGCGTCGTCGAGGAGATCTGCACGCGCGTCGCAATCCTGGACAACGGTTCCGTTGTCGAGGAAGGCCCGGTGGAAACGGTCTTTTCCGCGCCGAAATCGGACGCGGCGAAGCGGCTCGTGTTCCCGGACGGGTACGAGGAATTGCCCGAATCGGACGAGAAGAAGCGGCGCATCCGCGTCGTGTTCCGCGGAGCAAGCAGCGCGACCGCGCCGCTGATCGCACGGATGGCGATGGAAGAAGGCATTCTTGCGAACATCCTTGCCGCGTCGATCAAGTCGATCTCCGGCAAGGAGTACGGTTCGATGGTGCTGGAGGTTTCCGACGCAAAGGAATGTGCGCGTGCGCTTGCGTACCTTGCCAAGGAACCCGAGCTGATCGCCGAGGAGGTGAGCATCCATGCCTGAACTGCTGATGGAGCCGATCTCCGAAACATGGCGCATCGTTGCGAGCGAGTTTCCGTTTGCGATCTGGGAAACGCTGTACGCGACCGTGCTGGCGACCGGGCTTGCGATCGTGCTCGGGCTGCCGCTCGGCGTGCTGCTGGTCGCGGGCGAACAGGACGGCGTGCTGCCGCTGCCCAAATGGCTGATGTCGGCGCTGAATATCGTGATCAACATTCTTCGCTCCGTTCCGTTCATCATTCTGATGGTGCTCGTGATCCCGCTGACGCGATTGCTGGTCGGCAAGGCGTACGGCACGATGGCGTCGGTCGTTCCGCTGGTGATCGCGGCGTTCCCGTTTATTGCGCGGCTCGTCGAGAGCAGCTTGCGCGAAGTCGATCCGAACCTGATTGAAATGGCGCGCTCGATGGGCGCGACGCCGTTCCAGATCATCACGAAGGTCATGCTGCGCGAAAGCGTTCCGTCGCTGATCTCGAACTTCACGATCGCGATCACGACGATCCTCGGCTATACGGCGATGTCGGGCGCGGTCGGCGGCGGCGGTCTCGGCAAGCTCGCGATCACGTACGGCTACAACCGTTACATGAACGGTGTCATGACCGTCGCGGTGATCCTGCTCGTCGTGCTCGTGCAGGTGTTTCAGATGATCGGCACCAAAACCGCCGTCAAAAACGACAAGCGGCAAAGATAAAAACGCTTTTTGAAAACAATAAAGGCACCGCGAACATGACAGTTCGCGGTGCCTGCTTTATTGAAAAGAAGTCTTACAGCGCGATGGCGGCGGTGTCGCGCGCGATCGCAAGCTCTTCGTTGGTCGGCAGAACCATGACGCGGATCTTGCTTTCGGGCTTCGAAAGGACGCACTCCTCGCCGCGCGGCGCGGTGCGGTTCTTCTCAAAGTCGAAGTCGACGCCGAGCGCATCCATATCCTGCATGATCATCTCGCGCATCGCCCAGTCGTTCTCGCCGACGCCGGCCGTGAAAACGATGCAGTCGGCGCCGTTCAGCTCGGCAAAGTACGAGCCGATGTAGCGCTTGACGCCCTGCGCGAACATCTCAAGCGCGAGCGTCGCGCGGTCGTTGCCGGCCTTGCTCGCCGCCCAAAGATCGCGGAAGTCGCTCGATACGCCGGAGATGCCGAGCATGCCGCTCTTTTTGTTCATCAGCGTATCCATTTCCTTGATCGAAAGGTGCATCTTATCCATCAGGAACGGCACGATCGCGGGGTCGATGCTGCCGCAGCGCGTGCCCATCGGCAGGCCTTCGAGGGGCGTCAGACCCATCGAGGTGTCGACGCACTTGCCGCCTTTCGAGCAGCTTACGGACGAGCCGTTGCCGAGATGGCAGGTGATGATCTTCACGTCGGGATCGCCCTCCCGGCCGAGCCGCTTGATCGCTTCGCCGGTCACGAACATGTGCGACGTGCCGTGGAACCCGTAGCGGCGGACGAAATGCTCGGTGTAGACTTCATAGGGCAGCGCGTACTGGAACGTTTTCTGCGCCATGCTCATGCCCCACGCGGTATCGAACACCGCGACCTGCGGCGTGTCCGGCATCGCGGCGCGGCAGGCGTGGATGCCCATGAGGTTGGCGGGATTGTGCAGCGGGCCGAGCGGAATGACCTCCTCGATCGCGGCGATGCACTTGTCGTCGATCAGCGCGGACGCGGTGAAGTTCGGGCCGCCGTGGAGCACGCGATGGCCGACGGCCGCAACGTCCGCCATGTCCTTGATGACGCCGATCTTTGCGTCGGTCAGGACGGCAAGCACGAGCTCAATCGCCTGCTGATGCGTGGGCATCGGGGCTTCCTTCTGGAATTTTTCGCCGCCGGTCGGCTGATAGGTCAGTTTTCCGTCGATGCCGATGCGTTCGCAAAGGCCTTTGGCGAGAACGGCTTCGGTTTCAATGTCGATGAGCTGATATTTGAGCGAGGAGCTGCCCGCGTTGATGACAAGAACGGTTTTCATGGCGGATCCTCCTTACTGCATCTGCGCCTGGACCGCGGTGATCGCAACGACGGAAACGATGTCGTCGACGCTGCATCCGCGCGAGAGATCGTTGATCGGGGCGGCAAAGCCCTGGCAGATCGGGCCGTACGCCTCTGCGCCGCCGAGCCGCTGGACGAGCTTATAGCCGATGTTGCCCGCCTGCAGATCCGGGAAGACGAGCACGTTCGCCTTGCCGGCGACCGGGGAACCGGGGCTCTTGAGCTGGCCGACGGCCTCGACGAGCGCGGCGTCCGCCTGCAGTTCGCCGTCCACGTTCAGATCGGGCGCAAGCTCGTGGACGAGGCGCGTCGCTTCGACGACCTTATCGACGTTCTCATGCTTTGCGCTGCCCTTGGTTGAGAACGAAAGCATCGCAACGCGCGGTTCCATGCCGCAGAGCGCCTTTGCGCTTTCCGCGGAGGAGATCGCGATCGCGGCGAGCTGCTCGGCGGTCGGGTCGATGTTCACGGCGCAGTCGGCAAAGACGAGCAGACCGTTGTCGCCGTACTTCTTGTTCGGAACCTCCATCAAAAAGCAGCTCGAGACCGTGCTGACGCCGGGCTTGGTCTTGATGATCTGCAGACCCGGGCGCAGCGTATTGCCGGTCGAATTGATCGCGCCGGAAACGAACCCGTCCGCTTTCTTGTCCTTGATCATCATCGCCGCGTAGAACAGCGGGTTTGCGATCATATCGCGCGCTTTTTCGGGCGTGACGCCTTTTGCCTTGCGGAGCTCATAGAACCATTCGCAGTAGCGCTCGTAATCGGGATCGGCAACGGGGTCGACCGTTTCGATTCCTTCAAGACTGACGCCGAATTTTTCCGCAACCGCCTCAATCTCCCCGCGCTTGCCGAACAGCGTGACCTTTGCGATCCCCTCCGCCGTGATGCGGGCCGCCGCCTGCACGGTGCGCTCCTCAGCGCCTTCGGGCAGGAGAATGTGTTTCTGATCCGACTTGGCTTTTGCCTTGATCGTATCCATCAATGACATGATCCGTAAACCTCCATAATAAAGTTTATAAATTATTCTACCATAGTTCACGGAAAAATGGTATAATGATTTCAGAAATTTTTTCAAAAGAGGTGCAGCAATGGGAGCAGTCGGCATCGTGGCGGAATACAATCCGCTGCACAACGGTCACATCTACCACCTGGAGCAGGCAAAGAAGGAGACGGGCGCGGATTTTTGCGTGATCGCAATGTCCGGAAACTTCGTTCAGCGCGGCGAACCGGCCTGCGCCGATAAGTTCACGCGCGCCGAATGGGCGCTGCGCGCCGGCGCGGATCTGATCGTGGAGATCCCGCAGTGCCTTGCCGTCGCGTCGGCCGAGCGGTTCGCCGAAGGCGCGGTCAAGCTGCTCGCCGAAACCGGCGTCGTCACCGATATCGCGTTCGGCGTGGAAACGGACAACCTCGACGGGCTGTACCGCATCGCGGACATTCTCGACCGCGAGCCGCCCGCGTTTCGCACGAACCTTGCCTACCATCTCAAGCAGGGCAAATCGTATCCGCGCGCGCAGTTCGACGCGCTTTCCGATCTGAACATTCCGCGCGGGGACGTCGCGCTGCTGACGCAGCCGAACAACATCCTTGCCGTCGAGTACATCAAAGCGATCCGCCGCTTTGCGCCGCACATCCGCGCGGTCCCGATCCTGCGGCAGGGAAACGGCTACAACGACGCCGAGCTGACCGGCCCGCTTTCGAGCGCAACCGCGATCCGGCAGGCGCTGCGCGAAGGGAACGAAGCGGTGCTCGACACGATGCCGCTGTTCGTATCGGGCGCGATGCGGTTTGACGAGCAGTTTCCGATCACGCTCGGGAATTTCGGACCGATGATTCTGTACCGGCTGCGCTCGATGTCGCTGGAGGAGATCGCGCAGCTTCCGGACGTTGCGGAGGGATTCGAGCAGACGATTGCCCGCGCTGTGCGCGAAACGTCCGACATTCAGACGTTTTTGGAACAGATCAAGTCGAAGCGCTACACGATGGCGCGCTGCAAGCGGATCGCTGTGTCCGCGCTGCTGCACATTCGGGCGGATCTTGCAGAGGAGCTCCTCGGGCACCGCGAGAATCTGTATCTGAGGGTGCTCGGCTTTCTGACGGGTTCGCGCGGATTGCTTGCCGCGATGGCGAGCGCGGGAAGCGCGCCGGTCATTCTTCGCAACGCCGACATCATGGACTGCACGGAGATCGCGCGCGATTCGATGGCGATCGACGCGTTTGCGACCGACCTGATGGGGTATGTGCTCGGACGCGAGCCGCACCGCGATCAGCAGAGCGCGATCCGGCTGTAAGAACAAAAAACGGAGGTTTGGACATGGAATGGACGATGCGCGACGCAAATCCGGTCGACGCGTCCGCGGCGGCTGCGCTGCGGACAGCGTTGGATTGCACCGAACCGTTTGCGGCGCTGCTCGTGCGGCGCGGCATTCGGACGGCCGCACAGGCCGAGGCGTTTTTGAATCCGGCCGCGCAGCCGCTGCCGTCGCCGTCCATGCTGTTTGAAACGGAACGTGCCGCGCGCCGCATCCGAAAAGCGATCGCGGAACGAAAGCGCATCTGTATCTACGGCGATTATGACGTGGACGGCGTCTGCGCGACGACAATTATGTACCGCACGCTGGCAACGCTCGGCGCGGACGTTTCCTATTATATTCCGCTACGCGCCGGCGAGGGCTACGGTCTGCATAAGAACAGCGTCCGCGAGCTTGCCGAAAGCGGCGTGCAGATGCTGATCACCGTCGACAACGGCATTTCCGCGCACGCGGAGATCGAGCTCGGGAAACAGCTCGGAATGGAGATCATCGTGACCGATCACCACCGCTGCCATGAAACGCTGCCCGGCGCCGCGGCGGTCGTCTGCGCGTCCCGTCCCGGTCAGCCGGAAGGGATCGCGTCGCTGTGCGGCGGGAGCGTGGCCATGCTGCTGGCGATGCAGCTCGGCCGCCCTGCGGAGGAGTTTCTGGCGATCGCGGCGCTGGCGACGGTTGCCGACGTCATGCCGCTGACGGGATTCAATCGCACGATCGTGGCGCGCGGCATACAGCTTGTCGCAAAGGAACCGGGGCTGATGGCGCTGCTGGAAGCCGCTGGTGCGGCGGACCGCCCGATCGACGAAGTGACGCTCGGCTTTTTGCTGGCGCCGCGCCTCAATGCGGCGGGGCGTATGGGCGATGCGCGCCGCGCGGTGGAGCTTTTGATTGCGGGCGACGATGCGGCGCGCCGACACTTTGCCGCCGAGCTTGAGGCGGCGAACGCTGCCCGCAAGGCGGAGGAGCAGCGCATTTTTACGGACGCCGAGCGGCAGGTCGATCCGACGGCGCAGCACCGGATGCTGGTGCTGTGCGGGGAGGACTGGAATCCGGGCGTGATCGGGATCGTCGCTTCGCGCATCGTGGAACGGTACGGCTGTCCGGCGATGCTGTTCACGCGGCTCGGCGGGGAGCTGGTCGGCTCGGGGCGCAGCGTTCCGAAGGTCGACCTGTTCGGTTTGCTGTCCAATCACGCGTCGTTTTTCACGCGGTTCGGCGGGCACGCGGGCGCGGCGGGCGCGGCCATGCAGCCGGATCGGTTCGAAGCGTGCCGGAAAGCGCTTCTCGGGGAATTGGCCGAACGGTTTCCGCGGGGGCTTGTGCGCCCCCCGATCGAATATGAGGATACGCTTGCGCTGTCCGACTGCACGGCAAAGCTCTGCACAGAGCTCGAACGGCTGGCGCCGTTCGGGGAGGGCAACCGCGAGCCGCTGTTCCGGCTGATCGGAACGATGAGCAATCTGACGGCGATGGGCCGGGACGGGGCGCATCTGTCGGCGCTGCTCGAGATGCCGCACGAAAAGGTGCGTCTGGTCGGATTCCGGTTCGGTCCGCGCGCGGCGGAATGGAGCGCGCTCAAAAAGGTCGAAACGCTGTGCAATCTGCGGAAAAACGTGTTCCGCGGATCGGTTTCGGTCAATGCGTATCTCTTTGCGCTGCGGACGGCGTGTCCCGAAACGGTGCGGACCGTGGCGCGGGCGCTGCTGCGCGGCGGCGAGGACGGGACGGAGCTTCGGATGCGGATCGCTTCGACCGCGCGGCCGAGAGAGGAGGAAATGCGGCGCATCTTTTTGCGCCTGCGCGGACGGCTGCAAAACGGCGCGCGGCTCGACGAGCTGTACGAGGAAGAGCTGATCACGCTGCTGATCCTGCGGGAGGCGGGAATTGTGGACGATGCGGACGAAACGTTTTATGAACGGACGGTCTGCGGAAAGAAAGATATTACAAACGGACGCTTGTATTCTATGCTCTATCGGTAGTATAATAAAAAAGCTATGGAAGAACTCGGAGAATTGGAACTGAAAGAGCGGCTGCTCTCGGACTTCCGAAAGAAGTTCGGCATCGAGCAGGGCGAAAAGCTGCGAACGGCGATCGAATTTGCCGGGCGCGTGCATTGCAATCAGCGGCGCGACGCCGGTGATCCGTTCGTCACGCATCCGCTCACGGTCGCTTCCTATCTTCTGAAAATGGGCATGGACGCGCCGACGGTCATTGCCGGCGTTCTGCACGACACCGTGGAGGACGGCGACGGCGTTACGACCGAAGACATCGAACAGCGGTTCGGCAAAGAAGTCGCGCGGCTGGTGGACGGCGTTACGAAGCTGACCAAGTCCGGGAATCAGACCTATATCACCAAAAAACAGGAGCAGACGGAAAACCTTCGGAAGCTGTTCCTTTCAATGGCGTCGGACGTGCGCGTCGTGATCATCAAGCTTGCGGACCGCCTGCACAACATGCGGACGCTCGCCTACTGTTCGCCCGAAAAGCAGGCGCGAAAAGCCAAGGAAACGCTGGAGGTTTACGCGCCGCTTGCCGACCGGTTCGGCATGGGCGTGATCCGTTCGGAGCTTGAGGACCTTTCGTTCCGGTATCTGATGCCGGAGGAATTCGAAAAACTGCATGCAGAGGTGGCCGAGCAGCAGCAGGAGCGCATGGATCTGCTGAAAAGCGCGATGGAGCTGATGAAAAAGCTCCTGGAGGAGGCGCATATCAAGGGCGAAATCTCGGGCCGTCCGAAGCATCTGTATTCAACCTACCGCAAGATGCAGCGCAACAACTATAAGCTCAACGAGCTGTATGATCTGATTGCGATCCGCATCATTGTCGATTCCGTCAACGACTGCTACGCGGCGCTCGGCGTCGTCCACGCGACGTGGAAGCCGCTGCCGGGCCGGTTCAAGGATTATATCGCAATGCCGAAGCCGAACATGTACCGTTCGCTGCATACGACGGTCATGAACGAAAACGGCATCCCGTTTGAGATCCAGATCCGTACGCACGAAATGCACGAGACCGCCGAGTACGGCATCGCGGCGCACTGGATGTATAAGGACGACAAGAAGGTCATGACCGAGCTCGATAAAAAGACCTCCCTGATCAAGCAGATCATCGAGACCGAGGAAACGAGCGAGGACAGCCGCGAATTTGTCGAGAACGTGCTCAAGGACTTCCTCGGCGAGTACATCTTCGTGCTGACGCCGCGCGGCGAGATCATCGACCTGCCCGTCGGATCGACGCCGCTTGACTTTGCCTATCGCATCCATACGAACGTCGGTCACCATTGCCAGGGCGCGCGCGTCAACGGCAACATGGTGCGGCTCGATTACAAACTGAAAACGAACGACGTCGTGGAGATTCTGACGTCGAATTCCCAGATCGGGCCGAGCCGCGACTGGCTATCGATCGTCAAGACGCAGTCGGCAAAGAACAAGATCCGGCAGTGGTTCAAGCGGGAAAACCGCGACGAGAACATTGCCCGCGGCCGGGAGATGCTCGAGGTGGCCGCCAAGCGGCACGGGCAGAACCTGCAGACGCTTCTGAAGCCCGAGTATTACAACAGCGTCATGCAGCGCATGACGATCAATACGCTCGAGGACCTGTACGCAACGATCGGCTTCGGCGGAATCTCGGCGGGACAGGTGCTGCATAAGCTGATGGACCTGCGCCGCAAGGAAGAGCGGCTGGAGGAGATCAACCGAAAGCTCGAGGAAGCGGGGAAGGAACCGGCCAAGCCGGTTCGCCGGACGAGCACGAACGGCGTCTACGTATACGGCGATCCCGGAATGGCGGTGTTCTTCGCCAACTGCTGCAATCCGCTGCCGGGCGACGCGATCATCGGATACATTACGCGCGGCAGAGGCGTTTCGATCCACCGCGCCGACTGCAAGAACGCGATTCAGCTGCAAAACGAGCCGGACCGCATCATTGAAGTCGAGTGGGCGGCGGAGGAGAAGTCCTCGTTCTCGGCAACGATTCGCCTGCGCGTGGTGGACAAAGCCGGCACGCTGATGGAGATCAGCAAGGTGCTGATGAGCCTGAACGTCAACATGACGTCGCTGCAGTCGCGTTCGACCGACGAGGGCGACGCGATCATGGACATGACGTTTACGGTCACAGGCACGGAGCAGCTCAAGGTGATCCTGACGAATCTTCGCAAGCTGCCCGAGGTGATCGAAGTTTACCGCGTCTGAACGTGTTTTTGCCATCCCTGCCGCATGCGGGATGGCATGCCTTTTTCATTTTCTTGTTTCGGAGGAACCCATGCGCGCAGTGGTGCAGCGGTGCAAAGCCGCAAAAGTCGAGGTGGACGGCAGAACCGTCGGAGAGATCGGGCAGGGGCTGTGCGTTCTGCTCGGCGTTGAAGTGAGCGATACGGAAGCGGACGCGGACTATCTTTCCGACAAGCTGACCGGGCTCAGAATCTTTGACGACGAAAACGGCGTGCCGAACCGCTCCGTTTCGGATGTCGGCGGAGAGATTCTTTTGATTTCGCAGTTCACCCTGCTCGGCGACGCGCGAAAAGGCCGCCGTCCGAGCTACATAGCCGCGGCGCGGCCCGAAACGGCGGTTCCGCTGTACGAGCGGTGTGCCGCGTCGCTTCGCGCGTCCGTGCCCGTCGAAACCGGCGTGTTCGGTGCGGACATGCAGGTTACGCTGACAAACGACGGCCCGTTTACGATTTTGCTGGATTCGCGGAGGACGTTCTGATGCTTCTGACGCTGCCGATGGGCCCGCTCGGGGCCAACTGTTATCTTTGGGAAAACGGGACGGACGCCGCTGCGGTCGATCCGTCCGACGCCGAAGCCGTACAAAGCGTTCTGAAGGAAAAGAATCTGCGGCTGACGGACGTTTTTCTCACGCACCGCCATTTCGACCATCTTGCCGGCGCCGCGAAACTGCGGCAGGAAACCGGCTGCGCCGTCTGGATCCATCCGCTCGACGCGGACGGGCTGAAAAGCGCCCGCGCCTCGCATGCCGACAGGATGCCCGGCACGTTTGTCCCGTGCGAGCCGACCGCGCTGTATGAGGACGGCGACACCGTGGAGGCGGCGGGGCTTCGGCTTTCCGTGCTGCATACGCCGGGGCACACGGCGGGCGGCGTCACGCTCGTTTCGGACGCGGAGGGACTTGCGTTTACCGGCGATACCGTGTTCTTCGAGGGCGTCGGCAGGACCGACCTCGCAACCGGAAACATGCGCGCGCTGATGGAGTCCCTTTCCCGCATTCTGAAGCTGCCGGAGGATACCGTTCTGTATCCGGGACACGGCGAGCCGACGACCGTTGCGCATGAATCGGCGTTCAATCCCATGCTGCATTACCGGGGTCATTCATGGTTCAACTGATTACCAACGTACCGCAATACGAAAACGACATCGCCGAAGAGATCCGGCTTTTTTGGGGCGCGGTCGAGATCCGGGCCGAGGCCGAACAGCCGGAGGCCGTCATGACGGTCACGCTCGACGAAAGACAGGGCGTTGCGTCCGGCACGCTCGGAAGCGCCGCGGCCTGTTTTGATGTTCTGCCGGACGGCGGCGATCCGCTGGAGCGCAAGCGGCAGCAGAAGCGCGCGGTCAAGCGCGTCGCGTACGCGCTGCTGCAGCAGGCGTGTCCTTCCGACATGCCGTGGGGCAGTCTGACGGGAATCCGTCCGACCAAGCTGCTGCGCGATCTTGCCGGGCGGTACGGCGACGCCGAAGCCGTGCGCCAGTTCACGGAAGTGTTCTCGGTCAGCCCGGAAAAACTGCGGCTCGCGGCGACGATCAACGCTGTGCAGAGACCGATCCTCGAATCGGCCGGGCCGCGCGATCTTGACGTGTATGTCGGGATCCCGTATTGCCGCACGCGCTGCCTGTACTGCTCGTTCGGCGCCGAGATCGCAAAGGGCGCGTCGGTCGAAGCGTATCTGATCCCGCTGTTTGACGATATTTCGCGCGGCGGGCGGATCGTGCGGGAGGGCGGTTGGCGCCATCGCGCCACGTATCTCGGCGGCGGAACGCCGACGGTGCTGAGCGCGGATCAGCTTGATCGGCTGCTGTCGCATCTGGAAACCGTTTACGGCGGATTCGGCGCGGAATGCACGGTGGAAGCGGGGCGGCCCGACACGATTACGGAGGAGAAGCTCACGGTGCTGAAGGCGCACGGCGTCGGACGCATCTCGATCAATCCGCAGACGATGAACGATGAAACGCTGCGGCGGATCGGCCGCGCGCATACGGCAAGGGAGATCGTCGAAACCTTTGCGCTTGCGCGAAAGATCGGGTTCCGTTCGATCAATATGGATCTGATTGCGGGACTTCCGGGGGAGGATGAGGACGATTTCGCCCGGACGCTTTCGGCGATCGAAGCGCTTCGGCCGGACAATCTCACCGTGCATACGCTGGCGATCAAGCGCTCGAGCCGGCTGAAGGAGCAGATCGACCGCTATCCGCTGCCGAGCCGGGAGAGCGTGACGCGCATGATTGACATGGGGTTCGACTGCGCCCGGCGCATCGGGCTGTGGCCGTACTATATGTACCGCCAGAAATACCAGAACGGCAATCTCGAAAACGTCGGATACGCGGGACGCGATACGATCTGCATGTACAACATCGACATGATGGAGGAAACGACCTCGATCCTCGCGCACGGCGCGAACGCGATGACCAAGCGCATTTTCGACGCCGAACGGCGCGTCGAACGCATTGCCGCGCCGAAGGACGTTCCGACGTATGCCGCCAAGCTCGAGAAACTGGACGGGCAAAAACGCGGCCTGTTTCTCTTATAATCTCCAAAACGATAAGGTATATGGCCATGAATTGAGAGACTTCTGCGGCGGACGGCCGGGAAGTCTCTTCCGCTTTTTCATCCTGAAAACACCGGAATTTGCCGAAAAGAAACCGAATTCAGGACGCTCTGCATTGCGGAAAACCAATGCGGGGCGCTTTTTCTGTTTTGTCCGGTCATTCGACAAGAAGCGACCTGCAGATTTTAAGAAAGCTGCCGATCAGCGGGTTGGCGTTCGCGCTGCTCCAGATGGCGGCGACAGGCACAATCTCTTCAAGCCCGATGATGGGACGTATTTCGATCGGAACGCCGGCCGGAATGTTTTGCGTAAGGTACTCGGGCAGCAGGGAGAAGCCGAGCCCGGCGGCGATGGCGAGCAGGATCGTATCGTTGTCGTCCGATTGGAACGCGATATCGGACAGGATCCCCGCTTTCATATAAAACTGCTGGGAAACCGATTCTTCGCCCGCGCCGTCATACAGACGCCGGATCGCAACGACGCGATGCCCCTTCAGATCCTCGATCGGAACGGCAGGCAGCGCGGCAAACGGATGCGCCTTCGGACAGGCGATCCGCAGCGGATATTTTTTCAGCAGAAACGAATCCAACCCCTCCCAACTGTCCCAGAACCGGTGCGCCAGAATCAGATCGAGATTGCCGAGCTGCAGCTCGCGGTGCAGCGTCGCACTCTGGCCGGTGGTCAGCGAAAGGGAAACGTTCGGATACTGCTCGTGAAACTGCCGGATCGCTTCGGAAACGCCGGCCTTCTCATATCCGCGCAGAATGCCGAGCTTCAGCGTTCCGAGCGCGTTGCCCGAAAGCAGACGAACGCGTTCTTCGGCATTCAGAAGCTGCTGCAGGATCATTTTCGCGTCCGCATAGAACAGCTGTCCGGCGGCGGTCACCGAAACGCGGCGCCGCGTGCGGTCGAACAGCGTCGTTTTCAGTTCGGTTTCCAGCGCCTTGATCTGCTGCGTGACCGCCGTTTGCGAAACGAAGTATTCCGCGGCGGTCCGTGTAAAGCTCAGCGTTTCACAGAGAGAGACAAAGTATTCGAGCTGACGAAGCTGCATAAGTTTTTTCCTCCGGAATTTATAAGCACAGCTTATTATAACAGAGGAACTACTTATTTTACAAGTATTTTTCAAAGCTGTATAATAAAAATTGTAAAAAGAATGAAAAAAGAGGGGAACGCACGCCAATTCGGGCGGAAGGGAACACAAAAAACAGGAGGAGAGGACAATCAGATGAGCAACAAAAAGTTTAACGCGATTATGATTCCCATCGTCGCAATCCTGCTGGTCCTGGTACTCGGAGCGAACATTGCCGCGAACATGTTCGATTCGTTCCTGGATCATTATCTCGGCGGCAACCCGTACGATATCATCAAGATCGAGGGCAGCGAGAACTGGGATACCACTTACTATGACGGAAAATATGCCACCAAGGAAGAGGCCACCAAGGCCGCTGAGGAATTCGTTACCAAGATCGGCGACGAGGGCATCGTTCTTCTGAAGAACGACGGCGCTCTGCCGCTTGCAACGAGCGAACAGATCAGTCTGATCGGCCGCTATGCGGCGGACCCGATCTACGGCGGCGCCGGTTCCGGTACGGTCGATCCGACCACCTGCTCGAACTTCTACAAGGGACTTTCGGCAGCGGGCTTCAAGATCAACGATACCGCGTACAACTGGATCGAGGGCAACTATGCGAATTATCCGAAGGCGAACATCGTCATGGACAGCCCGCAGACCTCGGCCTACTACATCGGCGAGATTCCGTTTGCGGATTACTCGGCTGACGCGCAGGCGTCCCTGAAGGGAACGACCGCAGTCGTCGTCATCGGCAGAGGCGGCGGCGAGGGCGGCGACCTTTCCCGCGACCTTCTCGGCACGCTGAATTCCAAGATTTCCGAAAACTTCACGCCGAACGCGGAAACCGCGAACTACGTCGAAGGCCAGCATCAGCTGGAGCTCAACAAGGAAGAGCTTGACCTGATTGCGGCAGCGAAGGCAAACTGCGACAAGGTCGTCGTTCTTTTGAACTCCTCCACGACGATGGAGATCGGGCCGCTGGTTTCCGGCGAATTTGAGGTTGACGCGATCCTGGCGGTCGGTTCCATCGGTTCCACCGCGGCGAACGCGATCGGTCACGTCCTTGCCGGTACCGTGAATCCGTCCGGCCGTACGGTCGACACCTGGGTTGCGGACTTCACCAAGGATCCGACCTTCCTGAATTTCGGCTCCAACGCCTACACCGACGTTTCCGGCTATTATCCGGCGAACGAGGGCGACACGGCATACTTCATCGAATACGAAGAAGGCATCTATCTCGGTTACCGTTACTATGAGACCGCGTTTGTTGAGGCGGAAGAGGGCAACTATCCGGGCTTCAACTATGACGAAGCGGTCGTCTTCCCGTTCGGCTACGGTCTCTCTTACACGACCTTTGAAAAGACGCTCGACGACGTCAATATCGAAAAGGATAACGTTGTTGCGAAAGTGACCGTCAAGAACACCGGCTCCGTCGCGGGCAAGGATGTGGTCGAGCTGTACTACACCGCGCCGTACACCAAGGGCGGCATTGAAAAGAGCGCGGTCGTTCTCGGCCAGTTCGAAAAGACCAAGCTCCTCCAGCCGGGCGAATCCGAGGAAATCACGCTGACCTTCCCGGTCAAGGCGATGGCTTCCTGGGACCTCAAGCAGGCCAAGTACGTCCTTGACGCCGGCGAGTACACCTTCACGCTCCGCAACAACAGCCATGACGTCATTGCGGGTTACACAATGGATCTGAACGGGAAGGTCTATGACCGCGACGAAGCGACTGACTATGAGTACAGCGCGCTCTTCCAGGACATGACCGATTACATGAATTCGTACTGCACGAATCTGAGCCGCGCGGACTTTGCGGGCACGTTCCCGACCAAACCGGAAGCCAAGACCGCCGCTTCCGTCGGCCTGTCCTTCAAACAGTATGATCCTGCCGAACATGTCGACGCTTCCGACGAAATGCCGACGCTCGGCGCCAGCAACGGCATCCAGCTCATTGACCTCCGCGGCAAAGAGAAAGACGACCTGCTCTGGGAGGATCTGCTTGACGAGCTGACCGTCGCCGACATGGTCGCGGTCATCAACGACGGTGCGTACAACACCGCGGAAATCGCCACGATCGGCAAACCCGCCACCTCCGACCCGGACGGCCCGCAGGGCTTCACCTCGCTGTTCGGCACCACCGGCAACTGCGCGTACTGCTCCGAAGTCCTGATGGCGCAGACCTGGAACAAGGAACTCATGCATGAGCTCGGCAACATGATCGGTGAAGAAGCGCTGGCTTCCGGCTACAACGGCTGGTACGCGCCGGCTGCGAACACGCACCGTTCGCCGTTCGCGGGCCGCAACTTCGAGTATTATTCCGAGGACGGCACGTTGGCCGGCTACCTGATGACCGAAGTCGTTTCCGGCGCTGCCGATAAGGGCTGCTACGGCTACATCAAGCACTTCTGCATGAACGACATGGAGACCACGCGCACCGCGCACATCTGCACCTGGGCAAATGAGCAGGCGGTCCGCGAGATCTACCTGAAGCCGTTTGAACTCTGCGTCAAGAACGCAAAGACGACGCTGAAGTACATCGCGGATGAAAACGGCACGATCGCCGAGGTCGAATGGCCGGGCTGCACCGCCGTCATGAGCTCCTTCAACTACGTCGGCGCAACGTGGGCGGGCGGCCGTGAATCCCTGATGACCGGCATCCTCCGCAACGAGTGGGGCTTCAAGGGCTTCGCGATCACGGACTTCAACCTGTATTCCTACATGCACAAGAATCAGGGCGTCGCCGCCGGTACCGACCAGATGCTGACCTACTCCGCATGGAGCGGCGATATCGCCGATACCAAGAGCGCGACTGCCGTCAAGAATCTGCGGAATGCAATGCACAACATTCTGTTCACCGTTGCGAACTCCAACGCGCTGAACGGTGTTGCGCCGGGCAGCAAGTTCGTCTACCATCCGGCAACCTGGCAGATCCTGCTCTGGATCGGCTCCGCTGTGCTGGTTCTCGTCGCGGCATTCCTCGTGTTCCTCATGATCCGCCGCGGCCTCAAGGCCAAGAAACAGGCATAACATCCTGACGGAATCTCATCCCTGCGCCCCGCCGGTCATCCGGCGGGGCGCTTTTTCCGTCGAAAAACAGGTTTTTCGACGTTTTGCGTTCCGTTTTCAAAAAGGAAGCATGTCGCTGAATTATAGGATGATATGGAGGATAGCCTTCCTTTCAGGCAACGATTCGTGCGGGCGGAGCCACGCGAAGAACATGCTGCTGCACCGCGAAAAAATATATTTTTTCGAAAAGAAAAAACTGTGTAAATCTTTTTTGAACCCCGCTTGACAACCCTTTTTTTCCATGTTACTATTCACAATTGCATTATGATCGATATACTGTGTCATTATGCCCAAAAGTGCGTTTTTTTCTCGTTTATCGAGAAAAAACCATGGTGCAAAAACGGGACAGGGTATCTACGATATGTCTCCACGGGCGGAGGATGCGCCCGAATTATTCTGGATGCGAAGGCATCGGCAAGGAGTGAACGCGATGATGCATGACGTAAAGATGGGAAAGCGGACAAGAAAGAGCTTTTCGCGAATCTCGGAAGTTCTGGAAATGCCCGATCTCATTGAGGTGCAGAAGAATTCCTACTACCGTTTTCTGAAAGAAGACCTGCGGGAAGTTTTTCATGACATTTCTCCGATCGTCGATTTTTCGGGCAAGCTGATCCTGGAGTTTGTCGACTATCGGATCGACCTGGATAAGCCGAAATATTCGATCGAGGAAAGCAAAAACCGCGATGTGAACTATGCTGCGCCGCTGCGCGTAACCGTGCGGCTGATCAACCGGGAGACCGGCGAAATCAAGAAGCAGGAAGTGTTCATGGGCGATTTCCCGCTGATGACGCCGCAGGGCACCTTCATCATCAACGGCGCGGAGCGCGTTATCGTTTCGCAGCTCGTCCGCAGCCCGGGCGCATACTATTCGTCCGCGACCGACAAGATGGGAAAACAGCTTTTCTCCAGCCAGGTGATCCCGAACCGGGGCGCGTGGCTTGAGTATGAAACCGATTCCAACGGTCTTCTGTACGTCAAGATCGACCGTCAGCGTAAAATCTTCATCACGTCCCTGCTCCGTGCGATCGGCTACGGCACGAACGAGGATATCCTGAATCTGCTCGGCAGCGAAGAGCGGCTTGAGCTGACCCTTGCCAAAGACTCGAACCGCAGCGTGCTGGACGGTCTCGTGGAGATCTATCGCCGGCAGCGTCCGGGCGAGCCGCCGACAGAGGAGAGCGCGCGCAACCTGATGAACGGCCTGTTTTTCGACAACCACCGTTACGATCTCGCGCGCGTCGGCCGTTATAAATATAATAAGAAACTCGCGCTCAAAGCCCGTATCAGCGGACAGATTGCGGATGAACCCGTCATTTGCGAGCGGACCGGCGAGATTCTGGCCGAGGAAGGCCAGCTGATCGACCGGGAGACGGCGGAAGCAATCCAGAATGCCGGCGTCAACGCCGTATGGGTTCGCATCGAAAGCGGCCGCATCAAGGTCGTGGGCAACAACTTTGCGAGCGCAGCGGGCTTTTTGCCGTTTGCGCCGATCGAAGCCGGTCTTAACGAGGACGTGCATATCCCGACGCTGCTGGAGCTGCTGAAGGAAGCCGAAGAGAAGGAACCGGATCAGCTCAAGGAATTCCTGCGCGAGCATTATTTCGACCTGATTCCGCACCACATCGTACCGGACGACATGGTCGCATCCATTTCGTACCTGATCAACCTGCCGTACGGCATCGGCAAGACCGACGACATCGATCACCTCGGCAACCGCCGCATCCGTTCGGTCGGCGAGCTGCTGCAGAATCAGATCCGCGTTGGTCTGACCCGACTCGAGCGCGTCGTGCGCGAGCGCATGGGTCTGCAGGACATTGACGCCGTTATTCCGTCGAGCCTGATCAACATCCGTCCGGTGACCGCGGCGATCAAGGAGTTCTTCGGATCTTCGCAGCTGAGCCAGTTCATGGATCAGACGAACCCGCTCTCCGAGCTGACGCACAAGCGCCGTCTCTCGGCGCTCGGCCCCGGGGGCTTGAACCGTGACCGCGCGACGTTTGAGGTCCGCGACGTGCACTATTCGCATTACGGCAGAATGTGCCCGATCGAGACGCCGGAAGGTCCGAACATCGGCCTCATCAACTCGCTGTCCACCTATGCGCGGATCAACGAGTACGGCTTTATCGAGGCGCCCTATCGCGTGATCGATCGCAAGAACCGCATCGTTACCGACAAGATCGTATATCTGACGGCGGATGAGGAGGAAGGCGCGGTCGTCGCGCAGGCGAACGAGCCGGTCGATCCCGCGACGCATTGGTTCATCAAGGATCGTCTGGTGGCGCGCCGCCTCGATCAGATCATTGAAGTCAAAAACAACGAAGTCGATTACATCGACGTTTCCCCGAAGCAGCTTGTTTCCGTCGCGACCGCGATGATCCCGTTCCTGGAGAACGACGACGCAAACCGCGCGCTGATGGGTTCGAACATGCAGCGTCAGGCGGTTCCGCTTCTGAAGCCAGAAGCGCCGGTCGTTGCGACGGGCATGGAGCACAAGGCGGCTGCCGACTCCGGCATCACGGTCCGCACCGACTGCGACGGCGTCTGCACTTACGTTTCCGCGGATACGATCATCATCGAAACGGACGCGGGCGTGCCGCACACGTTCAAGCTTCTGAAGTTCCGCCGTTCGAACCAGGGAACCTGCCTCAACCAGCGCCCGATCGTCGAAAAGGGCGAGCGCGTGAAGAAGGGCGACATCATTGCCGACGGCGCATCGACGGAGGGCGGCGAGATCGCGCTCGGTCGGAACATTCTGATCGGCTTCATGACCTGGGAAGGTTACAACTACGAGGACGCGGTCCTGATTTCCGAGAAGCTCGTGAAAGAGGACGCATACACCTCGATCCATATTGAGGAGCACGAGGTCGAAGCCCGCGAAACCAAGCTCGGGCCGGAAGAAATCACGCGCGACATTCCGAACATCGGTGAGGACGCGCTCTCGCAGCTCGACGAAATGGGCATCATCCGTCCCGGCGCGGAGGTGCGCTCGGGCGACATCCTGGTCGGCAAGGTGACGCCGAAGGGCGAAACCGAGCTGACGAGCGAGGAGCGTTTGCTCCGCGCGATCTTCGGCGAGAAGGCGCGCGATGTGCGCGACACATCCCTGCGCGTGCCGCACGGCGAAGGCGGCGTCGTGGTTGACGTCAAGGTCTTCACGCGTGAGAACAAAGATGAACTCAGCCCCGGCGTGAACATGTCCGTCCGCGTGTACATCGCGCAGAAGCGGAAAATCTCCGTCGGCGACAAAATGGCGGGACGTCACGGCAACAAGGGCGTCGTGTCCCGCATCCTGCCCGAAGAGGATATGCCGTTCCTGCCGGACGGCACGCCGCTGCAGATCGTTCTGAACCCGATGGGCGTTCCGTCGCGTATGAACATCGGACAGATCCTCGAGCTGCACCTCGGCATGGCGTGCAAACGGCTCGGCATCGAGATTGCCACACCGGTCTTTGACGGCGCGAGCGAGCAGGACATCAAGGAACTGCTTGTGAAGTCCGGCTGGTCGGAGGACGGAAAGACCGTCCTGTACGACGGCCGCACCGGCGAACCGTTCGAAAACCGCGTCAGCGTCGGATATATGTACTATCTGAAGCTGCATCACCTCGTTGACGATAAGATTCACGCCCGTTCGACGGGACCGTACAGTCTTGTGACGCAGCAGCCGCTCGGCGGCAAGGCGCAGTTCGGCGGTCAGCGCTTCGGCGAGATGGAAGTCTGGGCGCTCGAAGCGTACGGCGCTGCGAACACGCTGCAGGAGATTCTGACCGTCAAGTCCGACGACGTCGTCGGCCGCGTCAAGACCTACGAGAGCATCGTCAAGGGCGAGAACGTCAGGCCCTCCGGCGTGCCGGAATCGTTCAAGGTTCTGGTTAAGGAGCTGCAGTCGCTGGGACTCGATATCCGCGTACTGAACGAAGCGCACGAGGAGATCGAGCTGGCCGAGGACGACGACGAAGAGACCCGCTTCACCGACAACATCAAGATCGACGGCCTCGAGGATACGCCGATGAATCCGTATCCGTCCGACGACGAATCGCTTGACGATGAGGAAAACGACGATTACGACGACTTCGACGAATTCGGCGATTCCGATGCGGACGACGACGCCGAGATGGGTGAGCTGCTGGAGGACGGCCTCGATTTTGAGGACGAAGATTTCGATTTCGGTTCGGACGACGAGCCGCTGGAATAATGTGCGGAAGGAGATACAGCATAGATGTTTGATTTAACGGATTTTGAAGCTCTGCAAATCGGTCTTGCATCGCCGGAGAAGATTCTCGAGTGGTCGCACGGCGAAGTCAAAAAGCCCGAAACCATCAACTACCGCACCTTGAAGCCCGAGAAGGACGGCCTGTACTGCGAGCGCATTTTCGGACCGACGAAGGATTGGGAGTGCCATTGCGGACGCTATAAGCGCGGCCGGTATAAGGGCATTGTTTGCGACAAGTGCGGCGTCGAAGTGACGCGCGCCAAGGTGCGCCGCGAGCGCATGGGTCACATCGATCTTGCGGTGCCGGTATCGCACATCTGGTATTTCAAGGGCATTCCGTGCCGCATGAAGATGCTGCTCGACATGAGCCCGCGCGAGCTTGAACAGGTTCTGTACTTTGCCGCGTACGTGGTCGTCGACCCCGGTGAAACGCCGCTGATGAAAAAGCAGGTCCTGACCGAGAAGGAATATCGGGAATATCAGGATCAATTCGGACCGAAATCCTTCCGTGCCGGCATGGGCGCGGAGGCGATCCGCGAACTGCTTTGCGAGATCGATCTCGAGAAGCTCGACAATGAGCTGCGGGAAGAGATCGCGCACTCCGGCGGTCAGAAGCGCGCGAACGCGGTGAAGCGGCTGGAAGTCGTGGAAGCGTTCTTAAAGAGCGGCAACCGCCCCGAATGGATCATCCTGACCGTTCTGCCGGTGCTGCCGCCGGAGCTTCGCCCGATGGTTCAGCTCGACGGCGGACGGTTCGCCACGAGCGACCTGAACGATCTCTATCGCCGGGTCATCAACCGCAACAACCGCCTCAAGCGGCTGCTTGAACTTCGCGCGCCGGACATCATCGTTCGCAACGAAAAGCGCATGCTGCAGGAAGCCGTCGATTCTCTGATCGACAACGGCCGCCGCTCGCGCCCGGTCACGGGCCCCGGCAACCGCGCCTTAAAGTCGCTGTCCGATATGCTGCGCGGCAAGCAGGGCCGTTTCCGTCAGAACCTGCTGGGCAAGCGCGTCGACTATTCCGGCCGTTCGGTTATCGTCGTCGGTCCGGATCTGAAGATGTATCAGTGCGGTCTGCCCAAGGAAATGGCGCTCGAGCTCTTTAAGCCGTTCGTCATGAAGGAACTCGTCAAGGGCGGTCTCGCGCAGAACGTCAAGGGCGCCAAGCGCATGGTCGAACGCAGCGCGGTCGAGGTTTTCGGCGTGCTCGAAAAGGTCATCAAGGACCATCCGGTCATGCTGAACCGCGCGCCGACGCTGCACCGCCTCGGCATCCAGGCGTTTGAGCCGGTTCTCGTCGAGGGCCGCGCGATCCGTCTGCATCCGCTCGTCTGCACCGCGTTCAACGCGGACTTCGACGGCGACCAGATGGCCGTTCACGTACCGCTTTCGGTCGAAGCACAGGCCGAAGCACGGTTTTTGATGCTGGCTTCCAACAATATCTTAAAGCCGCAGGACGGCAAGCCCGTCGTCTGCCCGACGCAGGACATGGTCATGGGCTGCTACTATCTCACGCAGCAGCGCGACGGCGTCAAGGGCGAAGGCAAGGCGTTCGCGTCCGAGGAAGAAGCGATCATGGCATATCAGACCGGCGAGGTCGCGCTCCACGCGAAGGTCAAGATCCGTCTTGTCCGCGAGTGGCAGGGCAAAACGTGCCGCAAGGTCGTTGACACCTCCGTCGGCAGAGTGATTTTCAACAACGCGATCCCGCAGGACCTCGGCTTTGTCCCGCGTGAGAGCGAGGACGATATGTTCCTGCTCGAAGTCGACCGTCTTGTGAAGAAGAAAGACCTCGGCACGATCGTCGACGCGTGCTATCGCAAGCACGGCCCGACGGTGACGAGCGAAGTGCTCGACCGCATCAAGTCGCTCGGGTATTCGTATTCGACGCGCGGCGGCATCACGGTCGGCTTCCAGGATATTCAGGTTCCGGCAGAGAAGAAGGAACTCATCCACGAAGCGGAGCAGAAGGTCGTCGAGATCGACAACTACTTCCGCATGGGTCTTCTGTCGAACGCAGAGCGCCGTCAGCGCGTGATCGAGATCTGGGAAAAGACGACGGACGACGTCGCGAAAGTCCTGATGGATTCGCTCGACGAGTACAACCCCATCTATATGATGGCGGACTCCGGCGCGCGCGGCAGCAAGGCGCAGATTCGTCAGCTCGCCGGTATGCGCGGCCTGATGGCGGACCCGTCCGGTCAGATCATCGAGGTTCCGATTCGCGCGAACTTCCGCGAAGGTCTGACGGTTCTGGAATTTTTCGTTTCCTCGCACGGCGCGCGCAAAGGTCTTGCCGATACCGCGCTTCGTACGGCGGACTCCGGTTACCTCACGCGGCGTCTTGTCGACGTTTCGCAGGAGGTCATCATCCGTGAGAACGATTGCTTCGCGGCGCGCGGCGATACGCCGAAGGGCATGTGGATCTCGGCGATCAAGGACGGCAACAAGCTGATCGAAACGCTGGCCGCCCGCATCGAGGGCCGCTATGCGATCGATCCGGTGTTCCATCCGGTCACGGGCGAGCAGCTCTGCGAAGGCGACCACATGATTACGCTCGAAGAAGCGAAGGCGATCGAAGCTGCGGGCATCGAAGAAGTGCTCTGCCGCTCGGTGTTCACCTGCCGCTGCGAGCACGGCGTCTGCTGCAAGTGCTACGGCGCGAACCAGGCGACCGGCGGCTTCGTCGACATCGGCGAAGCGGTCGGCATCATCGCGGCACAGGCGATCGGCGAACCCGGTACGCAGCTGACGATGCGTACGTTCCATACCGGCGGCGTTGCGTCGGCGGAGGACATCACGCAAGGTTTGCCGCGTGTTGAGGAGCTGTTTGAAGCGAGAAAGCCGAAGGGCCTTGCGACGATCACCGAGATTTCCGGCACGGTCACGATCGACGAGGCCAAGCACCGCGCGATCGTCACGAACGAGGACGGCGACGAAAGCTATCTGATCCCGTTCGGTTCGAAGCTGAAGGTCAGGGACGGCGACCATGTCGAGGCCGGCGATGAGCTGACCGAAGGTTCCGTCAACCCGAACGACATCCTGAAGATCAAGGGCATCAAGGGCGTGCAGGCGTATCTGCTGAAGGAAGTGCAGAGCGTTTACCGTCTGCAGGGCGTTGAAATCTCCGATAAGCACATCGAGGTCATCATCCGCCAGATGCTCCGCAAGGTTCAGGTGGAGGATGCGGGCGATACCGGACTGCTGCCCGGCGAGCTGTGCGACATCTTCCGGTTCGAGGAAGAGAACGAGAAGCTGATCCGCTCCTACGAAGCCGCGCTCGAAAAAGCGCAGGAAGACGGCACGGAAGAGCCGGCGGAGCCGGTGCTGGCGAAGGCAAAGCGCAAGCTGCTCGGCATCACGAAGGCCGCGCTTGCAACCGAATCCTTCCTCTCCGCCGCGTCGTTCCAGGAGACGACCCGCGTATTGACCGAAGCCGCGATCAAGGGCAAGATCGATCCGCTCGTCGGCCTCAAGGAGAACGTCATCATCGGCAAGCAGATTCCGGCGGGCATCGGCCTGCGCCGCTATCGCAACGTCGAGGTGACCGAGACCGTTTCCCCGAAGGACCTGTACGTTCACTGAGCTATGGAGCAGTACGACAGAATCAACAATACCGCGTGCGCCCTGTACGGAAGCAGGGCGTGCGCGCTCCTGAATCAGCGTTCCTGCGCGGAATGTCCCGTGCAGCAGAACGCCGGCAAGAACGCGGAAGAAACGGCGGATCTTGTCGAACGGTTTGAAGCGCTGCTGCCGGAGGGCGGCATTGCGCCGCTGTTTGAGAACGAAACCTGTACGCTTTGCAAGACGGAGCCGAAGGGCGAAGCGACCGGCTATGCGATCCTCGACTTCGGACATTCCGAGCCGAAAGAGCTACATGCGCGCAAGCTGTTCCGCAAAGGGACCGTGGGGTTCATGGTTCCGCTGCAGTTTGCCTGCTGCCGCGCGTGCCGCAACCGGCTGCTGCTCAGCTCGTATCTTCCGCTGCTCGTTCCGCTGGTGCTGACCGCGCTGATCGTCCCGTTTGTGACGGTGCCGCATTGGTCGCAGGCGCTTCGCGCGGCCGCGTCCTGGCTCCCGCTCGCGCTGGTTCTGTTCGGAATCGTCGGCGGGTACGGAATCGGCAAGCTTTTGCAGATTTTTCTTCGCAAACCTTTCGACAGGGTGATGTACTTCGATTTGCTGAAGCATCCCGTGTCGCAGGCGATGACGGAAAAGGGCTGGTTCCCGCTGTTCGGAGAAGCGTATCCGCAGCCGGTTCTCTCGAAAAAGAGGATCCGTTACGGACTGGGAAGCGCTCCGTCCGCCGCTTTGAACGGTAAAAATGCCGAAAATGCGGAAGAATCCGATTGACAAGCGGTTCGATTGCTGATAAACTATGTTTTTGGGTGTGCATGACCGTTCATGCACCGTTCTTGCGCTTTTCGAGAAAGCGCCGAAAAACCGGACAATATCCTCTACAGTTGGGTTGCAGAGGGATTGATAGATACATCATTCAAATTTATTATCTTTATTTAGGAGGAACATTCTGAATGCCGACCATTAACCAGTTGGTTCGCAAAGGCAGACAGCAGGTGGAATACAAGTCCACTGCGCCTATTCTGAAGCAGTGCCCGCAGCGTCGCGGCGTCTGCACCGCAGTCCGTACGATGACGCCGAAAAAGCCGAACTCCGCACTGCGTAAAATTGCTCGTGTCCGTCTGACCGACGGTCTCGAAGGTACCGCATACATCCCGGGCATCGGCCACAACCTGCAGGAGCACAGCGTCGTGCTGATCCGCGGCGGCCGTGTCAAGGACCTGCCGGGCGTCCGTTACCACATCATCCGCGGTGCGCTGGATACCGCAGGCGTCGCCAACCGTAAGCAGAGCCGTTCTCTGTACGGCGCGAAGCGTCCGAAGGGAGGAAAATAAGCTATGCCGAGACGTGGATTTATTCCCAAGAGAGAGGTTCTTGCAGATCCGATCTACAAGAGCACAGTCGTTACCAAGCTGATCAATCAGGTCATGCTCGACGGCAAGCGCGGCGTCGCGCAGAAAGCGGTCTATGACGCGTTCGATATGGTCGCCCAGAAGAGCGGCAAGGACGCGCTCGAAGCGTTCGAGCAGGCGATGAACAACATCATGCCGGTTCTCGAAGTCAAGGCGCGCAGAGTCGGCGGTTCGACCTATCAGGTTCCGATCGAGATCCGTGCGGACCGTCGGCAGACCCTGGGTCTCCGCTGGCTGGTCAGCTATGCCCGTTCGCGCGGTGAGCGCACGATGGCGGAGCGCCTCGCGGGCGAGATTCTCGACGCCTGCAACGAGCAGGGCAACGCCGTCAAGAAGAAGGAAGATACGCATCGTATGGCAGAGGCCAACAAGGCGTTTGCACATTATCGCTGGTAATGCGGGATACTGCACTTCACTTAACAAGAAATATCGGCATCATGGCGCACATCGATGCCGGCAAGACCACCACGACCGAGCGGATCCTGTTCTATACGGGCAAGATCCACAAGGTCGGCGAGGTACACGAGGGCGCGGCCACCATGGACTTCATGGTACAGGAGCAGGAGCGTGGCATCACGATCACTTCGGCCGCGACCACCGCGTACTGGAGAGGTCATCGCATCAACATCATCGACACGCCGGGACATGTGGACTTCACCGTAGAAGTCGAGCGTTCCCTCCGCGTGCTGGATGGTGCTGTTGCCGTGTTCTGCGCCAAAGGCGGCGTGGAACCGCAGTCGGAGACCGTATGGCGTCAGGCGATGAAGTACGGCGTTCCGTGCATTGCGTACGTCAATAAGATGGACATCACGGGCGCGGACTTTTTCCGCGTGATGGACATGATGCGGGAACGGCTCCATGCCAATCCGATCCCGATTCAGCTTCCGATCGGCAAGGAAGCGGATTTTCGCGGTTTGATCGACCTTGTTACGATGCGCGCCGAAGTCTATTACAATGACGACGGAACGGATGTGCGCGAAGAGGACATTCCTGCGGACATGGTCGAAAAAGCGGAGGAGCTTCGCGCGTCGCTGATCGAAACGGTCGTGGAGCAGGATGAGGAGCTGATGGAGAAGTACCTCGAAGGCGAAGAGCTGACCAACGAGGAACTGATTGCCTGCATCCGCAAGGCAACGATCTCTCTGGCCGCCGTCCCGGTTTGCTGCGGCACCTCGTACCGCAACAAGGGCGTGCAGCCGCTGCTCAACGCGATCGTCGATTATCTGCCCTCCCCGCTGGATATTCCGGCGGCGAAGGGAACGGATCGGTACGGCGAGGGCGAGCTCGAGGCGGTGCCGGACGACAGCGCGCCGTTTGCCGCTCTGGCGTTCAAGATCGTTTCGGATCCGTACGGCAAGCTGGCGTTCATCCGGGTTTACAGCGGCACGCTGAAATCGGGAACGTACGTTTATAACGTCAACAAACAAAAGCGCGAGCGCGTCAGCAAGATTCTTCTGATGCACGCAAATACGCGCACCGAAGTCGAAGAAGCGCACGCGGGCGATATCTGCGCGCTCGTGGGACTGCGCGAAACGACGACGGGCGAAACGCTGACGACGGAGAACCGCCAGATGCTTTTGGAAAGCATGGTGTTCCCGACGCCCGTCATTCAGGTTGCGATTGAGCCGAAGACCAAGGCCGGACAGGAAAAGATGATGGCCGCGCTGCAGAAGCTCGGCGAGGAGGATCCGACGTTCCGCACCTATACGGATCAGGAGACCGGCCAGACAATCATCGCCGGCATGGGCGAGCTGCATCTGGAGATCATCGTTGACCGATTGATCCGCGAATTCCGCGTGGAAGCGACGGTCGGCAAGCCGCAGGTCAGCTATAAAGAAACGATCCTGCGCCCCGTTACGCACGAAACGCGCTACGTCCGTCAGACGGGCGGCCACGGCCAGTTCGCGCACTGCATCATCCGGTTCGAACCGAACGAGCCCGGCGCGGGCTATGTGTTCGAAAACAAGATCGTCGGCGGCGTGATTCCGAAGGAATTCATTCCGGCGGTCGACGCGGGCATCCGCGACGCGCTGCAAAGCGGGCCTTTGGGCGGCTATGAGATCATCGACATCAAGGCGACGCTGGCGGACGGTTCGTATCACGAGGTCGATTCGAGCGACATCGCTTTCAAGATCGCCGGTTCTCTGGCGGTCAAGGACGGTCTTACGAAGGACAACGGCGTTTTGCTGGAGCCGATGATGGACGTGGAAGTGTTCGTCCCGGACGAATACCTCGGCGATATCGTCGGAAACCTGACCGCAAAGCGCGGCAAGATCGGCGGCATGGAAACGTCGCAGGGCGGCACAAGCATCCGCGCCACCGTACCGTTGTCCGAAATGTTCGGCTATGCGACGGATCTGCGCTCCCGCACGCAGGGACGCGGAACGTTCACAATGCAATTTGCGCGATATGAGCGCGTGTCCGAGGCGATTCAGGAGAAGGTCCTCGGAAAGTACAACTATCTGTTCTGAACAAAATTACAGAAAACATAAGGAGAATTCAAATGGCAAAGCAAAAATTCGAACGCACGAAGCCGCATGTAAACATCGGCACGATCGGACACGTTGACCACGGCAAGACGACGCTGACGGCGGCCATCACG
>CACXMS010000009.1 GCA_902768795.1 uncultured Eubacteriales bacterium
GGTCCGCCCGCTGGAAGGGACGGATGACTACGAGATCGTCTCCGGACACCGGCGCTGCAGAGCGGCTGAACTCGCGGGACTGTCATCTGTCCCCGTGATCGTGACCGAGCTCTCCCGTGACGAGGCTGTCATCCAAATGGTGGACAGCAATCTTCATAGGGAGCATCTGCTGCCCAGTGAAAAAGCATTCGCCTATAAGATGAAGCTGGAGGCTATGAAGCGGACCGCCGGGCGGCCGAAGAAAGAGAACACGCCGCAACCTGCGGCGAATTACCGCAGCGACGACGCGGCAGCGGAAACCTTCGGCGTCAGCGGCGATACCGTGCGCCGGTACGTTCGGTTGACGGAACTTATTCCGGAGCTGCTGGACTGCATGGACCGGGGCGAGATGGCACTGTCCGTAGGCGAGGCACTGTCCTATCTCGGTGAGGATATGCAGTATGCCGTTCTGGACGCTATGGACGCAGAGGGATGCACGCCCTCATATGCTCAGGCGGTCCGGATGAAAAACATGTTCCGCGACGGGACCTTGACCGAGGCTGCCGTCGCGGAACTGCTGTCGGAAAGGAAGGCCAATCAGAAGGAGAAGATCAGTTTCCCGCTGGACGATCTCCAACGATTCTTTCCGCCCCAGTATACACCTGAACAGATCCGTCAGTCGATTCTGCGGATGCTGGAAGAGAAAGAGGAACGGGAAAAAGAACACAGATCTCGTTCCCGGGGGGTGGAAAGATGAGCCGGGACTACCGCATCCTGCCCAGCCGGTCGCCGGCTGATTCGGACTACATGATCCATGGCGTCCGGTATATCGTCTCCTCCCGGTTCGCGCCGCATCAATCACGGCCTCTGACCCTCCGGGATCGGTTCCGACGTGTCCTCACTTACAGCGCCGCAGATTTGCTCTCTACGGAGGACGGTGATATCCTGTCTCCGGAATATGGTCGTTCGGCTGCCGGAAAGGAGGCATGACATGCAGTCGAACAACAAAAGCCGGGAGGGCGTGACCGCGCTCTACTGCCGGCTGTCAAGAGATGACGGGACGGAGAGTGAGAGCAACTCCATCTCCAATCAGAGAGCTCTGCTGCAGCAGAAAGCGAAGGAGTACGGGCTGACCAATACCCGATGCTACGTGGATGATGGCTTTACTGGGACCAACTTCAACCGACCCGGGTTCCAGCAGATGCTGGAGGACATCGACCTGGGGTATGTTTCTACGGTCATGGTAAAGGACCTGAGCCGGCTCGGCCGTGACTATGTATCTGTCGGCCATTACACCGACATATACTTCCCGGAGCACAACGTGCGGTTCATAGCCGTGAACGACATGGTTGACAGCGCGGATGGTGAAAACGAACTGGCGCCGTTCAAGAACATCATGAACGAGATGTACGCCAGGGATATCAGCCGCAAAGTCCGGTCCTCTCACCGTCTGCGAGGGAACATGGGCGTACCCCTGTCCCAGCCGCCCTATGGATACAAGAAGGATCCGGACATGAAAGGCAGATGGATCGTTGATCCGGAGCCGGCGGAGGTGGTGCGGCGGATCTTCCGGCTGTTCCTGGAAGGGAACGGCGTGGAATCCATAGCCCACATCCTCCATGAGGACCAGGTCATGATCCCCCTGGCCTACTGGTTCAGCCAGGGACTGAAGCGCGGCGGGAGGCGGGCTCACACCGACCCCTGTCGGTGGAACATGAATACGGTCTGGAAGATCCTTCGGCAGCAGGAATACTGTGGGGACGTGATCAACTTCAAGACCTACTCCAAGTCCTTCAAGAACAAGAAACGGCTGGAGAATCCCGAGGAAAACTGGAAGGTGTTTCATGACGTTCATGATCCGATCATTGATCGGGATACTTTCGAGCTGGTCCAGAGCCGGTTGGGGAAGACAAAGCACCGGAAGCCCAAGGCGGAGAACGGCGAGAAGAGCATCTTCACCGACCTGCTGGTCTGTGCCGACTGCGGCAGGAAGCTCTGGTATCACTTCAACACGAGCCGAGGCATACGGTTCTTCAGCTGCTCCAACTACAAGGGCGACTACCGGGGCACTTGTCCCCAACGGCACTACATCCGGGAGGACGCTGTCTACGAAGTAGTGATGCTGGAACTGAGACGCCTGTCAATGCTCCTGAAAGAGGATGAAGCCGCTTTTGCGGAACTCCTGGCACGAGAGAGCGACAGGGAGATCCTTGCGAAGCGGAAACATCTGGAGTCGGAGCTTCAGCAGGCGCTCCTGCGGAACGATACGGTGTCTCAGACGGTGCAGAAGCTGTACGAAGATAACGTGTCCGGCAAGGTATCCGACGAGTGGTTTCTGCAGCTGGCCAGCCGGTATGAAACGGAGCGAATGGAGCTGAAAGCGAAGGTCGGTTCGATCCGGGACGAGCTGTCCGCTATGGGTACGGCGCAGAAGGGCCGGGACACGTTCCTTGCCGCAGTGCGCCGGTTTATGGACATGGAGACGCTGACCGCCCCACTGCTGCAGGAGCTGATCGACAGGATCGAGGTCCATGAGGTGGAAGGCCGGGGCAAGGACCGGACCCAGCGGATCGTGATCTACTATCGGTTCGTAGGGTATCTGGATCTGCCCATGGCGGATCCGGTGACAGAAAACACGCGCAAAGGCGTGGCGGTGAGCTATCTCCCCAAAGCGCTTCCCGCGTAAAGAAACAAAAAGAGTGGTGATAACTGGAATCAGTTATCACCACTCGAAATGGTGCCGGTGGTGGGACTCGAACCCACACGATGTCGCCATCAACGGATTTTGAGTCCGTCACGTCTGCCAATTCCATCACACCGGCAAGAGTTTTCCTCGAAAATCACCACTCCGGAAATCGGAGGGCATTTTGGAGGGCAAACCTCAAAAATCAAAGATGTTCAGTTTTCAAAAGCCCAGATATTTAGGGCAGTTCCGGGATCGGAAGGAGAAATGACGAAAGGGATTTTGAGTCCGTCACGTCTGCCAATTCCATCACACCGGCAAGAGATCGCATTTGCGATCCGTACCTTGTATTTATATCACATCGCTTGCCAAAATGCAAGCATTTTTCTGATCGGAGCGGGCGGATTTCCGTTAGTTGATAAACAGCCGGTTCGTTTCGCGTTCCGGTTCGCAGGTGCAGTTCAATCCGAGATGGCGGTAGGTATCCGTATCCACATGGGAAAGAATGACCGACGAGTGCGCTTCGCATCCGCGCAGCTTGGGAAGCTGTTTCAGCGCCTGCGCCGCCATCGGGTTGGTTGCGCCCGAAATGGACAGGGCATACAGGAATTCGTCGCTGTGCAGGCGCGGGTTTTCGCTGCCGAAGTGCTTCGTTTTCAGATCGCGGATCGGCTGCAGAACGATCGGCGCGATCAGATCGATTTCCTCCGGAATGTCGGCCAGCGTCTTCAGCGCGTTGGCAAGCGCGCCCGCCGCCGCTCCAACCATGCTTCCGGTGCGTCCCGTTACAATTCGTCCGTCAGCCAGCTCGATCGCAAACGCCGGCGCGCCGGTTTCCTTCGCACGGTTGCGCGCGGCGACCGCGACTTTCCGGTCTTCTATCGAAAGACCCGAACGGTTCATGATCATTTCGGCCTTGTAAACCTGATCCTTATGAATCTGTCCTCGCTTGTACGCGCACGCGGCCTGAAAATACCGGCGAACGATCTCCTGATTGGCGGCCTCCTGCACGACCGCGTCGTCCGTGATGCAGAAGCCGACCATATTGACGCCCATGTCCGTCGGAGATTTGTAAGGCGATTCGCCGTAGATTCCGTCAAACATTGAGTTCAGCACGGGGAACGCTTCCACGTCGCGGTTATAATTGACCGTCGTTACGCCGTATGCTTCGAGGTGGAACGGATCGATCATATTCACATCGTCGAGATCGGTCGTCGCCGCTTCATACGCAAGGTTGACCGGGTGACGGAGGGGGAGATTCCAGATCGGGAAAGTTTCGAATTTGGCGTATCCGGCGCGCACACCGCGGCGGAACTCCTGATAAACCTGCGAGAGGCAGACCGCGAGTTTGCCGCTGCCGGGGCCGGGCGCGGTTACGACGACAAGGGGGCGCGTCGTTTCCACAAACTCGTTCTTTCCGAATCCCGCATCGGAAACGATAAGCTGCGGGTTCTGCGGATATCCCTCGATCGGATAATGGCGATAGACCCGGATGCCGAGCTGCTCGAGCCGCTCGGCGAACGCGTCGACCGAGGGCTGACCGCGATAGCGCGTCACGACGACGCCGGAAACAAGCAGGCCTTTTTTGCGGAAAGCGTCGATTAGGCGAAGGACTTCACGGTCATAGGCGATATCGAGATCGTTGCGAATCTTGTTGCGTTCGATGTCGCCGGCATGGATGGCGATGATAATCTCGGCACTGTCGCGCAGCGCGACGAGCATGTTGATCTTGGTGTCCGGCAAAAAACCGGGCAGCACGCGCGATGCGTGATAATCGTCAAACAGCTTGCCGCCAAATTCCAGGTAAAGCTTGTCTCCGAACCGATCGATCCGCTCCAGAATCCGCCTGGACTGCATTTCGATGTACTTCTGATTATCAAACCCGATCTTCTTCATAAAGCCCCCTCAAAAAACTTTTCGATCTTATAGGACCTAAACCGCCCAATCCGTCACGCGCAATTTCGCGGATAAGATCCGGTATACGCTTTCGTTCAGCCGTTCTTCCGGGATCGTACCGTCCCGCACGGCGCCGTACAGCCCGTCCAGGATCTGCCTTTGGTACTCGTGCTGCGCGCCGCAAAGGATCAGATCGCCGCCCGCCAGAATGAACTGCACGGCCGCCTGATCGAGCGGCGCCTGCTTTCTGAGCCCGGCCATGCGGAAATCGTCGCTCATTACGATCCCTTCAAACCCGTATTCCCACCGGATCAGCTCGGTAATGAAAACAAACGACTGGCTGGCGATGTGCTCGCTGTCGATTTTCCGAAACAGCAGATGCCCGACCATCACGCCGTCCGCGCCGTTCTCCATTGCGCGCGCAAACGGATAGAGCTCGTATGCGCGAAGCGATTTCAGCGACCGGTCCGAGACCGGCGTAGCGTTGTGCGAATCCGTGTTCACCGCGCCGTGCCCGGGAAAATGCTTGACGATCGAGAGCACATTCGCGTCGTGCAGCCCCTCGATACAGGCGATCCCGATCCGCGCGGCGATCTCCTCGTCGGAGGAGATGATGCGCTTGCCGAGAAAATGGTCCTCGGGATCGTTTGCAACGTCCAGTACCGGCGCCAGATCAACGTTGATGCCGACGTCCTTCAGCCCTTCGCCGATGCGCGAGAACTGCGCCCGTGCGCGGTCCGTATCGTTCTTTTTGCCGAGCGTCTGCGCGCTGTCGAGCGATTTGCTCCAGCGGAACCGCTTCACGCTGCCGCCCTCGACGTCCGTGCTGATCAGAAGCGGAATTTCACTGCCGTTTGCGGCGCGGATGCTGTCGGTCAGTTTCCGGCATTGCGAAAAGCCGCCGTCCGACGGCGAATCGGAAATGTTTTTTCCCTGGCCGAAAAGGATCACTCCCCCGATGTGATACGTCTGCAGGATCCCGGAAAACTCTTCGCTGATCGACGTCGTGCCGGAAAAACCGAACATACAAAGCTGCCCGATCTTCTCTTCGGTGCTCATCTCGGCAATGTAAGCAAGAAGGCGCTCCTGTTCGCTCGGATTTGGCGAAGCGGTCGGCTCCGGGGTCGGCTCCGGCGTCGGCTCGGCAGTCGGCGTAAAAGAAGGCGTTTTTGCCGGGATCTCGGCTGCGCTCACGATGACGATCGGCTCCTGCGTGGGCGGCGGAATCGTTTCCGTACCCGTCCGGCAGCCGATCAGAAGCAGCGCAAGGAGCAGCGATCCAAATCCCAATCTTTTCATAGTCTATAGTATACCATAAAAGATTGCAAGTGAAAACCACTGATTTTGAAAAATTTACGTCGCAGTAAAAGCGGAATTCGGATCAATTCGGCCCGTACCGAACCCCGCACAAAATGAAAAGCTTTCGTAAAGAGCCGATTCCAGGGCTTTCCCGGGGAGGAAAGCGCTTGACAATTCCGCTTTCAGGTGCTACGGTATGAAAAAAACAAACGGCTCCGGATGAAGGAGCCGGGGAGTATGGGAATATGGTTTATCGAAAATTATTGACCATTCAGGATATTTCCTGCGTAGGACAGTGCTCGCTGACCGTTGCGCTGCCGATCCTTTCGGCGGCCGGGCATGAGACCTGCATTCTTCCGTCGGCGGTGCTGTCCACGCATACGGCGGGCTTTTCGGGCTTTACGTTTCGGGATCTGACGCAGGACATGCCGGCGATCAGCGCGCATTGGGCGAAGGAAAACATCCGGTTCGACGGCGTATATACCGGCTATCTCGGCAGCATGGAGCAGATCGGAATCGTTAAGGAAATTTTCGACACGCGGCTGAATCCCGGCGCGAAGAAGATCGTCGATCCCGCGATGGCGGACGGCGGAAAGCTCTATCCGGCGTTTGACGCGGCGTATGTCGAAGCGATGAAGACGCTCGTGCGCGAGGCGGATGTGATCCTGCCGAATATCACGGAGGCGTGCTTCCTCACCGGCGTCGAATACCGCGAAACCTATGACGAAGCGTACATCGACGTGCTGCTGAAGGCGCTTGCGTCGATCGGCGCAAAATCGGTCGTGCTGACCGGCGTCGGCTATACGCCCGATTCGACCGGCGTCGTCGTATATGAAAACGGCGGGAAGCGTTACTACCGCCATCGCAAAATTTCCAAGGGCTGCCACGGCACGGGCGATGTGTACGCTTCCGCTTTTGTCGGCGCGCTCGAAAACGGGAAATCGCTGTACGACGCGGCGGTCATCGCGGCGGACTACACGGTGCGGTGCATCGAATTCACGCAGGGCGACGCGTCGCATTGGTACGGCGTGAAGTTTGAGCCGCTTCTTAGCGAATACATCGCCGCGATGCGGTAAGGAGGTTCCGTGTCCTACCCGAAAGCAAAGGCATTCCTGGCGCAGATGGGCTTTGCCGACCGCATCATCGTTTTTGAGACCTCGACGGCGACGGTTGCGCTCGCCGCGGCGGCGCTCGGCGTGGAGGATGCGTGCATTGCCAAATCCGTCGCCCTGTTTGCGGACAAAACGCCGATCCTGGTTCTGACCGACGGCGTCGCCAGGATTGATAACCGGAAATTCAAGGAAACGTTCCATGCCAAGGCGAAGATGATCCCGTTCGACGAGGTGGAAGCCAACATCGGACATGCGCCGGGCGGCGTTTCCCCGTTCGGCCGCAACGCGTCCGTTCCCGTGTATCTCGACGAAAGTCTGAAGCGTCATGTGCGCGTGTATCCCGCGGCGGGCGATGATCACACCGCGGTCGATCTGTCTGTCGCCGAGCTTGCGGCGCTGACGGGCGGCGGCTGGGTGGATGTGACAAAAGGAGACTAAACCGATCCTCAAGAAAAGCAGGGGCCTGGGCCTCTGCTTTTTTGTCAGTTTCAGGCTGACATTACGCCGAGGCAGAAAAACCGTCTAAGTGTGACGACACCAACCGGCACTATAAAAGGATGATTCGTCGCAACGGTCCGGCGCATTTTGCAACAACGCCTTTTGTCAGTTTTATACGGGAATGCATAGGATACACCGGGAGGTGAATTCCGGTATGATTGACGAATTTACGGAATATCTGAAAGAACAGGTCCGAAATCACAGCATTTACGTTTGGGGCGGGCAGGGTCAGCAGGGCGACGAGATCACCGAAGCGTGGATCCGAAAGCGCGAAACCAGCAAGCGCAACGCCGACCGCGTTATCAAATATTGGAAAGAACAGATCAGGGAGGGATACGGCGACGTACTGCGCGCGTTTGACTGCTCGGGGCTCGGCTGCTATTTCTTCCAAAAGCACGGGTTGATCCCGCACGACATGACGGCAAACGGTCTGAAGGGCCAATGCGACGCGATCGAAAAGAAGGAGCTTCGCAAGGGCGATCTTGTGTTCCGATGCAAGGAAGACGGTCACGCGTACCATGTGGGTTACGTGATCGACGACGGCAAAACGGTCATCGAGGCGCAGGGCCGCGATTGCGGCGTGCGCGAAAACCGGCTGAAGGGCTGGGACCGGTACGGCCGTCCGCGCTTTTTCGCGGAACACCACAGCCGTCTTCTGAAGTACAAAAAACCGATGATGCGCGGCGAGGATGTGACCGAACTGCAAAAGGCGCTGATTGTGCACGGATTCAGCCCGGGCAAGGCGGACGGCATTTTCGGTCCAAAAACAAGAGCCGCCGTCCGCGATTTTCAAAAGGCGGCGGGGCTCAAAGCCGACGGGATTGCAGGAAAGGATACCTTTACGGCGCTCGGACTTCAGTGGGATGACTGAACGCTCTTCGGCGCGCAGGAGAGGAAGCTCCAAAACGGCGCGGCGGACGGCGCAGGCGCCAGCGTTTCGATGACGACCGGGATGTCCGGCGCGGCGGTCGGCACGGGCGTCGGTTCCGGCGTCGGAGAGGGCGAGGGCGTCGGCGACGGCGTTACGACGGCGGTGCAGCGGATCGGCGCTGTAAAGTACACAACGTCGTCCAGCACGACGGAGGCCGTTCCGACGTATTCTCCGGCGGCGAGCGGATCGTCGGTGCGCTCGATCACGAGCCATTCGTTCGGATCGGCGTCGGAAAGCAGCGCGGAAGGGAAGGCGTAAACCGGCGCGGTAAACTCCGCGACGGGATCCCAGTCGATCGAAAGCTCCCCGAACAGAATGTCCGTCTGCGTTTCCCCGGGCTCGGCGGTCATCGTTTCCGTCAGCCCGCGATCCAAAAGGTCGGCGACGGAGATGGATTTTGTATCGTGCTCGAAGGCATATTCGAGCACCTTTCGCGCGTCCTTATAGCGCTTCGTCGAATACGGATCCTTGGCCTTGTCCGACTTTGCGGAGGCGGGCGGCATCGTTCCGTGCAGCAGCACCGCGATGTAGACCGTATCGCTGCGCTGCGCGGCGGCGACGAGACATTTGCCCGCGGCGTTCGTTTCGCCGGTCTTGATGCCGATCGCCTCGCTGTACAGCACGGATTCGGGCGTATAGGACGAGGAATAGTAATTGCGAAGGAACCGGTTCGAGGTGCGGAGCACGATCGAACGGCCTTCCCTGCACTTTACGGTGCGTTCCTTGGTCGCGACGATCGTGCGGAAGGTCTTATTCTGCATGGCGTAAGCCGCAAGCAGCGCCATATCCCGCGCGGTCGTATAGTGTTCCTCGCGGTGCAATCCGCTCGGCGTGACAAAGTGCGAGTGCTCCATGCCGATCTCGGCGGCTTTTGCGTTCATCAGTTCGGAAAAGCTGTCGAGACTTCCGGCCATCGCAATCGCGACGGCGGTCGCGGCGTCGTTGCCGCTCGGCAGCATCATGCCGTAAACAAGGTCTTCAAACGACCAGGTTTCATTTTTATGAATGCCCATCACGGAGCCGGACACACGGTTGGAATCGGCGGAAGCGGGGATCTTGACGCGCTGCTGCATGTCGCCGTTTTCAATGGCGAGGATGCAGGTCAGAATCTTCGTCGTGCTGGCGGGATAGCATTGCTCGTCGGGATTGTGTTCGAGCTCGCAGACGGCGGTCAAAGGATCGTCGATGTTCACGACAATCCAATAATCCTCCGCGAGCGATTCCACGTCGAACCCCTCCGGTTCCGTATCCTCGGAAAACGTGAGGACGGGGAAGAGGAGCGCGGCGCAAAGAAGCAGGCAGAGGATTTTTCGCATGGTTTTGTTCATGGATCAGTCGTCGTAATCGGAGCGGGACATTTGCGCGCGCCGACGCGCGGCGGCTTTTTTGCGCCGCTTTTCGGCGCGGATGCGTTCGTTTCTCAGATACAGCGCGAACAGCACGATCACGCCGAGCAGCAATACCAGCAGGATCGGCAGCAGGATCCAGAGCACAAGCTGACCGCCCTGGGGCGCGCTGCAGGAACCGCCCTTTTTATCGGGGTCGCCCGGTCCGGGCCGCGTGACGTCACCGAACAGATTGCCGGTCTGCGTCTGGGAGGTTTCGGTCGTGACCTGCGCCATGCCCTCCTTGACGCTGCGCGTTGCGATCAGGTCGGCGGAGAACAGCGTCTCCCCGTTGTAGAGGTAGGAAACGCGGCCGATCACGGAACCGTCCGCGATCGGGGCGTAGTTGTTGGTAACGGACGGCTCCGCCAGCGTAGCGGCGGAATCGAGAATCGCGCGAAGCTTCGGCTCCATCAGATTCAGCGTGAACGAATCGGCAAGATCGGCCTTCGCAAGCAGAATACCGCCGTTCGGGTCGGTGTCGATTGCGTTCGGGATCGGCACGGAGAACTCGGTTTTCAGACCGGCGTTCTTGAGATCCTGCAGCGTAACCGTGCGCTCCATCTTGGAGAATTCGTACTCAAACAGCGCTTTTGCGTCCTGGAACCGGTAGGCGTTGAACTTGTCCTTGCGCGCGTCGCTTGCAAATCCGTCGTAATTTTCATCGCCGAGCGTTCCGCCGAACAGCACCGCGATCAGCGTAATGCCTTCGCGCCGCGCGGCGGCGATCAGGCACTTGCCGGCCTGCGTCGTATCGCCGGTCTTGACGCCGATCGCGTACTCGTAAAGACAGGAGATCGGGTTGGTCAGCTTTTCCGTCGGCGGCGTGTCGATTAGAAGCCGGTTCGAATTGACGACCGTAAGCTGGCGCGATCCGCCCGACGTCGTATAGGTCGGGGTGGAAACGATCTTGCAGAACGTCTCGTTCTTCAGCGCGTAAGCAGTCAGAAGCGCCATATCGCGCACGGTGGTGTAATGGGTGTCCTTGTGTTTGCCGTGAACGGTCTCAAAGTGCGAGTGCGTCATACCGAGCGCCTGCGCCTTCGCGTTCATCAGCGCAACGAACGCGCTCGTGCTTCCGGCGACATGCTCGGCGATCGCGATCGCCGCGTCGTTCCCGCTCGGCAGCATCATGCCGTAGAGCAGATCGATCAGCGGAAACGTATCGCCCGCCTGCAGCTCCATCAGCGAATTGCCGCGCCCGAAATCAACGGCGTTTTCCGAAACCGTAACAAGATCGTTCAGCGTCTTGCCGCTGTTGAGCGTTTCCTCGATCGCAACGATGCAGGAAAGCACCTTGGTCGTGCTGGCCGGTTCCACCTGCTTGTCGGCGTCGCGCTCGAGACCGTCCAGCGCGACGGTCGGGTTGTCCGCGTCAACCAGAATGAAGTACGGTTCGTAGATCGTGGAAATATCGAATCCGTCCGCCGAGGCGGCTTTCGGAAACGAAACGCAGCAGAGGAGCAGAGCAACGGCTAAAACGCTTAGCCAGACTTTTTTCAAATGTATCATAAAACCCTCTCGGTGAATCAATCTGGAAATCAGTTTACTGTCATTCCGACGGAAAGTCAATGCATGAGCGTGTGTCGAATTGGTAAACTTTTTGCGATCATTCCCTGCAGAAAAGCAGCTCGGCGCCGATGCGGTCTTCCGTCACGGTCAGCACGGCCATGCTCGGCCCTTTGGACGAGCGCGGGCGGGAGAGACTGCCGGGATTGACGAGCAAAACGCCGTCGTATTCCTCGATCGAAGGAACGTGCGTATGCCCCGAGCAGACGACCGAACAGCTTTCGGACTTCGCCTTGCAGTACAGCGCGAGCTGCCCCATGTGCGTATGCCCGTGCAGCAGCAGGATCCGGTGCCCGTGCCAGGGGACGATCTGCTCGCGCGGCGCGTCGGCCCACGGATCACAGTTTCCGCGCACGGAGACGAATCCCGTATTCAGCCGCGCCGCGAGCAACGGCGCGTCCTCCACGCAGTCGCCCAGGTGAAAGACCGAATCCAGCTGTCCGAGCCGCGGCGTGAAAAACCGCAGATTCTCGATGCTGCCGTGCGTGTCAGAAAAGACGCCGATTCTCGCCATCGAGCGCCTCCTTCAAAAGCGCGAGCGCGTTGTGCCGGTGGCTGACCGCGTTCTTCTCGTCAGCGGAAAGCTCGGCAAAGCTCTTCTTTAGCGGCGCGTACCAAAAGTACGGGTCATAGCCGAACCCGTTCTGACCGTGCGCCTCAAACAGAATCGTGCCTTCGACGGTTCCGCGGACGCACAGATCCGGCATCCCGCGTCGGACGAGCGCGATACAGCAGACGAACCGCGCGGTCCGCCGCTCGGCGGGAACGCCGTCGAGCTTACGCATCAGAAGCGCGTTGTTCGCGGCGTCGTTGTGTTCCACGCCCGCATAGCGCGCCGAAAAAACGCCGGGCGCGCCGCCGAGCGCGTCCACGCAAAGCCCGCTGTCGTCGGCAAGGGCGGCGTCAAACCGGTCCCCGACGAAGTCCAGCGTCTGCCGCGCCTTTTTCAGGGCGTTTTCCTCAAACGTCGCGCCGTCTTCCACGGCTTCGAACGATACGCCGGCCTCCTTCAGCGTGGAAACCTCGGAAAAAGAATCGCCGAGGATCGCCCGGATTTCCCGGACCTTATGAGCATTATTGGTAGCAAGCAGCAGTTTCATACATCCTCCGGCCCGTTCACGAGATAAGCGGCGAGCTTTTCGGCGTCGGGCGTGACAAAAATCGTGTGCTGGTGGAAATAGTTGACAAATCCGGGCCGCGCGCCCGAGGGTTTTTTGACGTATCGGTGCAGCGTGTAATCCACGGGCACCTGCGAGGAGCCGGACGAGCCGCTGTGCAGCGCGGCGATCTGGGCGGCCAGCCGCAGCGTTTCGGGCGACGGCGCGGACGATTCCAGGTACACATGCGCCGCCGCGCGATCCTTGGCGTGGAGCCAGAGCGCGTCCGGCGCTTCGCTGCGGAGCATCTGCTCGTTCTGCCGGTTGTTCTTGCCGACGCGGATCAGCGTTCCGTCCGGCGCACGGTAGACAAGCGGTTTGCTGCATCTGGGCGGCGTTTTCGGCCGCCTTTTTCCGTCGGGCTTGCGGTATCCCTCCGCGGTCAGCTCATCCTTCAGTTCGTTCAGCTCCTCAGCGGAGGAGCACTCTTTGAGCGAGAGCAGGAGCCCCTCGAGGTAGGTCCGCTCGTCCGAGAGCGTTTCGATCTGGGAAAGCGCATAGGCGCGCGCGGCTTTGGCCTTGCGGTAGCGCTTGAAGTACCGCTGCGCGTTCTGCTGCACCGAGTATTTCGGATCGAGAGGAACGGTCACGGGGGCGGGCGGATCGGCATAGTAATCCAGCACGACGGCCGCGCCCGGCGTTCCCTGCAGCGTGCCGAGATTGGCGATCAGAAGCTCGCCGTAAACGCGGTCGCGTTCGGCGGTTTCTTCGTTGGTGGTTTGCAGCAGAAACGCTTCGAGCTTTTTTTCGGTGCGCTTCAGGGCGTGCTCGATCACGCTGTGCAGCGCGGAGCGGCGTTTCGAAAGGATCGCCTGTTCGTCGCGCATCCGGTAAAACGCTTCCTGCGCTTTCGACATCGAATCAAACCGGATCGACGGCGCGTTTTTGGGGACAAACGGCAGTACGCCGCGCCCGGGAATCACCGACGGGACAAACTTTTGTGCCTTCAGATCGCCGAAAACGCGGCGGCACTCCGATCCGATGCGCTCCGGAGCGGTTTCATCGGCGCAGATCTGCTGCGCGCAGAGCTTCGAAATGCCGAGCAGCGCGTCGGTCATCCAGAGCCGCGGCGACCGTCCGGCAGCGAGCGCGGTCAGCTCCGCTTCCGAAACGTCGAACGGGCAAAGCCGCTCCTGCTTCGGCGGTTCCTCATAGGTGCAGTTCGGCAGACAGACGCGCAGAGCGTCCTCATCCGGCCCGAAATGGCGCATACAGTCCAGAATTTTTCCGCCGGCGTCGAGCAGAAAGACGTTTCCGTGCCGACCCATCAGTTCAATGACGAGCCGAAGCTGCACGGCGTCCATGAGTTCGTTTTTGCCGTACAGATGCAGTTCGGCGATACGGTCCATGCCGACCTGCCCGATTGAAGCGACGCGGCAGCCGATCAGATGCTTTCGCAGCAGCATGCAGAACGCCGGCGCTTCCTCCGGGTTCTCAAACGTCTGGCCGGTCAGTTGAATTCGACCGTTTTCGTTGTGGATATTGATCAGCAGCTTTGCCCGGCCGCATTCCGGACCGTGCAAATGCAAAAGCAGCAGATCCTTGTCGGGCTGCTGCACCTTGTCGATTCGCGCTTCCGTAAGCGTCTTCAGTTCGCATACGGTCGCATACAGGGAAAGACCGTCGGTTGCCATAGCTTCCTTTCCGGGCAGGGCGGCCCGTCAGTCGGTATAGGATACGGAAAACTGCGTTCCGTTTTGCGTCACAAGAATGCTGCCGTTTGCCGTCCGGTAGGTGTCCGCACCGAAAAGCTCCAGATCCGAAAGCACTTTCTTGTCGGCGGGATTCTTCTCCGAATCCGTAAGGATCGCCGTACCCGGCATTGTCAGCGTCAAAAGCGTGAACAGGTTGGGATCGTAAACGCCGTGGTGCGGCATTTTCAGAACGTCGCACGTCAGGTTCCGCGTGCTGAAGCAGAGCGATTTCAGCCACGCCTCTTCCGCGTCGCCCGTGAACAGGTAGGTTTTTCCGCTGTACACCATCTTGGTGACGAGCGACTGCTCGTTGTCGTTTTTGCCGTCATAGGGGACGGACGAGACCCAGATGATAAAATCCGCTCCGCCGAGCGAAAACGTCGCGTCCTTCGTCATGCGGTACACGCTCGTGCTGCTTGCGGCAAGCGCCTTATTGAGCTGCCGGTACTGCTTGGAATCGCTTTCATAGGCGGGCATCCGGACCGCGTCCACCGGCATGCTCTTGAGAACCTTGTCCGCGCCGCCGATGTGATCCTTGTCAAAGTGCGTCAGGATCATCAGATCGAGTTTTTCGATGCCCCGTTCGGACATCGCGGCAACGAGATCGTCCCCGTCGCCGTTCTCTCCGGCGTCGATGAGAACGTTGTACCCGTCGACCGTGAGCAGCATCGCGTCCGCCTTGCCGACAGAAAAAACCTCGAGCGTCAATCCGACGGAGGCAGGGTCGACGTCGGGCGCGGGCGCGCCGCAGCCGACCGCCGCAAGGCAGACGGCGAGCAGAAGAAGGGTCAGCCGTATTCGATTGTTCCGAATCCGTTTCATGTTGAGAATCGTACCAAAAATCGGGGCGAAAAGCAATATCCTCCGGAAACATTTTACGGCAATGTTGAATTTTTGTCACGTGATTGACCGATTTCGAAAAGCGTGTTATACTGTTATGGAGTATGGAATGCGTGAAAACGCTGTGAGAGGAAAACGGTTTGGATTCGGTCACATTGGAAAAACTGTTGATGCAGGTCGAAAAACCGGCGCGGTATATCGGCCACGAGTGGAACATGATCGAGAAAACGGAATACGATTATCGCTTTGCGCTGTGCTTCCCGGACGTATATGAGATCGGGATGTCGCACATGGGAAGCCGGATTCTGTATCATACGATCAATCTGCTCGACGGCGTATACTGCGAGCGGTGTTACGCCCCGTGGACGGATATGGAACGCGCCCTTCGCGCCGCGGGCGAGCCGCTGTTCACGATGGAAACGAAATCGCCGCTGAAAGCGTTCGATATCGTCGGATTCTCCCTGCTGTACGAGATGTGCTACACGAACATCCTCACGATGCTCGATCTTTCGGGCATCCCGTTTCGCGCCTGCGAGCGCGGCGAATCCGACCCGATCCTCCTTGCGGGAGGACCGTGCACGGTCAATCCCGAGCCGGTCGCGGACCTGTTTGACGTGATCTGCATCGGCGACGGCGAAGAAATGAACAACGAGGTGATCGAAACGGCGCGCCGCGCAAAGCGCGAAGGGCTGACAAAGCGCGAAACGCTCAAGCGGCTCGCTTCGATCGAGGGCGTGTACATTCCCGCGTTCTATGCGGTGGAAACGGATGAAAACGGTCGGTTTATCAGCATCCGTTCCACCGAGCCCGAGACCCCGGCGCGCGTAAAGCGCCGCGTGCTGCGCGATCTCGAGCATGCGCCGTATGTCGGCAATCAGGTCGTTCCGAACATGAGCATCGTGCATGACCGCGTCGCGGTCGAGGTCATGCGCGGCTGCACGCGCGGCTGCCGGTTCTGCCAGGCGGGGTATATCTACCGGCCCGTGCGCGAGCGCTCGGAAGAAACGCTGCTCCGGCAGGCGCACGAGCTCGTTGCCTGCACGGGATACGACGAGGTATCGCTGCTGTCCCTTTCGACGGGCGATTACTCGCAGCTCAGGACGCTTCTTCCGCGGATCATCGACGAGATGTCCGGACAGCGCGTATCGGTTTCGCTGCCGTCGCTTCGCATCGACTCCGAGCTGAGACAGGAGCTCGAAAAAATGCAGTCGATCCGAAAGGGCGGATTGACGTTTGCGCCCGAAGCGGGAACGCAGCGCCTGCGCGACGTCATCAACAAAAACGTGACGGAGGAGGACTTGCTGCGCGCCGTGACCGATGCGTTCGAAGCGGGCTGGTGCGGCGTCAAGCTGTACTTCATGATCGGTCTTCCGACCGAGACCGACGAGGATATCGAAGGAATTGCGGACCTTGCGCGGAAGGTGAGCCGCTGTTACTTTTCGATTCCGAAAGAGAAGCGCGGAGCGGGATTCCGGCTGACGGTCAGCGCTTCGACGTTCGTTCCGAAGCCGTGGACGGCATTCCAATGGAGCGGACAGTGCACGCTGGAGGAGATCCGGCGCAAACAGCAGGTGCTCCGGAACGCAATGAAAGGCGTTCGCGGCGCGGAGCTGCACTGCCATCCGTCGGTGCTGAGCGTGCTGGAGGCGGTCTTTTCGCGCGGCGACCGGCGCCTTTTGAACGTGCTGATCGACGCGTATCAAAACGGCTGCCGGTTCGATTCCTGGGCGGAGCATTTCAAGCCGGAGGAATGGGAGAAAGCGTTTTTGAAAAACGGCCTGACGCCGGACGAATACGCCTACCGGGAACGGGAAGTCGGCGAGCCGCTTCCGTGGTCGGTCGTCGACGCGCTCGTGACCGAGTCGTATCTTGCGCGCGAGTGGAAGCGCGCAGGGGCGGCCGTAACAACAAGGGACTGCCGTCAGGGATGCAACGGCTGCTTTGGTGAACAGTGTGAGAATTATTGCGGCATTTCAAAAAGATAAGGGCATTTCGTACACGTCGCACCTCGATGTGCAGCGGACGCTGCAGCGCGCCTTCCGCCGGGCGGGGCTGCCGCTTGCCTACACAAACGGATTCAATCCGCATCCGAAGCTCTCGTTTGCAACCGCGCTTGCGACGGGGTTTTCCAGCGACGGGGAATGGATAGAAGCGGAGCTTGAGCGGGACATGGATCCCGCCGAATGGATGGAGCGCGTAAACGCCGCAATGCCGAACGGGATGCGGTTTGTCACGGCGTTTGTCGCGGACGCTTCGATCGATACCCTGTCGAAAATGCTGTGCTGCGCGCGCTATACGGTTTCACTGTACCCGGAGGAACCGATAACGCGGGAGCGCGTGCAAAAGACGCTTTCCGTCCTGATGGAAAGCGAAGAAATCATTGTACAGAAAAAAACAAAAAGCGGGGTTAAGCCTACAAACATTCGTCCCGAAATCATAGAGGCATTTGTGACGGACGGCACGGAGGATCCCGTGCGGATCGAGCTGCTCGGAAGTCTGACCGTAACGGGCGGGCTGCGCGTCGAAACATTTCTGAACGCGCTGTATGGTCGCCTGGGCGTGTCAGGCTTTGCGTCGGTGCATCGGAACGCGCTGTATTTTACGGGTTCCGACCGTCTGCCGCACCTCGCATAGAGAAAGGCTTTGAAAAATGAATAAGGAAATACTGGTGGACGCCAATGCGTTCAACACGCGCGTTGCCGTCGTGGAGGACGGCACGCCCGTGGAGCTGTATGTGGAGCAGGAGGGCAGCGAGCGGCTTGTCGGCAACATTTATCTCGGCAAGGTGCAGAACGTGCTTCCCGGCATGCAGGCGGCGTTTGTAGACATCGGGCTGGAGCGGAACGCGTTTCTGTACGCGGGCGACGTGTTCACGCCCGGCGACGCATACGACGAGCTCGAGGAAAAGATCCCCGAAACGCGCAAGATCGGGGACATGCTGAAGCCGGGACAGAGCGTGCTTGTCCAGGTCGCAAAGGACCCGGTCGGAACGAAAGGCGCGCGCGTCACGACGCATCTGACGCTCGCGGGCCGGTCGCTCGTGCTGATGCCGACCGTCGACTATATCGGCGTTTCGCGGCGCATCGAGCGGGAAGAGGAGCGCGTACGGCTCCGCAAGATCATCAAGGAACTGAAGCCGAAGGACGTCGGCATCATCGTGCGGACCGCCTCGGCAGGGCGCACGAAGGAAGCGTTCACGGAGGAGATCGAAAGTCTTCAAAAACTGTACGCCGATATCCTGGAGCGTTCGAAGAAGGGAAAGGCCCCGAAGCTTCTGCATGAGGAACAGAGTCTGCTGTTCCGCACCGTGCGCGATCTTCTGATGAAGGACGTCGATCGCGTGTTCGTCAACGACAAGGCGACGTTTGACAAGATCCGCGAGATCGCGGACGTCATGGCGCCGAAGCTCAAGCCGCGGATCCTGTATAAGGACAGCGAAGCGCTGTTCGACCGGTACGAAACCGAAAGCAAGATCGAGCGCGCGCTTGCGCGGAAGGTTTGGCTGAAGAGCGGCGGATATCTGATCATCGACCGTGCCGAAGCGCTGACGGTCATCGACGTGAATACCGGCCGGTTTGTCGGAAAGGACAACTTGGAAAAAACAATCACGGCGACCAACTGCGAAGCGGCGACGGAGATCGCGCTGCAGCTTCGTCTGCGCGATATCGGCGGCATCGTTATTGTCGATTTCATCGATATGGAGAAGGAATCGGATCGCCAGCTCGTGCTGCAGACGCTGAAAAACGCGATGCGCGCCGATCATACGCGCTCGCACGTATTCGGGTTCACGCATCTCGGGCTCGTTGAGCTGACGCGAAAGAAGACCGGTCGCAGCATCGGCGACACGCTGAAAGTGACCTGCCCCTGCTGCGACGGCGAGGCAAAGGTCCTTTCGCCGTACACGGTGTTCAACCGTCTGCGGAAGCAGACGCTGCAGATTCTCAAGGGCAGCAAGATCCGCCGGATGTATATCGAAGTGCATCCGACGGTCAAGGCCGCGATGGAGTCGCTGCAGAAACGGAACGGCGTGCTGTTCCCCGAAGCGGACGACGCCGTGTTCTTCGTTCGTTCGAACGAATGTATCCATCCGGAAAAGTACACGGTTCGGCCGCTGCCGGACAAGAAGGTCGCAGAGTGCAAAAAGGTTTGCACCCTGATGCGATAACAAAAAAGATTGGGGGAAAATCAAATGGAGTCGAACGCGATGGAAAAGACGGAGCCGACCGTTGAACTGCTGCAGAAAATCCTGGAAACCGAAAAGAAACAGCTTCGCTGCGGTCGCTTCAGACTGTGGCTCGGGATCATAGGCGTTCTGCTCGCCGTTCTTTCGCTTGTCCTGCTGCTGACGGGCATGTTCTGGATGAAGGGACAGATCGAAACGCTGTCCGCGGCGGTGCGGGAAACCGCCGAAAAGATCAACGAGGTTGCGGACAGCGTGAATGCGATCGACTTCGGCGCGCTGGAGAAGTCGTATGCGACGCTTGCCCAGTCCGCCACGGAAATGATCGGAACGATCAAAGAGAGCACGAGCGGGCTCAAGGACATTATGGACAATGCCGAGATCGCCATGGAGAAGCTTTCCGCGATCGATATCGAAGCGCTGAACGACGGCATCCGGGAGCTGAACAGCATTCTGAAGCCGATGTCGCAGTTCTTCGGGCTCTTCAGGAACTGACGGGAACAGTTTTTTCGCCGTCCGCGTATGATAAAGTAACGGTGCGAGGGCACCGGAATACGAACGACGGAGGAAAAACACGTATGAATTTCGGTGGATCGAATCTGACCTGGATCCTGGTGTTGCTGCTGATCCTCGGCGATAACGAGGGCGGTACGTCCTGCGATACGCTGATCTGGCTGCTGCTTCTCTCGAAGTATTGCGGCGGCAGCTGCGGCTGCGGCTGCAACGGCTCGAATCGCTTCAACTTTACGGGCAACTGCGGCAACTGATCCGTAAAATTCCCAAGGGAATACTTGAAATCGGCCTCCTTTGTGTTATACTGAAAGATAGCACAAAGGAGGCGCTTTTTATGGTAGTAAAGATTGAAGGCATGGGCTGCATGCATTGCGTCGCGAGAGTGACCGCCGCGCTGAAGGAAATCGGCGCCGTCGTCAAAAATGTTGAGATCGGCTCCGCGGAGCTGGAAGCGTTTGACGCGGACAAGGTGAAGGCGGCGATCGAGAATCTCGGCTTTACGGTGAAGGAGATCGCGTAACGGGAGATGAACGAAGGGCACGTGGTTGTCGGAATGTCCGGCGGCGTCGACAGCGCGGTTGCGGCGTATCTTCTGAAACGGGAAGGCCGCAGCGTGGTCGGCGTATTCATGAAAAACTGGGAAGAGGAAGACGAAAACGGCGTCTGCACGGCAACGCAGGATTATGCGGACGTGCGGAGCGTTTGCGATTCGATCGGGATCCCGTACTACACGGTCAATTTCGCCGAGGAGTACCGGGAGCGCGTCTTTTCCTATTTTTTGGAGGAATACCGCAAGGGCCGTACGCCGAATCCGGACGTGCTCTGCAACTGCGAGATCAAGTTCAAGGCGTTTTTGGACTTTGCATTGACGTGCGGCGCGTCCGCACTGGCGACGGGACATTACTGCCGGCTGGACGCAAAAAAGCGTCTGCTGCGCGGACTGGACGCCAATAAGGATCAGACGTATTTTCTTGCCGGACTGACGCCGAACCAGCTCGAGCGCGTCGAGTTTCCGGTCGGCGCGCTGCAAAAGAGCGACGTGCGCCGCATCGCGCGCGAACAGAATTTTTCCAACGCGGCAAAGAAGGACAGCACCGGCGTTTGTTTCATCGGGGAACGCAATTTCAAGCGGTTTCTGATGCAGTATCTTCCGGCACAGAAGGGCGATATCGTCGATGAGCACGGCAAGCGCATCGGCACGCACGACGGACTGATGTACTATACGCTCGGGCAGCGGCGCGGGCTCGGCATCGGCGGAAGAAGCGACGGCACGGGGGAGAGCTGGTTCGTCATCGGCAAGGACCTGAACCGGAACCTTCTGATCGTGCAGCAGGGCGAGCATGAGGAGCTGTATTCGACCGATCTGGTTTCCGACAGAGTGAACTGGATCACGGGCGAAGCGCCGGGGCGGTCGTTCCGCTGTACGGCCAAGTTCCGGTACCGTCAGCCCGATCAGCCCGTTTCCGTCACGCTGACGGACGGCGGCGGGGCGGTCGTGGAGTTTGACCGGCCGCAGCGCGCGGTGACGCCCGGCCAATGGGTCGTGTTTTATGACGGCGAGGTCTGTCTCGGCGGCGGGCCGATCGACCGCGTGACGCCGCTCAGGCCGATTTGCCTATGACGCGGTACGTGCATCTGACGCCGCGCATCGAGGCGGCGCTTGCGCTGATCGGGAAAGCGGATACCGTTGCGGATATCGGCTGCGATCACGGACGGCTTACGGCGGCGCTTCTGCAGCGGGGCGTATGCAGCCGCGTCGTTGCGTCGGACGTCAGCGCCCGATCGCTGCAAAAGGCCAGGGATCTGATCGGTCACATCGGGCTGAATGACCGCGTTTCCTTTCGCGTCGGCGACGGCCTTTCGGTGCTGCGCGAGAACGAGTGCGACGCTCTGGCGATTCTCGGCATGGGCGGAACGCTGATGACGCGGATTTTAAGCGCCGCTCCGGTTCCGATGATGGGCGCGGGCGCCATGGTGCTGCAGCCGATGCGCGCGCAGGCCGAGATCCGGGAATACCTGTTTAAAAACCGGTATCACGTTACGGACGAGCGCATCGTGCGCGAGGGCGAACGGCTGTATGAGCTGCTGCGCGTTGTGCCGGGCGAAGCGCCGCAGAAGATGCCGCCCGGCTGGCCGACGGATTTTTTCGACGTCGGATTTACCGCGTGGCAGCAAAACGATCCGCTGCTGCCGAAGCGGATGGAGCAGATGGAGCGGCAGCTCAAAAAACGTCTGGAGGAGGCGCGCGGCACGGCAGGGGAAGCGAAGCTGCTGGAAAAGCGGCGCGCGCTCGAAACGATTCGCGGTTTATAGGAGAGAAAGGATGAAACTATCGGATTTTACGGCGCTGCTCGAAATGGTTGCGCCGCCCGCGCTTGCGCTTGAATACGACAACGTCGGCCTTTTGATCGGAACCCGGCGCGAGATCCGCCGCGTTCTGGTCGCGCTGGACTGCACGGTTCCCGTCGCAAAGGAAGCGATCGCGCTGGACGCGGACCTGGTGCTGGTGCATCATCCGCTGTTTTTTCACGGCGTCAAACGCATTTTGCCGGACGATCCCGAAACGGCGTCGGCGTATCTTTTGATCCGGCATGGGATCGGGCTGTATGCCGCGCATACGAACTTGGACGCCTGCGCGGGCGGCGTGAACGACGCGCTTGCCGAGGCGATCGGCGTGACCGGCTGCGAGCTGCTTGCCGGGGACGGAATCGGGCGCGTGGGAACGCTGCCGGCGCCGGTGACGCTTTCGGCGTTTGCAAAGCAGTGCAATGATGCGCTGCATACGACGGTGCGGTTCTCCGGCGACCCGGATCGGACCGTGCAGCGCGTCGGACTTTGCAGCGGCGCCGGCGGGGAGCTTTACGGCGAAGCGGCAAAGCGGGGCTGCGATGTTTTCATGACCGGAGAGATGGCGCATCACGAAGCGATCGCGGCAAATTGTCTCGGCCTTGCCCTGATCGAGGCGGGACACTATGAAACGGAAACTGTCGTTCTGAAAAAATGGATTTCCCGTTTACAGAACGCGGAAAATGGTGTACAATATTATGAAACACGCATGGAGACGGCTCCATGGCAGACCCGATAGGAGGAAACGGAATGTCAAAACCCATTGCTCTTTTAGCGTATCAGAATGTGGATCTGGAAAAACAGCAGGTTGAAAGCAATCTTCGCACGACCGAAGCGCGCGTTCGGCTGAACAAGCTGTCGAAGCTGCTGAAGACGCAGCAGGCGACGCTGACCAAGCTGGCCGACGATCTCGAGGTCGTCGCGGCGACGGCGCAAAAGCTGAACCAGCAGTATCAGGCCGCGGTCAAGCGGCTTGAACTCGAATCGTCCGAGCTGGAGATCCTCGAAGGCGATGAGGAGACTACGGCGGAGGAGATGACCGAATTCCGTCAGGATGTCGAGAAGCTCGGCAAGGAACTGGGCGCGATTGAAAAGCAGCTGAAGCAAACGTACGCTTCGCTGGAACAGCAGGTCGCGGAATTCCAGAAGACGCGGCAGATCGGCAGCAAAGCCAAAAAGGAATATGACCAGCTCCGCGAGGTCTGCACGAAGGAGAAGGAAGATGCACAAAAGGCGCTGAACGCGCTCGACCTTGAAATGACCCGTCTCGAGCGGGACGTCGATCCGCGGCTGATGGCGCGGTATAAACGCGCGCGCATGCATCACGGAACGCCGGTCGTTCCCGTGCGCGACGCCAAGTGCAGCGGCTGCAACGTCGGGCTGCCGACGCTCGCGCTTTCCCGCCTGCTCGGCGAAGGCGCGGTCATCGAATGCGAGAACTGCGGCCGGCTGCTGTATATCGACAGGGATTGAAACCGAATTTTGACACAGTGAGTAAGACAGACGATCGCGGATCCTTCGGGAGATGAGGAAAGTCCGAGCACCACAGGGCAGGGTGCCGGGTAACACCCGGTGAAGGCGACTTCAAGGAAAGTGCAACAGAAAGAAACCGCCTGCTTTTGCAGGTAAGGATGGAAAGGCGAGGTAAGAGCTCACCGACGGTATGGCGACATGCCGATCCTGTAAACCCCACTCGGTGCAAGATTGAATTGGGAGCATTGAACAGCGGCCCGCTGCGCTCTTTGTAATCGCATGAACGGTGCGGCAACGTACCGTCTAGATAGATGATCGTCCTTTGACAGAACTCGGCTTACGGCTTGCTCACTGTGTCTTTTTGAACGGATTGCGGAGGAAACGAATGGGTAAGAATATCATTTTAACGGGGGATCGGCCGACCGGCAAACTGCATCTCGGCCATTATGTCGGCTCTTTGAAGCGGCGCGTGGAGCTGCAGAATTCCGGCGCGTTCGACGAGATCAACATTCTGATCGCGGACGATCAGGCGCTGACGGACAACGCCGACAATCCCGGGAAGATCCGGGACAACATCGTGAATGTCGTTCTGGACTATCTTTCGGTCGGGATCGACCCGCAAAAATCGACGATCTGCGTGCAGTCCGCGCTGCCCGCGCTGCATGCGCTGACCTTCTATTACCTGAATCTTGTGACGACGGCGCGTCTTTCGCGCAATCCGACCGTCAAGGCGGAGATTCAGATGCGCGGTTTTGCGGACGAGGGCCTGCCGGCCGGTTTCTTCACCTATCCGGTTTCGCAGGCGGCGGACATCACGGCGTTCAACGCGACCGTCGTTCCGGTCGGCGAGGATCAGCTCCCGATGATTGAGCAGACGCGCGAGATCGTGGAAAAGTTCAATAAAATCTACGGTGAAACGCTCGTTCTTCCGAAAGCGATGATTCCGGAGAACGAAACGCAGCGGCGGCTTCCGGGTGTGGACGGAAAAGCCAAAATGAGCAAGTCGCTCGGCAACTGCATTTACCTGTGCGACGATCCGAAAACGATCAAAAAGCAGGTCAACGGCAAAATGTTCACCGACCCGACGCATCTGATGATCAGCGATCCCGGGCATACGGAGGGGAACGTCGTCTTCACGTATCTGGACGCGCTGTGCCTTGACCGGCATTTTGCGATGTTTGCGCCCGAATACGCGAATCTTGAGGAGATGAAAGCGCATTACCGCCGCGGCGGACTGGGCGACGGAACCTGCAAGAAGTTTTTGATCAATGTGCTCGAGGAAACGCTTGCGCCCGTGCGAGAGCGGCGGGCGGCCTGGGAGAAGGACATCGACGCGGTGTACGACATTCTCCGGGAGGGGACGCGTAAGGCGAACGAGGTCACGAACGAAACGCTTGCCCGCGTTCGCAAAGCGATGCGGATCGATTATTTTGAGGATCGCTCGATCGTGGGCGAATGGGAAAACCTCCTGCGCGCGACGCGCCAATAAGTTCAAAAGGTCGGAAGCGGCGGAACGAGTCTGCCGCTTCTCTTTTCCGGTTGAACCGAATACGATTGTTTGACAGAATGATGCCATTCTCACGGAAGGAGATGGATCCGATGCTCATTTTATACTGTCACCCGAACTGTTCCACCTGCAAAAAAGCGAAAAAGTGGCTCGAGAAAGCCGGGATCGCGTACGAGGAGAGGGACATTCGGCTCCAAAACCCGGACGCGGACACGCTGCTCGCGCTCCGGCAAAAAAGCGGGCTGCCGCTGAAGCGCTTTTTCAATACAAGCGGCATGCAGTACCGCGCGCTCGCTCTTTCGGAAAAGCTGCCGGAAATGTCCGAAGAGGAGCTGCTTTGCCTGCTCGCGTCGGACGGGATGCTCGTCAAACGCCCGCTGCTCGTTTCAGACAGCATGGTTTTGGTTGGATTCCGGGAGGAAGCGTGGGCAAAAGCCCTGGGACAATAAACTGTATTTCAGAGGAAACGGTATGGAAAAGAAAGAAACAGTACGGATTGCAGACGCAAAAACGCGCAGCCGCGTCATCGTTACGACAAGCGTGATCGGGATTGCGGCAAATGTTCTGCTTGTCGTGTTCAAAGCGGTCGTCGGCCTGCTGTCCAATTCCATCGCGATTTTGCTCGACGCGGTGAACAACCTGACCGATGCGCTGTCTTCGACGGTCACGATCATCGGAATCCGGCTTGCGAACCGGAAGCCCGATAAAAAGCATCCGCTCGGGCACGGCAGAAGCGAGTATATCAGCGCGCTGATCGTTGCGGCGATCGTGCTGTACGCCGGTCTTACGGCCTTGATCGAGTCCGTCAAGAAGATCTTTGCGCCGGAGCCGGCGGAGTATTCGACGGCAACGCTGATCATTCTCGGCGCGGCGATCGCCGTAAAGCTTGTACTCGGATTTTTCGTGAAACGGCAGGGCGAAAAAGTCGATTCCGGGTCGCTGTCGGCATCCGGAAAGGACGCGCTGTTTGACGCGCTCCTGTCGTCGTCCGTCCTGATCTGCGCGATCGTATACCTTTTGACCGGCGTTTCGCTGGAAGCGTATGTCGGCGTGCTGATTTCGGGCGTCATCATCAAATCCGGCGTCGGCATGCTGATCGATACGATCAGCGACATTCTCGGCAAAAGAGCCGATCCCGAGCTGACGACGCAGATCCGGTCGATTCTGAACGACGCCGACGAAGTGCTCGGCGCGTACGATCTGATTCTGTACAACTACGGGCCGAACCGCAATTACGGCACGGTACACCTCGAGCTGCCGGACACCATGACGGTCGATGCGGTCGATCGGCTGACGCGCAGCCTGCAGGAGCGCGTTTATCTGGAGACCGGCGTGATCCTGACCGGCGTCGGCGTGTATTCGTACAACACCGCCGACGACGAATGCGCGAAAATGCGAAACGAGGTATTGAAGCAGGTTCTTTCGCATGACTGGGCGCTGCAGATGCACGGCTTTCATCTGGAGCCGGAGAAAAAAGAAATGCGGTTCGACGTTGTGATGAGCTTCGACGTGAACCACACCGAGGCCCTGAAGACGCTGTACGGCGAGATCGGCGAGCTGTATCCCGACTGGAACCTGCTGATTACGGCGGACTTTGACGTTTCGGATTGAGGAGACGCGATGGTGATTCTGCTCGGCGGCAGCAGCCATGTCGGAAAGACGCTGTTTGCCCAAAAACTGATGGAGGAGCTGCATTACCCGTACGTTTCGCTCGATCACCTGAAAATGGCGTTCATCCGTACGGGCCGAACGCATCTGACGGTGGAGGACGACGCCCCGATGCGGTATTTTCTGTGGCCGTTCGCGGCGGAGATGATCAAAACCGCGATCGAGAACGGGCAGAACCTGATCGTCGAGGGATGCTATATCCCGGAAAACTGGCGCGACTGCTTTGAGAAACCGTATCTTGACCGGATCCGCTGCGTATTTCTGGTGATGAGCGAGGCGTATTTACGGGCGCACTTTGACGCGGTGCAGGCGTATGCGAACGTGATCGAGCGCCGGATCGCCGACCGGCCGGACCTCGAACGGCTGATCGCGTGCAGCAAGGGCTTTTTCAGGGATTGCATCGAGTACGGGATCCCTTGCGTCGAAATCGACGGCGCGTACGATCCCGATGCGATTCTGCAAAAGATCCGGGAAAAACTGGGATTGGAGAACGGCGAAAGATGAGGACGGTTACAATCACCGCGCTGCGGCAGACGACGTATCCGGACCTTACGGAGCGCCTGGAAAACGTGCAGGACGTTCCGTGTGAGGTCCCGGTCGGGAGCGTATTTTCCATCACGGCATGCCGGAAGCCGGAAGGGCTTTGCGATAGCGCGTGGGAAACGCTGCGGCCGTTTTGCGAAAAACTGCTTCGGGGCGAAGGGAACTTTTTTGACGGCTGGATGCAAAACCCGAACGCCGCGCTGCTCTCCTGCAACGACGGGTTTCGCCCGATGAGCTTCTATCTTGAAATGACGGAGGAATGACGATGCTCGCGTTTGAGTGCGATTACAACAACGGAGCGCATCCCGCTTTGCTGCAGAAACTGGCGGAAACAAACGATACGCCGGAGCCGGGATACGGCGAGGATCGCTATTCGCTGTCCGCGGCGGAAAAAATCCGCGCCTGCTGCGGCGCGCCGGACGCCGACGTGTATTTTCTGGCGGGCGGGACGCAGACGAACGTCGTCGTGCTGTCCGCAATTCTTGCGCCGTTTGAAGGCGCGGTGTGCGCCGAAACCGGGCATATCCATGTGCATGAGGCCGGCGCGCCGGAGTATGCGGGGATCAAGACGCTGACGCTGCCTTCCCATGCGGGAAAGATCGACGCAAAGGAACTTGAAGCATTCGCGGAACGCTTTTATGCGGACGAGGCGCACGAGCACATGGTGTTTCCCGGCGCGGTGTATCTTTCGCATCCGACCGAGTACGGCACGCTTTATACGAAAGCGGAGTTGACCGCAATCGCGTCGGTGTGCCGCAAATATCGCATGCGCCTGTTTCTCGACGGGGCGCGGCTCGGCTACGGGCTGATGAGCCGGAACACGGACGTTTCCCTTTGCGATATTGCGGCGCTGTGCGACGTATTCTATATCGGCGGGACCAAGGTCGGCGCGCTGTGCGGCGAGGCGGTCGTGTTTTTGAACGGGACGATGCCGAAGCATTTCGCCAACCATGTGAAAAAATGCGGCGCAATGCTTGCCAAGGGACGGCTGATCGGCGCGCAGTTCGACGCGCTGTTCACGGGGGATCTCTACTTTGCGCTCGGACGGCAGGGGATCGAGTCGGCGGAACGCCTGAAAGCGGTACTGAAGGAAAAAGGGTACCGGTTCTTTTTGGAAACGGACACGAATCAGCAGTTCGTCATTCTGGAAAACAGGCAAATGGAAGCGCTGGCCCGTTCGGTGCGGTTCTCAAAATGGGAGCCGTTCGACGCGTCGCACACGGTCGTGCGCTTCGCAACAAGCTGGTCCACGACGGACGCGGACATCGAAGCGCTGCGGGCGGTTCTGTAAACATGGACGGCAGCGATTCCGCTTTTTCGAGAATTTATGCGGTCGTACGGCGGATCCCGCGCGGAACGGTCGCAACGTACGGGCAGATCGCACGGCTTGCGGGGAACCCGCGCTGGGCGCGCGTCGTCGGATACGCGCTGCATGCGAATCCCGATCCGGCCGGCATTCCGTGCTATCGCGTCGTGAATCGCGACGGGCGGCTTTCGCCCGCGTTCGTATTCGGCGGCCTGCAGGCGCAGGCGCAGATGCTGGAAAACGACGGTATCGCGCTTCGGCCGGATGGAACCGTGGACCTGGAACGCTATCAATGGAGACCGAATGAAAAAACCGTTTGAAACGACGCGCCATTGTGTGCGATCGACTAAAATCCGTATCCCGTTTTGCGTCGTGCAGGTTTCCGATCTGCACAATGCGCTGTACGGGAAAAACCAGTCCGCGCTGCTGGAAGCGATCGCTGCGGAGCATCCCGATTGGATCGCGGTGACGGGGGATCTGTTCAACCGCAAGAATTCCGGCGCGTATCGGAACGCGCTTGTTCTAATCGAGGGGCTTGAAAGGATCGCGCCGGTCTATGTCGTCGAGGGCAATCACGAGGCGGCGCTCGGGAAAGAGGGCGAACAGCTGCTGCAGGAAACGGTTTTTCGCGGCGCAACGCTGCTTTGCGACGAAAAAACAACGGTCTTCGGCGTGAATCTGATCGGATTGAAGCAGCGGGCGACGGCCCAGACGCTGCAGTCGCTGACGGATCCGGAACGGTTCAATCTGGTGCTTTGTCACCGCCCCGAGCTGTTTTTGAACTACGCGCAAACCGACGCCGATGTGATCCTGTGCGGACACGCGCACGGCGGGCAGATCCGCATCGGAAACACCGCGCTGTACGCGCCGCAGCAGGGCATGTTTCCGCCTTATACGAGCGGCCTTTACGAGCGAAACGGAACGAAACTGTACGTCTCCCGCGGACTCGGCGATACCGTGATCTGGCCGCGCATCCATAATCCGCATGAACTGAACGTTTTCCGCTTCGCGCCGGAAACGGAGTGACCCGACTTCCTTTCGCTTTTGAAAACAATTCTCATTTTTACCGTTGACACGGGGCAAAACACCTGCTATAATCGAGAACGATTCTCAAATTAGGGTGATTTTGCCATGAACGGAAAACCGAAATACAAAACCAGACAGCGGGACATCCTGCTCGATTATCTGGAGAGCGTGCCGGGACAGCATATAACGGCAGGCGATGTTTGCGCACACTTCAAAAGCTGCGGTTCGTCGATCGGGCAGGCGACGGTCTATCGGCGGCTGGAAGGACTGGTCGACGAGGGCGTCCTGCAAAAATATATCATCGACAGCAACAGCCCGGCATGCTTTGAGTATGTCGGCGCGGCGGCGCATCGCGGCGCGGAGCCGTGCTTCCATTGCAAGTGCTCCCGCTGCGGAAAGCTGATCCATCTGCACTGCGAAGAGCTCGGCGCGATCGGAGAACACCTGCTCACGCATCACGGGTTCTCGCTGGATCCGCTTCGCACGGTGTTTTACGGGCTGTGCGCCGAATGTCGGGAGGCGCAGGCATGAAGCGGGTTGTTTTGATCGTACTGGCGGCGCTGCTGCTTTGCGGCGCGGTCGCATGCGGATCGGCTTTGGAGCGGACGAAGGACGGAACGCTCCGGATCGTGACGACGATCTTCCCGATCCGGGACTGGACCGTGAACGTGCTCGGCGATCGGGCGGACGCGGCGGATGTGCGGCTGCTTGTGGACAACGGCGTCGATCTGCACAGCTTTCAGCCGACCGTTGCCGACGTTGCGGCGATCGCCGACTGCGATCTGTTTGTTTATATCGGCGGGGAATCCGACCGATGGGTTTCGGACGCGCTGGAAAAGATGCCGAATCCCGACCGCGTCGCATTGAACCTGATGGACGCGCTCGGCGAGGCGGCCCGGGAAGAGGAGTCCGTCGAGGGCATGCAGACGGAGGAGGAGCCGGAGGATGCGGCACTTGACGAGCATATCTGGCTGTCGCTGCAAAATGCCGAAACGCTGTGTGCCGCGATCCGCGACGCGCTGATCACGCTCGATCCCGCGCACGCGGCGTCGTACCGGGCGGGCTGCGCGGCGTATTCCGAACAGCTGGCGGCGCTCGACGCGGCGTATCGGAGAACCGTGGAAAGCGCGCCCGTGCGAACGCTTTTGTTTGCGGACCGGTTTCCGTTCCGCTATCTGACGGAGGATTACGGCTTATCGTATTATGCAGCGTTTTCGGGCTGCTCCGCGGAGACGGAGGCGAGCTTCGAAACGATCGCTTTTCTTGCGAAGAAAGCGGATGAGCTCGGTCTGAAGGCGATACTGAAGATCGAAACGTCCGACGGAAGGATCGCCGAAACGGTCGCGCAGAATACCGCCGCCCGGGATCAGAAGATTCTGACGCTGGATTCGATGCAGTCCGTGACGGCGGCCGATATGGAAAACGGCGAAACCTACCTTGCCGTTATGGAGCGGAACCTTGCGGTGCTCGGCGAGGCGCTGCAGCAGGAGGATACATGGCATATTTGACGGTTCGGGATCTGTCGCTCGGCTATGATTCGCACGAGATCGCGGGGGGACTGAATTTTACGGTCGAGCCCGGGGATTATCTTTGCGTGGTCGGAGAAAACGGCTCGGGCAAAACGACGCTGATGAAAACGCTGCTGCATTTACGAGCGCCGATCGGCGGAGAGATCCGCATCGGCGACGGGCTGCTGCCGAACGAGATCGGGTATCTGCCGCAGCAAACGGTCGTGCAGAAGGACTTTCCGGCTTCCGTGCGCGAGGTCGTGCTTTCCGGCTGCACCGCGGGCATGGGGCTGCGTCCGTTTTTCACGAAAGAAGAAAAGCGCCGCGCCGCGGAAGCGATGGAGCGGATGGGCGTTGCGGCGCTTGCGGGGCGTTGCTATCGGGACCTTTCGGGCGGACAGCAGCAGCGCGTTTTGCTCGCACGGGCGCTTTGCGCGACGCGCAAGATCCTGCTGCTCGACGAACCCGTTTCCGGGCTGGATCCGGTCGTGACGGCGGAGCTGTATGAACTGATCGGGGAGCTGAACCGGGAGGGCGTAACGATCATCATGGTTTCCCATGACGTCGCCGCGGCGGTGCGGTATGCAAGCCATATCCTGCATATCGGAGAGACGGTCTTTTTCGGCACGCGGGACGAATACCGAAACAGCGCGATCGGCAGACGGTTTCTGTCGCAGCGCGGGGAGGCGGAGCCATGATCGAAAAGCTTGCGCTGTATTTCTCCTACCCGTTCGTGCGGTATGCGCTGATCGTCGGCGTTCTGATCGCGCTGTGCTCCTCGCTGCTCGGCGTTACGCTGGTGCTGAAGCGGTTCTCGTTCATCGGCGACGGCCTTTCGCACGTGGCGTTCGGCGCGATGGCGATTGCCGCCGTTCTGCATTTTTCGAACGAAATGCTGCTCGTGCTGCCGATTACGGTGCTGGCCGCGATCCTGCTTTTGCGGACCGGTCAGAACGCAAAAATCAAGGGCGACGCCGCGATCGCAATGATCTCGGTCGGCGCGCTTGCGCTCGGCTATCTTCTGATGAACCTGTTTTCGACGTCCTCGAATCTTTCCGGCGACGTTTGCAGCACGCTGTTCGGATCGACGTCGATCCTGACGCTGACCGTGCGCGACGTCTGGTTCTGCGGGATTCTGTCGCTGGCGGTGCTTGCGATCTTCTTCCTATTCTATCGCAAGATCTTTGCCGTCACGTTTGACGAGGACTTTGCCAAAGCGACCGGCATGCGGACCGATCTTTACAACCTTCTGATCGCCGTAGTGATCGCGGTCATCATCGTGCTTGCGATGAACCTGGTCGGCTCGCTGCTGATTTCCGCGCTCGTCATCTTTCCCGCGCTGTCGGCAATGCGGATCTTCAGGAGCTTCCGGCAGGTTACGGTCTGCTCGGCCGTCCTTTCGGTCGCCACGGCGCTGATCGGGATCCTGCTTTCGATCCTTGCAGGCCTGCCGGTCGGCGCGACGATCGTCGCCGTCGACGTTCTCGCCTTCGGCGTCTGCTGCCTGATCGGAAAAATCGCCGTCCGCGAATAAAAAATCTCTTGCCCGCCGGGTTCCCACGGACCCGGCGGCTTTTCACACAAAAGATGGAAACGCCGCCTGTTTTTCGCACTCTCCTTTTTCCAAAAAACGTATGAAAAGATTATAAATTTCGGTTCAAAAGGTAGACTTTTTTGATTCCTGTATGATATACTCAAAAAAAGAACCGAATGTTGAAAAAAGCCCCAAATACGGGGGATATTTCGATATGCGTGTTTTTCGTATAAACGGAGAAAACAGGCCGTTTTTGCCCGGCCCATAAAGTCTACTTTATCGACCACAATGGCAACTTCGGAAATCCGTAACAAACAAACACAGTGGCCGCGAAGCATTCGCTTCGCGGCCCCTTTAGCGCTTGACAAACGGGGGCAGTTCGGCATACAATAACGGTAACGATACGGCACGGGAGGATGGCGCATGGCGAATTTGGCGACGGCGGTTGCATCTTTGGTCGAAACCAAAAAGTATGCGACCCTGCGCGACATTTTAAGCACGATGAACGCGGCGGACATCGCCGTTCTGTTTGACGATCTTGAAAAACCGCTGATCCCGCTGCTGTTCCGTCTGCTGCCCAAGGAACTGGCGGCCGAAACGTTCGTCGAGATGGAGACCGATCAGCAGCAGATGCTGATCAAGGGGCTGTCGGACAGCGAGCTGAAGGAAGTCGTCGACGAGCTTTATATCGACGATGCGGTCGATATCGTCGAGGAGATGCCGGCGAACGTGGTCAAGCGCATCCTCATGCAGGCCGACCCCGATACGCGCAAGATGATCAATGAGCTGCTGCAGTATCCGGAGGATTCGGCGGGCAGCATCATGACGACCGAGTTCGTCGAACTGCGCCCGCATCTGACGGTGGAGGACGCGATCAAGGCGATCCGCCGCACCGGCGTCGATAAGGAGACGATCAATATCTGTTACGTCACCCGCGCCGACCGGACGCTGTACGGGTTCATCACGATCCGGCGGCTGATCCTTGCCCAGCCGGACACGCTGATCGGCGACCTTGCCGACACGAACGTGCTCTATTGTTCGACGATGGACGACCAGGAAACCGTGGCGCAGATGCTGCATAAATACGACCTGATCGCGCTGCCCGTCGTGGACGGGGAGAAGCGGCTCGTCGGTATCGTTACGATCGACGACGCAATCGACGTTCTGCAGGATGAGGTCACGGAGGACATCGAAAAGATGGCGGCGATGACGCCGTCCGATAAGCCGTACCTGAAGACGAGCAACTTTTCGCTGTTTCTGCACCGCATCCCGTGGCTGGCCGCTCTGATGCTCGCGGCGACGTTTACGGAACTGATCATCAATTACTATACGCGGCGTCTGGAAATGTTCGGCGAAATCGCCGGCGCAATGCTGCTTGCCTGCATCCCGATGCTGATGGGAACGGGCGGCAACTCGGGCAGCCAGGCGTCCGTCACGGTGATTCGCGGCCTCAGTCTGAATGAGATCACGTTTGCCGACACGCTGCGGGTAATCTGGAAGGAATTCCGCGTTTCGCTGCTGTGCGGCGCCGCGCTTGCCGTTGTCAATTTCGGCAAAATGCTGCTGATGAACGTGCTCGTGTATCACTATGAGGGCGCGGCGTACCATGCGTACATCCTGGCGGCCGTTTCGATCTGCCTTGCGATTCTTTCGACGGTTTTCGTCGCCAAACTGATTGGCTGTACGCTCCCGATCCTTGCAAAACGCATCGGGTTTGATCCTGCGGTCATGGCCGGTCCGTTTATCACAACGATCGTCGACGTTACAACGCTGCTTCTGCTGTTCGGCCTTGCCCAACTGGTGTTGACGCATATCCGCTTTTGACGCCGCTTTCCGAACGGGGAAAACGGCGTTTTTATCGTCTGCCGGGTGGGATGCAGTTGACTTTTTGTAAAATCGGTGTTAAGATCATGTTGGATTATATCGGATTCTACGGCGCATCTCACGCGGCGGATCGGAAAGGAAAAAACATGAAAAGAAAAGTTACAGCGCTGCTCCTTGCGGTTTTGATGCTGGCGTCGATCGCCTGCACGGCGGGATCGAAGCAGCCGGAAGCAACGGCTCCGACGCAGGAACCGGCGGCGACTTTCGAAACAGCGCCGCCCGAAACGAAAGCGGACGACGAGTACATGCTGGAGCGGGAGGCGGGCTGCAACCAGCTGACAATCTATTGGACGGCGAGCAGCATCGACTTCAAAACAAGCGACGTCTGGATCTGGTGGGGAGACAAGGACGGCAGAGGATATCCGATGTATCCGTGCGCGTACGGCGCAAAGTGCATGGTGAATGTACCGGAGGACATCGACCAGGTCGGGTTCATTGTCCGCACGAACTGCTCGGATCCGTGCGGAACTTCTTGGGGCGATGCAAAGAAGGACTATGACGGGGACCGCTTTGCACAAATGGCCGGGCCGGACACGAAGATTTATTTGAAATCGGGCGAAGAAACTATTTACAGCAGTGAGGATGGCGGCGTGAATCTGTATCAGAAAAAGAACTTCTCCTTTGCGGGCATCGTTGCGCTCAATCAGATCAAGTACACGATCAAGCCCGCGGCGCGACTGACCGATCTTTCGATGGTCAAAGTCTATTGTGACGGGAAACCGATTCCGGTGGAATCCCTTTCCAGCTTGAACAACGAGGTCGTCATGGGTACGATCACCCTTGCCGAGGAACTTGACATCAGCAAGAACTACGAGGTCGAGATCAAGGGCTACGGCAAAAAAACCGCGGTTCCGACCGATATTTTCGACAGCGAGGCGTTCAACGAGAAATACGCCTATGACGGAGACGATCTCGGCGCGGTGATCGGTGCGGACGGAACGACGTTCAAGGTCTGGGCGCCGACGGCGAGCAAGGTCGTCCTGAACCTGTTCGCGGCGGGCAACGGCGGCAAAGCGACCGATAAGATCGATATGCAGCTCGGCGAAAAGGGCGTCTGGAGCGCGACGGCAAACTGCGGCCACGGCACGTATTACACCTATACGGTCACAACGGCGGCCGGTACGAAGGAAGCGGTGGATCCGTACGCGAAAGCCGTCGGCGTGAACGGCGATCGCGGCATGGTGATCGATCTGGATTCGACCGATCCCGAAGGGTTTGCACAGGACGCGTTCTATTCGGGACTCACGTCCTACCGTGACGCGGTGATCTGGGAAGTCCATGTGCGAGACTTCTCGAACAAGATCGCGTCTTCGAAATACCAAGGCAAGTATCTTGCGTTTACGGAAACGGGGCTGACGAACGAAAGCGGCGTTCCGGTCGGCGTGGATTATCTGAAGAATCTCGGCATCACGCATGTTCACTTCCAGCCGATCTACGATTATGCGACCGTCGATGAAACCAAACTCGACAAAAAACAGTTCAACTGGGGATACGATCCGAAGAACTACAACGCGCCCGAGGGCAGCTATTCGACCGATCCGTACCACGGCGAAGTCCGCGTGAACGAGCTTAAGCAGATGGTGCAGTCGCTGCACAGCAACGGGCTTGCGGTCGTTATGGACGTTGTATACAACCATACGTTTAATACGGATTCGTGCCTGAACCGCATTGTGCCGTATTACTATTACCGGCTTACGAGCACGGGCGAGTTCTCGAACGGCAGCGGCTGCGGCAACGAAACCGCGTCCGAGCGGTATATGTTCCGCAAATACATGGTCGATTCGGTCACGTACTGGCAAACCGAGTATCATATCGACGGATTCCGGTTCGACCTGATGGCGCTGCATGATACCGATACGATGCAGGCGATCGAAACCGCGGTGCATGCCAACAATCCGGAGGTGATCCTCTACGGCGAGGGTTGGACCGGCGGCATGACGACGCTGAACCAGAACAAGCAGTCGTCGCAGGCGAATATCCGCAAGGTCGTGGCGACCGGCGAAGGAATCGGCGGCGTAGCCGTGTTCAACGACGCGATCCGCGACGGTCTGAAGGGAAGCGTGTTCGATCAGAAAGCGCAGGGCTATATCAACGGCAAGGCGTCGAAGGCGACGGCAAACAGCGTGCTGTTCGGCATGACGGGCGGTAACTGGAAGACCGGCGCGAGCTGGAAGGTCAACGATGCGCTGATCATCAACTACATGTCCTCGCACGACAACCGGACGCTTTGGGACATTTTGAAGAACGCGATGCCGAAGGCAACCGAGGAAGAGCTTTGCGCGGCGAACCGCCTCGGCGCTTCGCTCGTGCTGCTGAGCAAGGGCACGCCGTTCTGGCTCGCGGGCGAAGAGATGCTTCGCACCAAGAAGAACGATCACAACAGCTATATGTCCTCCGACGAGATCAACAATCTCGATTGGGAAGCGCTGAAGCCGGGCAGCAATGCCTATGAGATGGCGGAGTACTACAAATCGCTGATTCAGCTCCGCAAAGCGAATCCTTGGGTCTATAACAGCGAAGTGACCGCCGAGGTCATCGATCAAAGCGCGATTACGATGCTCTATACCGAGGGCGAAACCGTGAAGGGCTTCGCCGCGGCCAACCCGACCGGATCGGATCTGGTCGTGAATCTGCCCGAGGGAAGCTGGACCGGTCTGTGGAACGCGGAGGGCGCGATCCAGGGAACCGTTACGATACCTCCGATGAGCGTAGTTCTGCTCGGCGCAAACTGATCAGAATCGCGGATTGTCAAAAATAAGTCAAAATTCTGTCAAGAAAAAGTAAAATTCAAACGAAAAAACGGTTGCATGCAGCCGTTTTTTTGTGTATAATGCATATGTATAGGCAGGAGGCTCGCTGCTTTGGCGACTTCCGGACAGGAGCGAAAGGATATGGCATATCGTATCATCACCGTCAGCCGTCAATTCGGAAGCGGCGGCAGAAGCATCGGCAAAAAACTGGCCGAGCGTCTCGGATATGAGTATTACGATAAGGAACTGGTGAAGCAGGTTTCGCTTGCGACCGGTTTCGCGCCGGACTATATCGAGGAAAAGGGTGAATACGCGCAGAGCCGGAGCAAGTGGGCCTATCTGTTCGGGGGGCTCGGAACGGCGGGGGTCATGAACGGCATGACGCCGTCCGATTACCTCTATACGATGCAGCGCAAAGTGATTCTGGAACTGGCGGAAAAGGGAAATTGCGTGATTGTCGGTCGCTGCTCGGATTATATTCTGCGCGAGCGGGAGGATACGCTGCATGCGTTTATCCATGCACCGATTCCGTATCGCACCGAACGGATCGTGCGGCTTTACGGCGAATCGGAGCAATCGCCCGCGAAGCGGATCGCGGATAAGGACGGCAAGCGCCGCGTCAATTATGAGCATTTCACGGGACGGACGTGGGGCGCGGCCGAGAATTACGATATTTCGCTGAACGCCGCTGCGATCGGAGAGGACAACTGCGTGGAACTTCTGTACCGCGTTGTGACCGAAGAATAACGTGAATCATTTGGAAGAACAGCATATCAGCGGTTCTTCCGTTTTTGGAAAGGGCAAGGAACGGATGAGCGAACAGGAAAGACAAAAGACAGGCGGAACAGGGAACAAGACAATCGTCTCCGCGCTGCGGGAGCAGGAGTATCTTCTCGAGGAAATGAACGAGAACATCAGGCGGATCGAGACATACGTAAAACTGTTCTATAATCTGACCAAAATCACGCTGATTGTTCTGGGAATCCTGATCGCGCTCGGCATCATCGGTTTCTTTGTGTTTACCGTGTTCACCGGATTCCGCTGCTGAAAACCGCAAATAAGCGCATGAACCGCCCGTCAAACGGGCGGTTTCAGACTGTCAAAAAAGGGTTCAGATCATTTGCGGCATCTGTTGGAAAAGAATACTTGCAGGACGAAAAGCGCAAAACCGCGCTTTTCTTAGATGATCAGCCGGTTATTCATCGGCGGTTTACAGCCGCAGCATCAGATTGTTCATCCCGAGAGAGTTGATGTAGTTGGCGTCCTTCACAAGCCCCATCACGGTTTTGAGCCCGAGGTGTTCGTTGTCGCAGCTGTGCAGCTCAAAATAGCGCAGCGGATCGAACAGCGCACAGTTGTCGCGGATCCGGATGATGCGCTCCCGATCCTTGATGACGAGCCTCAGATGGATCCGGTGCGGGCGCGTATCGGCGGAGAAGCCGTGCCGGATAATATTGGACGTCATTTCTTCAATGCAGAGCGCGACTTTTTTGGAAATCGCGTCGCCCGTTCCGTGCGTCCGGCAGAACGATTCCGCGCGGCTCGCGGCGGCCACGGCGTCGTTCATCGACAGGATCGTACATTCCAGACAGTCCTTTTCGCTTACGCCGAAGCGCTTGGGAAGCATCGCATAGGCTTCGGCGCCGATGCGAAAGCGACCGAATCGCCGGAAAACGAGCAGAGAAAGCAATATTAGCAGAGTCGTTTCCCCGCAGACGAACGCCAGCCAGACGCCGGTCGTGCCGAAGAACCGGCTCAGCACGAAGGCGTAAAGCGCGACGAGCGCAAAATTCTGCAGCACGCACATCGCCTGCGTGAGCTTGCTGCGGCCGATGCCCTGGTAATAATTCTTGAAAGCGGAATTCAGCGCGCTCGGCACAAGACACAGCGCGAACAGCCGAACGCCTTCCGCGGCAAGCTGCATCGTTACAGCGTCCTCGGGCAGAAACAGCCCGACCAGCTGCGGCGCAAAGAGAAAGACCAGCACGGCGACGGGAATGTTCAGAGCGATCGCGTGGATCGACATCGTTCGCACCAGCTCCTGCAGCGCGCCGCGGTCTTCATCCGCGTAAAAGACGGAGGAAAGCATCAAAGCGACCGCGCCGATCCCCGTTCCGAAGGAGAAACTGATGTTTCCGACCGACGAAACGACCGAATAGGCCGCGACCGCACGGTAGGTTCCGATGGCAAGCAGGAGCTTGTTCAGGCAAAATGTCAGCAGCACCATGCTGATCTGGTTGACGACGGTCGGGATCCCGCTTTTCAGAATCGAGAGGCAGGTTTTCAGGATGCCGCTTCTGAGATTGAAATGAAACGCGCTGTTCTTGCGGAGAAAGTAACCAAGCCCGATCCCGAACGCGATATAATAGCTCAGACTGGAAGCAAGTCCCATGCCGAAGGTCCCCCAATGCAGGACAAATACGTTCAGAAAATCGAACAGAACGTCGGAAAGCGTCATGGCGGCGACCGCAATGACCAGGAGCGATCGCTTGCCGGCGAGCTGGATATACGGAATCATGATCTGCGCGCCGATGAACGCGGGCGCGCAAACGATGAAGCCGATCAGATATTCGCGGGTCATTGAAAAAACGGGGCCGCCGGCGACTGCGCTGCCTGCGCCGAGAAGCCGGCAAAGCGGATCGACAAAGATAAGCACTAAAAGCAGCCCGACCGTGGAAATGAAAAACGCAAGGACGGCGGACGCCGTGAAGCAGGCGTCGGAGGCCTTCTGACTTCCGCTGCCGACGGCCTTGCCGCAAACGACCTGCACGCCCGCCGAAATCAGACTGCCGAGCGCAGCAAAGACGAGCAGAACCGGCATCGAGAACCCGTAGGCGCTCATAGCCTCCACGCCGAGAAAGCGTCCGATCATCATGCTGTCGATGACCATGCAGAGCATGACCGTCATGGCCGACAGGATCTGCGGCCACAGCATTTGTTTGAACAGCTTTCGAATCATTTTCCTTCTCCGTCCGGACATCGGATTTCTGAACAACAGTTTATCACATTTCGACAAAAAAGCAATCCTGTTTGCGCTTTACCGAAGCGTTTCCGGAATGCAAATAATGGAAAACCGGTTGTTCGCCCTCCAAAATCCTTGCGGGGAAATGATGTTTTATAGTGACAACGCGCGGCGTTCCGTGCTATAATTCCGATAACAGGTCAATGCAGCAGGATTGAAATAAAAATTCAGAAAAAGGAGGAACCCCCAAATGCCCGTCTGGTCCATCGTTCTCATCGCCGCTTTCGCCGTGCTCGTCATCAACGGCGTGATCCATCGCCACGTTCTCGTTGCGCTTTTTAAGCACAAACCGTTCAAAGCCCCGAAGTGGCATGTCTGGCTGCCGAAGAAAATCCGGGTCAGCTGACGGTAATCCGCATGGAAAAAAGCGCCTGCAGTCCGTTTTGAATCGACGGTTTGCAGGCATTTTTTGTTGCAGTCCCGTTTATTGGACAGATAATATGGGGAGCTATGTTTGCAGAAAGAAAGGCTTATTCAAAGCGAGGATGGACTTCGAACGGAATCGGCGAAGCGGCGGCAGCCGCAGGAAAAGGAGGTAAAATCGATGGCGGTCAGGGAACAGGCAAGAGAGCGCGTTTTGCAGGAGCTTGCCGCAAAGCTTTGCGCCGCGATCCGGTGCATGGAAAACGGATCCCGGGAATCCGTAGGGCATCTGGTGTCGCGGTATTATCGGGGCAAGGGGTACGAGCTGCACTGGCTTGACGGCAAGCATGGCACCGGATGGACAAAGGACGGCGGGAAGACCTTTTCCGTGTGTCACGGGGATCTGTTTGCCATACAGGAGGCGGTGACAAAGGCCCTGGAAGGGGAAATCGAGCTGGATTACAGCATGTATGACGGACTTGACGTCGGACTTCCGTTCAGCCTGTGGTTCACGGTCCGAAAAATCCGAGCGTAAATGATGAAAGCGGGATCGAAACGCATTCGATCCCGCTCGCTGTTTTGCTGTTTATTTTCGAAATTGATCGGCATGCCTGCGGATCGCATCGAAGGTCTCTGCGGAAAGGTCGTGCTCGATCTTGCAGGCATCGTCGCGCGCCGCCTCGGGGTTGACGCCGAGTCCGATCAGAAGCTCGGTCAGAAGCTTGTGCCGCTCATAGATGCGCTCCGCAATTTCCAGTCCCGGCGCAAGCAGCACGATCATTCCGGCGGGGTCAAGCGCAATATAACCGCTTTCCCGCAGGCGTTTCGTTGCATAACTGACGCTCGGCTTGGTTACGCCGAGCTTTGCAGCGACGTCGATCGAACGAATATAGCCACGCTCTTCTTTCAGCATCAGCATGGCTTCCAGATAATCTTCTGCAGATTTTTGAATCGTCATTGTCATCACCCGTTCCCAGTATACCATTTTTTTCGAAAAAAGCAAGAAAAACAATCTTCCTGCAGATTAGTCCTTGACAACTTTGGTTAAACATGTTAAACTGCGAAAGAGTTAGAGAAATCTAACCATATTTTTCGGACAAAGGTTAGATACATCTAATCAAAGAAAGAGAGGGAGGAAACGAAATGATGCCCCTGATCATGGCGGACACGGGAGAGGAGAACATTATCCGAAGAGTCGGCGGAAGCCCCGACATGAAAAAGCATCTTGAGGACATGGGCTTTGTTGCAGGCGGCGCTGTGACGGTGCTGAACACCATCGGCGGCAACCTGATTGTAAAGGTAAAAGAGTCCAGAGTGGCAGTCAGCCGCGAAATGGCAGCCAAAATAATGATTTGAACAGGAAGCGTAAAGGAGAAATCGGAATGAAAACATTGAGAGATGTAAAAGTCGGCGATACCGTAAAGGTGGTAAAGCTGCACGGCGAGGGCGCGGTGAAGCGCCGCATTATGGACATGGGCATCACCAAGGGCGTGGAGGTCTTTGTGCGAAAGCTCGCGCCGCTCGGCGATCCGGTCGAGGTTAACGTGCGTGGGTATGAGCTTTCGATCCGCAAGGCGGACGCCCAAATGATCGAAGTGGAGTAAGGAGGAGACGATGGAAGGACAAATTCGTATCGCCCTTGCGGGCAACCCGAACAGCGGCAAGACGACGCTGTTCAACAAACTGACCGGTGCAAACCAGTTCGTCGGCAACTGGCCCGGCGTGACCGTGGAAAAGAAGGAAGGAAAGCTGATCGTCGATAAGGAGGTCGTTTTGACCGACCTTCCCGGCATCTATTCGCTTTCGCCCTATACGCTGGAAGAAGTTGTTGCGCGAAATTATCTGATGGAAGAGAAGCCGGACGCGATCCTGAATATCGTGGACGCGACGAACCTCGAGCGCAACCTGTATCTGACGACGCAGCTTACCGAGCTCGGTATCCCGGTCGTCGTTGCGCTGAATATGATGGACCTCGTCAAAAAAGCGGGGGACCATATCAACGTCAAGGAGCTTTCCCGTCAGCTCGGCTGCAAAATCGTTGAGATCTCAGCGTTGAAGGGCGATGGCGTCAGGGAAGCGGCCGAAAGTGCGATCGAAGCTGCAAAATCCGGGAAAACGATCCCGCAGCACAGCTTTTCCGGTCCGGTCGAGCACGCGCTCGCGCACATTGAGGAGGTCACGGTACACGATCTGCCCGAGGAAAAACAGCGCTGGTACGCGATCAAGCTGTTTGAACGCGACGAAAAAGTTGTGGAAGCGTTGAAGCTCTCCGCCGAAACGAAAGCGCATATCGAGAAGGATATCGCCGCGGCGGAGCAGGAGATGGACGACGACGCCGAGAGCATCATTACCAACGAGCGGTACGTCTATATCGGTCAGATGCTGAAAGGGATTTATAAGAAGAAGGGCACGGGCAAGCTGTCCGTTTCCGATAAGATTGACAGGATCGTGACCAACCGCTGGCTGGCGCTGCCGATTTTTGCGGTTGTCATGTTCCTCGTCTATGCGCTTTCGATGGGTAAGTCGATCGCGGACGGCGGCATATCGATCGGCACATGGCTCACCGATCTCACAAACGACGTGCTCGGCGGCGCATGGCTGCAGGACGGATCGAGAGCGATTCTGGAAAGCTGGGGCGCTGCGCCGTGGCTGGTCGGATTGATCTCCGACGGCATCTTAGCCGGCGTCGGCGCGGTGCTTGGCTTCGTGCCGCAGATGCTTGTGCTGTTTCTGATGCTGTGCCTTTTGGAGGATTGCGGCTATATGGCGCGGATCGCGTTCATCATGGACCGGATCTTCCGTCGCTTCGGGCTTTCCGGCAAGAGCTTCATTCCGATGCTCGTCGGCACCGGCTGCGGCATCCCGGGCGTTATGGCTTCGCGCACCATTGAAAACGAACGCGACCGCCGTATGACGATCATGACCACAACCTTCATGCCCTGCGGCGCGAAGATGCCGATCATCGGTCTGATTGCAGGCGCCTTGTTCGGCGGCAGTACATGGATCGCCGTATCGGCGTACTTTATCGGCGTCGCAGCGATCGTCCTCTCCGGCATTATGCTGAAAAAGACGAAGATATTCGCGGGCGACCCGGCGCCGTTCGTGATGGAATTGCCCGCCTACCATCTGCCCGCATGGGGCAACGTGCTGCGCGGGACCTGGGAGCGCGGCTGGAGCTTTATCAAACGTGCCGGCACGGTTATTGTCGTTTCCTCCATCGTGATTTGGTTTTTGACGAGCTTCGGCGTCGTCAACGGGCATTTCGGTATGGTCGAGAGTCTGTATGAAGACGAAGAGATCGTGACGAACGAATATGTTGCCGCCGTCGCAGATCGCATGGACATTCCCGAGGAAGAGGTCGAGCCGATGGACGATTCGATCCTGGCACGCGTCGCGCAGCCCGTTTCCGTCGTGTTCAGGCCGCTCGGCTTCGGCGACTGGAAGCCCACCGCTGCGACCGTCACCGGCCTTGTCGCTAAGGAGGAGGTTGTCGCTAACTTCGGCATCATGTACGCCTACGACGACAATGACGGCGAGGAAGAACTGGAGGAGAACGGCGATCAGATTTGGGATCGCGTCGCCGAGGACTTCAACGCGTTCTCGAACGGTCACGGCAAACTCGCTGCGTTCACGTTTATGATCTTTAACCTTCTGTGCGCGCCGTGCTTTGCGGCGATCGGCGCGATCAAACGCGAAATGAACAGCCGCAAGTGGACGTGGTTCGCGATCGCGTATCAATGCGGGTTCGCGTGGGTTGCCGCGTTCATCGTGTGGCAGATCGGACGCGTCTTCACGGGCGGCATGAGCATCGTTGGGCTGATCCTTGCACTTTTGATGCTGGGCTTCGTCTTATGGATGCTGTTCCGCCCCTATAAGGAATCGCAAAAACTGACCGTACAATAAACCGTACTATAATTCGAAAAAGGCGGCGCTGCGAGGATCTGATCCTTTTCCTCCCGGCGCCGCCTCCCCCGAAAGGATGTGACAATATGCTTGCATGGCTTTCCGAGAATTGGCTCAACGCAGTACTGATTGCCGTTCTCCTGCTGATCGTCGGTCTGATCGTGTTCGGCATGATTCGGAACAGAAAAGCGGGAAAACGCCCCTGCGGCTGCGACTGCGCCGCCTGCGGCGCCTGCAAAAAATGCTGCGCCGTCAAACCGGCCCGAAACGGCAAATCCAACGAAAAATAGGGATCGGCGCGGGATGGAATTCCTACGGAACCTTCTGAGCCAACCATAAAGCGGAAGCAGTTGCTTCCGCTTTCGACCGTTTTGTTTTTTCAAAGCGCATCTGCAGCAGCCATGCGGATCAATTGATCCATGCCTGCAAAAGCCGCGTCAGTCGCTGCGCGGCGATTTCGGTATCGCGGCGGCTTCCGAACGTGGAGAAACGGAAAAACCCCTTTCCGCATGCGCCGAAGCCGTCGCCCGGCGTCCCGACGACCTGTATCTCCTTCAGCAGCCGATCGAAAAACGTCCAGCTATCCATGCCGTTCGGACATTTCATCCAGAGATACGGCGCGTTTTTTCCGCCGGTGTACCAGACGTCGGCAGCGTCGAGCGCCTGCATCAGGATTCCGGCATTCTGCTTGTAGTACCGAAGCTGCCCGGCGATCTCAAGCTGTCCCTTTGCGGTGAAAACCGCCGCCGCGCCTTTTTGGAGGATGTAGGAAACACCGTTCGTCCTTGTCGTACGGTTGCGTACCCACATGGCGTTCAGATGCATTCCGTCCCGCGTCAGCGCTTTCGGAACCACGGTATAGCCGAGCCGCGTGCCGGTAAAGCCGGCGGTTTTGGAAAGCGAGCAGATCTCGATCGCACACGTCTTTGCGCCGGATAATTCATAGATGCTGTGCGGAATCTCGGCATCCTCAATGTACGCTTCGTATGCCGCATCGAACAGGATCACCGCGCCGCATGCGTTCGCATAATCCACCCATTGCTGTAACTGCGTGCGGGTATAGACCGCGCCGGTCGGGTTGTTCGGCGAGCAAAGATAGATCAGATCCGCCTTCATCCGTTCGTCCGGCATCGGCAAAAAGCCGTTTTCCATGTTCGCGCTGCGCCGCACAATCGGTCTTCCCGTCATAATGCTCGTATCCACATACGCCGGGTAAGCCGGCTCCATGATCATCGCGGTATTGCTGCGGTCGAACAGGTCCAGCAGATCGCTGAGCTCGTCGCTGGCGCCGCTCGAAACAAATACCTCGTCCGGTTCCAGCAAAACGCCGCGATCTGCATAATGATCGGCGATCACCTGACGCAAAAACGGCGCGCCGCATTCCGGCTGATACCCTTGAAAGGTTTCCGCGCGGGACTGTTCGTTCACGGCTTCGTGCAGCGCCGAAATAACCGCATCGCAAAGCGGCAGCGTTACGTCGCCGATCCCCATGCGATAGATCGGCAATTCGGGATGCTCTTTTTGGAACGCATCCGTCTTTTCGGCGATTCGCCGAAAGAGATAGGACTCCTTCAGCTTTGCGTACTCTCTGTTCGGAATCAGCATTCGATGGTCTCTCCTTCGTATACAAATTCTGCCGGACCGGTCAAAAGAATTCTGAAATCATTCGAAACAACGACCTGCAGGTCTCCGCCGTCCAGACGGACCGTAATCGGCTGGTCCGCCCGGCACAGCCCGACCGCGACAGCCGCCGCCGCGCTTGCACAGGCGCCGGTTCCGCAGGCCATAGTGATCCCGCTGCCGCGTTCCCAAACGCGCATTCGCAGCATTTGCGGGCTGAGAACCTGCACAAATTCCGCGTTGACGCGATCCAAAAACGCTTTGTTCCGTTCGATCTGCGGGCCGATCTCTGAAAGCGGAACCGATTCGACGTTTTCGACAAAGAGGACGGCGTGCGGATTGCCGACCGACACGGGGATGCAGCGAAAGGCGCCGAGCTCTGTTTTCAGCGTTTTCCTTCGTTTCACCTCGGCGGTTCCCATATCGACCGTGACGGCATGGACGCGATTTCCGTCCAGATCGAGCGTCAGCGTTTTGACGCCGGAAAGGGTCTCCACGGTGATTTGCCGTTTGTCCGTATACCCCTTTTCATACACGTACTTGCCGACGCAGCGGATCCCGTTGCCGCACATTTTTCCTTCGCTGCCGTCCGCGTTGAAGATCCGCATCCGAAAATCCGCAACGTCCGACCGGGAAATATAGATCATCCCGTCCGCGCCTGCGCCGAAGTGACGGTCCGAAAGCCGGACGCAAAGCGGCGCGATCCCTTTCGGAACCTCTCCGAACACATACAGATAATCGTTTCCGAGTCCATGCATTTTCGTGAACCGCACCGCGCATCCCCTCCTTTTGCCGTCAGACCGTTTCGCTCCCGAAGGAGGAATCAAACGTAGCCCTCCTCGCGCATTGCCTTGATGACCTTGCGGAACCCAGCGATATTCGCGCCGACAACAAAGTTGCCCGGCACGTTGTAATCGTTCGCCGCCTGCGAAATCTCGACGTAGATATTGTGCATGATCTCCTTCAGCTGCGCGTCGACGTCTTCAAACGAACGGTGCTTCCGGGACGCATTCTGTCCCATCTCCAGCGCGGACACCGCAACGCCGCCTGCGTTCGACGCCTTGCCCGGGATGAACACCACGCCGTTCTTTTGCAGGTACGCTGTGGCTTCGCGCGTCGTCGGCATGTTTGCGCCTTCGAAAACGCCGATCACGCCGTTTTTCACGAGCTTTTTCGCGTCGTCCAGATCCAGTTCATTCTGAATGGCGCAGGGCAGCGCGATGTCGCATTGCACGCCCCAGACCTTTTCGCCCGGATAATAGACGGCGGACGGAACACGCTCGGCATATACCGAAATGCGCGCGCGCTCCACCTCCTTGATTTGCTTGAGGACTGCGACGTCAATGCCGTTGGGATCATAGACATAGCCGGAGGAATCGGATACCGTCACAACTTTAGCGCCGAGGTGCTGCGCCTTCTCTACCGCATAGGTTGCGACGTTGCCGGAGCCGGAAACAACAACCGTCGCGCCTTCGAAGGACTTGCCAACGTTTTCCAGCGCTTCCTGCGCGATATAGACGAGGCCGTATCCGGTTGCTTCGGTGCGAACCTCGGAGCCGCCGTATGTAAGGCCTTTGCCCGAAAGCGTGCCGTCCACCGTGTTCGTCAGCCGCTTGTACTGGCCGTACAGATAGCCGATCTCACGGCCGCCGACGCCGATATCGCCCGCCGGAACGTCTGTCGAAGGGCCGATATGCCGATAGAGCTCGGTCATAAAGGATTGGCAGAACCGCATGATCTCGCCGTCCGACTTGCCTTTCGGATCGAAATCCGAGCCGCCCTTTGCGCCGCCGATCCCCTGACCGGTCAATGCATTTTTGAACGTCTGTTCAAGCGCAAGGAAATTCAGCATGGATCGGTTCACGCTCGGATGAAAGCGCAGACCGCCCTTATAGGGGCCGAGCGCGCTGTTGAACTGGATGCGGTAACCGCGGTTGACCTGCACCTCACCGTGATCGTCCACCCACGTCACGCGGAACGAAATGCTGCGCTCCGGCTCCAGAAGCCGTTCCAGAAGCTTTGTTTTCCGGTATTCGTCCTCGTGCTTGTCAATGGCAAGGCGCAGCGAATCCAGAATTTCGCCCATCGCCTGATGGTACAACGGTTCGTTCGGATTTTTTTGCTCGAGTCGAGCTTTTACTTCGTCAATGTAAGACATCTGAATATCCTCCTGTTTTTTTATCATGGATGGCCTGGATTTCGTTCGGAATCCAAGCCGTTTGGTTTAATCCCAAGCGGTAGTGTTGCAATCAGATCCGTCCGCGGTATCCGTATCGGAAGCGAAAAAGGCCTGCTCGTAGAGCGGCGGATACGGCGAATCCTGCACGGAATGCGGGTGAATCAGTTCGTCGAAATACAACTGCGGATACGATAATTCTTTCGACTTCATATCAGGCCCTTTCCGGTTTATTCCAATTCAATGGTCGAGGGCGGCTTGCTGGTCAGATCGTACAGCACGCGATTGACGCCGCGCACCTCGTTGATAATGCGGTGCATGCTCTCCTCCAGAACCTCGTACGGAAGCCGCGCCGCGCGCGCGGTCATAAAATCGGACGTCAGCACGGCGCGCAGAACGACCGCATAGGCATAGGTGCGATCGTCGCCCATGACGCCGACGGAGCGCATATTGCTCAGCGCTGCAAAAAACTGTCCTTCGCCCGTGTCGATTCCGGCGCGGTCCAATTCCTCCCGGAAGATTGCGTCGGCCTCCTGAACGATACGCACCTTCTCCGCCGTCACCTCGCCGACGATCCGCACGGCAAGCCCGGGGCCGGGGAACGGCTGCCGGTTCACAAGCGATTCGGGGAGCCCGAGCTCCCGCCCCACGGCGCGCACCTCATCCTTGAACAGCGACCGCAGCGGCTCAATGATCGCGCGAAAGGATACCGCGTTCGGCAGACCGCCGACGTTGTGATGCGATTTGATTACCGCGCCGCCGCTGCCGCTTTCGATCACGTCGGGATAGATCGTTCCCTGTGCAAGAAACTCGACGGCGCCGATCTTTTCCGCCTCGGCTTCAAAGACGCGGATGAACTGTTCGCCGATGATCTTGCGCTTTTGCTCCGGCTCCGCAGCGCCGGCAAGCGCGTCGTAAAAGAGCTGCTGCGCCGGTACGCGGACAAATTGCAGGTCGAATTCGCCGCCGGCGCCGAACACGGATGCAACCTCGTCGGCCTCGCCCTTTCGCAGCAGGCCGTGATCGACAAACACGCAGATCAGCTGCTTGCCGATCGCCCGTGACAGCAGCGCCGCCGTGACCGAGGAATCCACGCCGCCGGACAGACCGAGCAGCACGCGCCCGTTTCCGATCCGCTCGCGCAGCCATTCCGTCTGCGTCTGCACGAACGACGACATCTGCCAGTCGCCACTGCAGCCGCAGATCTCCCGGACAAACGTTCGGATCATCCGCGCGCCGTCGGGCGTATGGACAACCTCGGGATGAAACTGCACGGCATACAGTCCGCGCGCCGCCTGTTCCATCGCCGCAACCGGACAATCCGCGGTATGCGCCGTGACGGCAAATCCGTCCGGCACGCGCTCGATCCGGTCCGTATGGCTCATCCAGCAGGTCGTCGTTTGCGGAACGTCCCGAAAAATGCCGGAGGAGGCGTCAAGAATCAGGTCGGCGTTTCCGTACTCCGAGACCTGCGCTTTTCGCACGCTTCCGCCCAGAATATGCGCCATCAGCTGCGCGCCGTAGCAGATTCCGAGCACCGGAACGCCGAGGGAAAACACCGTCGAAGAGCAGGTGGGCGACTGCGGATCGCGCACGCTCCTTGGTCCGCCGGTCAGAATAATGCCCTTCAGCGGCATCGCGCGCAGCGCCTCGAGCGGCGTCGTATGCGGCAGGATCACGCAATACACGCTGCATTCGCGCACCCTGCGGGCGATCAATTGCTTATACTGGCCGCCGAAATCCAAAATGACGATCGTTTCCTGCATAGCGCCTCCGTTATTCGACCGTTACGGACTTGGCAAGGTTTCTCGGCTTGTCGACGTCCAATCCCTTTGCAACGCTCGTATAATAAGCGAGCAGCTGCAGCGGAATGATTGCGATGCTGCCGTAAAAGTGCGGATCGGTATTCGGCACGTAAACCGTGAAGTTGGCTGATTCTTCGACGTTATAGTTGCCGTAGCCGGTCAGTCCCATTAAGTATGCGCCGCGCGCCTTGCATTCGGCCATATTGCTGACGGTTTTTTCGAGCCGGTCCCTTTGCGTCAGCACTCCGATGATCAGCGTGCCGTTTTCCACCAGACTGATCGTACCGTGCTTCAATTCACCCGCCGCATACGCTTCGCTGTGAATGTACGAGATTTCCTTCATTTTCAGACTGCCTTCGAGGCAGATCGCATAGTCGAGCCCGCGCCCGATGAAAAAGATATCCCGCGCGTTTGCGTGTTTACTCGCAAACCACTGAATGCGTTCCTTGTTTTCGAGCGCGCGCTCCATCTTCTGCGGAAGCGCCGAAAGCTCTGAAATGTACGCATCATACTGCCCGTTATCGAGTTTCCCGCGAATCTTCGCAAGCTCCACCGCAAGCGCATACATGGCGGCAAGCTGCGCGCTGTACGCCTTGGTCGTGGCGACGGCGATCTCCGGCCCCGCGAGCGTGTATAGCACGTGATCCGCTTCCCGCGCGATCGTCGAGCCGACGACGTTGACGATCGCCAGCGTCGGTACGTTCTTTGCTTTCGCCGCCCGCAGCGCCGCCAGACTGTCCGCCGTTTCGCCGGACTGCGAAATGACGATCACAAGCGAGCCGTTCCCGAGCAGCGTTTTCCGGTAGCGGAACTCGGACGCGAGCTCCACGCGTACGGGGATCTCGGCAAGGTCCTCTATAACGTACTGCGCCAGCATCCCGACATGCCACGCCGAGCCGCACGCGACGATGTGCAGATCCTGAATACCGGACAGGAACGCTTCCTCCAGTCCGGCGGCGGACAGGTCGATCCTTCCGTTTTTGAGGATGCTGCCGAGCGTATCCTTGACGGCCCGCGGCTGCTCGTGGATCTCCTTGATCATGAAATGCTCGTAGCCGCCCTTTTCGGCCGCTTCGGCGTTCCAGGTGATGCGTGTGAGCGGCAGCGAGACTTCGTCGCCGTTCAGATCGAAAAAGTGCGCTTCCCCGGGGCAAAGCCGCGCCGACTGCAGATTGTCGATATAGTAAACGTCCCGGGTGTGCTTTAAGATTGCGGGCACGTCGGACGCAAGGAAGCTTTCGCCGACGCCGACGCCGATGATCAGCGGGCTGTCCTTTCGGGCGCAATAAAGCTCGCCCGGATAATCTTTGAACATCAGCGCAAGCGCATAGCTGCCGCGCACACGGACCATCATGCGATTGATTGCGTCGATCGGACCGATCTTGTATTTCTTATAATAATAATCGACCAGCTTGATTACGACCTCGGTATCGGTGCCGCTGTAAAAGCGATAGCCGTTGTTCAGCAGCTTTTGTTTCAGCTCTTCATAATTTTCGATGATACCGTTGTGCACGCCGACGACGTCGGATTCCACGGGGCCGGAGCCGGAGCCGGTCGCGTTGCCCGATACATGCGGGTGCGCGTTTTTGCGGCTCGGTTCGCCGTGCGTTGCCCAGCGCGTATGTCCGATGCCGCAAAGCCCCGGCAGAGCGCGCCCCTCGTCGGTCATTTCGATCAGGTTTTTCAGCTTCCCGGTCGATTTGACGACCTCGGCAAGCGCGTCTCCGCTGCGAACCGCAAGTCCGGCGGAATCATAGCCGCGGTATTCCAGCTTGGACAATCCGTCCAGAAGAATCGGCGCCGCCGGCTGATGGCCGGTATATCCGACAATTCCGCACATACGACCTCCTCAATACACGACCATATACTTTTTGAGTTCCCAGTCGGTGACGCGGGTGCGGTATTCGTCCCACTCGCGCTTCTTGCCGACGACGTAGCTGCGATAGATGTGCTCCCCGAGCGTCTGAACGATCACCGGATCGCGTTCAAGACACAGAACCGCCTCCAAAAGATTGCCGGGCAGGCTGTCGATGCCGTGCGCCTTGCGCTCGTCCTCGGTCATCGCAAAGATGTTTTCCGTGATCTCCGCGGGCGGGGTCATGCCCTTTTCGATGCCGTCCAGTCCCGCGGCCAGGCACGACGCGATCGCAAGATACGGGTTGCACGAAGGATCGGGGCTTCTGAGTTCCACGCGCGTCGCGTTCTGCCGCGCAGCCGGGATGCGGATCAGCGCCGAACGGTTCGAAGCGCTCCACGCAAGGTAGCACGGCGCTTCGTAGCCCGGCACCAGCCGCTTATATGAATTGACCAGCGGATTCGTGACCGCCGCCATCCCGCGCACATGCGCCAGGATCCCTGCGATAAAGCTGTACGCTTCCTTACTGAGCTGCCTGGGGCCGTTCGGATCGAAAAAGATGTTCTTTCCGTCCTTGAACAGCGACATGTTCGTGTGCATGCCGCTGCCGTTGATTCCAAACACGGGCTTTGGCATAAAGGTTGCGTGCAATCCGCGCATCTGCGCGATCGTTTTGACCGCCATGCGGAACGTCATGATGTTGTCCGCGGCAGTTAAGGCGTCGGCATACTTGAAGTCGATCTCGTGCTGTCCCTCGGCAACCTCGTGATGGCTTGCCTCGATTTCGAATCCCATTTCCTCGAGCATCAGACAGATCTCGCGCCGCACATGCCCGCCGCGATCGATCGGCGCTATGTCGAAATAGCCCGCCGCATCCGCCGTCCGCGCCGTCGGCAGGCCCTTTTCATCCGTTTCGAACAGGAAGAACTCCATCTCCGGTCCGACGTTGAACGTGTAGCCCATCTGTCCGGCCCGCTCCAGTACGCGCTTCAGAACGCCGCGCGGATCGCCGATAAACGGCGTGCCGTCCGGGTTATACACGTCGCAGATCAGCCGCGCGGTCTTGCGCGTAGACGGCTGCCACGGCAGGATCGCAAACGTATCGAGATCGGGCCGAAGATACTGATCGGACTCATGGATACGCGTAAAGCCCTCGATTGAGCTTCCGTCGATCATAATCTCGTTGCTGAGCACCTTTTCGATCTGCGACCGCGTCACCGCGACGTTCTTCAGCTGCCCGAAGATATCCGTAAACTGCAGGCGGATAAATTCAATATCATTCTCGTTGACAATGCGGACAATGTCCTCTCCTGTATAATGTTTCATGGTATTTCTCCTTTTTTATGAATGATGATGTCGCTGCGCCGCCTCGATCAAGCCGAGAAACAGCGGATGGGGTTTGTTGGGTCTGCTCTTGAATTCCGGATGGTACTGCACGCCGACATAGAACGGCAGTTTCGTGATCTCGACTGCTTCGACGAGACGCCCGTCCGGGGAAACGCCCGAAAACGTCAGGCCGGCTTCCGAAAGCCGCTGTCGGAAGGCGTTGTTGAGTTCATAGCGGTGTCTGTGCCGCTCCGCGATCGCGTCCAGCGCATAGCAGCGATCCATCGTCGTCCCCGGCTGGATGCTGCAGGGGTAGCTGCCGAGCCGCAGCGTGCCGCCCTTATCAATCGCGTCGCTCTGGCCGGGCATGAAGTCGATGACTTTGTGGCTGCTCGTCGGGTCGAACTCGCCGGAGTTCGCGTCCGTCCAGCCAAGCAGGGAGCGCGCGTATTCGATGCACAGAATCTGCATTCCGAGGCAAATTCCGAAATACGGCAGGCGGTGCGTCCTTGCATAGCGTGCCGCGTCGATCATCCCCTCGATGCCGCGGTTCCCGAATCCGCCCGGAATCAGAACGCCGTCGGCGTCCGAAAGGTCGGCGGGGGAGAAGGACTCGGAATCGATCCAGCGGATTTTTACCTCCACGCCGCGCGCATAGCCCGCGTGCTTCAGCGCTTCGACAATCGAAAGGTATGCGTCGTGCAGCTGCGTGTATTTGCCGACCAAAGCGATCGTGACGCTGCCCTCGGGATGCTTGATCCGCTCGACCATCTGCCGCCATTCCGCAAGGTCCGGCTTGGGCGCGTCAAGATGCAGCTTGCGGCACACGATCTCGGAGAAGTGCGCCTGTTCAAGGTACAGCGGCGCTTCGTAGAGCGTTTCAAGCGTCAGGTTTTCGATCACGCAGTCGCGATCGACGTTGCCAAAATGTGCGATCTTCTCAAAGACCGAGGAATCCGTGATCGGCTCGTCGCAGCGCAGTACGAGGATGTCGGGGGAGATGCCCATGCCCTGCAGCTCCTTGACCGAATGCTGCGTCGGCTTGGACTTGTGTTCGCCGCTTGCTTTGAGGTACGGAACGAGCGTGACGTGAATATAGATCGCGTTTTCGTGTCCGACTTCACGGCCGACCTGCCGGATCGCCTCGAGAAACGGCTGGCTTTCGATGTCGCCGATCGTTCCGCCGACTTCGGTGATGACCACGTCCGCATCCGTCTGCTCTCCGACGCGATAGATGAAACGCTTGATCTCGTCGGTGATGTGCGGGATCGTCTGCACCGTCTTGCCAAGGTAGCCGCCCTGTCGCTCGCGCGCAAGCACGTTTGCGTAGACCTTGCCGGTCGTGAGGTTCGAATACCGGTTCAGGTCCTCGTCGATGAACCGCTCGTAATGTCCGAGATCGAGGTCGGTTTCCGCGCCGTCCTCGGTCACGTAGACTTCTCCGTGCTGGTACGGACTCATCGTACCGGGATCGACGTTGATGTACGGATCCAGCTTCTGCGCCGCGACTTTGAAGCCCCTGGCTTTCAGAAGCCGCCCGAGCGAAGCCGCCGTAATGCCTTTTCCGAGGCCGGATACCACGCCGCCGGTCACAAAAATGTACTTTTTCATTCCATCCTTTCCTTTCTCTGTATAAACAGATGCTGAAAATGAAGAAATAAGACCGAAGACAAAATTGTGTGAGGGTTTTCCAACGGAAAATCCACCGTCATTTTTCAGCGATCAGCGCTGGGGCGTTTGGGACTGTCTAAAAGGAGAGGCGCCCGTCCGAGGGGTGATATTCCCAAGGATGGACGCCTGACGTTCATCTGATCCGATGTTCCGTAACGGTAACCCGTTCTTCTGTTTCCTCTCGCATTCCGCAGAATAATATATTATATACAAATAACATAGGAGTGATTATACTCGCCTGTTCTCCATTTGTCAACTGTTTTATATTTTTTTTACATACCGAAATCCATTTGTCAACTGTTTTATATTTTTTTTACATACCGAAACGCGAAAGCGTTGAAACGGTTTTCCGATTTTTTGCTGCTTTTAATCTCGTTTAAGGATTTGCTGCTACACTGGGTGCTGTAAAGAAGAGAAATCGGTATTCGAAGGAGCAAAGCATGCTGCAAAAGACATTTCCCGCAATGGGTACTGTGCATACGATCACGCTGTACGGTGAAAACCGCACGGCGCTTGCCGAGCGTATGAAGAACGAAGTGCTGAACATGGATCGCGCGTGGTCGGTCTTCCGGGAAGACAGCATGCTGTCAAAGCTGAACCGCAGCGCGGGAATCGCGCCGGTTCCCGTGGACGGCGACACGTTTACGCTGCTCAAAGCATGCGTAACGCTCTGCGAACAGACCGGGGGCGCGTTTGATGTCGCTTCCGGCGCGTTGTCCGCGCTTTGGAGAGCCGCGGCAAAACAGGGAAGGATGCCGGAGACAGCCGCGCTGCAAACGGCAAGAGCACGCACCGATGCGCGATCGATCGTTCTGAACGAAACGGATCGGACGGCGTACCTTCCGAAAGCCGGGCAGGCGGTGGATTTCGGCGGCGTCGCAAAGGGCTTCGCGTCGGACCGGCTGAAGGAGATGCTTCTTGCGGAGGGTGTTTCCGACGCGCTTCTGAATCTCGGCGGAACCGTCACGGCAATCGGACAGCCGGTTTTGGTCGGCATTCGCAATCCGTTTGCACCGCAGGAAGCGCCGATCGGCACGCTGACCGTTTGCGATCGCAGCGTCGTCACAAGCGTTCCTATGAGCACTTTTACGCGATCGGCGGCAGGCGGTATCACCACATCATCGATCCGCGCACCGGATATCCTTCGGAAAGCGGACTCGTTTCGGTGACGCTGATCGGATCGAACGCGACGGAGCTCGACGCGCTTGCAACCGGCGTATTCGTGCTTGGCGCAAAGCGCGGCCTGCCGCTTCTGAAAGCGCGAAGCATCGACGCGATCTTTGTAACGACCGCGGGCGAGGTGCTGATTACCGAAACGCTCAAAGACACGTTTTCTCTGCGAAAAGAACTGCGTACGGCATAAGAAAGGAGCCAATCCATGAAAGAATCCCAAAAACGGTTGTCTTTCTTTCCGATCATCACTCATTCCAATGAGGAAAGACTGTCGGAACAATACACGGAAGAAACTTTTGATGATGCAAATAAAGGAGCAGACCCAACCAGTGATGACTCTGGCCTAGAGAGCGAAGACCAAGAATTGGTTCCTGGCGAACAAGATGTGTTGGAGCGAGTTACAATCAACTCTTTTTTGGTTGAGCATGATGAAAAAGGGCGGTTCGTTCCATACCAGAGTATTCTTGTTTCTGCAATGACAAAGGAAGAAGATATCCCGTTTCCGAAAACGGTGGAGGCGTTTTCAACAGAAGACAAAGCTGTTGCAATTCCCGTGGAATGGAAGATTGCAGAAGGGGCCTACGGAGATCAGAAAGGGAACTGGTTTTTTCTGGCCGTTTGGGATGAAGCGGAGTACGCCGTGTCAGAGAAGCTGTCTTTGGAGATTGCACGCGATCGCTTAAATACGCTGCCGGTTATCCTTGTAACTTGGGCAACAGAGGACGGACGCCGCAGGAAACACTTCAAAGATCCATTATCACGGCGCTGACATGGTTCAAACCGTCGACGCTAAGGGGCAAAGAATCTGGTTTGCCTATGACGCAGCGGGACGGGTCGTTCGGACGACGAACGCGCTGCAGCAAACGACTGCTTTTACGTATGATGCGGTTGGCAATTTGATCGAAATCCGCTTTGCAGACGGAAGCAAAGAGCAGTATGCTTATGATGCGGTTGGAAATCCGGTATCGTATACCGATTCTTGCAATCATACGACCGCATACGAATACGACGCGCTGCGGCATCCGACTGCGGTGATTTATCCGGATGGTTCGCGCGAAACTGCAGTCTATGATCTCGGCGGCAACGTGATTCAAAGAACCGATGCGAATGGAAATACAACGACCTATGCCTACGACGCCGCAGGCAATCTGACGTCTGTCACAGACCCTTTGGGGAACTGCACGCGTTACGAATACGACAGGCAGAACCGGCTTGTGGCCGAAACGCTTCCCACCGGCGCAAAGCGGACATACCGGTATGATCCGGCCTCCGGACTTGTAACGGAAACGACCGACGAAACCGGCCTTGCCGTCGCGCTCACTTACGACCGGGCAGGGAATCTGCTGACCGCGACGCTGCCGAACGGCGCAAAGACCGAGACCGAATACGATGCATTGAACCGAATCGTACGTCAGACCGATGCCAACGGGGGCGTGACGACATACGCTTACGATGCGCTCGGCAGAGTAACCGAAACGACCAACCCGCTCGGCGGAACTGCCGGGTATGCATATGACGCGATGGGCAACGCCGTCGCCGTCACGGACGCTTTGGGCAATACGACCAAGGCCGCTTACGATGCGTTGAACCGTCCGATTTCCGTTACCGATCCGCTCGGGGGAACGGTGCGCTATGCATATGATGCGGTCGGGAACCGGATCTCCGTGACGGACGCGCTGGGGCGGCGGGAAGTCTTTGCCTATGACGCGAACGGAAATCTGACGTCCCAAACCGATGCGCTCGGCGTAAAAGCGACGTATACTTACGACAGCCGGAACCGCATGGTCGCGGCGCAGCAGCAGAACGGAGCGACGCTCGCGTTTGCTTACGATCCGGCGGGAAATCTGACGCAGGCGACGGATGCGCTCGGCAATGCTGCGCGGTACGCCTACGACGCGCTCGGACAAACGCTTTCCGTTACCGACGGGCTCGGGCAAACGACGCGGATGCAATACGGCGCGCTCGGCAGCGTCCTCGGCGTGACCGCGCCGGACGGATCGAAAACCGCATATTCCTACGACGCGGCGGGAAGACTGATCGGTTCGAAAGACCCGCTGGGCGGCAGAACCGCGTACGCGTATGACGCGCTCGGCAATCTGTCCCGGGTCAGCGAAAACGGGAACGCCGCGGAATATTTCTACGACCCTGCGGGCAACCTGATCGGAATGAAGGACGCCGAGGGACGCGCCGCCGCGTTTGAATACGACGCGGCCGGAAACCTTGTCAAAACGCGCTATCCGGACGGGACGAGCGCAATCAACGAATATGACGTGCTGGGCCGGCTCATCCGTGCGGTTCCGCGGCACGGCGTTCCGATCGCCTATCGTTACGACGCCGCGGGGCGCGTGATCGAAATCGCGGAGGGCGAGCGCGTCACCCGTTATGCGTACGACCTTGCGGGCAACCTGACGTCCGTAACCGCGCCGGACGGCAGCCGGACGGCGTATCGGTACGACGCCGCGAACAACCCGGTGCGCGTGATCGACGCGCTCGGCAGCGAAACAAGCTATCGGTATGACAGCATGGGACGTCTGACGGAGGCGACGCAGCCGAATGGGGGGACGGTCTCGCTCGCGTACGACCTTGCGGGCAACCTGATCTCGGAAACGGACGCGCTCGGCGCAAAGCAGACGTATGCTTACGATGCGCTCGGCAGAATGACCGCGGTCACGGACGCGCTCGGGAATGTGACGCGGTACGCATACGACGCGCTCGATAACCTGATCCTTTCGGTCGATCCGAACGGCGGCGAAACGCGGTATGCGTATGATGCCATGAGCCGTCTGATCTCGGAAACGGACGCGCTCGGACAAACGACCGCGTATGCGTATACCCCGGAGGGGTGGCTGAAGGAAACGCAGCGTCCGGACGGGACGACGCTGACCTATTCGTATGACAAAACCGGCGTATTGCGGTCGGAACGCGCCTCGGACGGCACGGTTGTTCGGTATACCATCGACTCGATGGGACAGCTCACCACGGTCGAAGACGAAACCGGTGTAACCAAATTGCAAAATAATGAGCGCGGATTGCTGACGCGGGTTGAAAACCCGGCGGGCGATGTGGTACAATACGGATATGACGAGTACGGTCAAAAGACGGTTATGACCTACCCG
>CACXMS010000010.1 GCA_902768795.1 uncultured Eubacteriales bacterium
TTCAGGTTATCTAAAACAGCTGATTTGCGACATATAAAAAAAGAGAAAAGACGGTTTTTCCGTCTTTTCGTCTTACCGGTATCCTTTTGAATGAAATTGCCGCAAATGGTCCGGCGCCTTTTACGACAGCCTGGGCCATTTATTCTTATAATCCGGTCAAAGCGCCGACGCAAAGGTACAGCGTGCCGCAAATCGCCATGATCAGGATCGGATTCCATTTCAGAGTACGCAGCACGCCGAGCGCGGCAAGAAACAGGCCGAGCGCGACCCAGTCCACCGACGAAAACGACAGCGCCTCTCCGTTCAGGGCGACGGTCTTCAGGATCGTCAGGCCCGCCGAGGCGATCAGCGCGACGACGACCGGGCGCAGGGATTTTAACACGCGCTGCAAAAACGGCAGCGTGCGATATTTTGCGTACAGGAAAAACAGCAGCGAGACGATGACGACCGAAGGGACGATGAACCCGAGCGACGCGCAGACCGCGCCGCCGATCCCCGCCACGCGGACGCCGACAAACGTCGCGGCGTTGATGCCGATCGGGCCGGGCGTCATCTCGGCAATCGAAACAAGATCGGAGAACGCAGCCTGCGTCAGCCAGCCATTTCCCTCCACGACGGCGCTTTCGAGCAGCGGAACCGCGGCGTACCCGCCGCCGAACGACAGCAGGCCGATCTCCAGGAAGGTCAGGAACAGTTTCAGATAAATCATGCCGGTTTCCTCCGATCCAGAAGCGCGAGCACAATCCCGACCGCGAGCGCGCCGAGCACGATCCACGCCGCGCTCACGCGCAGCACAAACGACAGCACAAACGCCGCCGCCGTCAGAACATAGGAAACCCAGTTCTTCTCCCGCAGAACGCGCACGCCGAGCGAACAGACGACGTCGCAGATGACCGCGGCGACGCCCGCCTGCATACCGCGCAAAAACAGCGCGACATAGCGGTTGGCGGCGAACGCGTCGTAAACCAGCGACACCAGAAGCAGCAGCGCAATCGGCGGCAGAACCGTGCCGAGCACGGCGGCCGCCATCCCCCAGCCGCCCGCAACGTGCCGTCCGACCAGCACCGCCGCGTTAACCGCGATCGGGCCGGGCGCGGTCTGGGCAAGCGCGGTGTAATCGAGCATCTCCTCCTCGGAAATCCAGCCGAGCCGGTCGACATAAACCCGCTTCATCAGCGTGACGATCACAAAGCCGCCGCCGAACGTGAATGCGCTGATCCGCATCGACGTCCAAAACAGCGTCCAAAGCGTTTTCCGTTTTTGCTTTCCTTCCGGTTTCATCGACGGTTTTGCGCCGCCTCGATCGCGAAGCGGATCCGTTCTTCTGTTGTGCATTTTTGCGGCCGTTCCATGCGGGCTCCTTACAGGCGATACAGCGCCGTGAATTTTTTCGTCAGGTATTCCGTATAATACTTCGGATCGAACGGCGCTTCAAACGCCTGCTCCATCAGCTCCTTCGGATCGAGCCGGCAGCCGTATTGATAGATGCGCTCCTTCAGCCAGTCGATGATCGGCTGCAGGTTGCCCTCCCCCGCCAGCGTCCATACGTCCAGATCGCGCTCCATGCGATTCAGAAGCTGCGCGCCGTACGCGCTGCCGATCGCGTACGACGGGAAATAGCCGAAGCTCCCGTCCGACCAGTGCATGTCCTGCAAAAAGCCCATCGCGTCGCTCGGCACGTCGACGCCGAGGTATTCGCGGTACTTTTCGTTCCACGCCTCCGGAAGGTCGGCCACCTTCAGCGTGCCGGCGATCAGCTGCTTTTCCAGCTCATACCGCACCATGATGTGCAGCGAATAGGTCAGTTCGTCCGCCTCGGTGCGGATCAGGGACGGCTCGGCCTTGTTGACCGCAAGATAGAACGCGTGCGCCGAAACGCCTGCAAGCTGCTCGGGGAACAGCTCCTGCATTTTGGGGAAGATCGCTTCGATGAACGGCTCGCTTCTGCCGATGTAGTTTTCGAAGAAGCGCGACTGCGATTCATGCACGCCCATGCTGACGCCGGTGCCGAGCGGCGAACGCGCGATGTCGTCCCCGATGTTCAGTTCGTACGTCGCGTGACCGGCTTCGTGGATCACGCTGTACATCGAGCTTTGAACCGCGTTTTCATAGTAATGCGTCGTTATGCGAACGTCCGCTTTTGAGAAATTCGTCGTGAACGGATGCTCGACCTCGCCGCAGGCGCTGTGCTCGGGGTCCATGCACATGACCTGCATCAGGTACTTTGTCAGCTCGCGCTGCTTCCAGATCGGATAGGACTGCTCGAGAAACGACGTGTCCGGCTGATACCCGTTCTTTTGAATCCGGTCGATCAGCGGCACAAGCGCGCTTTGAACGTCGCGGAAAAACGCATCGAGCGTTTCGGTCGAAAGGCCCTTTTCGTACTGACCGAGCATCGTATCGTACGCCGGCGCGTCCGGCCTGTAATACAGCGCAAAGCGGCGCTTGAAGTCGATCAGTTTTTCCAGGTGCGGCAAAAACAGCGAAGAATCGTTCTGTGCCTTCGCCTTCTGCCACGCCGCAAAGGCCGCGGTCGACTCGATCTGACACGCGACATACTCGTCGATCGGGATGCACGCGATCCGCTCGCGCGCCTCGTTCATGCGCTTCGCTTCGCAAAGCGTGATCGGATCAACCGCGTCCGGATGGGCAAGGATCGCCTGTATGTCCGCAACGAACGCTTTATCGATCTGCAGCTGGTACGACGTCTTTGAAAGCGCCCCGAGCGTATCGCCCGCAAGCGCGATTGCGCCCTTTGGCATCACGGTTTCCATATCGTAATACAGCACGCCCATCGCGTGATCGTACACGCGAAGCTCTTCGAGCCGTTTCTTGAATCGTTTGACGGTCTCTTCCATGTTTTGTAAGTCTCCTTCGAATGCTTTTCTCTATTGTAACCGAAAACCCGGATGCTGTCAAAGCAACTTTTCCGTATGAACCGCTTTCTTTCGGGCAATACTATCCGCGAGGTGATTCACAATGGAAAAGAAGCAAAGCAATTTGATACTGTTTCTCCGCAACAACGGGTTTTATCTGGCATTGGTGCTGTGCCTGATGGCAGTCGGAACGGGGATCGTGCTGCTCACCGTTCCGCATACCGAGCAGGAAGCGGCGGCGGACCCGACGGCCGCGCCCGTATCGCAGTCGAACGACGAGCGGCTCAATGAGGTGCAGATCATTTCCGAGCGGTTGAAGCCGACCGCAACGCCGTACTTCGCGCCGCTGAACACGGCTGTCCCGACCGCCGTTCCGACCGAAACGCCCTCCCCGGCTCCCGCGGTCAAGGCATCGACCGGATCGCAGAAAGCGCCCGCGCCGGTTTCGGGCGAAATCATTTTCGGCTACGCGACGGATAAGCTGATCTATTCGGTGACGCTCGATCAGTGGACGACGCATCCGGCGGTCGATATCGCGGCAAAGGCCGGAACGGACGTCAAAGCCGTGCTGTCCGGCACGGTCTCGGCGGTGCGCGAGGACGATGTGCTCGGCTATACGGTTGAAATCAAGCACAGCAACGGCCGCGAAACGCTCTACGCCAACCTCGGATCGGACGTGCGCGTCAAGAAAGGCGACAAGGTCAACGCCGGCGCGGTGATCGGCAGCGTCGGAACCTCCGCAATCTCGGAGTGCGCGCTCGAGCCGCATCTGCACTTTGCGTTCCGCATCGACGGCAAACCGGTCGATCCGAAAAAATACGTCCGTCTCGGCGCATAAGAAGCAGACTGCCGAAAAGGGTGTTCAGAAGCCGGAATTCTCGCCCGAAGCGTATAAACAGCGGTCAATCCCTTCCGGCGCTTTCTCCCCCGCCGGGTGCGCGCCGAAAGGGATTGTGCCCGGGCGGGAAACCGGCTGATTTTTGACGAACGGACAGAAGAAACGGCCTCGAAGCGGCCGTTTTCCCATACAGGTTTTCTTTGCTTTCCATCGTCGAAAACGATCTGAACCCGTGATGGACAGTCTGAAACACCTGCCCCGGCAAGCGGTTGCCGGGGCAGACGTCTTTTGGAAAACAGCTCACGGTTTGCGTTCGAGCTTTCGCTTGTTGCCCTTATGATCCACGATGTAGGTGTTGTCGAGCTGCGTCTGCAGACTCTGCCGGAATTCGGCGATGTACGCCTTTCGCAGCGTCTCGCGCTCGGCGTGCTCGTTCGGCGTCAGTCCCTCGCTTTTCGCCTTCCTTGCCAGTTCGTTGATGCGGTCGATGTGTTCCTGTTTCATACAGTCCTCCGTTTCTTCCGCTTCATTATACCAGATTCTCCGAAAAAGTAAACAGCGCGTTCCAAAGCATGAACCGATTGAAAACAGTCCGTCCCCAAGCATGAACCAATCGAAAACAGTCCGTTCCGTTTGATGAACAGGCCGTGAACAAAGCGTCGCGTCCGATGAACAAACCGTGAACGCGCCGGGATCGGAATTGTGAACTATTTCCGGGAATCCGGACGGGTTTGTTTATGCTATGCTTGCCTCATAAACACAAGGGAGGCAATTTTTTATGGCAATCATTCGCGCACGGCACGACAGGGACTTTACGATGATCACGAACGCGGCGATCCGCGACCCGCGGCTGAGCAACGCGGAGCTTGGGCTTTTGGTCCGCATGCTGCGCGTCGTCGACGACTGGCACTTTTCGATCGCGGGGCTGACTTCAATGAGCCGCGACGGGCGCGACGGGATCCGCTCGGCGCTCGGCGTGCTCGAGCAGTACGGCTACCTCGAACGCATCCCCTACCGCGACTCGAGAGGGCTCAGCCGCATCAACTACGTCGTGCATGAAACGCCGATCGAAACGGCAGCGGGCTTCCCGGCGGCGGCTTTTCCGGCTGCGGGCTTCCCGGCGTCGGCTTTCCCGACGGCGGACCTCCCGGCGGCGGACCTCCCGGCAGCGGAGCAGCCGGCTGCGGAAGCAACGACACAAACAATATTGGATACCAATACGGTATTGCATAATACCATAGAAAACAATCCTGTATGCCATACCGGTATTGTTACCGAAGCAACGACGGACGGCCTTCCGGCCGGCACGCCTATGGAGGAAACCTCCGATCCAAAGACCGAACCGATCGGAGAATGCGACTGGATGCGCGTCTTGCGCTCCGCGCTTGACAGGCAGGGACGGGACTCCGAAACAGCACAGGAACAGACAGCGGACAGTCCCGGCGCGCACTGTCGGAAGGGGCCGCTGCCTCCGGTCGTCATGCCGAAGGAGGTTCCCGGCAAGAAGTGGCGCGGAACGTCGCGTCCGGACGGATCGATTGAATGGGAGCTTTACGATCCGAACGAAAAACGTCCGCGGCGCAGCTCCGAGTCGGGATGGAGCAAACGGCCGCGGGCGGAATTCCTGCGCGATCTGAAGGCGACGGTCGATGAGATTACCGTGGATTTCTGCAAGGAGGACTCAACGTAGCAGCAGCACGTAGACAAACACGGCGCTGACGGCAATGACGAGCATCAGAAGCGCAAACGACATATTGCCCGTGATGCGCCGGCTTTTGATCCGTATCTCGCGTCGCTTTTCATACGCCTCCCGCGCATAGCGATTCTCCCCCGCTTTCTCGGCGCCGCGGTTCACGGCAATCCGGTCAAGCTGCTTGCCGAGCCGGTACGACGGGCTTGAGCGCACTTCGTCCTCCGGCTCCGGCGTAAGGTCGCGGTACGCGGTTTTTCGCAGCAGCAGCACGAGCGCGTCGAGCGAATCGGAAAACGCATGGGCCAGCACGCCGAAAAAGCGTTTTGTTCCGTCCCAGAGCGGGCCGAGCACGCGGTTTTCTCCGAACATTGCCGCAGCATCGCCGGATGCGCGAAGGATGCGTTCCGACAGCGGCGTCAATACGCGGTTTTCGCCGAACATTGCCGCAGCGGCGCCGGATGCGCGAAGGATGCGTTCCGACAGCGGTGTCAGCACGCGGTTCTCCCCGAACAGCCGCGCAATCGGATACAGAATCCCCGGCAGCCACCGCAAAAGCAGCGGGCGGTACAAAAGCTCCTCAAGGTCGAGCCATTTTGGCCAGCGGTTCACATACACGCGAACGCCGTTTTCCCGCCGCATCAGCACGGTGCGGACAAAGCCAAAGTACAGCGCGACGCCGATCGCAATCGAGATCAGGCCGCCCTTCAGGTTCTCCCACGTAAAATAGCGCACCGCATGTTCGAGCGGCCCGGAACGGAAGAATCCGATCCCGAATTCCGCGATCGCGTCCATCGAGCGGCTCGCACTCATTCCGAGCAGGGGGATCAGCAGCGCCGAAGCGCACAGGGCGAACGCCGAAAGGCCGTTCATGTACCGTTTTTTGCCGTCGAACTCCGCCTGGCGGGTCGGATGCTTTTCCAAAAACAGCGCGACAAACAGCTTTGTCATGTACGCGACGGTGACGCCGCCCGAGAACAGGAACACCCATTCGAGCGCCGACAGGAGCCCTGCGCCGTACATGCCGATCGCCTCGACGATCGCTTCATGCAGCAGCGTTTTGGAAACGTATCCGGAAAACAGCGGAAAGCCGCCGATGCCGAGCGCGGCGAAAAGGAACGGAATCAGAAGCAGCGGCTTTTTCCGCCCGAACCCGCGAATCCCGTTGAGATCCAGCGCGTGCAGGTTCATATACACCGCGCCCGCCGAGAGGAACAGCACGAGCTTGAACAGGGAATGGTTCAGCATGTGCAAAAGCGTGCCGCGCGCGGCCAGCGCGTTTTCCGCGCCGAGAAGGTCCATCAGGCCGACGCCGACGAGGATGAACCCGATCTGCGAAACCGACGAGCACGCGAGCGTGCGCTTGAGATCGACCGAAAACAGCGCCAGCAGCGCGCCGAGCAGCATCGTGACCGCGCCGAGCAGCAGGATCGCCGTCCCCCACGCCGGATCGGACCGGAACAGCTCGCACGACAGAACGAGCACGCCGAAAACGCCCGACTTGGTCAGAAGACCCGACAGCAGAGCGCTCGCCGGAGCGGGCGCGACCGGGTGCGCTTTCGGCAGCCAGATGTGCAGCGGGAACATGCCGGCCTTCGCGCCGAATCCGAACAGCACGCAGCCGCCCGCGACATACAGCGCCGCGCGGTTTTGGGACGCTGCCGCGGCCTCGTACAGCTTTGCAATCTCCGTCGTGCCAAGATGATGCTGCAGAAGGAATAGTCCCATCAGAGCGACGAGCCCGCCGATCACGGCGACGGCAAGGTAGGTGTTCGCGGCCTTCAGCGCGTCCGGCGTTTCCTCGTGCAGCACCCAGGTATAGGAGGTGAACGACATGATCTCAAAGAAAATCAGCGCGGTGAACAGATCGGACGCCAAAAACACGCCGTTCAAAGCGCCGAGCGTTACAAGATTCAGGCAGCAGTAGCGGTTCGTATGGCGATAGTGCGAGAAGTATTCCAACCCGAACAGCGTCGTCATCAGCCAGACGAACGCGATCACAAGCAGATATACCTTGCGGAACCCGTCGGTTTCCAGCGCGATCCCGAGGCCCGCAAACCCCGCAAGGCGCGCGCTCGCATCCGGCCGCAGCAGAACAATGCCGGAAAATGCAAGGTTGATCAGGCAGGCGGCCGCCATCGCCGCGTTCCGCGCGCGAAGGGACCGGGATCCGATCAGCGGCAGCAGAAGCCCGGCTGCCATCGGGAAAAAGATCAGTCCGTACAGCATGGCGCCTCCCTCACAACCCGATCGCGGCCTGTACCGCGCGCAGAATCGGTTCGCCGAATACGCCGCACAGCAGCATGCCGAGCGTTAACAGAACCATCGGAACCAGCATCTTCCAGTCCGCCTCATGCACGGCAGCCAACGAAGCGAGATTCGCGTCCCGATCCGGGAACCAGGCGCGCCGCGCCGCCGTCAGCATGTAGATCGCGGTCAGCAGCGCCGAGAGCAGCAGCGCGCCCGCGCCGATCCAGGCGACCCCGCCGGACTCCGCCGCCGCGGCGAGCAGATACCACTTGCTCACAAAGCCGTTCAACGGCGGCAGTCCCATCAGCGCGAACGCGGAAACCGTGAAGCACGCGAACGTGACCGGCATGCGCCGCCCGATCCCGTCGAGCTCAAACACGCTTTCGCGCCCGGATTCATGCAGCACCGCGCCGGCGCAGAAGAACGAAACGATCTTGATGCAGGCGTGCGCCGCAATGTGCAGCAGCGCGGCCGCAAGGCCGGCCGGCGTCATCAGCATCGCCCCGAACAGGATGTAGCTGAGGTTGGCGACCGTCGAATACGCGAGCCGCCGCTTGAAATGCGTTTCCCGCACCGCGAGCGACGAGCCGTAAACGACCGTGAACGCGGCAAGCAGCAGCGCGGCCGTCTGCGCCCAGGAGTCCGCAAGCAGCTCCGTCCCGTAGCAATACTGCGTCAGGCGGATCACCGCAAACGCGCCGGACTTGACGACCGCAACGGCGTGCAGCAGCGCGGTGACGGGCGTCGGCGCGACCGAGGCCTTGATCAGCCAGCGGTGCAGCGGGAAGAGCGCCGCCTTGACCGAAAAGCCGAGGAATCCGAACAGCCAGAAGAGCCGCGCGATCCCTTCCCCGCCGAACACTTCCCCCCTGAGGATTCCGCCCGGTGTGAACGGTCCGGAAGCGCCGTGCGCGAGCAGATACAGCATGGCGACAAACGCGAACGCGGAACCGCCGATCGAATACAGAAAGTATTCGCGCGCCGCTTTGCGGGCGGCCGACGTCATCGGCTGCAGAATCAGCGGAACGGTTGAAAGCGTCAGAAATTCATAGAAGCAGTACAGCGTGAACAGGTTGCCCGCCGCCGCCACGCCGATCGCGGCGCAATATGCCAGCGTGAAGAACGCAAAGAACGACCGGACGTGCTGCTGATCCCGCATATACGACCCGGCGTACAGAACGGTCAGCGGCCAGAGCGTCGCAAGAACGCCGAGGAAAAAGCGGCCGAGACCGTCGGTTTTCAAAAGCAGCTCCAGCTCCGGCGCAAAGCGGATCAGCGCGATCGCCGCTTCGCCGCCCCAAAGAATCCATGCCCAGACCAGCGCGCTCGTGACCGTTGTAACCGCAAGCGTCGTTCCAAACAGGAGCCGGAACGACCGATCGGGCAGCGCAAACAGCGCCGCACCCGCGGCGAGCGGAAACAGGATGCAAAGCGGCAGCCAGAACGAGGGCATGATTCCTCCTTAAACAAGCGCCTTGGCGATCGAAAGCAGCCAGTCCGTCAAAGGGCCTCCGAACACGCCGAGCAGCAGCGACACGGCCGCCAGCAGCGCGATCGGCGCCCACATGACCGCCGTTCCCTCATCGGTCCTGCGTACGGCCGGAAAATCCTTTCCCGGGAAGAAGCCGCGGATCGTGATCGGCAGCAGATACCCCGCCGTGAGCAGCGCGGACACCAGCAGGATCACCGGCACGAGCCAGTTCAGAACCGAAAGACCGGAATCCAGCGCGCCGAGCGCAAGATACCACTTGCTCACAAAGCCCGAAGCCGGCGGAATGCCGATCAGACCGAGCGCGGCGATTGTGAACGAAAACAGCGTGACCGGCATCGCCTTGCCGACGCCGGCAAGCTCCGAAACGCGCGTCTTTTCGAGATTGACGATGAACGAGCCGGCAACCAGGAACAGACAGATCTTGATCGAGGCGTGCGCCGCCACGTGCAGCAGACCGCCCGCAACGCCGCTCTCCGTCAGCGTGAACAGGCCGACGAGCACGTAGGAAATCTGGCTGACCGAGGAATAGGCGAGCCGCTTTTTGAACAGGTCCTCCCGGAACGCCATCATCGAGCCCATAAAGACCGTGAGCAGCGCGAGCGAAAGCAAAACGTACTGCACCCACGTGCCGCGAAGGAAGTCCGCGCCGACGATATAGAACACGAGCCGGACGATCGCCAGCACGCCCGCCTTCGCAATGATCGCGGAAAGCACGGCGCTTGCCGGCGCGGGCGCGACCGGATGCGCCGTCGGCAGCCAACCGTGCAGCGGATACAGGCCCGCTTTTGCGCCGAAGCCGACGACGCCGAGCAGAACCACGATCTCCAGAAGCGTGCGATGTTCCGAAGTCGAGCTGTTTAAGACCCCGCCCGCCGTGAAGGACAGCGAATCGGAAAACGATGCGACCGTGAAGGTCGCCAGAAGCGCCAAAAACGCGCCCGCGATCGAATAGAACAGGTACTTGAGCGCCGCGCGGATCGACTCGGGCGTACGGTCATGCAAAACGAGCGGCATCGACAGCAGCGTCGCGCACTCGAAGAACAGATACATCGTGATCAGATTGTCGGATTCGTCCATGCCGACGAGCGCGCCGAGCGAGAACAGCATCCAGGCGTAAAACGTCGCCTGCCGCCCGGAATGCGCCATGTACCGCACGGCATACACGCCCGACAGCAAAAATCCGTAAGCGCCGACCGCGAGGAACAGCCGCCCCACGCCGTCGGTCGAGAGCCGCACGGTCAGCGCGTCCGTCATCGAAAACAGCGGCAGCGCCGCGTCCGGCAAAAACAGGTACCAGGTGACCGCGGCGGCCTCCAGTCCGAGAACGGTCAGAAACGCCGCGTCAATGGCGCGCTTCTCCTTTCGGGACAGCGCGGCAAGCACGCCGCCGCCCAAAAACGGCAGCAGCAGCATGGTAACAAGCAGGATACGATTCATAGCGGTTCTCCTTACAAAAGCGTGAGACTGCTTTCCAGCAGCCGTACAATCGGCAGCGCGGCAATGCCGGCGGCAAGGTTCATCGCCGTAAACGCGATCGCGCAGACGGCGTAAGCCGGGTGATCCGTGATGCGGACGCGATCCGTTCTCCGTTCGGGCGGCAGATAGATCGCAACGACGACGCGGATGAAATACAGGCCGTTCAGAACGGTGCTGACCGCAAGCACAATCAGCGTCGGAATCATCAGCAGCGGCCGTTCAAACGCGGCCAGCGCGAAGCGGTACTTGCTGACAAACCCCATCGTCAGCGGAATGCCGATCATTGAAAACGCGCCGACCGAGAACGCAAATCCCGCCACGCGGTTGATATGCCCCGCGCCGCGCCATACGGCGCGCTGCCGGCTTCCCGCACACGACGCAAGCTCCGCTGCGGACAAAAACAGCAGCGGCTTTGTCAGCGCATGCGTGAGGATATGGAACAGCGACGCGAGCACGCCCATCCCGGGCGACAGACCGATTCCAAGATAGATGTACCCGATCTGCGCCGCCGAGGAATACGCGACCATGCGGGAAACGTCCTTTTCCCGCGCCGCGCTGATGCTGCCGACGATGACCCCGCAGGCGCCGAACACGAACAGCACGTTGGAAATGCCGCTCCGATAGAATATGTCGGTTCCGAACGCGCCGTAAACGATCCGGATCAGCAGCAGGATATACCCCTTCGACACCAGGCCGGACAGAATGCCGCCGGACGAGGGCGTGGCATAGCCGTACGTGTCCGGCATCCAGAAATGGAACGGAAACAGGCCGCTCTTGACGCCGAGCCCTACGGTGATCAGCGCCATCGACATCAGCAGCACCGTGCGGTATCTGCCCTCTGCCCAGAGCGCCGCGACGGATTCTTTGACGTTCGGCATCAGAAGATGCCCCGTAACCGCGTACAGCAGGATCAGTCCGAGCAGAAACAGGCCCGATCCGATCAGCGAAAAAATCATATAGCGCACGGACGCAAGCGTTGTGCGGCCGAGCTGCCGGATCATCAGGATTCCGCAGGACGCGATCGTGCAGATCTCGATGAACACATACCCCGTGAACAGGTCGTTCGTGTACGACAGCGCCGTCAGCGAAACGAGCACGAGATCGCACATCACATAGTACAGATTGCTCTTTTCCGGGTCCAGGTCGGCCGCAAGATACCGCTTGCCCCCGATCAGACACAAAAGCATTACGACCGCGAATACGGACACCAGCAGCGGCTCCAGAACGCCGAAGCGAAGCTCGTTCCCCCACGGATGCGGATAATGCCCCATCAAGTATTCCGTCGCCTTGCCGACGGAAACGCCGTACGACGCAAGGCACGCCGCCCCCGCCGCGAGCGCGGCGCAAAGAGCGATCGAAACGGCCCGCGCGGCTTTGGACGGAAGCAGCGACGAGACGACCGCGCACAGCAGGCACAGCACGATCGAAAACAGCGGAAAATTCACCGAAAACGCCATCAGTTCACCCCATGCTCCCTCTGCGCCATCGCGTAGATATCGTCCAGATTCAGACTGTGATAGCGCGCGTAAAGGCGCACCGTCAGCGCCAGCATGACCGCCGTCACCGAAACGGATACGACGATGCCCGTCAGCACAAGCCCTGCGGGCAGCGGATTCACGTACAGCAGCGGATCGGTGTTTTCCCCGAGCACGATCGGCGAGAGCCGCCCCTCGATGAAGCCGAGCGAGGTCAAAAGCAGGTATGCCGCCGTTTCCATGATGTTCAGCCCGATGATCTTTTTCAGAAGATTCCGGTGCAGCAGCAGCGTGACGAACCCGACCGCAAACAGCGTCATGGCGGCGACCGCAATGCGCGCATTCCAGAGTTGCTGCCAGAAATTCTCCATCAGATCTTCCCCCTTTGAAACACCGAGAACAGGCCGTACATCGTGCACGCCACAACGACGCCGACCGCAATGTTCAGCGGCAGGATCAGCCCTGCGGACAGGATGCGCCCCGGAACGCCGGGGGAAAAGACCGTATGCAGTCCGTTCGCGCCGCAGAAGAACGAATAGCACTTCGACAGACTGTAAAACGCCAGCGCGGCGAAGCATACGATGCGGAACGTCTTTATGTTCAGGTACCGCCCGAGCCGGTCATACCCGAACGCGACCGAATGCAGGATCAGCCCCGCGCCGACGATCGATCCGCCGGAGAAGCCGCCGCCAGGGCCCAAATGTCCGGTCAGGATTCCGTATACGCCGAACAGAATGATGATCGGCGTCAGCACCGACGCCGTATTCGTAACAATGCGGTCCTGCTGCATCCGGATCTGCCCCGTGCTCTCCCGGTGCACGCCTTCGCCCAGCAGCAGGATCAGAACCGCCGTCAGCGCCGTAAACAGCACGTGCGATTCCCCGAGCGTATCGAACGCACGGTAGTCCAAAATCACGCCCGCGACGATATTGACCGCGCCTGTTTCCCGCATGCCGTCCCGGATATACCGCTCCGAAACCGCATTGTGGACGGGATTCTCCGCCGCGCCGTACGGCGGAAGCTCCGAAGCCGTTGCGAGCAGAAACGAGAGCATGACCGTGCCGAACAGCGCCGCAAGCACCGAGTACAGAATGCGGAGCGCACGGGAACCCAGGCGCGTTTCGCGCTCCGGGGCGGGCGGCTCCTCCGGCTTCTCCTCCTCCGGGGCGGCGGGCGCAGGATGCATCGGCCCGGCCGTGCGTTCGGTCAGGTCAAACGCGTCCGCGTCCCATTCGCGCAGCCGCTCCTTAATGCTTTTCTTCCGTTTCATCGGCATGCTTCCTCTTCAGATCCCGCAGCTTTCGCAAGGTCAAAAACATCAGTATTCCCGAAATGCCCGCGCCGACGGCCGCTTCCGTGACCGCCAGATCCGGCGCGCGCAGCAGCGCCCACAGGATCGACATGATCACGCCGTACGCCATGAAGATGACCAGCGACGAAAGCAGATTCTTTGTCAGGCACGTCGAGATTCCGCACACCAGCAGCAGCCCGAGCAGCAGCAGTTCAAAGTATTCCATCGGCGTCCTCCTCCCCTTCGGGCAGCTCGGCGTCCATGTGACCGAGCGCGTCGCCGTCGGTCAAAAGCTCCATCCGCGCGACCAGATGCGAAGCGATCGGGCTTCCGATCCAAAGAAAAACCAGTACAAACAGCAGCTTCCAGAAGAACACGGGCGCGCGGCACGCCAGCATCAGGCCGCCGATCAAAAGCAGCGCGCCGAGCGTATCAATGATCGCGGCGCAGTGCATCCGGTTCAGCACGAATCGGAACCGGAACACGCCGAGAATCGAAGCGGCGATCACGAAGATGCCGGCGCCGCACAAAAGCGCCGAAAGGCAGAACCGCACGGTCTCACTCATAGCGATCATCCTCCTCCGTGCTCTTTTGTCCGTTCCGCCGGATGCGCGTCATGGCAAGCACCGCAACGGCAAGGAAGCTGATCAGCCCGTAGATCAGCGAAACGTCGAGCAGCCAGCTTTCCTCCAGCAGCAGCGCGGTCACGGCGATCGCCAGCAGCGACTGCGTGCCGATCATATTGACGCCCATGATGCGGTCCGCCGTGCGCGGTCCGCGGATCGCGCGGATCAGCGAAAACAGAATCCCGACGCCGAGCGCGGTCAGAACGACCAGGTACAGAATCCGATACGCGTTTTCCATGCTATGCCTCCATCCGCTTCAGAAGGCGGCAGAGCAGCCCGTTTTCAACGCCCTCGATCATCTCGCGCGAGAGGCAATGCACCGTGATACGGCTTCCGTTGCTGCGGACCGAGATCGTGCCGGGGGTCAACGTGATCGAGTTTGCGAGGACGAACAGGGCAAAGCCGGACTTCAGCCCGGTCTCCACAACGACAAGCGCCTGCTTCAAAGGACGCTTCGGATTCAGAATCGCAACCAGCACGCCGACGCTCGCTCTGAGGATTTGAAGGACCAGAACCGGAATGTAAACCAAAAAAAGCGGTACGCGCAGCAGAAAGCGCAGGTCCCGCTTCGGCGTATAGCCGAACAGCGCGTATGCCGCTGTGCCGATCAGGGCCGTGATCCCGAGCCCGAACAGGCAGATTTCGACCGTGACGCGCCCGTTCAGCACAAGCCACAGCAAAAACAGCAACAGATACATCCCGCATGCTCCTTTCCCGTCCCGATCCCGTCGGAACGGGTTCCAATCGTTCATTTTATTATACTCGTCCCGCATGGAAAAAGCAAGCGCTCCGCACGCCGATTTCCGGAAAAACGCCCGCCCCGGATCGCTGATAACAGACCTGCAAGAACGGGTCCGGAGGCCGGTTTCTTTTGCTCGAACAAGCAACAGACGCCGCAAAACGGTCCGGGCACGTTATTGACAGTCCGGCGCGCCGTTTTTTACTGTTTTTCTTTACAGATGGGAAGATTTCTGTTACAATGGGAAAAGAAACGGAGAAACGATGGAAAACAAAACGCCGCAAAAGAAGAATTCCAAAAAAAGCACGCTCATCACCGTCCTGCGGTGGGCGCTCGTCGCGCTGCTTCTTTTCGTTGCGATCTACTGTGCGATCCGGATCATTTCCACACTGCGCGAGTACGAAGCCGGGCAAAGCGCCTACCGCTCGATCGCGCAGACGTACCTCCTGACGCCCGCACCGAACGCTGCAACGCCGGTTCCCATGTCCAAAACGAACGGTTCGCAGCCGAGTCCTGCCCCGGATGCCGCTTCCGGTCCCGCCGCCTCCCCCGCGCCGGGCGAAGCGCCCGTGCCGCAGGAGACCGCTCCGATCGCCGTTGATTTTGACCGGCTGCTGTCGGAGAACGCGGACTGCGTCGGCTGGCTGTACTGCGAGGATACGAAGATCAACTATCCGATCATGCAGAGCGACGACAACGGGAAGTACCTGCATCGGCTTTTCGACGGGACATATAACCTGTCCGGCTCGCTGTTTATGGATTATCGAAACGACCCGGAGCTTTCCGATCGCAATTCGATCCTCTACGGGCACTCGATGAAGGATCACAGCATGTTCGCAACGCTGCGAGACTATCGCGGGCAGGCATTTTACGAAGCGCATCCGCGTCTCTATTATCTGACGCCGACGTGCGATTTCCGCTTGGATCCGATCGCGTGCGCGACTGTCTCGGCTTACAGCGACTCCTATGCGATCTTTGAAACGGACGAGGAACTGCAATCGTATCTCGAGCGCACGATCCGCTGGTCGGACATCGACTGCGACGCCGCGCCCGAAACCGTGACCCGGATCATGACGCTTTCGACCTGCTCTCTCTCCTCGCGCGAAACGCGCATCATTCTCGTCTGCGCCGTAACGCCGCTTGCCAAGCCGTAACCGCAGACCGTCCATAACGGGCTGATTTGCGGCAAAAAATCGAAGAAAAGGCGTTTTTATGCAAAAACGCCTTTTTCTGTTTGACTATTTCTTTCCTGAAAACCCGCCGCAAATGATCCGGGGCCTGTTATGGACAGCCTTATCGTTCCGCTAAAATCGGGCCGTCATACTGATAGGTCTTCATCAGCTCGAGCTTGAACAGGTTCGCTTTGTGCTTGCGGTCGATCAGCGCTTTCGTTTCGGGATCGTCGATCTCGCCGGTTCGGATATACCGGTCGAGCACGGCGTAGGTGAAGCCGAGGTTGTCCTCGTCCGTCTTGCCCGAAAGCCCGTCCGACGGAACCTTATACACGAGCGCTTTCGGCAGGCCGAGCGAGAGACCGAGCTCCTTGACCTCCGTGACCGTCAGCTTGCCCAGGGGGCAGACGTCGCCGACCGAATCGCCGTAGCGCGTCGAATACCCGACCCAGTCCTCGGACAGGTTGCACGTATTGATGACGCGGCCGTTCTCGGACTGCGAAACCGCATACAGCGTGCTCATCCGAAGCCGCGGCGGCAGATTCACGCGCGCCTGATGCGAAAACTGCATGCCCGCAAAGAAGATTCCGTTCACGATCGCGTCGAACGCGTCCTTGATGTTGATGATGTAATGCCTGATTCCCAGATGCGAAACAAGCCATTTCGCATCGTTGATGTCCGACTGTACCCCGTTCGGCATCAGCACGCCGATCACGCGGTCGCGCCCGAGCGCCTCCACGCACAGCGCCGCCGTCACCGAGCTGTCCTTGCCGCCGGAGATGCCGATCACCGCGTTGCAGCCCTTTCCGTTCTCCTCAAACCAGTCCACAAGCCACCGGACCAGATCCGCTTTCACCCGTTCAACATCAAAAGCCATCGTTATTATCCTCTCAATCCTATATTGTTTTTCGCAAGGTCACAAAGCACTTCGTCAATATACGACTGCACCTCGGGTTTGCTGAGCGTCTTGACCGGCGAAACGAAATGCAGCCGCACCGTGATGCTCTTTGCGCCGTCCGCTTCGTAAACGTCGACGAGCGAGATTTTCTTCAGCGTGTCGTTCGGCTTCGCGGCAAACGCCTGCTCAATCTGGCCGAACGTCGTCTCCTCGCCGACCGCAAACGACAGGTCAATGTCGATGCCCGGGAACTTCGAGGGCTCCTCGTAACGGATTTCGTTTTCCGGCACCTCGGCGAACGTATCGAGGTCGATTTCCGCGGTCAGCAGGAACGCGCGCCTGTCGATCGCCTCCTGCACAGCCGGATGCACCGCGGCCACATAGCCGATCGCTTTGCCGCCCGCAAAAATCTGCGCCGTGTTCTTCGGATGCTGCCAGGCGAACGTCGGCCGGACATTTCGGAACGTGACCTTCTGCCGTCGCAGATTCCATACGACCGTCGAGATCATATCGAGCAGCAGCGCGAACGGGATCCGCGGGATCAGCGCGTGCGTCAGCATTGCGACGCCGAGCGTGCGGCGCTCGTTGCAGTCGCCGTTCTCCTTCTGCCCCGCCACGACGCGGCCGATTTCGAAGATGCCGAAGTCCGGCGCAAAGAAGCGGTTCTCGTTCAGCGTCGGCAGCAGCGTTTCCATCATCGAATCGCGCAGCACCGTCGCGTCCGGGTTCATGCCGTTCAGAAGCCGCACGTTCTCGGGCAGCGGAATGTTCAGCGGCGCGAGCTTCTTCGCATCGCACCAGATATAGCTGTGAACCTCATGCAGCCCGAACTGCTTGACGAGCGCATCCTTGATCGCCGCCTCGTCCGCCTTGACGCGCAGCGGCCGCACCGGATGCAGCGCGCTCAGCGTCGTTTCGATCCGGAAATTGTCGTACCCGTAGATGCGCGTGATCTCCTCGACGATGTCCGCCTTGATCGTGACGTCCTTCGTCGCGCGCCACGACGGAACCAGCACCGTAAAGTCGTCGCCCGTGCGCGTTACGCCAAAGCCAAGCCGCGTCAGCGTATCGACGATCTGTTCGCCCGAGATTGAGATGCCCGTATACCGGTCGATAAACGCCTGATCGAACGAGAGCGTGACGACGGGATAATGATAGCCGTACCGGTCCGTAAACCGCGAAACGACCGCTGCGCCGGGATCGATTCCAAGCAGCAGCTTTGTAAACCGCGCCGCCGCGATCCGGCACAGTTCGGGATCGAGCGTCTTTTCATAGCGCATCGAAGCGTCGGTCCGAAGGCCGACCCGCGTCGAGGTCTTGCGAACCGAGACCGCCGAGAACGTCGCGCACTCGAGCGTCACGGAATCCGTATCCGCGACGATCTCGCTGTCGAGTCCGCCCATGACGCCCGCGATCGCGACCGGCGTTTCATCCGACTTGATCATCAGCGTTTCGGGATCGATCTTCCGCTTCACGCCGTCCAGCGTTTCGAATTCGAACGGCTCCGCAAAGCGCTCGACCTGGATCCGGGCGATCTTTCTCGAATCGAACGCGTGCGTCGGCTGACCGAGCTCGAGCATGATATAGTTCGTCAGGTCGGCAAGCAGGCTGATCGCGCGCATGCCGCAGTAATACAGGCGGATCTGCATGTCGATCGGGGAAACGCCCTTTCGCACGTTATCGATCCGAAGCGCCGAATAGCGGTAGCAAAGCTCTTCGTCGATCCGGCCGATCGGAACCGCGGGAAGGTTGTCGTACGCGGACAGATCCGCAAGGTCAAGCCCTTTCAGCGGACGCTTCGCAATCGCGGAAAACTCGCGCGCAATGCCGTAATGCCCCCAGAGGTCGGGCCGGTTCGTCAGCGACTTGTTGTCCACCTCGAACACGGTATCGCGGATCGCGTACACGTCGGTCACAAGGCGGCCGAGCGGCGCGTCTTCGGGCAGCTCCAGAAGGCCGGTCGAGCTGTCCGCAATGCCGAGCTCCTGCGCCGAGCAGCACATTCCGCGCGAAACGACGCCCGCGATCGACGCTTCTCCGATCGTCATGCCGACGACCGAAGCTCCGAACGGCGCAAACGGGATCCGCATGCCCTCGCGCACGTTCGGCGCGCCGCACACGCAATGATCCTCGCGGTCGCCGAGATTCACGGTGACAAGATGCAGCTTTTTCGAATTCGGATGCGGCTCGACTCTGACGACCTCGGCGATCACGACGCCGCTGACCTCGCGGCCCATTTCGTACACATCCTCGACCTCGGCGGTCGAAAGCGTGAAGCGATGGATCAGATCCTTCAGGTCCAGCCCGGATAGATCCACATATTCGGAAATCCAGTTCATCGAAACTTTCATCGGTCCGTCCTCCTCACTTCACAAACTGGGAAAGCGCTTTCAGATTGCCGCTGTTCAGGTCGCGGATATCCTTGACGCCGTACTTCATCATCGCAAGACGCGTCAGACCGAGGCCGAACGCGAAGCCGGTGTATTTCTCCGTATCGATGCCGCCCTCCTTCAGCACGTTCGGGTGAATCATGCCGCACGGACACAGCTCGAGCCAGCCGGAATTCTTGCAGCTCGGGCAGCCCTTGCCGCCGCAGATCGCGCAGGAGATGTCCAGCTCGAAGCCCGGTTCGACGAACGGGAAGAAGCCCGGGCGCAGCCGCACCTTCACGTCGCGCCGGAAGACCTCGGACAGCATCGTCTTCATAAAGTAGATCAGGTTCGAGATCGAGATGTTCTCGTCGATCATGATGCCTTCCATCTGGAAGAACGTGTTCTCGTGGCAGGCGTCCGTGCTCTCGTTCCGGAAGCACCGGCCCGGGAAGATTGCGCGAAGCGGCGCGCCGTACTTTCGCATGATCGCGTTCTGCGCCGCGGACGTATGCGTCTTCAGAAGCTGCCCGTTGGTCAGATAGTACGTGTCCTGCATATCGCGCGCCGGATGGTGCTTCGGGATGTTCAGCGCTTCAAAGCAATGGTAATCGTCGACGATCTCATCGTAATCCTCGATCACAAAGCCCATCGACGCGAAGATCTGCTCGACCTCGCGCTGCACAAGCGTGATCGGATGGTACGACCCCTCCGGGATCTGCACCGGCGTCGTCAGGTCAAACTTCGGCGCGAGCGCGATCTTGTTTTCGAGATCGCGGGCGTGCGCCTCGGCAATGCGATCGGCGATCGACTGCTCGACGAGCGCCTTCAGTTGATTGACGCGCTGTCCGTATTCCTTGCGCTGTTCGGCCGCGAGCGCGCCCATGTTCTTCAAAAGGCCCGTGACCTCGCCCTTTTTGCCGAGATAGCGCACGCGAAGCGCCTCGAACGCTTCGCTCGAATCGGCGGCTTTGAGATTCTCATAGAACTGCTCCCGCAGCTCTTCCAACGAAATTGCCATGTGTTCCTCCTGTTCGATTGTTCCAAAAAGACAGTCCCATGCCGAAGCATGGGACGAAATCATTCCGCGGTACCACCCAAGTTAAAGGCATTTGCCCTTCGCTCTTGCCCCGATAACGCAGGGTATGCGCTCCAAAGAGATGCTCCGGCGGCGAAACTTCCCGCCCGTGCTCTGCGCCTCCGCTTCCAGCCGCGGCGGAGACTCTCTGAAGCTGCGTTCGGACGGTACAAAAAACACCTTCAACGCACCGATATTTTATCCCAGAACCGCAAAGATGTCAACCCATTTTTCACGGCGAACAAAAATGCATAAAACGCGCCCCGAGCGGTGTATATACGGCCGTTTCCGGTGTATCTATGCACGCCTGTCGGTATATTTTACGAAGCCGGAATGCGATATGCATTCCCTTGTCAACGCATATACACACCCGTTTATGCGGTGGATAAGTCTCATTTCGCCCTGTTTTCGCGGCTCGGATTGTGGATAACTCTGTGGATGGTGTGGATGGATATGCATTTTGGAACCGTTTTCGCATGCGTTGTATATACATCCCGGGATGCGGGACATTATGCAGCAAAAACCGCGCATCCGCAAATTCTTTTTGACGCGCATCGGATCCGCTTCGAAAAATGAAAAAACGGCGGTTGGATTACCCGCCGTTTTCGGATGCAGATATTCTTTCGGATTCCCGCTTTTCAGTCCCAGATGCGGTACGCCATCAAGAAGTGCTGTTTCCAGTACGAGCCGGAGAGCACCGTCGAGGTGATGCGAACCTGCCCCGCGCCGGACGACGCGTCGATCATCTTGCCGTTGCCGAGATAGATTCCGACGTGGCCGGTCGAATTGCTCGAACCCTTGAACACCATGACGTCGCCGCGCTTGAAATCGCCCCACGAGGTGATTCGCTTATAGCGCGAGCAGGAGCGCCAGCCGATGCTCGTCATATAGCCCTGCTTCACGCCCGCCTGGTTCAGGCACCAGTAGACGAAGCCGGAGCAGTCGAACCGGTTCGGGCCCTTCGCGCCCGAGACATACGGACAGCCGATCTTGGTCTGCGCGATCGAAATGAAGTTCTCGATCTTCGACGAGGAATTGTTCGAGGGCTTCGGCGTCGGCGTCGCCTTCGAGCCGGACTTCGGCGTCGGCGTCGCTTTCGAGCCGGGCTTCGGCGTCACGGTCGTCTTCTTCGTCGGCTTCGCCGTCGGTTTCGGCGTGACCGTCGAGGGCGCGCGCCGCGCGTCGCCCGAATTCAGCTTCGCAAGCGTCTTGGAGCCGACCTCGCCGTCCGCCGAAAGATCGTTGCGCTTCTGGAACAGCTTGACCGCGTCCTCGGTCGTCTCGTCAAAATATCCGGTCACGGCGCTGCTCGAAAGATACCCGAGCTTTCGCAGCGCGCGCTGCATCTCCTTGACCTTGCTTCCGCTCATGCCGAGCCGGAGCGCGTACTTTTGCGCTTCCTTCGAATCGAGCAGGTTCATCGTCGTGGGGCCCAATACGCCGTCCTTAACGAGCCCGTTCGCGTCCTGGAATTCCTTGATTGCGGAGACGGTGTGCTTGTCCATTTTGCCCTTCGTGTAATCGCCGAGCGAATAGCCGAGCTCGATAAGCCGCTCCTGATAGTGCGCGATCTGATCGTCCGTATCGCCGCTCTTGAACACGTTGCCGACGACGTCGTCCGCGTACATGGCCTCGCGCGTGGAGCTTCCGACGAGTCCGTCCGGATTGAGCTTGTTTGCCGTCTGGAACGCGACCACGGCGGCTTCGGTCTTTTCGCCGAAGATGCCGGTTCGGCTGCCCGCGTCGAGATAGCCGAGCTCGTACAGACGGTCCTGCACTTCCTCGACCGCGTCGCCCTCGTCGCCGTTCTTCATGACGTATTCCACGGCGGCGTCCGAGAACATCAGCGCGTAGGTCGCTTCATCGACGACGCCGTTCGCCTCCAGATCGTTGCGGCTCTGGAACAGCTTGACCGCGCCCAGCGTGACGCTGCCGAAATGCTCGGTCGGCTCGTCCGGGTCCATATAGCCGAGGTCCATCAGCCGCTGCTGCACGACCGCAACCGTTTCGTCCGTGTCGCCCTTTTCATACGTTTCGCCGCCGAGATAGGTGTCGTCCGGGTTCACGGTCGGCGCCGGCGTATCGATCGGCGCGGGCGTCGGCAAAGCGGTCTCCGTCACGACGACCGGCTCCGTGCCGCGATTGGACGGATGGCATACGCAGGAAAAGAACCGCGCACCGAGCGCAACCGTGAGGATCAGCGCGGACAGCGCCACGACGCACAGCACCGCAAGCACCAGAAAGAGCAGCGGTCTCGAAACGCGCTGCTGCTTCGACGTTCCGTTCGGATCGGTGCGCTGCGACAGCCGCGAAAGCGCGATGTTCAGACTGTTTTCCACGCTGCGAACGATCTTCGAAGTCGTCGGCGGGATCGCGCGCAAAAACGCGACAGTCCTCTCCTTCAGCCACTTCCCCGCCTTTTTCAGCGCCGGAACCAGCTTTTCCTTCGACCATTTTTTGATTTTCTTCCACACGACCTGCGCCGCGTTGGATTTGGATTTGCTCATATTCTTCTCCTTGCGAAAGCATCGGACTCCCGTTCTCTCCCATTATAGCGGAAAAATGTAACGGAGTCTCGTCCATTTCGTAAACTTTTTTCGCCAATTTTTACCGCTGCGGATACAGCGACAGCGCAACGTACAGTTCCTCACGGAGCTGCTTCTGCCGACGCTCCGGTTCAATCAGCGTGACCTGGCTCAGATGCGTCAGCACAAACCGGCGCACCGCCGTCCACGGCGCCTTCAGTTCCGCCCGCACGTTATCGCCTTCGGGGGAAAGCCGGACCGAGTCGAACGTATCGCCGAGCGCGTCGACAAGCTGCCCCGCGCACAGCAGTACATACGGCTCCGAGGTGTCCTGCCGGTAAACCGCGCGGTTCACATACCCGATCACGTCCAGCCCGTCCCGGCACTCGGCAAGCTCCGACGCATCGCGCACAGGAACGTCCAGAACGCGCGTCTGGCGCATGAAATCGCACCGGAAATGCAGCAGCCGTCCGTAGCCCGAGACCGAAGCAAGAACGCAGTACCTTCCGTCCGCCAAAAAGAGCGCGTACGGAGAGACCGTGTAGGTCGCGTCGGGCATGGCGGTCATGCCGTCGTCGCCGTGCGCCGTGTGGTACAGAAACGTGACCTGCCGCTTTGCCGCGATCGCCTCGCGCAGAACGTCGAGCACATCGAACACGGCGGTTTGCAGCGTAACCGGCGTTTCCTGCACGGAATACACCGGAACCTCCGGCTGGATCCGCCGGAGCTTCTTCTCCCCGGCTTCCGTGATCGGCGCGCGCAGCAGCGCGTCGTACACGACGGGATCAAACGATTCCGGATCCGCAGCGCCCGACAGATAATAGCCCTTTCCGTTGTCGTGATACGTGGAAAGCCCGAATCCCATTTCCGTCAGCAGAATCAGGTTGCGGCCAACCGCTTTGCGCTCCGCGATCATGCCGAAATCTTCCTTCAGATACTCGATGATGCGCCGCGTCGAAAGCGGATCCTGCTCGGAAGCGTGCTGCTCCAGAACGCGCAGAATGCAGAGTGACAGTGCTTTTTTCCCCTTCGTTTCCGTCATACTCCCCTCACCCATCTTCAGTCCTCATAGTAATCGCCGCGGCGATAATCGTACAGCACGCCGTCGTATTTCTTCGGATCCTCGAGCACCTTGCCGCAACCGATCGCCACGCACGCGACCGGATCCTCCGCGACCCAGCACGGCACGCCCGTCTGCTCGGCGATATACCGGTCCAGGCCGTAAAGCTGCGCGCCGCCGCCCGTCAGGCAGATTCCGCGCGTTGCGATGTCGCCCGCAAGCTCCGGCGGCGTCTGCTCAAACGCATCCTTGAGCGCTTCCGTGATGTCATGCAGCGGTTCGGCAAGCGCGTAGGTCAGTTCATTCGAGCCGAGCTCAAGCGCCACGGGCAGTCCTCCGCCGAGCGAACGGCCGCGCACGTCCATCTTCAGCTCCTCGGACCGGGGATACGCCGAAGCATACGCGATCTTGAGCTGCTCGGCCGCGTTCAGGCCGACCACGACGCCGTGCTGCCGCTTGAGATAGCGAACGATCGCCGCGTCGAACTTGTCGCCCCCGAGCCGCAGCGAATCATGCACGACCGCCTTGCCCATCGACGTTACGACCATATCGCAGGTTCCTGCGCCGATGTCGAGCACGATGTTGCCCTTCGGCTCGGTGATGTCGATCCCGGCGCCGATCGCCGCCGCAACCGGTTCCTCGATCAGAAACGTATACCGTACGCCCGCGCCTTCGGTCGTTTCGATGACGGCGCGCTTCTCGACCTCCGTCGCCATCGACGGAACGGCCACGACCGCGCGCGGCTTGAAAAAGATCCGGCTGCCGACGATGCGGTTGAAAAACAGCGTGAGCATACGCTCGGTCGCGTCGAAATTCGAGATGACGCCGTCCTGCATCGGGCGAACGATCAAAAGGTTGTCCGGCGCGCGCCCGACCAGATCCTTGGCCTCCTGTCCGATCGCAACCATCTTGCCCGTGCCGCGCTCGATCGCCGCAATGCACGGCTCGCGCAGAACGATGCCTTTGCCGCGGATATAGGCGAGCAGGTTGCTCGTTCCGAGATCCAGCCCGATATCGGAGGAATGAAATAAACCCATAAATGAAAACCGTCCTGATTTTGAATGTCTGCTTCGCAAAACGGGCGGAGCGCCCCGTTTACCTTGTACCATAATTGTACCATTGAACGCGCCGCATTCGATGAAGATTTTATGAACAATCCTATTGCGAATTGTGAATTTTCGTCGTATACTGGGGTCATGGAAACGGATTATCGTATTAAGCAGGCCGAATTTGTCACAAGCGTCGGCCCGGGGCAGGCGTATCCGAAGCGGCTCGGATTCGAGCTTGCGATCGTCGGCAAAAGCAACGTCGGCAAATCGACCCTCATCAACTGCCTTACGGGAAACGGAAAGCTCGCGCGGGCTTCGGCGCAGCCGGGCAAGACGCGGCTCATCAACTATTTCTCGATCAACCGCGGGCAGTTCTATCTTGTCGATCTGCCCGGATACGGCTTTGCCAAGGCGTCCAAAGCCGAACAGGCCGGCTGGGGCAGGCTCATGGAATCGTACCTTGCTTCGGGACGCGCGGATCACCTGTTCCTTTTGATCGACATCCGGCACGCGCCGACCGAAAACGACCGGCAGATGCTGCAGTACCTGCTGTATTACAACATCCCTTATACGCTGATTGCGACGAAATCGGACAAGCTCGCCAAAAGCCGCCGTCAGCAGCAGGCGAACGCAAACGCGAAGCTGCTCGGCGCGCCCGCCTACGCGATTCCGTTCTCCGGCGAGACCGGCGAGGGGCGCGAAGCGCTGTTTCTGACGCTCGGCGCGCTGCTTTCGGATGCGGAGGAGAACAATTCCGACCAAAACATTGCAAATAATGAAAATTAGGGCTTGACAGAACGGCATCTTATTTGCATACTATGCTTTGAGCAATGCAACCAAATACATGAGGTACCGAAATGTTACGCAAATGTCCCAAATGTGAACTGAACTATCTGCGCGGAAACGAAACGATCTGTCGCGTTTGCGCTGCGGAACTTGACAAAAAGCACCGTAAAGAATCCGATTCCGACGAGATTATCATGTGCTCCGAATGCGGCGAGCGCCCCGCGCTCCGCGGCAAGGATCTCTGTGAGGAGTGCCTTCGGGAGCAGAAGCGTCAGGCCGATCTCGAACGGCTCGCCGATAAGGTCCGGGCCGACGAAGCCGACGATCCGATCGAAGAGGAGTTTCCCGAAGAGGATGAGGATTCCGAAGAATAAGGAGTCAATACCCACCCTATGCCCAGGATCTACGCCATCGCGGATCTGCATCTGAGTCATTCCGTGCCCGATAAGGCAATGGATGTGTTCGGTGCACACTGGGCCAACCACGCCGAGCGGCTTGCCGCATCCTGGCGGGATACCGTGCGCGAGGAGGATCTCGTGCTGATTCCCGGCGATATCAGCTGGGCCATGTATCTCGGGGACGCGCTGGCCGATCTTGCGTTTTTGGGGGATCTGCCCGGACAGAAGCTGCTTCTGCGCGGGAACCACGATTTCTGGTGGTCCGGCGTCACCAAGGTGCGCTCCGTGCTGCCGCCCGGCATGTACGCGCTGCAGAACGATACGTTCCGCTTCCACTCTGTCGAGATCGCCGGCACACGCGGCTGGACGATCCCGCAAAGTGCCGGCTTCCGGGAAAGCGAGGACCGCAGGCTTTTCGAGCGCGAGCGGCAGCGTCTGAATCTTTCCCTGAACCGCCTCTCGCCCGATACCGTGCATCTTGTGATGCTGCACTACCCGCCGTTCTCCGAAACCGGGAAGCCGAGCGCGTTCATCGAACAGCTCGCGCCGTACAACGTCCGTACGGTCGTCTACGGCCACCTGCACGGCGCGAAGGCGCACGCCGCCGCGTTCACCGGAAGGTACAACGGCACGGAATACCGATTCGTCGCCGCCGACGCGCTGCGCTTCGTCCCGGCGCTCATCCTCGAACTGTAGAAAGGAGCTTCGTATGCTGTCCAGACTGTTTTCCATCTTCCTGAACGCGCTGAACTTTCTGCTCATTTTGGGCTGCGTGATCCGGGGCGTCCGAAAAGCGGATCCGCCGGGCCGGCTGTTCCGCTACTTCACCACGCTTTCGAACTTATACTGCGGGCTTGTATCCCTGCTGGTCTGCATCGTCGCCGTATTCGGCGAGCTTCCGCTCTGGACGCGGATCGTCAAATACTCCGCGACTGCCGCGGTCACGGTCACGATGGTGACGGTGTTTGTGTTCCTTGCGCCGACCACGCACGCCTGGAAGGAGCTCTTGAGCGGAATCCAGCTCTTCTGGCACCTGATCTGCCCGCTGATCGCGCTCGTGTCGTTTCTCGGCTTTGAGCGCGCGCCGATGCCCGTTTGGGCGATTGCGGCCGCCGTCCTGCCGATCCTGCTCTACGGCGTTCTGTACTGGCACAAAATCCTCCGCGCGCCCGAAGAAAAGCGCTGGGAGGATTTCTACGGCTTCAACCGCGCGGGCAAGCCGCTCGTCAGCATCGCGCTGATCACGCTCGGGTTTTCGGCGATTTTGCTGCCGCTCTGGGCGCTCTGTTTGATCTGAACGCAAACGGTGTGCAGACTGTCAATAACGGGCCCGGACCATTTTGCGGCATTTGTTTGTGAAAAGAAATACTTGCCGGAAGAAAAGCGCTAAAAACGCTTTTCTTTGATTTTTGCCGCAAAATTAGCCGGTTGTTCTGTTTCGGCGTAGCAACAGTACAGCATTCAACAGAAGAAACCGACTTCCAAGCCCATTCTTGCCAGTCTGTTCTCAGCGTGCCAAAAAGTTTTTTGAAACGTTGAGTTTCTTTCGGTGCGGAAACAGTTTTGAGATAACCCCTCTTCTTTTATTCTTTTGGAAGCCGCATCTGCAGCAGCGCGCCGTTCTGCTTCAGCCAGCGGTCCCATTTGCGATACTCCGGGAACACGCGCAGCACTTCGGCATAGAAGCGCTGCGAATGGTTCATCTCCCTGCGGTGGCAAAGCTCATGCACGACGACGCTGTCGAGCACCTCGGGCGGAGCGAGCAGCAGCAGACAGTTGAAATTGAGATTGCCCTGACCGGAGCAGCTTCCCCACCGCGTGCGCTGGCTGCGAACCGCGATCCGGCCGTACGTTACGCCGATCAGCGGCGCATAAAACGCGACACGTTCCGAAAAAACGCGCCGCGCTTCTTTTTTCAATGCCGCAAGCTCCTTTTGCGTGAGCGGGACGACCGATTCCGCCGCGCGCTGCTGCCGCTGCAAATCGGCGCGCTTCTTTTCGATCCAATCGCGGCGCTCCTCCAAAAACCGGTCGATCACAAACCGCGGCGTCAGATAAGGCGCGCGCACGAGCAGCGTGCCGTCCGACCGGAACTGTGCGCCGATCGTCTTTCGGAAGCTGCGGATCAGTTCGTATTCCATGCGTTAAACCGGCTCAAAGAACGTATCCGGCCGGGCGGGATCGAAGCACTCGTTCGCCCACATCAGCGTCACGAGATTCTCCGTTTCGGACAGGTTCACGATGCTGTGCGTATACCCGGGAAGCATGTGTACGGCCTCGGGCCGCTCGCCGGACACTTCAAATTCGAGCACCTCGTCGCTCCCGAGCCGCCGCTCGCGGATCAGGCCGTGCCCGGACACGACGATGAAGAACTCCCATTTCGAATTGTGCCAATGCTGGCCCTTCGTAATCCCCGGCAAGCTGACGTTGACCGAAAGCTGCCCGTGATCGGCGGTTTTCAGAAGCTCTGTGAAGCTGCCGCGCGCGTCCGTGTTCTGTTTGAGCGGGAACGCGATCTTTTCCTTCGGCAGATAGGAAAGGTACATTGAATACAGCTTCTTTTCGAAGCTGCCCGCCGGGATCGACGGCAAAAGCAGCGATTTGGGCTGATCGTGAAACGCATACAGGCAATCCGCGATCTTGCCGAGCGTCGCCTTATGCGTGACCGGCGCATAGCAAAACGCGCCCATCGGATCCGGCCGCGGCGTCAGACCGTCGTAAACGACGCCGTCGATGATTTCGCCCGGCGCCGGATAGTCCGCGCGGTGCGGACGGCCCTCGAGCGCATCGTAAAACTCCTCCAGAAGATCGTCGATAAACAGCAGTTCGAGCTCGATGGACCGATCGTTGACCGTGATCGGCAGATCGTTTGCGATGTTGTGGCAGAACGTGCCGACCGCCGAATTGTAGTTCGGGCGAACCCATTTGCCGACAAGATTCGGAAACCGGTAAACGTAGACGGGCGCGCCGGTCTGCTTTGCGTACGCAAAAAAGAGATTCTCCCCGTCGCGCTTGCTGAGCCCGTACGCGCTCGTTCCGAACCGGCCCGCCAGCGTCGCCTGCAGCGAGCTGGACAGCGCCACCGGGCAGCGGTTGCCGCACGATTGCAGCGTATCGAGCAGTACGGACGAAAAGCCGAAATTGCCCTCCCGGAACTCGGCGGGGTCCTTCGGGCGGTTCACGCCCGCAAGGTGAAACACAAAGTCCGCTTCGCGGCAGTATTCTTTCAGCTGCTCCGGATCGGAATCGAGATCGTATTCATAGATCCCGTCCACCCGGATCGCGGGACGCGTGCGGTTTTTGCCGTCGCGCAGGGCCTTGAGGTTTTCGACAAGATTTCGCCCAACGAATCCCTTTGCGCCGGTAATCAGTATCTTCATGCGTTATCCTTCCTTGCGCCAGACCATTTTATTGACGATGCCGGTATAGGACTGAATGATCTTGACGACCTTATCCGATACGTTCCGATCCAAGTAATCCGGCACGGGGATGCCGTTGTCGCCCTTCTGCACCATCCGTACCGCCGTTGCGACCGTCTGCAGCAGGCCCGTTTCGTCGATGCCGGAAATCAAAAAGCAGCCCTTTTCCAACGCCTCGGGGCGCTCGGTCGACGTGCGGATGCAAACGGCCGGGAACGGCCGTCCGATCGACGTGAAGAAGCTGCTCTCCTCGGGCAGCGTGCCGGAATCGCTGACCACCGCAAACGCGTTGAACTGCAGGCAGTTGTAATCGTGAAAGCCGAGCGGTTCATGCCGGATCACGCGCGGATCGAGCGCGAAGCCGCTGCTTTCCAGGCGCTTTCTGGAGCGCGGATGGCAGGAATACAGGATCGGCAGATCGTACGTTTCCGCCATACGGTTGATCGCATGAAACAGCGAGCGGAAGTTCTTTTCGGTGTCGATGTTCTCCTCCCGGTGCGCGGACAGCAGGATGTACCGGCCCTTTTCCAGGCCGAGCCGCCGATGGATATCCGACGAAAGGATCGCTTCGAGATTCTCGCCGAGCACCTCGGCCATCGGGCTGCCCGTCACGAACGTGCGCTCCTTTGGGAACCCCATTTCAATCAGATACCGCCGCGCCGCTTCGCTGTACGGCAGGTTCACGTCGGCAATGATGTCGACGATGCGGCGGTTCGTCTCCTCGGGCAGGCACTCGTCCTTGCAGCGGTTCCCCGCCTCCATGTGGAAAATCGGGATATGCAGCCGCTTCGCGCCGATCGCGCAAAGACAGCTGTTCGTATCGCCGAGCACGAGCACCGCGTCCGGCCGCATTTCGGCAAAAAACGCATAGCTTTTGGCGATGATATTGCCGATCGTCTCCCCGAGATTCTCTCCGACTGCCTCAAGATACAGATCAGGCGGATCGAGCTTCAGATCCTCGAAAAAGACGCCGTTTAACGTATAATCCCAGTTCTGCGACGTATGCACAAGCAGCGTATCGAAATACGTGCGGCACTTTTGGATCACCGCCGCAAGCCGGATAATCTCCGGCCGCGTTCCGACGACGATCGCAAGCTTCAGTTTTCCGTTGTTTTTCCAGTCCGCCATGCCCGCTCCTTTACCGCGCCCGCAGCGCTTCGCGCACATACTCCGTGGTCAGAATCTTTTCCACGACGCCGTCGACGTCCAGAAGGCGCGTGTTGTGGCTCGTGTAGCTCTCCTCCGCCTCGGTCACGACCTGTCCCTGTACGAAGAATTTGTCGTAATTGAGATCGCGGTTGTCCGCCGCTACGCGGAAATACCGCCCCATATCCTCGCTTCGGATCCGCTCCTCGCGCGTCATCAGCGTTTCATACAGTTTTTCGCCGTGGCGCGTGCCGATGATCCTTGTCCCGGTATCGCCGAACAGCCGCTGGACGCCCTTTGCAAGATCGCCGATCGTACTCGCGTCGGCCTTCTGAATGAACAGGTCGCCCGGATTCGCATGCTCAAACGCGAACCGCACAAGATCCACCGCCTCGTCGAGATTCATCAAGAACCGCGTCATCGCGGGATTCGTGATCGTGATCGGATTGCCTGCGCGGATCTGATCGATAAACAGCGGGATCACGCTGCCGCGCGAGCACATGACGTTGCCGTACCGCGTGCAGCAGATGACCGTATTGCCGCGGTCCGCCGCGACGCGGGCGTTCGCGTAGATGACGTGTTCCATCATCGCCTTGCTGATGCCCATCGCGTTGATCGGATACGCCGCCTTATCGGTCGACAGACACACGACGCGCTTTACGCCCGCGTCGATCGCCGCGTGCAGGACGTTGTCCGTGCCCTCGACGTTCGTTTTGACCGCCTGCATCGGGAAGAATTCGCAGGACGGAACCTGCTTCAGCGCCGCCGCGTGAAAGATATAATCGACGCCGGGCATCGCGTCCGCAATGCTGCGCGGATCACGCACGTCGCCGATAAAGAACCTGACCTTGCCGGCGTATTCCGGATACCTTGCCTGCAGCTCGTGGCGCATATCGTCCTGCTTCTTCTCGTCGCGCGAGAAGATGCGGATCTGTCCGATATCCATCGGCAGAAAATGCTTCAGCACCGTATTGCCGAAGCTGCCCGTGCCGCCCGTAATCAAAAGGGTCGCCCCGCTGAAAGATGACATCTGTTTCTCCTTTGTCTTCTGTTACTGTCCGTCCCCAGCCGAAATGCCCTCAATCTTCAAATCATTCAGCTGGATATTGCCCCACGCCCGCTTGATCCAACGGATGTCGTTCTGCCGCTCGTTCACAATCCGAATCGGCATAAACGTATCCGGGTTCTCCATCGGCACGTAATTGCCCAATGTCAGGCGTCGGAGGATTTCAAAACTGATCAGATACTGATCGTCCAGCATTTGGGAGAAATCCACAAGCAGGCGAGCTGTTTCCAGACGGCCCTTTTTGACGGAAAATGTTTCGGTAAGCGTTGATCCGAGTTCTCCGATGGTTTGCATGTTGCGAATTCGCATGCAGATCTGCAAATCATCCCAATCCTGATCCGCGCGATACGTGATCTCAATCGGAACCGGATGATACCGTTCAATGATTGCCTTTTCCCGATCCGGGAAGCGGATGCTTTGGATGCGGATCCCGGTTCCCGCAGACCGACGCCGTGGTTTTTGCGAGCAATCATAGAAGACCGGAAACTCATCCTTTCCGTCCATCCCGCTGTAGATCGCAACGCCTTCGTCCACCGCGCCGTCGAAAATGATCTTGCCGTGGCTCATGACAACGCAGCGGTCGCAGAGCTGCCGGATCGTATTCATGTTGTGCGAAACATACAGAATCGTACGGCCCTGCTCGCGCGAAACGTCGCTCATCTTGTCGAGGCATTTCTTCTGGAACGCCAGATCGCCGACGGCCAGAACCTCGTCCATGATCATGATCTCATTGTTCAGATGCGCGGCGACCGAGAACGCGAGCTTCACGTACATGCCCGACGAATACCGCTTCACCGGCGTATCGATAAACTGCTCGCATTCGGAGAATGCGATGATCTGATCCATCTTTGCATCGACCTCCGCTTTTGTCATGCCGAGGATCGCGCCGTTCAGATAGATGTTTTCCCGGCCGGTCAGTTCCCTGTGAAATCCCGTGCCGACCTCCAGCATGCTGGCGATCCGTCCGTCGATGCAGATGCGACCCTCGGTCGGCGCGGTCACGCGGGAAAGGAGCTTTAAAAGCGTCGATTTCCCTGCGCCGTTCTGTCCGATGATGCCGACGCGTTCGCCGTGATAAATCGTAAGATCAATCCCGTCGAGCGCCATGAACGTTTCGTTTTTATCGTATTTTTTTGCGCCGATCCTCAGGTTGGGATCCTCTTTGCCGCGGATCTTTGCCCACCAGCTCTCCAGATCGCCCTGCAGCGTTCCGCCGCCGATCACGCCGAGACGGTACCGTTTTTTGACGCCCTCAATGCAAATAACCGGTTCTCTTGTTTCCATACCGCACCACCTTCAGACCGTGTCCATAAAGGTCTTCTCAACCTTGTTGAAGAGAATGATTCCGAAAAACAGCAGGATGCCGGTCGTGACCCAACTGATTCCCCAATACCCGAACGGGGTCGTTCCCGCGCCGAGCCAGCCGTACCGAAGCAGCTCGATGACCGGCGCCATCGGGTTCAGCATGAGTATTTTGTACAGGGTGGGGGAAAGCGTAGAACCCGCGTAAATGATCGGCGTCGCGTACATCCACAGCGAAACGCCGAAGCCGACCAGCACCTGCAGATCGCGGTATTTGGTCGTCAGCGAGGAGATGATGATGCCGCAGCCCATGCCGAGCAGCGCCATCTGAAGGATCAGCATCGGCGTCAGCGCCGCGACCCAGGTGATGTGCACATCCGCGCCGCGGATCATAAAGAAGAGAACGAATCCGAGAAACATCAGAAACTGCACAAGATAATTCACAATTGCCGTGACCGCGACGGAGATCGGCGTCGTCAGACGCGGAAAATACACTTTTCCGAAGACGCCCGCGTTCGATGTGAACGTATTCGAGGTCCCCTCCAGGCAGGCCGCAAAGTACGCCCACGGCACGTTGCCCGCCATGTAGAACAAAAACTGCGGCAGACCGTCCGTCGGCAGTTTTGCGATGTGCCCGAAAACGAAGGTCTGAATGATCGTCGTGAAGATCGGCTGAATGATAAACCAGAGCGGACCGAGGATCGTCTGCTTAAACCGGACCTTGATGTTGCGCTGCACAAGCAGCACGATCAGATCCCGATACTTCCAGACTTCCTTCAATTTCAATTCGAGAAGCCGTGTCTTCGGCTCGATCACCGTCATCCACTGTTTCTTTTCCAATTCCATCCCTCTTTCCCAGGCAGCCCCATTTTAGGCCCAATCAATTTATTTTACACCATAAACGGCCGTTTGACAATCCTCAAAGCGCATTTTCCGCGGATGTTTTGTCCCCGTCGGCGCAAAAAAGCGCTTCAATCTCCCCGACGATGCGCGTTTCATCGAAGAACGCGCCGCGCTGCGCGGCCGATTTATGCCAGGACGCAAGCTGCTCCGGTCTTTCCAGCAGCGCGCGAAGGCCGCGATAGATCCCTTCTTCGCTGTTTTCGGTGAGCATGCCGTACCGCCCGCCATCCAGGATTTCGTTCGGCCCCGCGCAGTCTGTGGAAAGAACCGGCGTTCCGAGCGCGAGCGCTTCCGCAACGGTCAGGTTGAATCCCTCGTAATAGGACGCGCAGACAAGCAGATCCGCTTCCCGGATATACGGGTACGGGTTCTTCTGTGCGCCCGTCATCGTGATGTACTCGTCCGCTCCGAGCGACTCGATATGCGCCCGGATTTTCGCTTCGTCCTCCCCGCCGCCGACCAGCGCCAGCGAAACGTCGAACCCCTCGTCACGCAGCCGCCGGACGACCGACGCCATACGGATCTGACCCTTGGCGCTGTCTTTCAGCCGCGCGACAAGAACAATATGGAACGACGCGCGCCGCACCGGAACCGCCGGCGCAAGCGACGCTTTCTGCCGGATCTCTTCGATCGGAAGCATGTTGTAGATCACGCGCAGATTCCCAAAATCCCCGATGGTCTCCGAAAACCCTTCCTTTGCCTCGCGGCTGACGCACACGATCGCGTCCATGCGCCGGTAGGCCGCCTTCACCTGTTCCATCGAGCGGAAATTGTTCTCGTAGCCGGTCGCCTTGCGGTAATCGTTGTGTACCCAGGCGATGTGCACGGTGTCCGGCTCGCCTTTCTTTTTGGCCGGATAACCTGAAATCGTCTTCAGGCATTGGCCGCGCTGAAACGCGATCTCAGCGTCGTAATGTTCCTTTCCGATATAATACGCATGGAGCCGCTTTGCCGAAGCGCGCGTTTCCCACACCCCGTCCGCGTACAAAACGTGCCGGATATACGGGATCCGTCTGCCTAAATGCGGCTTTACGGGTTTTGCGATAAACCGGACCCGCGGATCCAGCTCGCTTTTCAGCTCCTCGCCCGGCGTCGCCGTCATCACCGTGACGTCATGCCCGCGCCGCGCAAGCGCGTTTGCCACCGTGATCTGCATGCGCTCCAGACCGCCGATATTGAGTTTCATCAGCAAAAACAGGACTTTGCTCATCGGTTTCCTCCTGTCAGCGATCCGGGCCGCGCAGCTTGCGGTAAAGCCCGATCAAAGGTTTGCAGCGCCGCACCGCCGCTTTGAACACTTCGATCCGATGCGTGCGGACGATGCGCCGGTACTGCTTATGCAAAAGCTGTTCGTACCGCTCCGACAGTTCGGGATAGACCGTCGCCGTCGGCAAAAACGATTCCAGTTCGGGGCGGTTCAGGGCGCTTTGAATATACTGCCGTTTCCCGCGGCAGGACAGGTTCCAGTTCGGGTTCCCGTAAAGCTGTACGGTTTCGTAAATCTGATTGACATAACCGGAATCGAACTGCATCTTTGCCGCGTCCCGGTAGATGCCCCACGACCGCACCCGATCGATCAGATGCGATTGATACGCGATCACGATGTCGATCATATTCTTCGGAAACTTCCGCTGCGTATCCTGCTCGGTGTTCGCCATGTAATGGTAGAAGGTCTCCGGCACGCCGGCGACGCTTTCCGTGCGGTCGTAAAAATCGAGATTGAACACGGCGTCCTGCGCGCGGCGCAGATTCGTAAACCGCAGTCCGTACCGATCGATCACGCTCTTTTTGTACAGCTTGTTCCACGGCGGATTGAACATCACCGTCGTTCGGTTCGGAAAAAATGCCGGAAAGTTCTCTCTGCACGCCTCCGCCGTCCAAAAGGCCGCGACCGGGCAGGGAACCGCAAAATCGAATTGCAGGCCGTCCGCCGTTTGCCGGTAATAATCCAGTCCGCACAGCACGAGGTCGAAATCGCCTTCGACCGCTGTTTGATACATTGTTTCGTACATCTTCGGGTCGAACCAGTCGTCCGCATCCGGAAACGCGAGATACGCGCCCCTTGCGGCCTCGATGCCGGCGTTTCGCGCCGAGCCCGCGCCGCCGTTCGGTTTGTGGATCGCACGCACGCGCGAATCCCGCCGCTCATATTCGTCGCAGATCGCCGCGCTCCGGTCGGTCGAGCCGTCGTCAACGAGAAGCACTTCGTAATCGGTCATCGTCTGTGCGCAGATCGAATCCATGCAGCGCTCCAGATACCGCTCCGCGTTATAGATCGGAATGATGATGCTGAGTTTCGGCTTTTCGCTCATGCCCGCTCCTTCGCTTTGGTCAAAAACCGTTCGATTTGCTCCATGCCGTGACGCAGATCCAGTTCTTCGGCGCGTTCTTCCCCCGCCGCGCGATACGTTTCTTTCAGCGACGGATCCTTTAAGAATGCGCGGACGCCCTGATACAGCGCTTCGTCGTCGTCCGGAACGATCCTGCCGTACCGGCCGTCCGAAAGCACCTCGGTCGGCCCCGTGCAGTCCGTGGAAAGAACCGGCGTTCCGATGATCAGCGCCTCCGCAAGCGTCAGCGGAAAGCCCTCGTAATGCGACGCGCAAACCACCAGATCCGCTTCCCGCACAAACGGGTACGGATTGCTCTGCATGCCGGGCATCGCGATATACGCCCCGGCGTTCAGCGTTTCGATCAGTTCGCGCAGCATCGCTTCGTCCGGCCCGCCGCCGATCAGCGCAAGCGAGACGTCCTCGCCCTCGTCGTGCAGACGCTTGACGATCCGGATCAGCCGGGACTGGCCCTTCGCCCGGTCGGCAAGGCGCGCGGCAAGCGCGATATGAAACGACGCTTTGGGCACCCTGACGGCAGGCGGCTCGGCCGCTTTTTCGCGGATCGAACGCACCGGCAGCAGGTTATACTGCACCGCACAGTTGTTCGTTTCCCCGATCACGGCGCGAAAGCTCTCCATCGCCCGCCGGCTCACGCAAACGACGTGATCCATGGCGGCATACGCTTTTTTCGCCGCGGCGATCGAACCGAAGGAATCGCGGTACCCGTCCGCAAGCCGAAAATCGTTGTGCACCCAGGCCAGATGCACGGTATTTAAGGCGTCCTCCTTCGGATAGCCGGACACGATCTTGACCGACGCGCCGCGAAAGAACGCGATCTCAACGTCGTACCGATCCGTCACATATTTTTTATGCAGATACCGCGGACTGTGAAGCCGCGTCCACAGGTTCCACGGAAGCAAGCGGAAATTGCCGTGAAAAATGTCTGCGCGCGAGGCGTTCCAAAGGTTTGGCGTCGGCATGAACTGATTGCGGTAATGCACGCGCGGATCGAACGCGGCGCGCATGGATTCGTCGTCATGCGTGAAATTCAGAACCGTCACGTCGTACCCGTTTTCGGCAAGCAGGTTCGCGTACAGCACGAGCATGCGCTCCATCCCGCCCGTACCGAGCGACGGGGTCAGAAACAAAACTTTTTTCACGCGTTCGTCGCTCCCTTCCGTCTGTTTTGCAGCAGCCGGTGCTTCAAAAACAGTTTCAGCCGGTCAAGCCGACCGCACCGGAAAAACGCGCGGTAGGCGCGCCGGATGCGCTCGTCGGCCGCCGGACGGATCAGCCGATGCACCGGAAGCGCTTTTTTTAAGTCTGTACGGAACGGATCGGCCGCGTCGGCGCCGCTGTGCGTTCCGCTGCCGTCGTGTCCGATCGAGTGAATCAGCGAATACCGCGGCAGAATATTGTACATGCCGCTGCAAAACATCGCGTAATCGAACCGGATCGCCCAGGAATTGATCCGCCCTTCCATCTGATCGTCGAGCATCAAGGAACGGTCGTCGCCCCAGCGATTGAACGCGCGGCGCTCCCGAAATCCCCATCGGAACGCAGGATACGACCGCATCTCCCAGTCCACGCGCTCCCAGCGATCCTTCCACGTCGCCCAGGCGTAGCTTGAGCAGCGCTGCGTCAGCAGCACATCGTCGTGATACTCCTCGGGCAGCAACAGCGGAACCGTGTACCCTCCGATCGACCAGACCGTTTCATCCGTGCGGTAATATTCCAGCGCTTCGTTCATAAACCGCAGATAGTACGGCGAGCAGACCGCGTCGTCCTCGGTGACGATCACGCGGTCAAAGCGCGTCAATACCTCCGAAACGCCCTCGATCACCGACCGCGCCAGGCCCTTGTTTTCCGACGCCGCGCGGATCGTAACCGAGCGAAAATACCCCGAAGCGAACGACGCCGCGACCTCCCGGACCCTGCGGTTCGCTTCGAGGCCGGCTTCGTTTTTCGGGCCGTCAACGAACAAAAAGAGCTCGCTGACCCGCGCCTCCGGGTTTTCGGACAGCGCCGTCAGCGTTTTTTTCAGATGATCCGGTCGGTTGTAGGCAAATACGATCAGCGGCGCCGCCATACCTTCCGTCCTTTCCGAGCGGATGCTCCGCTCCTTTGCTCAAAAATCAGGGCTGCACGGCCCGTCCGTATATTCGACGGGTCTGCCCTCGGTGAGACATTCACACAGCCGCAAAAAACGCTCCGCGGCAACGTCCCCGTTCCACAGCTCGGTCACCGTTCGGTACGCGTCTCTCTGCAGATCGCGTTTTTTTGCCGGATCGTCCAGGATCCGCTGAACGCAGCGGTACAGGTCGTCCGGCTTTTCGCGGTCGTAAACCAATCCGTTTTCCCCGTCCCGCAACAGATACGGCACGGAACCGATCGCCCGGTTCGCCGCAACCGCGCAGCCGGCGTTCATCGCCTCGTTCAGAACCGCGCCCCAGCCCTCGTTCCGGTCGGACGTGAACAGAAAGACGTCGGCCCGCTCCATTTGCGTCCGCACCTGTTCCGGCTTCAGAAAGCCCGTGATCCGTACGCAATCACTCAGACCGTTTTGCGCGATCGAACGCTCCAGCGCGCCGCGCAACGGCCCGTCGCCGATCAGCGTGAGCGTAAAACCGTATCCGTCCGCCCGAAGCCGCTTTGCAACGTCCACCGCATCCCCGGGATGCTTCCATCCGAGCATCCGCCCGGCCCACAGGATCGAAAGCGGTTGTTTCGCGTCCAGCAGAGCCGCTGGGTTCTCCGATCGCCGCACCGGCGGAAAATATCCCCAGCGATACGTCTTTTTCGGGTAACACCCCAAAAAGCGGCAATCCTCCGCGGTATAGGCGCTCGCGCACAGCATGTACAGATTCCGGTTTCGATGGCGGACGTCCAGGCGGTACCGTTTCAGCAGGTAGTTGGGAAACAGGATCTTCCATCTGCCCTGCTTGAAAAACCGTTCGGCGTATCGGAAGGTCAGAAGATTTTTCCGAATGCGCTCCCGGACGAACGATTCCGGCGCGGAGCCCGTAATCACAACGTCGCTCGACAGGGCAAGCGATTCGGCTTTTCGGCGCTTTTCTTCGCTCTCGTACGCATTCAGAAGATACGGCGCGTTCAGATCCTCGTAGCCCATCGCAAGCCGCTCCGCTTCGATCGGCTCGGTCGCGACAAACGTAAACCCGTCGCCCAAAAGACGCGCCATCGCCTCGCAAAAGGGCGCCTGGTGCAGCACCAGGTAATTGGAAAACACGGTAACCGTCTTCGGACGCATTTCGGATTCCTTTCTTTATCCCTCGGCAATCGCCGAAAACGCGCATCTGAGCGCATCGAGGTTCTTTTCCCGGTCGTACTCGGTCCGGGCGCGCGCGCGGCCGTTTTTTGCGAGCCGCTCCGCCGTTTCCGAATCCGAAAACACGCGGTCGATATCGTGCGCCAGCATGTACGGCGCGGTGGACGGATACAGCAGCGCTTCGGTTTCATGCCGCGCAAGGTCGGCCACGCCGCCGACGTCCGCCGCGACGCACGGCACGCCGAGCAGCATCGCCTCGCCGAGAGAGTTCGGGGAATTCTCGATCGACGAAGGCAGGACAAACACGTTCGCGCGACAGTATTGCTCCGCCATCTGTTCGGCAGAGAGCGGGCCGGTCAGCGTGATCCGATCCGCAACGCCGTATTGCACGGCAAGCGTTTTCAGATACCGGATATACGCGCTGTCGCGCAGCTCGCGCGTTTGAAAGTCCTTTCGGATCGGATTGTAGCCGGCGGCGACGATTTTAAGATCCGGATACTTTCTGAGCAGCAATCCCGCCGCTTCGAGCAGATAATGAAATCCCTTCACCGGATGGTAAAACTGACTGGTGAAGACCGTGTGCTTTTCGCAGTCCCGATACGACCACTGACGCGCATAGAACGCCGGCCGCATCAGATCGCCGCAACGATAATACGCGCAGTCCGGATTCACCGCAAAAAGCGCCGCGCGGTCGAACGACGTCCGGCCGATAAAATGACGCGCCCGCCGCATCATCTCGTTTTCCTGCTCTCCGCGCCGCCGAAAATCCTTGACGCGATCCGTCAATCCGTCGCGCCGCAGCAGGTCCCGCAGCGTCCTTTGCCGGACGATGCGCGCGGGAATACCCTCGCACAGATGCCGCGCGCAGCTTGACGCGATCCCCTGTGCAAACAGCGCCGTCCGGTTCGTCAGGCCCTCCGCCTCGAGCGCTTTCCAGAGCGCATACGAAGCGTCCGATTCGGTGCCGAACAGCACAACCGCATCCGGCGCATCCTTCACCGCCGCCCGGATCACTTCCCGCGCTTTGGAAGCGTCGCCGTAATACGCATCAAACGACGCGCCGCTTTGGCAAACCGAACCGTGCGTCGGCGGCGTCTGATCCGGCGTCAATACCGCGAACCGGATCGAAAAGGTATCCTTCAGTCCGCCAGCGATCGCTTCGATCCAGCTTCCGCACCGCAGCGTATTGTCCGCGATCTCGCCCGCGCAGGCAAACAAAACCGTTTTCATGCCTTCCTCCCCCGCTCCAAAAAAGCGGTTTTCAAAAGCGCGATCACCCGGGCCGCCTGTCCGACGTTCGTTTTGTTCTGCAGCACGAACGATCTCGCCGCCGCGCCCTTTTCGTTTCGGATCCGCTCGTCGGTCCCGAGCACCTCGCGCAGCGCAGCCGCAACGCCGCCCGCGCTCTCATCCCCGATGCAATACACGAACGGATCGTACTCCTTCGGCATGCCGGGAAGTTTCGTCGTCAACACCGGCGTGCCGGACGCCATATATTCCATGTTCTTCGACGGGAACGAATACTTCGTATATTCGGGGTCGCTCGGACGCGGATTCACAAGCAGCGACGCCTTCTGCTCCCGCTCAACGATCGTCTGATTGTCGCACACGCCGAAATACCGGATCGTTTCATGCGCCTGCGCCGTCTTTTCCAGGGCCGCGCGGTAATCCCCGTCGCCGTAGATCCAAAGCTCGGAGCCGGGTACGTTCGCCTCCAAAAAGCCCTCGGTCAGGTTGCCGATGCCGTAGATCTCCATCAGACTCCCGGCGTACAGCACGACCTTTTTTCCCTCGGTGCGCTCATATGTCGAAGCCGGGTCCCGCACAGGCACGTCGGCGTCCGCATGGCCTTCCATCACAAGGTACGGCTTCTGCTTTTGATTCAGGCGGCCGTTCATCGCTTCCGTCAGAAAAATGAATCCGTCGGCATGGGCGAACAGCCGGTTCCCGATCCGCCGTTCCGGGCGGGAGAAGGAGAGCATATCCGGCAGATCGGTTACGATCAGCACAAGCGGAATCTTCTTCATCCTGCATCCGATCGCCATGCCGAACGCGTTTGCGATGTTCAGGCAGTCGCACACCGCAACGGCCGGCTCGTTTTTTGGGGCGCGGAGTACGTTCCGGATTGCCCCGAAAAATACCGTAAGCTGCCGCAGCCCCGGCACGTTCAGCGTCGTATAGTAGTGATACAGCGCGCCGTTTTCCGTTTCCTCCGGTTCGCGGATCAGAAGTTTTTTGGTCACCGTCCGGTTGATCGGAAGACCCGAAAGGCAGGTGACCTTCGCGCCGTTTTTAACAAGGCCCTTGATCAGAAGACCGTGGTATTTCTGCACCGGAATCGAAACCGCCGTTTTCAGGTTTGCGGTCAGCTTCCGGTACAGCCGGTCGGAACAATTCGAAAATCCGTATAAGATCTGCATACGCTCACCCGCCGTATTCCTTCCGATACGCTTCGACCGCGCGCTTTCCGTCCGTCGCCGAAGGATCCGCGTGCGTTTTGGCGTCCGTGAAGGTTTCGAGATACCGACGCATCCCGTCCACATCCCCGACGTCGAACACCGGCCCGCTTCCCATCGCGCTTTCGGGACTGCCGCCCGCCCGATACGTCAGAACGACCGTCCCGCACGCCACCGCTTCGAGATTGGTCGTCGGATAATTGTCTTCGTACGTCGGATTCACATACGCATCCGCCATCGCGTACAGCCGGCGCAGCGTTTCGACGTCGTCCGTCTCCTTCACGCACAGCGAACCGGCCGGAAACGCCGGTATTTGCGCGTCCGAAACGCCGACAACGACCGTGCGAACCTTACCCTGCAGCGATCGCGCCAGGGCGATCATGTCCCCGACGCCCTTGCGCTCGTTCCACAGCGACGCGACGCCGAGCACGATCCGCTTTCCGCAGAGCCCGTACGCGGCTCTGTCGTGCCAGAACCCCGCAGTGTCCTTCGCCGATGCTTCCGTTTGTTCGTTCCGCGCCGCGCGGAGCCGCTCCAAAATCCTGCAAATCTGCGCGTCCGGATCCGGCACGGCAGGATCCCAAATTGCGTCTGCCGCGGCGAGCAGCATGTCCCGCTCCTTCGGGCTGGCGGTTTGCACCGCGCGCGCATCCAATCCGTCCGGGACTTTTCCGGCTCCAAGCATCAGCAGCGTTCCGTTCTCTTTCAATTCCGCTGCAAGCCGGTTTGCCGCTTGAACGCTTCCTTTCGGCAGACGGTCATAGTCGCATACGACCAGCGCATTTTGGATCCCGAAAAACGGTTTTGTATCGTTCGCGGACGGATGGAACCGCTCCGTGTCGATCCCGTTCGGGATGACCTTCACCGGATACCCCGACAAAAAGGAACGCTCCGCAAGGCCCTTCAGCCAAACGGACGGCGTGATCAGCGTCATGTCCAGTACGTTCTGAAAAATCTCTTTTTTCCGCAGCCAGTTGCGTTTGCTGCGGTCGGTCAAAGCCGCCGGATACTCGCGCAGCGCGGGGCAGTCGTGGCAGCCGTCCGTAAACCGCTCGCATCCCGCGCCCTCGCAGTACGCGCTGTGGCCCGTGAACGGCCAGCAGTCGTGCAGCGTCCAGATGATTTTCTTTCCGCAGGAACGAAGATAGTCGAACAGCAGACCGACATGGATATAATACCCGTGCAGGTTGTGCAGATGAATCACGTCGGGATCGTAGGCGCGAACCCATTTCAAAAACCGCTCCGTGGCGCGGCGGCTGCCGAATCCGCAGCCGTCATTCAGCCGCGCCTTCAGGGCGTGCAGACGCACGTCGGCGTCCGTGCCGATCCGCACCGCATACTTTTGCGCGAATTCCGGAACGCTCTCCCTGCCGTACGCGATTTTCACCGTATGTCCCTGCGCCTCCAGCGCCTTTGCAAGGTCGGTGCAGATCCGGCCCGTGCTTCGAATGCCGCAGACGACGTTGATCAGCAGAATTCTCATCGGGTTCCCTCCTGCCGATCAAAGCGCACGGCGTCGGCGTATCGCGCGATATTCTTCGATCTCGTGAACAATTCGACGAACAGCGCCGCCGGGCCGTCGGTCTTCGGCGCGTTTTTCATCGCCCGGATCGCGTCCGCAAGCGCCTGCGCGTCCCCGGGATCGACGGATTCGCATCCGGGATACTGCCCGAGCCGTCCGGTAAACGACGCGTCCGCGCCGAAGCAGAACACCGTCGGCCGGCCGCACGAAAGGATCACGGCCGTCTTGCTCGGCATCGCGGTCTTTGCGCCGCCCGGCTGCAGCGGAATCAGATTCACGCCCGCCGCGCTGTAAACATGCTCGGCAAGCGACTGCGGCTGCATCGGCAGCATCGTGACGTTCGGCATGTCCTTTACGGCCGCCGAAATCTCGTCCCGTTTCACGCCGTCGCCCACGATCAGAAACCGGATCTTTTCATCCGCCTGCAGCAGCGCGGCCGCCTCGGCGACAAGCCCGACGTTCTGCATCCGGCCGATATTTCCGGCGTAAACGGCGTAAAAACGATCCTTCGAAAGCCCGTATTTCTGCACGAAGCGGTTCTCTTCCCACGGGATCGAAACCGGCGCGTCGCCATAGCCCCAGTTATAGATCACTTCGATTTTTTCGGCCGGAATACCCTTTTCGATCAGAAACGCGCGGATATCGTCCGAAATGCAGACGATCCGGTCCGCCTTCCGGTAAACGTACCGCTGAACCGACTCAAAGAAGCGATACAGCAGACCGCCTTTCCGGATCAGACCGGTTTGCACGGCGTTGTCCGGCCAGACGTCCTGCACCATGGCGACGATCTTCATGCCGCGGCGGGCCGCCGCGCGCACGAAAAAATGGGAACAATAGGAGACATCCTCAAACAGAACGTCGGCGTCGCTTTTCCGGACGCCGCGCGCCTCCGAAAATGCCGTAAAGGAATCCCTGAGATACCGGGAAATGATATTGCCGCGCCCGCTTTCCTTTCGCACGTAGCGGTGATGCTCGACCGCGTCGAGTCCGTAGGTAAAGTCCGTATCCGATTCGCTGCGGCACGCCGCATAGCGAACGACGGAATACCCCGCGCTTAGAAAGCCCTCGAGAATATCGGAAAACAAATGATTGTAGGGGCTGACGGATTCGTACAGCGTCGGCGTTGCGATTGCAATCTTCATAGCGCGTCTCCGATCCCGACGCGAATCGCGTGAAGCGCCGCTTCGCAGTTCTTCTCCGCATCGTCCGCGGTCTCGCCCTCGGCAATCACAAAACCCATGCGGGAACCGCTGTCCGTGATCTCCGTAACGCGCTCGCCGACGCCGTGCACAACCGAAACCTGCCGCACGCCCGGCATCGAACGCGCTCTCTCGAGCCCTTCGATAAAGCGCACCGTTCCCGCGTGCTGGTCAAAATAGCGGATCGCCGCGCCGCGCTGCGCCTTTCGCGCAAGGTCCGGCGTTTCGCCGAGCGCGATCCGGATGCAAGCCTCGACCATATCCACGCCTGTGGACAGCGGAACCAGATGCGTCGTGATGCAGTCGCCGCCGAGCCGCGCGCCGATCTCGACAACCTTCGGGCCGTCCTTCGTCACGATGATCTCGGTGTGCGACGGGCCGTTTTCGATCCCGATCGCATGGTTGGCCGCGATCGCAACGCGTTCGATCGCTTCCCGCGTCGCCGCGGCAAGGCGCGACGGCTGCGTATGCCCCGTTTCCACAAATCGCGGCGCGCCGGTCGTGAGCTTGTCCGTGATCTGGATCACGCGCACATCCCCGTTCATCGCAAGCGTTTCGACGCTCACCTCGGGCCCCCGCATATATTCCTCGACAATCACGTCGCCGCAGCGGGAAAACGACTTTGCATCCGCATAAGCGGCCTGCGCGTCCGTCGGATCCGTCACGAGATGCACGCCGCGGCTTCCGGAGCTGTCCGCCGGCTTGACGATCATTTTTCCGTTCAGTCTATTCTGTGCTGTACGGAATTCCGCATCGTTTCGGACGCGAAAAAACGCCGGAACCGGAACGCCGTGCGCCTGCAGTGCGGCGCGCATGACGCCCTTATCCGTCGCCCGGATCGCTGTCTGTTTGTCGATTCCGACCAGCCCGTACGCTTTTGCCACCGCTGCGACCGTTCGCATCGGCATGTCTGTCGCCAGCGTCATGACGCCGTCGATCCGATAACGCCCGGCGGTTTCCACGGCGGCCGGAATATCGATCGTGCTGACGACCTCGCGGATCACGCCCGGAACGCCGAACCCGACCGCGTCCGGATTCCAATCAAGCGCAACGACGCGAAGCCCCATTGCCGCGGCCTTTTCGATGGCCGGAAGCTGCAGGATGCTCGCGCCGAGGATCATGATCGTTTTGGGAGATGGCATTTTCCCTTGCCTTCCTTCTTCGGACGGTCGAACTCCGTTACCGGCCGAGTTTTCTCAATTCCGCTTCGTCCGGAGCGGATGCGTCGTTGTAAACATTCTGTCGGAATAAAACCGTTGCGATCGTTTTGAAAAAGATCCTTACGTCAAGTCCGAAGGAGATGTTGTTCGCATAATACAGATCGTGTTCGAATTTCTCATCCTGACCGACGGAATTGCGGTAGTACGCCTGATTGTATCCGGTCAGCCCCGGACGGACGCGCAGCTTTCCCTTCTGTTCCTCCGTATAGACTTCCATATCGTCCGGCGGATCCGGCCGCGGACCGATCAGGCTCATCGTGCCGTTGAGGATGTTCAGCACCTGCGGCCATTCGTCGATGCTCGTCGCCCGCATGAACCGTCCGATCGGGGTTACGCGCGGATCGTCCGCGCCGTTGTACGTCGAGCCGTCCGCGTTGCGAATGTCCGGCGCGTTCACACACATCGTGCGGAACTTGTACATTTTGAACAGCTTGCCGTCCTTTCCGATCCGGTTCGCATTGTAAAAAACCGGGCCGCGGTCCGACAGCGCGATGATCGGGCCGAAGATCAGAAGCGACAGAATGAAAAACGGAAGACCGATCACGCCGAAACAAACGTCAAGCAGCCGTTTGAAAAAGCTCTGATACATGTCCGCATCCTTTCCCGCATTTGCGCGCCGCGTCAGCGCAGCGACTTCAGAATCTCCGTCATGGTTTCAATGATGTAATCGATATCGTCATCGGTCAGAAGCGTATGAACCGGAAGCGTGATCTCGTTTTCGTACTGCCGGTACGCGTTCGGATAGTCCGCGATATCGAATCCCAGGTTCCGGTAGGCCGAATGCATCGGAAGCGGCTTGTAATGCACGTTGCACGCGATCCCCGCCGCCGCCATCCGCTCGATGACTTCATTTCGCTTTTCTTCCCCGATTCCGGGAATCCGCATCAGGTACAGATGCGCGTTGCCTTCGCATCCGCCGCCGGTGTGCGCGAGCCGACTGGCGCCGAGCGGCACAAACGCTTCGTCATACCGCCGCACGATCTCCCTGCGCCGCTTCACGAGCATATCGTAACGGTCCAGCTGCGCCAGCCCGATGCCCGCCATGATGTCCGTCATGTTGCACTTATAGCCGAGCGTCACGATATCGTATTCCCACCGCCCCGGCTTCAGCTTCGACAGCGCGTCCTTGCTCTGCCCGTGCAGGGAAATCAGCATGAAATCCCGGTACAGCTCGCCGTTGTCGAGACCCGGACGGTCGATCCATGTGACCGCGCCGCCCTCGGCCGTCGTCAGGTTTTTGACCGCATGGAAGCTGAAGCAGGAGAAGTCCGCGACCGCTCCGCTGCGTTTGCCGTGATACGTTGCGCCGAAGGAATGCGCGGCGTCCGCTAAAATCACCGGCCGGTCGAACGCATCGAGATATTTGTTGCCGTTGGAACGAAACAGATGTTTTTTCGATTCCAGCACGGCGGAAAGCCCGTCGTAGTCGTACATGACGCCGCCGATATCCACGGGAATCACCGCTTTGGTGCGCGGCGTAATCGCGTCCGCGAGCTTGCCGTAATCCATGTGGAACCCGCCGTCCGCCGTGTCGACCAGAACGATCGAAGCGCCGACGTGCGCGATCACCGACGCCGAAGCCGTATAGGTATAGGCGCTCGTGATGACCTCGTCCCCCGGGCCGACGCCCAAAAGCCGCAGCGTCAGTTCCAGCGCCGCCGTACACGAATTCAGGCATACCGCGCGATTTGTCCCGCAATAGGCCGCGATTCGCTCCTCGAACAGCTTTGTCTTTTGCCCCGTTGTGATCCAGCCGGACCGCAACGCCGAAACCGCTCCCGCAATCTCCGCTTCGGAAATATCAGGCGGCGAAAACGAAATTTTCCTCATAATGCCTCCAAACCCGTACCCTTCTCAATCCCTTCGGAACAAATCGCGCGTGTAGACCTTCTCCTTTACGGGATCCAGCACCGCATCGTACCGATTGGCGATGATCGCGTCGCTCTCCCGCGAAAAGCGCTCGAAATCGTTGACGACGCGGCTGCCGAAAAACGTGCTTCCGTCCGCAAGCGTCGGTTCATAGATGATGACGGTCGCCCCTTTGGCCTTGATCCGCTTCATCACGCCCTGAATTGAGCTTTGCCGGAAATTGTCACTGTTGCTCTTCATGGTCAGCCGATACACGCCGACTGTAACCGATCTCTCTTTTTCGTCGTCATACTCGCCGTCGGAATAGCTGTAATATCCCGCCTTCAAAAGTACGCGATCCGCGATGAAATCCTTGCGCGTGCGGTTCGATTCGACGATCGCCGTCATCATGTTCTGCGGAACGTCCGAATAGTTCGCAAGGAGCTGCTTCGTGTCCTTCGGAAGGCAGTAGCCGCCGTATCCGAACGACGGATTGTTGTAGAAATCGCCGATGCGCGGATCGAGACTGACGCCGCGAATGATGTCCGCCGTCGAGAGTCCCTTCATTTCGGCATAGGTGTCAAGCTCGTTGAAATAACTCACGCGAAGCGCAAGGTACGTATTCGCAAACAGCTTCACGGCCTCGGCTTCCGTCAGCCCCATCTTCAGAACGGGAACATCCTTCCGCTCGGCGGATTCAACCAACAGCCCCGCAAAGCGGTCGGCTGCATCCTCCGTCGCCGCGTCGCATCCGACGATGATGCGCGACGGATAGAGATTGTCGTACAGCGCCTTGCTTTCGCGCAGAAATTCCGGAGAAAACAGAATGCGATCCGTCCGGTATTTTGCGCGCACGCGTTCGGTATAGCCGACGGGAACCGTCGATTTGATGACCATCATCGCGCTGCCTGACGCCGCAAGAACCGTTTCGATGACCTGCTCCACCGCGGAACAGTCGAACCGGTTCTGCAGCGGTTCGTAGTTCGTCGGCACCGCGATCACGACAAAATCCGCGTCACGATACGCCGATGCGGCGTCGGTCGTCGCCGAAAGGCGAAGCCCGCGCTCCGTATGCTCCGCAAGATAGGTTTCCAGATAGGGATCCTTCAGCGGGGACTTCCAGCTGTTCACCAGCGCAACCTTTTCCGGCACGACGTCGACCGCCGTCACATTGTTCCGCTGAGAAAGCAGTACCGCAAGCGACAGACCGACGTAGCCGGTCCCCGCAACCGCAATTTTCATCCGCACACCCCGTTCCGTGTCAATGCACGGCTTTCTTCTTGGTCTTGTGTTCCTTGCCGCTGTAGTAATAATAGTAATCCGTATGCTTCTTTTTATCGCCGTTCAGAACCGCGCCCAGCGTCCGCGCGTTCGCTTTCTCCAGCTGCGACAGCACGCTCTTCACCATCTGCGGCGTGTCCTTCCCCGCGCGCACC
>CACXMS010000011.1 GCA_902768795.1 uncultured Eubacteriales bacterium
GGAAACTTTGGCGTTCGCGGAGAGAAGCTTTGGACGCCCTTTTTGAAAATGGCTCGAAGGGTCAACGCGATCGTGGCAATCAACGGAGATTATTATACCTACAACATTCATACGGGGCTGGTGATTCGCAACGGAGAACGCTATCAACCGGATCCCTGGAAACCGTGGAGCGGGCATGAAATTCTGCTCCTATACAGGGACGGTTCAATGGAAACGTTCCGTTCCGATTCTTTTGATCTGTCCTCAATTGATCTTGATACCGTTTGGCAGGCGTGGGAATTCGGTCCGAGTCTCCTTAACGAGAACGGAACTGCGCTCTCCTCTTTCGATAAATCCTATTCCGACATTAACCGTCAGAACCCGCGTACGGTGCTTGGCTACTACGAACCGGGGCATTATTGTTTTGTGACAATTGACGGTCGAAAGTCCGGATATTCCAACGGATTAACGTTGCATGAAGCCGCACAGCTTATGGAGTCCCTCGGCTGTAAAATTGCTTTCAATATAGATGGCGGTCAGACGACGCAGCTTTATTGGAACGACAAAATGTATAATGTTCCCTATGAAGGCGGCCGATTTACCAGTGATATTATCTATATTGTTGAACCGGAATCCTGAATTATTATAATAAAGCCGTTCCGAATCATCTTCCGGAACGGCTTATTTGAATTCTCTTAATCGGCGCGAAGCGTAATAAAATCGATAAACTCCTGTACCTCTTCGATACTGTATGCATGGGCGGTATACATATCCGCGCCCATCGTAGCCCACATCAGCTCAGGCATGCGTTCACTCATGGCAATTCGATCATGATATTTTGCAAGGATCTCTTCCCTGCTGTGGACATAAGGATGCCAGTCTTTTCGCCCGACATAAACGCAGAAATGATCCGCATGAAGATCCGGCAGGCATCGACGGTCCGTGGTAATCATGTCCGCCCAGATTTGATACACGTCTGTCGAGTGGCCGAAATTCATCATATCCGGCGTATAGCCGCCCGCAGGGCGCATATTGACTTCAAGTCCGACAAAATCCCCGATTTCACCAAGCCCCTTTCGTGCCTGCGTCAAACGGAAAAATTCCAGATGAACAAATCTGCTGCGAACATGAAACGCTTTCAGCGCCGCTCTGCCGCGTTCTCTCAACTGATCCGGCATCCGATCCAGGACATAATAAGATAAATCCAGCTCTTTATTGACAATATCGGCGATCGAAGGCGGAAATTTTGCCGTAGACTCGAAAAGCGGCTCGCTCTGAGAATTGACAACGGCATCGTAGGAATAGATGTCTCCGACGATAAATTCCTCGATCAGGTACTGCACATTCGGTTTTTCAAGGAAGAACGTACTGAGCTGGTCCTCGTTTTCAATCTTATATGTATTTGCCGCACCGACGCCGATATCCGGTTTTGCGATAACGGGATAGCCGCCATTCTGTGCAATGAAATCCTTTGCGGCTTCCTGTGTTGTGACAAGGTGACACCGGGCAGTCGGAATTCCGGCGCGTGCATACCCTTCCTTCATGCGCGACTTGCTTTTCCATGCTTCAATCTCATCCGAAAGCACGCCGGAAGTAATGTGAAACTCTGTTCGAAGCCGTGCGTCCTGTTCAAGCCAGTATTCGTTGTTGGATTCGAGCCAGTCCGGCTTGCCGTATCGAAATGCGAAATATGCAACGGCACGGTAAACGGACTCATAGTTTTCCAGAGAATCAACGCGATAATACTCGGTCAAAGCATTTTTCAGCGGCTCTTCCAGTGAACCGTATGGGGTATCGCCGATGCCGAGAACGTTTACGCCGTTTTTGTGAAGCCGGTCGCAGAAAAGCCAATATGTATGCGGAAAATGCGGTGAAATAAAGATAAAGTTCATATTATGCTCCTATGAATAATTCAGATGGATTCCGAAACGGCTGTTCTCAGCGCTTCAACCCGATCGGTTTTCTCCCACGAAAAAGAAGGATTGCCGAAATGACCGTTCTCCGCCGTTTTGCGATAAATAGGACGCCTGAGGTCAAGCGTTTCAATGATCGCTGCCGGGCGAAGATCGAATACTTTTCGAACAGCCGCTTCGATGACCGTATCCGATACGGTTCCCGTACCGAATGTGTCAATTCGAACCGAGACGGGCTGCGCAACGCCGATCGCATAGGCAAGCTGAATCTCGCATCGCTCGGCAAGCTCCGCCGCAACAATGTTTTTCGCAATATAACGTGCCATATAGCAGGCGCTTCTGTCCACCTTTGTCGGATCCTTGCCGGAAAATGCGCCGCCGCCGTGACGCGCATAACCGCCGTATGTATCGACAATGATTTTCCGTCCGGTCAATCCGGAATCGCCATGCGGTCCGCCGATCACAAAACGTCCGGTCGGATTGATCAGAATGCGAGTATTTGTATCAAACAGCTCCGCGGGAAGACTCGGTACAATTACTTTCTCGAGAATATCCCGTTGCAACGTATCATACGCAACCTGATCATCATGCTGCGTAGAAAGAACTACGGTATCGATATGCTTCGGAACACCGTCCACGTATTCAACGGTGACCTGTGATTTTCCGTCGGGGCGAAGATACGGAAGCATTCCGTTCCGACGAACAGCAGTAAGCTTTCTCGTCAACCGATGTGCAAGATCGATCGGCATCGGCATCAAAGATTCTGTTTCCCGGCAGGCAAATCCAAACATCATTCCCTGATCGCCGGCTCCGGTGTCCTTGTCGTCGGTTTCCGTTCCGAGCTTGCTTTCAAGGCAATGATCCACGCCAAGCGCAATATCGGCTGACTGGCTGTCCAGCGCAACGATTACGCCGCACGTGCTGCCGTCGAACCCATACTTTGCACGATCATATCCGATGTCGCAAACGGTTTTGCGGACAATCGACTGAATATCCACGTAGCAATCCGTTGTGATTTCACCCATTACAAGGACGAGCCCTGTCGTACAGGCGCATTCGCACGCGACGCGCGCCTTCGGATCCTGCTCGAGAATCGAATCCAAAACCGCGTCGCTGAGCTGATCGCAAATTTTATCGGGATGACCGATCGTAACCGATTCGCTTGTAAAATAGTTTTTTTGCATTTTTCTCTCATTTCCTGCATTATTCAGAGTCGAGAAAAGCTCACCCGAAGATGAGCCGATGTCTCTCATCTTTCAGCATTCGCTGCGGGAATTGGCACCTTGCCAAAGCAGGTTGCCGGATTTCACAGGGCCCGTCCCTCCATCGCTCTTGATAAGGCAATATTTTTTTGTTTATTGTAGCATCAACACATTTTAATTGCAAGACGTCGCAACAGAGATTTTGAATGATTTTTGCAATTCACAAGACAGCGAGTTTTTTCATTCGATTTGATTCAATTTGACTCGACCGTTTTTTGAATCCAGGGAAGCGGAAGCACGAACTCTTCGTTTTGCTCGTTAAACGGATAGTTTTTCTCCCGGTTGTTCGGATCATCGAAGCGATTGAAGTCATCAAGGAGCGGCGAGTAGGTCATCGTATACAACGTTCCGTGTGCTTCGTCGATCTGCATCAGCCGCAGATACCCCCCGCCTCCGTCCCGCAGCGATGCCTGATAATTAAACATCATCTGATAGACGGTACGGTCTTCCTTTCCGTCTTTGTTGTCATCGAATGTTTCCTTAATACAATAGGCACCGTATTTATGCCCGCACAAAACCATATAAAGATTCGGGGTGTTTACCACGACACGATCATGCCACTTTTTCCCATCCTCTGACAGCTCCAACGTCTTGGTATAGTAATCGTGCAGGCACAAAATCCCGACGCGATCAGGGTATTCCCGAAAAATATCGTATACCCATTGGATCGCTTTTTTCGTCGGGGCAAATCCCATATAAACAAACAAATAATCAGTCTCACCGATCGTGATCAGATCAAAATGGCCACGATTGTTTTCAAAGCTGCCGCCGTACCATGGCCTGTCGCGATATCGTTTTTCTCCGAACAATTCAGAGAAAGTCTTGTATCCGATCGGTTCCAATACGTCGTGATTGCCGGCAAGAACCCCGTTCGGGATATCGTCGATCATACTTTGTGCGCGATCGGCTACCGTCCATTCCGAATTCTGATCCGTATTGTGAACGAGATCCCCTGTATTGATGATATAGGCAAGATGCATTTCTTCGCGATGCTCCGCGAGAAAGCCGGTCATGGCGTAATAGGTTTCCGGGAACTTTTTGGAATAATGCTGCGGATCGCTGATCCACGCAATCGTATATACCCCGTCTTTCGCGACATACGACTTCTCAGTATCCGTTGGAATCGGGGTCTCAGTCGGCACGGGCGTATCGGTCGGCGCCGCAGATTGAGCAGGAGGTTCCGTCGGCAGCAATGAGGCGATCGGTTCATCCGTAATGGATACGATTACTTCAATCTCCTGCGGGGAGGGATCGGGAGATTCGCTTGGAAGCAGCGTTTGCGACGATGTGCAGCCAAGCAGCAAGACAAGAGCAAAAACGATCATCATTCTTCTTTGCATAAATAAACCTCCCATTCACAGTCGGCTACGCTTGCAGCAGATAATACGTATTCTCCGAAGAATTTCTGTCGAATCGTTTGATTGCCGACCGTTTCCACACTTGATAACGCCGCGATTCCCTTCCCGGAGCATTTTACAACGCTTTCCTTTGCAGAAAACAGATTGCGAAAAGTCTCATCCGTTGGATTTGGCAGCCAGATGCTTTCCAACTCCTTTTCTGTACAGATTCTTTTTACAAGGCGATCGGAAACGGAACGCGTTCGCTCAATATCGATGCCGACCGGTTTCGTTGAAACGGCAGCCGCTCCAAACTCGCCGGCATGGGAAAGCGAAATATGAACACTATCGTCCGGCAAATACGGTTTTCCAAGCAATCCGGTTTGGATTTGAAGCGGGAGCGGATACCCTTTGTCAAACCTGCGGATCGCTTCGATCAGACAAAACTCCGCCAAAAGCCCGCGCTTGCGTTCCTGGGGATGTGAAATCCGTTCCAGTTTCTTCAATCGATAATTCGAGCACAGCTTGAAATACCTGCTGTAAAGCAGTTCGTAGGAATGAAAGGATGCAAAAACAACAATCAACCGATCTTTCATTCCTGCATTTTATCATCCCCGCAGAATCCTGTCAAATCAACGAAGCAACGTTTACAAAAACTTTTTTTCGGGAAGAATGAACTCCGCAAACAGAATTCGGAGGTATTTCTTTGGCAAACAAGGTCATCATCTGCGGAATTGACACCGGTTCGCTTCCCGTTTTAAAGCAGGAGGAAATGCGTTCTTTATTACAAAAGATCAAAGCCGGAGATACTCAGGCGCGCGATCGATTTATTTATGGAAATCTTCGGCTTGTTCTTTCCGTCGTGCAGCGTTTTTCCGGACGCGGAGAGCAGGCGGACGACCTGTTTCAAGTCGGATGCATCGGTCTGATGAAAGCAATGTCCGGATTTGATTTGTCGCTTGACGTACGCTTCTCCACTTATGCCGTCCCGATGATTGCCGGTGAAATCCGAAGACACCTGAGGGATTATAACGCAGTACGAGTATCCCGATCTATCCGGGATCTTGCGTATCGTGCCATGCAGGCAAAGAATAAGCTCGCTGAATCGCTCGATCACGAGCCGACCGTCTCCGAAATCGCAAAGGAACTGTCCATTCCGGAATCCAGCGTATTGTATGCCCTTGACGCTATATCGGATCCCGTCAGTTTATATGAACCGATTTACCACAGCGACGACGACGCAGTTTGCCTGATGGATCAGATAAAGGACGTCGGGGGCGGTGAATCAAACTGGCTGAACAGCATTGCTCTCGAAGAGGGAATTTCAAAGTTGAATGAACGAGAGCAAAAAATCCTTCGGATGCGCTATTTTGCAAGCCGGACCCAGATGGAGGTCAGCAAGGAAATCGGGATTTCCCAGGCACAAGTTTCCCGCCTGGAAAAAAGCGCTTTGAAGCAGCTTGAAAAGTATGTTAAACTATGACTGCATTTTCAATATTTCACTTTTCAACTGCCTGATGATCCGCTTTTCAATTCTGCTGATATAGCTTTGCGAGATTCCCATAGCATCCGCGACTTGTTTTTGTGTCTGAGGTCGGTCGTCCAAAAGCCCGAAGCGCATGGAAATAATATCCCGTTCACGGTCTGTCAGCGTTGCAAGAGCCTGATGCAGCAAGTCACGATCCACAGAATCTTCCAAATCTCTGCTGACGATATCGGGATCTGTTCCGAGGATATCCGATAGCAGCAGTTCATTGCCGTCCCAGTCTACGTTCAGCGGTTCTTCAAAGCTGACTTCAAGTTTTTGTCTTGTTGTTCTTCGAAGATGCATCAGTATTTCATTTTCAATACAGCGGGCTGCGTAAGTCGCCAGCTTGATCTTTCTGTCCGGTTGAAACGTTTCGATCGCTTTAATCAGGCCGATCGTTCCGATGCTGATCAAATCATCCGTGGAGACGCCTGTGTTTTCAAATTTTCTTGCAAGAAAAACAACAAGGCGAAGATTATGCACGATCAGTTTATCTTTGGCTTCCTTGTCCGCAGGCGAAGCTGCAATGCATGCTGCTTCCTCCTCGGCGGAAAGCGGCGGCGGAAGCGTTTCCCCTGTGTGAATATACCAAACAGCGTTTCTTTTCCCGATTTTTAATAAGATCTGAATCCGAAGAAGGATCCGTTCAAACCATTTTTTCATTCTTATTTCTCCATTCCTTTGGCAAAAGCAGTTCGGGCAGGATTGCATCCGCATCGCGGATCGGCTGCATTGCTGACGCGACAAAGCAATCGACCGAACAGTTTCGGTAGTCATTCAAAACAACCCGCTCGGGATGAGCGCCATACAAAACGCCTGTTCCTCCCTGCGTCTGATAAACAATCGGCCGATCTTTCGGAATACCAGGATCATTCAGCAAAACAACAGGAAGTCCCGACAGCGGCTCAATCAGCAGGTTTCCGGAGTCAATCAGAGCATCGAACTCTTTATCCGTTCCCTGCAGCCGGACAAGAATTTTCGTATGGAGCGATTTCATTCTCTGCTGCCGAATAATCAACCGCACGAGACGCGGAATCATCAACGATACAGCCAATCCGATCAAGGAAGATCTGAGCGGGATCGTTCCGATTACCGTACCTTCCGCCCGAATGGTTCCCCCGGTCAACAGGGTAATAAGCAGTACGGCGCCTCCGATCATTGCCGCAGAGATCAGCACGCACGCAAGCGTTATCAGGATCGGTGTGCCTTTTTCATGCATTGGGATTGCAAGCAATCCGAAAGCAACCAGCTTAAGCCAAACGGTTTGCAGAAGCGGAAGATAAAACGTCGCAAGCAACGCATAGACGGCGCCTCCAAGCGAAAACAAAAGCAGCGCACGCCATTTCATCGGAATTCCGGATAGCACGGATGCAAGTAAAAAGATGCAGACATTCATCGTCGTGTTGTCCAAAAGGAACCATTCGATGCTGATTTTCATTTCGACACTTTCAGAAGCATTACCGAAAGATCATCCCGATGCCCTGTGTCCCGCGCTGCATTCAGAATCTTTTCTGCCCCATCTTTCCGCGATGCGTTGCACAACAGAACGGACTCCAGTTCGTCTGTCAAAGCATCGGTAATTCCGTCCGTACAGAGAAACAGGACGTCGTTCGGAGAGAACTCAAGGGGGATCACGGTCGGTCTTGCTTCTTCCACGATACCGCACGGAAGCGCTTCTCCGCAAAGCGTGTATAACGTAGTTCCACGAAGGAGATACGACGGTGGTGTGCCGAATTTCAGCAATTCTGCCGTTCCGGAATTGAGATCAAAGGAAACCGCATCGAGCGTTGCATACATTTCGTTTTGAGAACGGTGCATTAGAATCCTGTTCACGTTCTCAAAAACCAATTCTCGGTCCATTCCGGAATCAAACAGGCGAAACAGCGTCCGCAATGCAGATTTGCTTTCGATTTGCGCGTTCTTACCGTTTCCCATTCCATCGGATAAAGCAAACAAGGTTTTTCCTCCGCTTGTCCGTATTTCGCCGAAGCTGTCTCCGTTCTCCTCCTCTTCCGCAGCAAACTGAGATACAGACACGGAAACGCGCCACTTTGGAGCCGGTTCAAGACGAAGAATGACGTCTTCTTCCTTCTCCTCCTTTCGGATTACCCTAAATTTTTGACCGAAGCATTCCTCAAATACCCGCAGAAGACAATGCTCCTCGGAATCCGTATAGTTTTTCAAATAGAGTAAAACCTGCGTTTGATTTTGAAGCGTCGATGTTTCGATGTAGGATACTTCAAAGCCGTTGAATAGTAAATGCTTTAAAATCCCGTTCTCCTTTTCGCTGTGATCAAAAAATGTTTTTCGGTATTTCTCTGCAAGATGGTCCACGGCTTCTCCCGCTCCGATAAATTCACGCGCAGTGAACTCCGTTTCCTTTCCAAACCGATCAAAAACCGCGTCCCGCGTAAGCGCTTGCTGATAGGCAAGCAATACAGATGCGCATATTTCTTCAAAATCAGGACAGTCGGCAGGAATCGGTTCCTGAGGAACTGTCGGTTTCGCGTCTTCAACCCTCTTTGCAAGATCTAAAATGACGTTGCTCATTTTGTCGGCGTCCGTCCAGCACTGTTCGCAGAGCCGACATCTTGCACATACGACCATAGCCCCCTGAATCGCCCACTCTCTCGCCGTATTGTTCTCCCCTGCTTTTTGCGCAGAAAAGGAGTCGGATACTTCCCGCAGCAAAGCGCTCATCTCTGTCAATTCATCCGCAGTCCTTGTCCGCACCCTTTTCAGTGCTGCGCGGGTATTCTTCGCAATGGTTTTGTCAATTGCAGTCAGCTCCTCCATTCGTCGCAGAGTCGTGCGCGGAAGAAGAATAAACAGAACAGATGCCGCAACGGTATTCCAAACGACGGCAAAAGGCATTTCTTCCGGCTGCACAGCAACGATCAGCAGCGCAGAGGCAAGATGCGCTGCGATGATCCAGATTCTGCCCTGTCGGTAAAATGGAACGGAAAGCGCAGCGCCAAGCGTTGCGATCGCAACAATCCGCGCATCCGCTTTTGCATAGATTACCCACGTCGCGGATAGCATAGAAGCGACAAAAGAGCCATACAGTCCTCTTGTACCGGTCAGAATCATCGTTGTCAAAACGATCAGGATGATTGCAAGAGACACGGAATTCCACTGAAATTCTGTGCAGGACAGAATGCAAAACCCCCAGCAGATCAACAGCGCATCCTGATCCCATTCCGACAACAGATTTGTCGTGCGGATTGATTTCAGGATATGAAGCCCTTTTGCAAGACAGACCGCTGACGAAGCACAGACAACAACTCCAAACAAACCGTAAAAGATTTCCTGTATTCCATATAGCATCGAAATCGGAAGCGTCAGGATATAGCAACCAAGGAAAAGAAGCCCTTTCAGAAAATAACCGGCTTTATCAACCGTCATGTTGACAAAAACAATGATGAGCGTGTACAGCAACGCGGCCGCCATCCCTTGCCAGGAAGGCGTTCCGATCATACTGCCGAGAACAACGCCCGCCGATGTCCACGGAAACGAAAGCCGTTCCGTCGATGCTGCAAGCAGCAGCGCCAATGCAAACGGAATGTGATACGTATGCATCCGAAAACGCGTAAACAGGATCGCAAGAACGAACGTTGCGATCGACAAAATGTGCGTTTCGATGTCGACTCTATATTTGATTTTACGGTTGAATTTGGTTCGCATGCGCCTATTGTAACGGGCATCGACGGTGCAAGAACGGCGAATCACGCGCTTTCTCTTCAGAAAAAAGCATTTGATTTCGGGAAGATTCCGTATAACGTACGATTCTCCTCTGCGTATATCCGATTCTTCGTCACAATCATCTTGCCTGCATCGGATTGTTGTGGTATAATTTTCTGGAAAAAGCAGTGATATAGGAAAACTATCCCGGAGGATTTATGACAAAGATTATCGCTTTTGAGGGGATCGACGGTACAGGTAAAACCGTTCAGATGAAATGCCTTTCCGATTATCTGAAATCGCTCGGAAAAACCGTAAAAGAATATTCGTTTCCAATGTATGATTCTTTTTTCGGATCCATCGTCGGTCAGTATCTTACTGCAAAAGACGGTATTGCGGCCAATACGGTTGATGGAAAAAGCATGGCGCTCTGGTTTGCTCTCGACCGATTTGAAGCATTCCGCGGCGAAGACGATTCCATATATGACTTTGTTCTGATCAATCGATATGTTCTTTCCAATGCGGTTTATCAAAGCATTCGGGACTGTGATCTCGGAAAACCGGATATCCTCGATTTTTGTCTGGAGCTTGAATTTGAGCATTTCGGTATTCCGCGTCCTTCGCTGAATCTTGTATTGGATATGGATCCGGCCGAAGCAGCCGGAAACGTTGACAAAAAAGGATTTCGCGATTATGTCGGGAATGCGCGCGACGTGTATGAAAGTATTGATTCTATCCAACTGCGAGCGCGCAAAAAATACCGGGAATATGCCGAACGCCTTTCCGACGTTGTGTTTATCCCCTGCATGAAAGAAGGAAAACTGGAAAGCATCGAGGAAATTGCTGTAAAAATCAGAAAAGCCGTTCAGCCGATGCTGGCGGAGGATCAAAAATGAATGTTCAGGATCTGTTGAACAATCTTCACCTGATGGAACGGTTGAAGGACGCGACACGGCATTGCTATACGTCCATGGGCAGGCATGAAAGCGTTGCAGAGCATTCCTGGCGTCTCGCCTTAATGGCATACTGGATTTCGGACGAATTCCCCGGCGTCGATATGAACAAGGTAATTCGCATGTGCCTGATTCATGATATCGGGGAAGCATTTACCGGGGACATCCCAACCTTTCTGAAAACGGATGCGGATGAATCGACGGAAGAAGCCCTTTTGTTTGCATGGGTTGAAACGCTTCCGGATCCGTTTCGTTCCGAGATGCGTGATCTGTATCATGAAATGATTGCCAGAGAATCTGTTGAATCAAAGATTTATAAAGCGTTGGATGGGTTGGAAGCTGTTATCGCTCACAATGAATCCAGAATCGAAACCTGGCTGCCCAACGAATACGAACTGCAGCTTGTATACGGTTACGATAAGGTTGCTTTTTCATCCTATTTATCTGAGTTGAGAGATCTTGTACGTTCTGAAACGGTTCAAAAAATAGAAGCGGCAAAGCAATAAACATAGATAAAAGAAGCGAGGTTTACACCTCGCTTCTTTTATCTGTCAGGAATTCTTTTGTTCCGCTTCCTTCTTCTGACGACGCTTCTTTTTGCTCGCCCGGATCGGAAGGATAATCGCAACGGCAATGATGCCGCCGATCGCACCGATCACAAGGAGCCAAGGCGCAGCAACAATGAATCCGATGCCGAAATCCACAAGCGCTTCCCCGAGGTTTTCGATGCTGCTCTTGAATCTGCGGGCGAGTTCCTCGCCGCGCGTTTCTTCCTTTGCCGGCGTCAGTTCAACAACTTCCTTAACGCTGATCGAAACGGTACTGTAGGAAATCAGACTGTCAAAAGTTCTTTTTTGCGCTTCGTACGCTTCAATTTCTTCAATTACATCATAAAGCCGGGATTGTGTCGCAAGCATTTCTTCTGTTGTCGATGCGGAAGCCATGATGTTCTGCAAGCTCTCCTTCTCCGTTTCAAGGACTTTAAGACGGCTCTCGATATCGACATACGTAGAAGTGACATCGCGTGTGGAGAGCGTTTTTTGCGTCACATTGCCGAGTCCGTCTGCAACGCTGAGAAATGCATCCAAATTGTCGGAAGGAATTCTTGCGACAAGGTATGCGGACCGGTAGCTGCTGCTCCGATAGCTGTTTCCGCTCTCGTTCATTGATTCCAGATATCCGCCATGCGCTTTGATCTGCTGCTCAAACTGCGGCATAATCTCATCGAAGTTTTTGCTTTCGATCGTAAGAGAAGCGTCACGAATCAGTTTTCTACCGGACTCCTGCGGAACGGTTTCACTTTCCTCCGCAACGAGTTCATTTCTGCTTGCGGCGCCGGACGCAGTCTTTGCAGATTCGTAATATTCGTCGCTCATAGCAGTCGGTTCATAGTAATAATCGTCCGAGGAGTAGGATGCGGAGCTGTTGCGACCCGCCGAACAGGCGATGCATCCTGCAGCAACGCACATAGCGATCAATACGGCAATCCATTTTCTCATAATTCTGTTTTCTCCTTTCATCTTTTGCAAATAATACACGACAACCGGTCAAATGGTTGCGCGTCCGCGTTCAAATTCCTGAAAACGGTGTACTTTTTCAGCAACTGCTTTTCCCGTCGGCGTTGTTGCAAGTCCGCCCATCGCCGTTTCTCTGTATTCACGCCGGATATCATGGCCAACGGCAAGCATGGCCGCAACGACTTCGTCGAATGGAATCAAACTGGTAATTCCGCACATTGTCATATCGGCACACAGCAGCGCATTCGAAGCGCCAAGCGCATTGCGCTTGATGCAGGGACATTCCACAAGCCCGGCAACGGGATCGCAGACGAGACCCATAACATTTTTAATTGTCATTGCCGCCGCGTCCAACGCCTGTTCCGGCGATCCGCCGGACAATTCGACAATCGAAGCAGCCGCCATTGCGCTTCCGACGCCGGTTTCCGCCTGACATCCGCCTTCCGCGCCGGAAATTGTTGCATTTTTGGCAAACAATAATCCGACCGCACCTGCACAGAACAGTCCCTGCACAAGCTTTTCATCCGACCATTCGCGTTCAACGCCGATTTCCAATAATACCCCCGGTAAAATGCCGCTTGCGCCGGCGGTCGGCGCTGCCACAATCTGCCCCATTGCAGCGTTTACTTCCACGACCGCCATCGCGCTTGCCGCAACTCTGCAGGTATTCGCGCCGGAAAACGGTTCATATTTTGCGTAGCGGAACAGACGCATCGCTTCTCCGCCGGAAAGCTTGCTGACGGATTCCACATGCTCCTCCAGGCCGCGACGAATGGATTCCCGCATCACAAGAAGGGACTTGTGCATTTCCTCCAGTATTTCTTCTCTCGACATCTCTCCCATTGCGATCTCGCGTCGGATCATGGCTTCCGCAAGCGTAATATTTTCCTGCATGCAGAATTCACATAGTGTTTTCCCCGATTCGAAAGCATCCGTAAGCGTAATCATTTCGGAACTCCTTCCTTAAACAACGATCAATTGACGTATGCTGTGGCAAAGCTGAACGATGATCATCTGCATCCCCTCCGTTACTTCGGTATCGGTTTCGATGCACATATAGGCGTCTTCCCCGCGACCGTGGCGAAATACGCGCATAAAGGCGATATTCACGCGCATTTGTGCAAGAACGTGCGATACTTCCGCGATGACGCCGGGTTCATCATGATGCCGAATAATCAATGTCGGATAATCGCCGGACAACTCAACGGCAAGGTGATCGATTTCCGTAATCAGGATATTCCCGCCGCCGATCGATTCCCCCATAACTTCCGTCCATCGGTCATTATCATCACATGCCTCGATTTTAACGGTGTTCGGATGCCGTGTCGGTTCGTCGGACATGATCATATTGATCAGAACGCCGCTCTCCTTTGCATATTCATAAGCATTCGGAATTCTGGAATCATCGGGCGCAAAGCCGAGAATCCCTGCGACAAGCGCTTTGTCCGTTCCGTGGCCGCGCCCTGTTTCCGCAAAGGAGCCGTACAAAGTAAAGCGTACTTCACGAATCGGACGGCCGATTATTCTTCTGGCCATCAAAGCAATCTTTGCTGCTCCGGCCGTATGACTTGAGGATGGACCGATCATGCGAGGCCCGACAATATCAAACACCGAAAAAGTATCCATAAATCCTCCAAAAACAGCAGCCGGAGTGGTGGCCCGGTCGGTGGCTCCATGCAGGTTTTCCCGCGGCACACCATGCGTTCTGCTTAGTGCTGCTTCCGTCAAGACCTGACACGGTTCACAGTGCATGGTTGCACAGGACCCGCCGATCAACGCTCCGTGCCGGGATCGACCTCACAGCAGGTGAGCCTCAGAATGGGAATTCGGCCTCGCTATAGCGGATTGCGAGTACAGGGCACCGCTAACTCCCCGCTTAGTGCGATACCGTTATTTTAACACATTTTCTGTATTTTGCAAGAGGCGAAAAGCATATTGCAGCTCAGATTGAAAGGAATCCGCGTATTTTTCTTCAAGTTGCTTCAAATACGGCAGCGCCTCGATTCGTTTCTGATTCGCGCAAAGGACGATTGCCTGACGAAGCAGCGGTTTCTTTCGATTTTTCCCCAGCAATTCCAATGCAGGTCCATAATCACCCGAAACGATCCGAACCGGATCCAGCGCCTCGCGAACCAAAGCAGGAACGGGAATCCTTTCCTGCGGATTTTGGGGGCAAACGTTTTGACAACGCTGACAGCCGGAAAAAGAATGGAGTTCCGGCATAAACCGTTCCGGAAGCGGTCTGTTTTCCAAATAGGAACGAATGCAGTTCGACCATTCAAAACTTCCCTGATCAAGCGCTCCAAAGCAGACATCTGAACAGCGTCCGCAATGATCGCATACCGGTTCGTTTGCATGAGACGGCGTATACTCCACCGGTTCCGGAAGCTGCGCCATTGCTCCCCACAGCACTGTAAAAGTTCCATATGGTGCATAAAACCAAAGCTGATTGTCCATTCTGCATCCGATACCGGCATTCAAAAGCTGTGTTCGATACGGAGTCTCCGCCCGTTCCGCACGGATTCCGATCTCATTCAGACGCCGTATCAGATTCTTCATGGCATGATAGGAGCGATTGCTTTCCACGTAGTATGCAGGAACGAAAGAATCGTCGTCATACGGACGGTACGCCCATACGCAAATCAAACAGGCATTAGCCCAAGGATATGCTATCGTCGGATCGTCCCGGATAAAATCGGCGTTGGAATGAAACGCGCCATCCTTTCGATGAAGCGTCCAATCCGAATATGGACGGTTCGGAAGCACAAATACCTCCGAAAAACCGTGTTCTTTGACCAGCTTGAAAAGTGTCATTCCGCTTCCTTTGCAAGCATTTCCTTTGTCTTCATCAATCTCGATGTATTGCCGCGTTCGTTTTCTTCGAGTTTCATCTGGATATCATGGATGGCTTCGTCAAACTGCGGAATCATCACGTATTCAAGAGCATTTACGCGGCGGCGTGTTTTCTCAATTTCATCCGCAAGGCGGCTTGTTGCTTTTTCCACCTCGGCAAGTTCCAGCATAAGCGGCAAAATCTCGGCAAGCGCCTGCACGGCGGTATCCAGATCAGCGCCGGTTGTCGCAAAACCGTACGGATAAACAAACTCGTCCTGGGATCTGTCAAGGGAAAGCTTCGGAACCGGAATGGACAGGACATTTTGAATGCTTTGATCCAATGAAATCGAACGCGCCGGATACAGCAGCGCTTCTTCAATTTCATCACTTGACATCATGGCGCGCGCAAGGACAAAGCTTTGCATGGCTTTTTGCAGCTTTGCTTCCGTTTCCTGACGCAGTTTTTGATTCCGGCGGGCATAGGTGATGAAACGGCGAACCAATTCGTCGCGTTTATCCTTCATCATTTTATGACCGCGAACGGCAACTGTACGACGCTTTTTCAGGTTCGACAGCTCCATTCTGGTGGGCTTGTATTGCAGCGCCACGGATTACGCCTCCTCAGGATAATATTTTTCAATATAAGCGTCTCGAATACGTTTCAGCTCCGACTTCGGAAGAATCGAAAGCAGCTTCCAGCCGAGATCCAGCGTCTCTTCGATGGAACGGTTCGTGTAGTATCCCTGGGAAACATACTCCGCTTCAAACGCATCCGCAAATTTTGCGTACAGTTTATCGACGTCCGACAAAGCTGCGTCGCCCAGAATGACGGCAAGCTCCTTTGCGTCCTTTCCGCGGGAATACGCCGCAAACAACTGATTCATTGTGTCTGCGTGATCCTCGCGCGTTTTACCCTTGCCGATGCCCTTATCTTTCAAACGGGAAAGCGACGGAAGAACATTGATCGGCGGCGTAACGCCTTTCCGATACAGCTCACGCGAAAGAATGATCTGCCCCTCGGTAATATACCCCGTAAGGTCGGGAATCGGATGGGTTACATCGTCCTCCGGCATGGAGAGAATCGGAATCATTGTTATGGAACCGGCATTCCCGCGAATGCGGCCGGCACGTTCATACATGGTTGCAAGGTCCGTGTACATGTAGCCGGGATAGCCGCGGCGACCCGGTACTTCTTTCCGCGCAGCGGAAACTTCGCGCAGCGCCTCTGCATAGTTTGTAATGTCTGTAATGATGACCAATACGTGCATGCCGAGATCGTACGCAAGATATTCCGCCGCTGTAATCGCCATGCGCGGCGTATTGATACGCTCAATCGCCGGGTCGTTCGCCAGATTGATAAACGTAACGGTACGTTCAATCGCACCGGTCCGGCGGAAATCGTTGATAAAGAAGTCAGCTTCCTCAAACGTAATACCGACAGCTGCAAAAACGACGGCAAATTTTTCATCGGAACCGAGCACGCGTGCCTGTCGAGCAATTTGCGCCGCAAGATTTGCGTGCGGTAAACCGGAGCCGGAGAAAACAGGCAGTTTCTGACCGCGAACAAGCGTGTTCAATCCGTCGATCGCGGAAACGCCGGTCTGAATAAACTCGGAAGGATAATCACGCGCCGCAGGATTCATTGCAACGCCGTTGATATCAAGATATTTTTCCGGAATCAAAGCCGGACCGCCGTCCTTCGGCTCACCCATGCCGTTGAAAATCCGTCCGAGCATATCCGGCGCTACGGCAAGCTGAATGGAATGGCCCAAAAACCTTGCTTTGCTGTCAGAAATGCGAAGCCCCTGCGAGCCCTCAAACAACTGAACCATGGCTTTATCGCCGTTGATTTCAAGAACACGACCTCTGCGGATCGTTCCGTCGGCCTGCTCAATCTCAACAAGCTCGTCATATTTGACGCCTTCAACGTCCTTCACCATCATCAGCGGGCCGACGACTTCGGTAATGGTGCGATATTCTTTACGCATCAGAGTGCTCCTCCTTCCGCCAATGCGGCAGTCTGCTCGGATATTGCCTTCAGAATTTCCTGATACTCCTCTTCCACTCCGTCTTCCGGAACGTATTTCAATCTTCCGATCCGTTCCAACACAGGCATGGACATCAGCTTCGCAAAAGAAGCATCATGTTCAAGCGCTTCCAGACTTCTATGATAGTTTTGCAGGATAACATCAAGCATCATATACTGTTTTTTGGGCGAAGTATATGTGTCGACTTCATGGAATGCGTTCTGATGCAGGTAGTCTTCACGAATGCTTCTAGCAGTTTCCAGCGTCAATCGATCCTTAAAGGAAAGCGCATCGATACCGACGAGACGGACGATCTCATCCAGTTCGCTCTCAACCTGAAGCAGATGCATCGTGCTTGCGACGAGGTTCGACCATTCCGGATGCACATTGGAATTGAACCAAGGAGACAAACGATCCTGATACAGGGAATAGGACTGCAGCCAGTCAATTGCGGGAAAATGACGCGCATAAGCGAGTTTGGCCGAAAGTCCCCAATACACTTTCACAATTCGAAGGGTTGCCTGTGAAACGGGCTCGGAAATATCGCCGCCCGGAGGAGAAACTGCGCCGATCGCGGTTACGGCGCCAAGCCGACCTTCGCTTCCGAGCGTTTTGACAGAGCCGGCACGCTCATAGAATTCGGCAAGTCGGGAGGACAGATACGCAGGATATCCTTCTTCGCCCGGCATCTCCTCAAGACGGCCGCTCATTTCTCGAAGCGCTTCCGCCCAACGGCTTGTAGAGTCAGCCATAATTGCGACCTTATAGCCCATATCGCGGAAATACTCCGCTATCGTAATACCGGTATAAATAGACGCTTCTCGCGCGGCAACAGGCATGTCGGAAGTATTCGCAATCAGGACGGTGCGCTTCATCAAAGAAAGGCCCGTACGGGGGTCATTCAGCGCCGGGAATTCCATCAAAACGTCCGTCATTTCGTTGCCGCGTTCACCGCAGCCAACATAAACGATAATATCCGCATCCGCCCATTTGGCAAGCTGATGTTGGACGACAGTTTTTCCGCTTCCGAAAGGACCGGGAACCGCCGCGACGCCGCCCTTGGAAACCGGGAACAGCGTATCAATGACACGCTGACCCGTAATCATGGGTTCGTTCGGTGCAAGCTTTTCAGCATACGGTCTTCCTCTGCGGACCGGCCACTTTTGAAGCATCGGAATCTCAATGCTCTTTCCGTTGGATTCCAGCGTTGCAATCGGCGTAACGATATTGGCATCTCCGGAATGGATCCGTTTCAATGTACCGGACACATTCGGAGGAACCATGATTTTGTGCAAAACAGCTTCCGTTTCCTGGACGGTACCCAGAACGTCGCCCGCAACAAGATGATCGCCGACCTTTGCAACCGGATGAAAATCCCAAAGCTTATCATGATCAAGAGAATTGACTTCGATGCCGCGTGTAATGCGATCGCCCGCCAGCTTGCGAATCTCCGAAAGCGGACGCTGAATTCCGTCATAGATCGATTCAATCAGTCCGGGCGCAAGTTCCACAGAAAGAGGCGCTCCGGTAGAATAGACCGGTTCGCCCGGGCCGATGCCGCCCGTTTCCTCGTAAACCTGAATGGACGCCTTGTCTCCACGCAGCTCAATTACTTCGCCGATCAGATGCTTTTCGGAAACGCGAACTACGTCGAACATCTGAACGTCCGCCATTCCGCTGGCAACGATCAAGGGGCCGGACACTTTTACAATTTTACCTTGCATATTGCTTCTCCTGCTCAAGAATTATTCAAAATATCAACGCCGACTGCCTTTTCGACATTGGCCTTCAACGTTTTCATTCCCGTTCCTTTCGAGCCCAGGGCGTCCGGAATCGGAATGATCGCGGGATAAGGTTCTGATGCGAATTCCGCGATTGTTTCTCCGCACAGCGGATACAGCGTTTCCGTCACATAAATGACAGCATAGCCGGTTCTTGCAAGGCGATGCATGATCTGATTGGCCCGCTCGCCGTCTGTTTCCGGATAGACCTCAATTCCAACCGCCTGGAAGAGCAAAATGGAATCGCGATCCCCTATGACAGCACACTTACCGTTCGCCATAAAGCGTTACCAACCTTTCCGCAATGACGGAATCCGCCAGAGAATTTCGTTTGGCCGTAATAATCAGCCGAATCGCTTTCCCTTCCCGTTCCTTTGCAAGATAGTATCCAATTACCGGATAAATGGAATCCGTCTCATACCGATGGTCGGACAGCAGTGAAATCAAATAGTTGTCGCGTGCTTTTTCGACTTCCCCGATATTGCCCGTTCTCTGCATCGCGTTCAGACCTTTCAGCAGCGGTTCGCGACAAACGCTGGAGAACAAAATCCGGTTCAGAGATTCATAGGACAGATCAAAGCTTTCCACCAATTGCTGCTTTTTGACGCCGCATTCGGGAAGGAGCAAATCATCGAGCATTTCCTTGAAACCGCCCATCGCGCGAACACGAAGATACGTCAGGATATTGTCGAAATCACACATCGACTGAAAATAATGTGACAGAACGCGATCGGATTCCGTTGTTTTCAAAGCGTGTGTCAGGTATGCGCGATCCAACGAAACGGAGATGCTCTGAGGATCCACTTTCGACTGGATCCGTTTTTCAAGAGCGCGGAGCGCATCCGAAAGAAACGCGGGCAAATCGGAATACTCCTGTTCCTTCACCATTTCACGAAGCTTATCGATCGAATACAAACCGCATCCGGCGCAGATCGGCTCCGAAATGCCGAGGATTCTCGCCTTGATCAATACTTTCAGGTTCTGAACGTCGTTTTTCAGCAGAAACAGATCCGTCAGCTTCGGCTTCGGTGAAAGCGCCGTCACTTCGGCAGCAGCATCGGCAAGTTCAGAGGAAATCAAGCGTTCAACATCTGCATCGCTTCCGTCGGCCGAGCCGCCATATCGCATATCCTGCAGCGAACGCAGGGCATCCGAAAGAGATCCGTCTGCCATGCGTCGGATCGTTTGCGGATCAAGCAGCCGCTTGGACAACGCGGCCAGCCGTGCGTTTGCATAGGTATAACTCGGTTGTGGCATTCGCCGTTCCTCCTACTTTAAGAAAACAAAACCCCGGCAACCTTCGTTTCTTCACGCTCTCTCAACTCGGAGAGAATCGCAAGAAGCGAGCAATCCTTTTCATAGCTTTTGCCGTACAGAACAAAGCCATGGTCAATCGGTGCAAATGAATCCGAAATCGTTACATGGATTCCACACGTCTGAACAGCGCTTTGGACCGAAACCGTATCTGCTTTTGCGGGCATAACAATATCGCCCTCAACCGCTTCTGCGTGAAGAATACGGCCATACAAGTCGCCAAGTTCTTTTTCCGACCAGTTTGCAATCTGCTCATATGCGATTTCAAAGGTATGATCAAGAAGCAATCTTTTGGCGGCAAGCAATTCTTTCCGGCCTTCCAGTCTCGCACGGGTTTTCGCACCGTCAAGAATTTCATTTACCTGCGTGTTCCGAAGGTTTAATGCGGAAGCTGCCTGTTCTTCAATACGCCGGTCGCGTTCTGCCGCGATCTGCGCGCAAACGGAATCCGCGTCGGCAGATATCTGCCGTGCGTTCTCCTCCGCTTCGGACAAAATACGTCCGATTAAATTGTCTGCATTTGCTCCCATTGAATTCGTGCCTTAACCGATTCCGATAACGAGCAGGAAGGAAATGAGCAGCGCAAGGATGGCGTATGTCTCAACCATGATTGCCATAACCATGCCTTTGCCGGATTCTGTCGGCCGCTTTGCGATCATGTTGATACCGGCACATGCTACTTTACCCTGATAAATGGCAGAAACAAACCCGCCAAACGCAATCGGCATACCCGCAATCAGATAGCGCATACCGAGCTCAGTCGAGAGGGACGCTCCGCCGGCGCTCATCAGGCCTGCCTGAAGCGCAATCACAATACCGATCAAAAGGCCGTAAATTCCCTGCGTGCCCGGAAGAAGCTGCATGACAAGGCAATTACCGAACCGATCCGGATCCTCGGAAACAACGCCTGCAGCGGCCTGACCGGCCATGCCGACGCCGATCGCCGAACCGAACCCTGCAAACAAAACCGCTACTGCTGCACCAGCCGTTGCCAAAATAGTACCCAATTCCACTTTAACTGTCCTCCTGAATTATTTAGTGACCTGTATATGTTTTGTGTTATATGCAAGCGGTCGGAATGCCCGCCCGCCGGCTTCGTAAAAACGTCCGTAAAACTCGACATACTGCAATCTTGCGCAATGAACAAATGCGCCGAGCGTATTGATGGCCAGATTGAACGTGTGTAATAATATGAGCAATATGATCGATATAGCGCCGCCGACAATCTGTCCGGCAATGCTCTTGCCCTGCATCAGCATGGCGCAGAGCGTATTGAAAACCTGTCCGATCACGCCGGTCGCGATGCCAAGCGCAAACAGACGCGCATACGACAATACGTCCGAAAGAACACCGGTGATGTTATAAAGCTCACCTAGTCCGCCCGTAACCTTTCCGAAGAATTTCGGCGCATTTCTGCCTTTGAAAAGAAGGATCAGTACAGCCCCGACCCCTGCCGCAATGACGGCCGGCTGCGTAACGGTGACAGGCAGATTCACGGTCATGCCCGCCATTCCGGCAATTGTCGGTAAAAAGCCGATCACAAGACCGAGAATAATCATAACCCAGGAAAGCTCATCAACGATCGCCGATTTCCAATCCCCGCGCTTAAAAAATTCAATCGCTTTAATCAGATATCCGCTGACCATGTGAAGAATTCCAAGCCCCATGCAGAGCGCAAGCATCTGCATGGAATCCTTCATCGGATCAAGCCAGACCGGGAAAATACCGATCCTGTCGAAAAACGCGGAAACGTTGTCAAAGATTGCGCCGGAAGCGGGCGTACGGGAGATTCCGAAAAACGATCCGACAAATATACCCCAGATTGCGGTAGACAGTCCGCCCCAGGCAAGAACACGGGATATTCCGCCGCTCATTCCTGTCGGTTTCTTTATTTTTATGTATGCCAATGCGCCAAGTGCAAGCAGGATGCCGTATCCGGTATCCGAGAGCATCAACCCAAACAGAAGGATATAAAACGGCGTCATATACGGCGTGCCATCGATTCCATACGGATCCGGTCGCGAGTACAGCGTCTGCACTTCCTCAAACGGCGCAACAATGCGATTGTTTTTCACGACGGAAGGCGGAATCTCATCCTCATTCGGTTCACGGACTTCAAAGCTGTACGCCTGTGTTACGGAACGAACGGCATCCTCCGTTTGTTCCACGCAATCCTCTCGCACCCAACCCTCGAGCAGAAAAGCGGTATTCGTATGTGTCAGCTCGTGTTTTGCCTCCATTCGATCCAGATCGATTACCGTCAAATCTGCCGCATTCTCAAGAAGTTCCAGCTGTTCGCTGTAAACCATGACATTATTTTCAATTTTCTCAACTTCAGTTTGAATTTGAGCAAGTCGTTCATCAATCTTACGAATTGCATCACAAGGCGTATCGCTGCTCTTTGGAAAAGCGTAATCGGTCCACTCAATGCTTTTCAAAAAATTCTGCGCGACGCGCGAATCCTCCGAGCGGCATGCGATAATGGTCGCAAGGTCGGTTCCGTCAGAAACAAACTGTGCTTCCAGAAATTCCTGCTCGTCCAGTTTGCCGAGATCCTTCTGCGCGCAAAAACCGACAAAATAGCTGACGCGTTTCGTATTCCGAATGCTGTCCATCGGGGCATTGAGATTGATCCACGGTAAAAGATCCTCTTTCTGTGCAAGAAGTTTCTCTCTTTCTCCCGAAAGAGCGCTTTTTTCATGCAGCAACGATTCGATGGAATCGGCTACCGTCGCTGCACGCTCGGTTTCATGCCGAATTTCCGCAAGCGAGATTTCCCGTTTTTGCGGCGTAAAAAAGCTTTTCTTGGGTGCAAAGGGCTTGATCGCCTCCATGGAATCGTTCAGTTTCTGGAGACGGCTCAACGCATTTTCAGAGCGTTCGGCTTCCGTTGGATCCTCAAGTATTCCAATGATCTCGACCGTGCCGATCTTTTGCAGAGCTTCCAGCAAACGCTCTTCATCCGCCTGCATCGCAGCAAGGCTCAGGCGTTTCATGGGAACGATCATAGATGCCTGATCCTTTCTTTCAGATACAGAACCGCGTCGTCAATTCGATCGGCTGCCTGTTTCTGTACCGAAACAATTTCTTCACGAACGTCGTCCAGGATTTTTTCTGCCATCTGATCCCCCTGCTGTCTGGCCGTTGCGAGCGCTTCGACCGTTTGATCGCGTTCCGAATCCCGTGCCGCTGCAAACGAAGCGTCTGCTTCGGCGCGCGCGGCTGCAATCCGATCCCGCGCTTCGCTGTTTGCCTTCTCAATTATGGCGTCCGCTTGCTGTTCCGCTTCCGCAATTCGTTCCAACATCGTCTGCATGGAAATCCTCCGTTAGCAGCATGATCTTTGCCTTCAAGCTGCTTATTAATGGTATTATATCAAGTTTTAATCGATTTGTATAGTATAAAAAAACTTTGATGTCTATTTTTTTGAATTTTCCCGTGACGCATCGATCCGATGAAACCCGGCGGCACGCAAAAGGCGATTCATATACGCAAGCCCCTCCTCGTTTGTATCAATGCCTTCTGCAAGGATCAGATCGCAGGCGGAGCCGATTTCACGCAATTCCCGAAAGAGGTTTGCACAAAGCGTTTCAGGATGCACCCGATCCCCGATTTCCGTTGCGTTGAGTCCCCGGTATCGGAAATGCGTCTGTTTCGTCGAAAGCACCTCGACGGTTTTGCCCTGCTCCAAATAATCATAGTACAGGGAAACAATACACTTTGCCGTTTCCTCGGGGGATCCGTCAACAACGATCACTTCCGCATCCGGAGCATAGTGCTTATATTTCATTCCGGGAGAAGCGGCTTTTTCTCGTTCCCCCAGCGGTTTGAGAATACTCGGCGCAAGCTTTACCGGTCCGATCACGGTTTCGAGCATCTCTCGCGTTACAGCGCCCGGCCGCAAAACCGTCGGCTCTCCGACAAGCGATAAAACCGTCGATTCCACCCCGTATCGACAATCGCCGCCGTCCAGAATCAACGGAATCAATCCATCCATATCCGCAAAAACATGCTGTGCGTTGGTTGGGCTGGGACGTCCCGAGCGATTCGCGCTCGGCGCAGCAATCGGAACGCCTGCTTTCCGGATCAGCGCGCGCGCCGTCCGATCCGACGGCATCCGCACCGCAACTGTTTCAAGCCCTGCCGTTACTTCATAAGGCACAATATCCGATTTATGAAAGATCAGCGTCAAAGGACCCGGCCAAAATGTTTCGATCAGCGGAAAAGCTCGTTCCGGAACGTGTGCCCACAGTTTTTTCAGATCGCTTTTCCTGGCGATATGCAGAATCAAAGGATTGTCGTTCGGGCGTCCTTTTGCTTCAAATATCCGGTTGACCGCTTCGCCGTCAAGTCCGTTTGCGCCGAGTCCGTACACCGTTTCCGTCGGAAAAGCAACAAGCTCTCCGTTCCGGATCAGTCCCGCGCCGAGCGTCGTTCCGGCTTCCTCCTGCGTGACTGTCGAAATCATCACCGTTTTCATGCCAGCTCCGTTTCCCCCGACAGTTTTGCTGTCCGTTCTGCTACGACAAGCGCATCAATCAGCTCATCCATATCCCCGTCCAGAAACGCTTCCAGCTTGTAAAGTGTCAGACCGATCCGATGATCGGTTACGCGGCTTTGCGGAAAATTATAGGTTCGTATGCGTTCGCTGCGATCTCCGGAACCGACAAGACTCTTCTTATGCTCCGCCATCTCGGCATGCTGCTGTGAAGCAAATTGTTCATAAAGCTTACTCTTCAGCATACGCATTGCCTGTTCCTTGTTCTGAAGCTGACTGCGTTCGTTCTGACAGGCGACGACGATTCCGGTCGGTAAATGCGTGATGCGGATCGCGGACGACGTTTTATTGACATGCTGTCCGCCTGCGCCGCTGGATCGATACGTATCGATCCGAAGATCGTTTTCTTTCAATTCAATCTGAACGTCGTCGACCTCCGGCAAAACGGCAACCGTCGCCGCGCTCGTATGAATGCGTCCCTGCGATTCCGTCTCCGGAACACGCTGTACACGATGAACGCCACTTTCGAACTTCAGACGCGCATATACGCCGTGACGCCCCGAAAGAGAAAGAACGATCTCTTTCACACCGCCGAGTTCCGTCATGTTTTCCGACAGAATCTCAACTTTATAATTATGCCGTTCTGCGTAACGCATGTACATCCGCAGCAAATCCGCACCGAACAAAGAGGCCTCATCCCCGCCTGTTCCCGCCCGGATTTCCAGAATGACGTTCTTTTCATCGTTTTCGTCCTTCGGAAGAAGCAGCTCCTTCAAACGCGCCATACGCTTTTCCAGCTGCAATTCAATTGCGTCCAATTCTTCCTGAACGAACTGTTTCATCTCGGGGTCCGGATGGTCGTTCAGCATTTCACGGCAGGTCGATTGTTCGGCAAGCTCATCCATATAAGCGTCATATTCCCGGACGATCTCTTCCAGTTCCGCGTGCTCGCGAACATTCTTTTGCCATACGGTCATATCGTCTGTGGCGTTCGGCGCAGATAACATGCCTGCAAGAGCAAGATACCGTTCTTTGTACTTTTTCAGTTTTTCAATCATACTGCCTCACAATTATGGCGCGCGGCCGGTTTCCGTAGTCATACCGGCATTGTGCGCCTTCAAACAATTCACAGACCGCTTTTTCCTGTGACGCGCCGATTTCAAGAAGCAGCGCTCCTTTTTTTTTCAAGAAAGATGGATATTCGCATCGAATTCTGCGATAAAAATCCAGTCCGTCTTCCCCGCCATCCAATGCAATTCCGGGTTCAAAAGAAAGCGATCGCTCCAAATGACGCATCTCAGGACCGCTCAGATAAGGCGGATTGGAAACAATCAGATCAAACGCTCCTTCAATCCCGGAGAACAGATCGCTTTGCACTGTCTTCAGCGTTACTTTGTTTCGGCTTGCATTCTCCCCGGTCAGGGAAAGCGCATCTAAGCTGATGTCTGCGGAAACGAGTTCGATCGCTCGATTCTTCGCGAGCGCAATCCCAATACACCCGCTGCCGCAGCACAGATCCAGAACGCGTTCCCCACCCTTCAGGAACGAAAGCGCTATTTCACAAAGTAATTCCGTATCGGGCCGCGGGATCAGCGCACGTCGATCCGTAACGAACGGAAGCCCGAAAAACTCCCACTCTCCCAGCACATACTGGAGCGGCTCGCCTTCGCATCTGCGCCGAAGCAATTTGTCAAGGTCAGCGCCCGGATTCTTCTCAAGATACGTCAAGAGATGCCCGGCTTCCCAAAACGCATCTTCTCCCGCAACTGCGCGCAAACGCTCTTCAAGGGATCTGCGAAACTCAAAACCGTTCATTCGTTCTCCGGCGTTTTCAGCCCTTCTTCCTTCTTGCTTTCGAAAACGATGTCGTGATCGGGCGGATCGAGAACCAGTTGGAAGGAAGCGATCGCGACTTCAAGCATCTGAGCGTCCGGCTCACGCGTCGTCAGGCGCTGAAGCGCAAGTCCGGGCGCGCGAACGATTCTCGCAAGAAACCCGTCGCTGTTTGCAGCCGCTTTGAGAATCTCAAAGGAAGCTCCGGCAATCAGCGGAATCAAAGCGATCCTTGCCAACCGGAACAGGAAACGGTTGATGCCGATCGACTGCCATTTTTCAAACCCGGGAATCAAATCCATCAACGCAGTAAACAGAGTCGTCAGCAAAATGGATACCGCCATCACAAGAAACAGATAATTGGTTCCGCATCGCGGATGCAGGCGGGAACACTTCATTGCGTTCTCCGGCGTCAGTTCCATCTCTGCTTCGTAGCATGCGATTGTTTTATGCTCCGCCCCGTGATACATGAAAACACGCCCGATCTCTTTCATTCTGGAAATTCCGAAAATATAGAGCAGAAAAACAATCAAGCGCAGAAGCCCCTGCAGGATCGTGCTGACGGACAAGTTCATTTCGGCAAGCCAGGGCCATCCAAGCACGTTTCCGAGAGCTTCCAATCCCTCGACGATCCCAATCGGAAGCAGAACAAAAAGGCCTGCCGAAAGCAAAACGGCAAGAACGACCGCAACGGCTTTTACTACCTGCATAATCGGAAGATGCATTTTCTCCGAAAGCCATGTTTCGAACCTGGAGGGTTCCTCCTGTTCTCCGTCCCCGAGCATTTCCGCGGAGCGCGTTACAATGTCCATTCCATTAGTGATCGCATTGACGAAAGAATAAATTCCCCGAACAAACGGCCATGTCGGAAAAGAACCCTTTTTATACCGTTTTCGCGTTTTTTTGTATTCCTTTGCAAGCGAACCGTCCGGGCGGCGAACGACGATTGCCGTCCCGAGTTCGGAACGCATCATAACGCCTTCCATTACGGCCTGCCCGCCGATTGTACATTTTTTCATATCGGTTGTTCCTCCTGTGTCGGTTCCGGACTGTCAATCAAAAGCGGCGGAAGCTCGGAAAGCGTATGCATTCCGAATTTCCGCAGGAATGTATCCGTCGTCGCGTAAAGCATCGGTTTTCCGATAACATCCTTTCGTCCTACGGCCTGAATCAATCCAAGCTTTTGCAGCTGCATGACCGAATATTCGCAGCGAACGCCGCGGATACTCTCGATTTCCGCTCTGGTTACCGGCTGTCGGTACGCAACGATTGCAAGCGTTTCCAGCATGGATTGTGAAACGCTTTTTTTCTGCTCCGGCTGAATCAGCCGTTCCACCGCATCGAGATATACCCGATTGGAAATCAATTGTGCCGTTTCATCCGTTACATGCAGCAAAATGCCGCGTCCTTCATCCCGATAGGTATTTTCCATTTCGCAAAGCAGTGTTTTCACAACGGACGTTTCACACTCCATTGCGCGCGCAAGTTCCGTAATCAATACCGGTTCTCCCGCTACAAACAGCAGACATTCCGCGACGGACGCCATCTTTCGATCCATCAATCCTCAACCTCATCCATATATGTATAATCCCCATCATCGGCCCGAAGATCCTTCGGCCGGATGTAGATCGGCGCAAAAGTCGCGCCCTGCGTAATACGAACCTCGCCGTGCGCGAGCATTTCCAAAAGTGCCATAAACGTTACAACCTTTTCCATTCGGCCGGCATCGTCCGAAAACAAATCTTCAAAGGCGACGCGTCCCTGTGCAAGACGATTCCGAAGATGCTGAACGCGATCCCGCACCGTAAACGAATCGCGTGTGACGCGGCGTACGATCGGTTCTTTTTCAGTTTTCCCGGAATCTCGATTCAGTACGTTCCAAAAAGCGTCGATCAGATTATTCAGCGTTGCGTTGGAAAAATCCACCTTCTGCGGCGGAAGCGGAATTTCCTCGGGAAGCCGCGAAAAGGATCCTTTCGTTTCTTCAAACCGTTCCGAAAGCGCAGCGCTGACTTGCTTAAACGCCTTGTATGCACGAAGCTGTTCGATCAGCTGCTGCTTCGGATCCTCTTCTTCGTCGCCCGGAAGCGCTTGCCGCGGCAGCAGGCTTCGGGACTTGATCAGAAGGAGCTGCGCGGCGACCGTCAGAAAAGCGCTTGCACGGTCCATATCCTGTTCGGAGAGATCCTCCATGTATGCCATGTACTGCGCGGTAATTTCGGACACGAAAATCTCTTCGATACTGATCTCTGCCTTTTCAATCAAGTGAAGCAGTAAGTCCAGCGGCCCTTCAAACCGGGAAAGCGAAACGCGGTATTCTTCCATATCAAAGCACGATGAAGAAATTGATCACGTTGATGATCCAACCGCGAACAAGTCCGATCGGCGAATAGCCGATGCGATTGAACAAAAACAACAGACCAATCAAAATCCAGTTTCCGTAACGGCGCATAAACAGAAAGAACTTCGCCGGGAGAATCCTTGCAAACAGCAATTCGAAGACATGATACCCGTCCAGCGGATAAATCGGCAGCAGATTGAAGACCATCAACGTAATATTCAGAGAAAGAAAATACAGCAGAATAGAAAGCAGAGCTTCATTTGAAAATGCCGCCGGATAGGTTCTGCCGAGAACGACAAGAACAATCGAAACCAAAAGAACGAGCAGGAAATTCATCGCTACGCCGGCAAGAGAAACGACCGCTTCGCCAACCTTATAGTTTTTGAAGTTCCGTCCATTCACCGGAACCGGTTTGGCCCATCCGAACCCGAGCAAAAGCAAACTCAGAAAACCGATCGGATCGATGTGTGCGATCGGATTCAACGTCATCCGGCCGAGATTCTTTGCTGTCGGATCGCCGCAAAGGTATGCAGCATATGCATGCCCCCACTCATGCAAGGTCAGGCTGATCAAAATCACCGGAATCATATACATCAATTCCCGCAGTACGGAAATCGGATCAGAGAACAATGTGCTTAAATTCCAAATCATAATTTTATTATATCCAACCTCTTTTCAGGATGCAAGCAATCAAAAGCGCCGTTATGAAAAAATCGTGTCAATCGCCGTCAAACATTCTTTTTTCCGCAAAATAGCGGTACACGGTACAAACCATTCCGCCGTTCGAAAGCTTGCGGCGCTTATCCGCTATCTTTCCGTAAACGGTTTCAAAATCCCGCATCGCCGTAATGATGCTCTTCTCCCATCCGGGAAAACGGTCAAACACGGTTCGCATGGTCCGATACAGCGCCTTAACCTGACGCTCATCCAGCAGACGTTCGCCGTAGGGCGGGTTGCAGAGGATCACGCCGCGCTTCGCGTCGCTCGTCATGTCCCGAACGTCCGCAACGCGCCAGTTCAGCATGACGCCTGCTTTTTTGGCATGCTTCTTGCATAAATCGATGCAATGCGGATCCACGTCCGAACCGAGAATGCAGAGCGTTTCATGGCGCTCGGAATCGAACGCTTCCTCACGCGCCCGGGAAAAGACGGAACGCGGAAGAAACGTCCATTGTTCGGCGGCAAAGCTTCGGTTGCGCGACGGCGCAATATGATTCGCAATCATCGCCGCTTCGATCGGGATCGTCCCGGATCCGCACATCGGATCGATCAGAGGCGTGTCCGGATAAAACTTCGAAAGCATCACCATCCCGGCCCCAAGCGTTTCAGACAGCGGTGCGGGGACATTGTAGGTGCGGTATCCTCTTCTCGAAAGACCCGCGCCGCAGCAGTCGAGCGCAAGCGTCACTTCATCCCGCAAAATACCGATTTCAACAATCACTTCTTCGGCTGTCTCGGGAATCCGGTCCACGCGATATGCCGCTTTCAGGTTTTCAACGATCGCCTTTTTGACGATACTCTGGCAGTCGGAAACCGAAAACAACGTGCTTTTCGCGCTTTTTCCGTTCACATGGATTCGTGTAGACGGTTTCAGGTATGCTTTCCAGTCAAGCGCTTTTGTTTTTTCAAACAGTTCGTCGAAAGAGCGCGCGGTAAACGTTCCGACGGTCATCAAAAGTCGCTCCGCCGTTCTGAGCCAAAGCAGAGTACGCGCCATTGTCAGATAATCCCCTTCAAACCGAACGCGCGCATCCAGCGTTTCAGTCGGTTCAATCCCGAGCTTCTTCAGTTGTATCGCAACGGTGGATTCCAATCCGAGCTTACAGGTTGCAGTAAATTGCATATTATTCTTCTTTATCCTTCTGAAGCTGTCTGAAAATTCGCTGCAGGGCATTCTCCAGTCTGCGTCGACTCAGTCCGTACCAGTCGCAAAGCATCTGAGGCGAAATATTGCTGTTTTCAAGCGATCCGAGCGATAAAAGCACAAATGCCGCTGCCATTGCGTCCTCCTGTTCCTTCTTCAGCTTCGGAAAGAACCCGTTCAGAGAGTCCGTATAGAGCATGAAGATACGAACGGCCACTTCAATCACATGATTCGAAACCAGTTCAGCATCCTTTTTTGACGATACCTCCGCCCGGGCCCGAAGCTGCTGAATCGACCATAAAATATAGGAATAGCTGCGAGGAAGACGGTCGGGAACGGTTAACGGCTGAACCGAACCGTATTGCCAAGAACCGCCCATGTACAGCGCAAACGGCGGCTTTGCTTCCATCGACAGCAGTACGCCGAATACAAACTGTTTCTCCGTATCCGCGCTGTCATAGGAAATCAAAAAACGGCGCAAGAGCGTTTCCGCTTCTTCCGATCGAATCAGAGATAGCATCCGAATGACGGCTTTCCGGAACGGAACGATCTTTGAAAAAAGCGCCCATCGCATCAAACCGCGAAAAGAAGAATCATTTTCCCATGCATTGCGGATCGCTTCCTCTCCATTTTGTGCGACCGACTGAATTCGTTCACGACGCGCAAGAAATTCCTTCATCGGAACGTCATAATGAAGCGACCAGCTCTTCAAAAACTGTTCCGTTGTTTCCGTTCGGATCGCGTTCTCATAATATGCCGCAACCGTATCGTCCTCATCCGATTGCAGGAGAATCCGATACGTTTCCTCCGCTTTTTTCCGATCATCCTTTTTCAGATAACAGTACCCGAGCTGATAAAGCATTTCCTTATCGTACGGCAAATACTCCCGAAGCCGCTCAAGCGAGTCAACCGCACGGTCGATCAAATCAAATTCAATGAACACCGCGCCGGAAAAACCAAGCTCTTCCGGAGAAGCGTCAGGGTCAATGATCGTCCGATCCAGCTCGTCTTTCGCCGCTTCGTTTCGTCCTTCCGAATGATACAGAAGCGCAAGCAAAAGATGTGCGCGAATGTGTCTGCTGTTGCGTTTGAAGATATGAAACAACCTGCGTTCCGCTTCCTCATAGGATCGAACGGAAAACAGTGCGGTCGCAATCTCCATGTCCAGAATATCTGAAGCCGGGTAACGGTCAAGCATGCCGGTCAAATAGCGAATGGACTCTTCCTCGTCTCCGGAGGCCTGCATGGACTTCGCGATCCGAATCCCTTCCAAAAGCTTGCAATCCTCGCCTTCCTCCAGCCCGATCTGAATTTCCAGGTCTTCCCTGTCGTCAAGAAGATCCAGCATGTCCTCCGCCTGTTCCGCATAGGGCCCGTCCGGTTCGCTCGAAATGCAGCATTCCGCGCATTGCTGCGCTGCACCGAATTCCTCCAGTCCCATGAAATCGGAAGCAAGTCCGAACAGAGCGTCCGCAGGAAGCTCCGAAAAAGGCGCGCAAAGGAGCAGAAGCTGAGCGCTTTCTTCATAGCGATGCATGCGATTCAGCGTCTCCGCTAAAGTAATAATATATTCCGTTTCCTGCGGTTTCATAGAAACAGCCCGTCGCGCATACTGATTTGCCAGAAGAAGATTATCCTCCTCCATATAGCGGCAGGCAAGGCGGTAATAAAAGTCCGCATTTTGTCGGAACGGTATAATGACTCCGTTGTCTTCCCGATGTTCCATATATTATCCTTTTGCGAAGCGCAGCAATTCTACAAGATCGTTTCTGTCAAAGCGATATCGTTTCAGGCAAAACTGACAGGTCAGTTCCGCTTCGCCCTCGTGCTCCAAAATATCCGTTAATTCTTCTTCGCCGATCGACAAGAGCGCGCGTTCCAAACGTTCCCGTGTGCAATCGCAGGCGTATGCCGGAAGCAATTCCTCCGTGATCTCCGGATGCAATCCGTCCAGCAGAGAGTCCAACGCCTTATGCAAGGAATTCCCTTCCGAAAGCAGCTTTGTAAGCGTTGTAATTCTTTGTGCATGCGACTCAATCTGCGCGATTTCGGATTCCGGACAATCCGGCATCGGTTGGATCAGGATTCCTCCTGCGCCGATCACTTCGCCTGTATCGGCCTTTTCCCGAACGCCGAGATACACCAAGGACGGCTGCTGTTCGCTTGCGGTGTAGTATTGAGCAAAATCCTCCGCGATTTCGCCGGAGACAAGGTTGCAAAGCCCGACATACGGTTCTTTGAGGCCGAGATCCCGAATCAATGTCAGTTTTCCCTGATGCCCCACATAGCCGCCGACATCGAGCTTTCCGTCGGAACGCGGCGGCAGCTCAACGGTTCCTTCGGTTGCATATCCCTTGACAAGTCCGCCGTATCTTCCGACGCAGACAAGATTTCCGGCCGGCCCGTTTCCGGCGATCACGGTCGTCAGCGTATCCGTCGGATTTTTCAGGTCCGATGCCGCCATGCTCGTCATAATAAGCTGTCTGCCGAGCGCCGCCGTCGCAACGCGGGAAAGACCGTGCGTATCCCGAGCCGCAGAAACAAGATCCTTTCCGGAAATCGCGGTAAAACGGGCGGTTCTTCCGCATAGCATGCCGCGCAAAATCAAATCACCCATGCATCATTCCTCATTCTTTTTTGCAATAAACTGAATCCGCTCGGAATCGCACCGCACGGGATTCCGTGAAAACGAATCAAAAACGCCCAGAACCGTAAACCCGGATTGCAGCAAGCTGTCTGTCAACTCTGTTTCGGTATGCGCGCGCTGGCGATGCACCTCCGAAAACCGCCTGTATAAGCTCCCCTCGCGGACAAAGAACGTCAGGTTCATTTCCAGAATACGGTTGTTTGCATCAAATTCGTTTTCCCAGATATAAGCGTAATCGTCCTCAATCTCCGTAAACGTCCTTTCTCCGATCATCTCGGAGAGCTTATAGGCAGAAGAAACGTCAAACAGAAGAAGTCCTCCCGGCTTCAGACAGGCGTTTGCGTTTTGAAAGAAAGCGTCGACCCTTTTGGGTTCACACAAATAGTTCACGCCGTCGCAGGTGCTGATCAGCGCATCGACGGGACGATGTGCGCGAACCTCCGTCATGTCGCAGCAAACAAACGGAAGCATTTTCATTCCCGCATGCAGCGCATTCGCTCTCGCTTCCATCAGCATGTCTTCGCTGCAATCGCATCCGATTACGGAAAAACCGCGTTTGGCAAGTCCGATCGTGATTTTTCCGGTTCCGCAGGCGCAATCCAGTACCGTCCGGACGCCAGACTTCTGCAGCAGGGACGCAAGATACTCCGTCCACATCCCGTAATCCACGTCATGCATCATCCGGTCGTAGCAATGGGCAAACGAACCGTATTGCATTATATGTTTCCCTCCAGATTCTCGGCAAGCTCCATCAGGCGGATCAGCCGATGGTTCATACCGGATTTGCGTATACCGGCCAGATCGGCCAGCTCGGACAGCGTTGCATCGGGATGATTCAGCCGAAGTTCTGCTGCTTCCCGAAGCCCCGGCGAAAGGTCGGAAAGCGCCATTCGGCTCAAAATCGTCCGAATTGCCGACTGCTGTTTCAGCGACGCGATCACCTGTTTATCCAGATTTGCAGTCTCGCAGTTGTTGGTTCGGTTGATATAGTTTCGCATATCTTTCTCAACGCGAACGTTCTCAAATGCAAGCGCAGCCGTGCTTGCACCGATCAGGGCGAAAAAGCCCATTACATCGTCGCCTTCCTTGAGATACGCGATTACGCGTTCCTTGCGGTTGGTCGTTCGAGGATGAAACCCGAACGCGTTGAGCACAGAAACCGCCGTTTCCTGCACCGGATCGGCACGGAACAGCAATTCGAGATGATAACTTCTTTTGGGGTCTGTGCAGGTCCCGCCGCCGAGAAAGCAGCCGCGCAAAAAAGCGCGCCGCGTTTCATCGGATTCCAATACAGGCAGCGGAACGGCAGAAAGAATGTGAGCGCCTTCTTCGTCGTATGCAAGCGCTCCGGTATCGTATAAAAAACGTTCCGAATCCTTTCCGGCAAGCTTGACCGTGTAGATCGGTCTTCGCCTTGACTCCCGTTCTTTTCGCTCAATCAGACAGTCCACACTGTAATCGGTCTGTGCAAGCGCGGCGATATGCTTTGCAACGGAAACGCTCTCCGTCTGATAAAAAACGGACGGACGCGAAAACAGACGAATCCCGCCGGCCGTTAACGTCAGGCCAACAAGCTGCGCCATTCTTTCGGCAGCGCTGTGCAGGCGGATCCGGATCAATTCTTCGCGGCAATTCTCTGCAAAGCTCATTGCTGTTCTCCGAATCGCGCCGTGATGTCCTCTTCTTCCCGCACAAGATCCCTATGAAAGATTCGAACGGCCTGTCCTGCGTTTCTCATACGTTCTGCGAAGGCCTCCGCCGCCGCAACCGAACGGTGACGGCCGCCCGTGCAGCCGAAGCAAATCCGCAGGATATGCTTGTCCTGCGCTTCAAACAGCGGAATCATGTGCAGAATTTTGGTTTTCAAATCATCAAGGTATTCGACAACAAACGGCTGTTTCAGAACGAAATCGGATACTGCGCTGTCAAGCCCGGAAAGCGGCCGAAGCTCTTCATAGTAAAACGGATTGTCCGCAAAACGCATATCGATTACAAAATCCGCATCGATCGGAACGCCGCGCTTGTATCCGAAGCTCGAAACGATCAGCGACATTTCGTTGGTGGAAAATTCCGGCAAAATCTTTTCCATCAGAAACGGAAACTTCCGGGCCGGAATATCGCTTGTGTCGATCACGCGCGTCGCCAGATCACGCAGCTCCCCGAGGTACTTTTGCTCGGATTCCACGCCGGACTCCGCTTCTCCTGCGACGCCGAGCGGGTGGCGCCGGCGCGTTTCGTTATACCGGCGACGCAGAACATCCTTGCGCGCATCCAAAAACAAGACGTCATGCGGAACCGTCAGCCTTTTGATTTCCTCGGCGACGGAGTGGGAATTGCGGGAAAGCAAGCTCTCCCTGGAATCAATCGTGACAGCCGCTTTTTCGACGCGGGGAACCGCGTTTTCACACATCTGCACAAATTCCCCAAGCATCGGGGACGGAAGATTGTCCACGCAGAAAAATCCGAGCTCCTCCGCGCTCTTCAGCGCAAGCGATTTTCCCGCCCCGCTCATGCCGGTTACGATCAAAAGGTACATTGCAATTCCTCCAATCGTTTGATTTCACATTCCAGCTGTACATGCTTTTCCCGGCAGACCGTCTCCTGAATCGTCCGGATCAATTCCGTGACGTCCCGCTCGGTCGCCCCGCCAAGATTGACGATGAAACCGGCATGCTTTTCGGAAACGGCCGCTCCGCCGATCCGCATTCCTTTCAGACCGCATTGCTCAATCAATGCGCCGGCAAAATGTCCCTCCGGCCGTTTGAAAACGCTGCCAGCCGACGGAAATTCAAGCGGCTGCTTCTCTTTTCTGCGTCGCAGGCAGTCAAGCATCCGTTCCTTTGCGAAGCCGTCGTCCTGCTGCAAAACAAATTCGGCTTCCAAAACGATCCGATCGGGAAACGAGAAAATGCTTCTGCGATAGCCGAGCATCCCTGCTTCAACATTCATCCAACGATCCGTTCCGTTTTCATACACGCGAACCCGCTTCAGAATTTGTGCAATCTCCGCGCCGTAAGCGCCGGCGTTCATCGCGCATGCGCCGCCGACGGATCCGGGAATTCCGCAAAGACATTCCATCCCCATCAACCCGTTTTCCACGGTTTCCCTGGCAAGCTGCGTCAGCGAGGTTCCGGCACATGCGCGAACCGTCTCTCCCGAAAAAACGGGCGGATGCAGCGGTCGGTCGAATCGGATCAAAAGTCCGGAATATCCTTTGTCGTCGGCAAGAACGTTTGTTCCGCGTCCCAAAAGGACAAACGGAATCTTATGCAATCTTGCAAGATCCGTCAGTTTGCACAGGGAATCCGGATCGCTAACCTCCCATACATAGGACGCCGGACCGCCGATCCGGAAGCTTGTAAGCTCATAAAGCGGCACATCCCGCCGCACAGAGAACCCATTTATGATGTTTTTGATCGAATCCACAGAATTACTCATGATGTAAGTATAACAAAATATCAAAGAGGATACAAGTCTATTTGTTCAGAATTTGCGCCATGCGTTCCTCAAATCTCGCTTTTGCCTCAGGATCCCCTTCTTTTGCGATATGCGCGTCTTCTCCCAAAGCGTCCCGATTTCTGCAAAGCGCAAACGGATCGGGCGTCAGAACCGTCCGATATGCCGCGTAAATATCTTTCCAATCGGATTGCGGCGCCGCATCTTCCACGCCGTCAAGGACAGAAAAGGCGCCAAGTCCGCACAGTGTTTGCTGCTGCGCTTCCTCCCGGAGAAAGTCATAAAAGCCGCAAAGCGCCTTTGACTGCTCCTCCCCCGCCGTTTTCCATACGCCAAGCCAACAAACCTGATCGGTATAGTTTCCAACGGACTTGATCCGGTATGTCGCGCCGAATTCCTCGTTTCGAACGCAATCGCCTGCTGAACGGAAATCGGTTACGACGCCCGCTTCCGCTTTACACAGCAGTGCCGCAACAGTGTCTTCCTCCGGCATCGGGGCTTTGGGCAGATCCGTTTCAACGGAACAGTAGCCGGAATAGCAGTAAGGAACCGCGCGATCCAGGTCGAACAGTCCCTCCTTCAACAAAACCGGGGTGGATTCCGACAGCTTCAGGTCCTCGGCGTCGATCACCCCGCTGAAAAAGGAAACGCCGTCCGGAATCCTTCCGTAAGAAATTCGTTCGAGAAAAAAAGGTTCCGTCATCCCCTCCACCAGAATGTGCGTCCCCTTATTCCTTTTTTCATACTTTTCCGCCATCGTCGAAAGCCAATTTGTCAGACTTCCGGTATGGGTTCGATCGGATACAATGTGGTATAGCGTCACCGTTCCGGAAAAAGAAGGCTCTGTCAGTCTGCGATGCTCCGCAAAAAAGTCGCGCCTTGCCATTCGGGTTAAATACGGCGGCGCGAGAAGCAGCGCAGAAAGCAAAAGAATACATAGAATCAGTCGAAAAATCTTCATGCCAAATTGTACGCGACAAAGGTCGCTTCTATTCCGAAAAGGTCGCTTCGTTTCGGCAAAGGGTTTCCTTTTTGAATGACGGAATGTAATACGGAAACAGATTGATGGGAGGCAAGTATGGAAATCAACGCACAGAAGCGCGGCTCAAAACTATATGCGGCGCTTACCGGCGAGCTGGACCAACACAGCGCGGAAAAAGTCAGAATCATGTTGGACACTCTGATCCATGACATCACCGTTCGGGAGCTGACGCTCGACCTGAGCGGCGTTACCTTTATGGACAGCGCGGGACTCGGCGTAGTACTTGGACGATACAAGAAGATCCAGATGCGCGGCGGCAAGGTCATTGTAACGGGCGTTTCGGCATCGGTTGACCGTATCTTCAGAATGTCCGGTATCTATACGCTCGTCGAACGGAGGTAGGAAATATGAATCTGCAGAATTACACTGAAGTGGCCTTTTCCGCGTTATCCCAAAATGAAACATTTGCCCGCGCTGTCGTCGCATCCTTCGCAGCGCAGCTGAATCCGACTATCGAGCAGCTTTCAGATCTTCGCACAGCCGTTTCGGAAGCCGTTACAAATGCCATCATTCACGGCTATGAGCAGGATGCGTCCAAACTGGTCCGAATGGAGTGTCGTATCGATGGTGACATTCTTACTGTGACCGTCCGGGACGACGGATGCGGAATCGCCGATATTGCGCTTGCACGAAGACCGTTTTATACTTCCAAGCCCGAACTGGAACGATCCGGAATGGGATTTTCCGTCATGGAAGCATTTATGGATCAGGTACAGGTCGAATCCGTTCCCGGCAAAGGAACAACCGTTACAATGTCAAAACAAATCCGGCATGGCGACTGACGCGGATTTTATCGCGCTGCTTTCCGAGGCAAAGATCGGAAATGCCGAAGCCGAGCAGCAGCTTGTCCGAAACAATCTTCCGCTCGTCTATGCGATCGCAAAGCGGTTTACGGGTCGCGGCGTCGAAACAGAAGATTTGCATCAACTCGGCGCTATCGGATTATTGAAAGCGATTCGCCGATTTGACGTATCTTATGATGTATGCTTCTCAACCTATGCGGTTCCGATGATTGCCGGAGAAATGAAGCGTTTTTTGCGGGATGACGGAATCATCCGGTTTTCGAGATCGGTTAAGGAGCTTGCCGTGCAGATTCGAAAGCTGCAGCAGGAACACGCTGAAATCACAGTTCGTGAGCTTGCCCGAATGCTGAACGCGGAAGATGCGGATATCGCCGCCGCAATCGCTTCAACATCCTTTCCGAAATCCCTCGACGAGCCGGATCCTCTGACCGGCGATCCATTCGGCGTTTCCGTTCCGGCGGAGGAACGGGAAACGGAAACTGATAACCGTCTGTTGATCGATGATCTTTTGAATTCTCTCGATGAAAGGGAGCAATTTCTGATCCGAGCGCGATATTTCGGGCAAAATACACAGGCGGAAACAGGTCGGATGATGGGAATCTCGCAGGTGCAGGTAAGCAGACTGGAAAAGAAAGCGTTGTTAAAGCTTCGGTTGAAAACCGAAGACAAAGCAAGTGCCGCGGAATGACCCGCGGCACTTCAGGTTGATGCAGCAAATTACAGCTCGCTGAGCTTCTTGTAGTATTCGATCTTCTCGCCGGCTTCCTTCTCCGCACGGGCAAAGAGCTCGTCCGCAACATCCGGGAATTGCTTCTTCAGCGAGGAGTAACGCGTTTCGCCGAGGATGAACTCCTGGAACGACGCTTTCGGATCCTTGGAATCCAGTACGAACGGATTCTTGCCTTCCGCGGCGAGATCCGGGTTGTACCGATACAGCGGCCAGTATCCTGCTTCGACGGCTTTCTTTTCTTCCGCCTGGCTCTTGCCCATGTTGATACCGTGGTTGATGCACGGCGCATACGCAATGATCAGAGACGGTCCGTTGTACGCTTCGGCTTCGTTGACTGCCTTCAGAAGCTGCGCCGGATTCGCGCCCATAGCAACCTTCGCAACGTAGACATAGCCGTAAGACATCGCCATCATGCCGAGATCTTTCTTCTTGGTGCGCTTGCCGGCCGCCGCGAACTTCGCGATCGGTCCGGTCGGCGTCGCCTTCGAGGACTGACCGCCGGTATTGGAGTATACTTCGGTGTCGACGACGAGAATGTTGATATCCTCATCCATCGCCAGAACGTGATCGAGTCCGCCGTAGCCGATATCGTACGCCCAGCCGTCGCCGCCGAATACCCACACGGACGGCTTCACAAGCTGATCCGCATCTTCGATGACCTTGCGTGCCAGCGTGCAGGCATCGCACGGGCACTTCTTGCCGTTTTCAAGCCACTCCTTCTCCCACTGCGTGCCGGTCAGGTCGACGTCGACACCTTCCTTGCACGCTGCAACAAGCTTTTCGCCTGCCTTGCGGCTGCCTTCGGCACTGTCGAAGTTCTCGAGCCATTCCTTGCCCGCTTCCTTGATTTCCTCGGTCGCCCATTCGACAGCGATCAGCTTCTCCACGGTCTCCTTGAGGTTCTGGCGGCGCTGTTTGGTTGCAAGCAGCATGCCGTAGCCGAACTCGGCGTTGTCTTCGAACAGGGAGTTCGCCCACGCCGGGCCCTGACCCTTATCGTTCTTCGTGTACGGAACCGTCGGAGCGGATCCGCCGTAGATCGAGGAGCAGCCCGTTGCGTTCGCAATGATCATGCGGTCGCCGAACAGCTGCGTGAGCAGCTTGACGTACGGCGTTTCGCCGCAGCCCGCGCACGCGCCGGAGAACTCGAACAGCGGACGCAGGAACTGGCTTCCCTTGACCGTGTTGCGCTTGACGTTCAGTTGCTTGTCGGGCAGCTGGATCGCGTAATTCCAGTTTTTCTGATCGACTTCGGACTCGGCAAACGGCTTCATCGTGAGCGCCTTGGTCTTCGCCGGGCAGACGTCAACGCAGTTGCCGCAGCCGGTGCAGTCGAGCGGACTGATCTGCATGCGATAGGTAAGACCGGGCATTTCCTTACCGGCCGCCTTGGTGACAAAGCCCTCCGGCTTGTTCGCTTCCTCTTCCGCGTTCAATACGAACGGACGGATGCAGGCATGCGGGCAGACCAGCGAGCACTGACCGCACTGGATACAATTCTCGGGGATCCAAACCGGGACGTCAATCGCGATGCCGCGCTTCTCGTACTGCGTCGTGCCGGTCGGAACGGTGCCGTCCGCGCTCATCTTGGAGACGGGCAGCTTATCGCCTTCCTGCGCGAGAATCGGCTGAATGAACTCATGGAAGTACGGGTCGTCGGTCGTATGCACAACCTGCGCGCCCTCAGTCGTGGTTGCCCACGATTCGGGATACTTGATCTCCTCGACCGCGCCTGCGCCGGCGTCGATCGCGTCGTAGTTCTTCTGCACGACCGCGTCGCCCTTCTTGCCGTAGGACTTTTTGGCGGCGGCCTTCATGTATTCGATCGCCTGCTCGGACGGGATGATGTTCGCAAGTTTGAAGAACGCGGACTGCATGATCGTGTTGATCCGGCCGCCCATGCCGACTTCCTTGGCAAGTTTGACCGCATCGATGTTGTAGAACTTCAGATGATGCTGCGCGATCGCATTCTTCATCTTCGCGGGCAGCTCCTTCTCCATTTCCTCAAGCGTCCACGGAGAGTTGAGCAGGAATGTGCCGCCGTCCTTGATGCCCTCCGCCACAGCGTAGCGGGTGACGTAAGACGAGTTGTGGCAGGCCGCAAAATCCGCCTGGTCGATCAGGTACGGGCTTTGGATCGGCTTCTTGCCGAAGCGCAGATGCGAAACCGTGAAACCGCCGGACTTCTTCGAGTCATAGGAGAAATAACCCTGCGCGTACATATCGGTGTGGTCGCCGATGATCTTGATGCTGTTCTTGTTCGCGCCGACCGTTCCGTCGGAACCGAGGCCGAAGAACTTGCACGCGATCGTACCCTCGGGCGCCGCGTTGACAAGCTCGCCGAGCGGGAGCGAAGTGCCGGTCACATCGTCGTCGATGCCGACCGTGAAGTGATTCTTCGGCTCTTTGGCATCGAGATTGTCGTAAACGGCCTTAACCATCGTCGGCGTGAATTCCTTGCTGCCGAGGCCGTATCTGCCGCCGACAACCGCAATATCCTTGCCGGACTCTCTGAGAGCGGTCACGACGTCCTCATACAGCGGTTCGCCGAGGGAGCCGGGCTCCTTCGTGCGGTCGAGCACCGCAACGCGCTTGCATGTCGCGGGCAGCGCTTCGACAAACTTCTCGCTCGCCCACGGACGATACAGACGAACCTTGACAAGGCCGAGCTTATAGCCCTTGCCGTTCAGGTAGTTGATCGTTTCCTCCACGACGTCCGCGCCGCTGCCCATGCAGACGAGCACGTTCTCCGCATCCGGAGCGCCGACGTAATCGAACAGATGATAGCTTCTTCCTGTGATCTTGCCGACTTCGTCCATGTAATGCTGAACGATTTCCGGGATCGCGTCATAGTACTTGTTCGCCGCTTCACGCGCCTGGAAGTAGATATCCGGGTTCTGAGCGGTACCGCCGACATGCGGATGGTTCGGGTTCATCGCGCGGGCACGGAACCGGGCGACCGCGTCCCGATCGAGCAGCTTGTCCATGTCGGCATAGTCGATCATTTCGATCTTCTGGACTTCGTGCGAGGTACGGAAACCGTCGAAGAAATGGCAGAACGGAATGCTGGACTTGATCGTGGAAAGATGCGCGACAAGAGCGAGATCCATGACCTCCTGAACGGAAGCAGATGCTAAGAACGCAAAACCGGTCTGACGGCAAGCCATTACGTCGCTGTGATCGCCGAAAATCGACAGGGCGTGAGCAGCAAGCGCACGAGCGGAGACATGGAACACACCGGGGAGCAGTTCGCCGCTGATCTTATACATGTTCGGAATCATCAGCAGCAAGCCCTGCGAAGCCGTAAACGTCGTGGTCAAAGCGCCGGCCTTCAGGGAACCGTGAACCGCGCCTGCCGCGCCCGCTTCGGACTGCATCTCCGCAATGCGGACCTTTTGACCGAACAGATTCAGTCTGCCGTTCGCAGCCCATTCATCTGCAACCTCCGCCATCGGGGACGAAGGGGTGATCGGGTAGATTGCCGCAACATCGGAAAATGCGTACGCGACATGCGCCGCAGCGGTATTGCCGTCAATCGTCATGGTTTTAGCCATTTACAAAATCCTCCTGTTTATTTGATTGCGGGACAAAATGCCCCTTATTTACCAAAGCATATTATAGCAGAAATCTTCCTGTCGTGTCAACGGCGCAAAACGGTTTTTTTAAGGTTTTGTAAAATCTCAATCCATCTCCTGTCAACGGAAAACCGAAAAGACGTCCAAACAAAACGGCTTTTCGGTTTCTGAATGTCTCTTTTCTTTTTCTTTGTCTTTATCTTTGTCTTTTCTTTTTCTTTTCTTTGTCTTGCGCTGATATCAGTCTGAAACGCTCTGATATCAGTCTGCTTTTTCTGAAAACAGTCTGAAAATTCTGATATCAGACTGATATCAGGCTGAGATCATTCTCTTCTCAGCGCGTCAATCGGGTTGAGTCTTGCGGCTTGAATGGCCGGAACCGCGCCGAAAAACAGTCCGATCACAAATGAGAATATAACCGTTGCTGCAACGATCGCCCAACTGATGAAAATCGGAACGCCCGAAACGCGGGAAACGACGTAGGCAAGCCCGATCCCCGCGAGCACGCCAAGCATGCCGCCGATGCAGGTTAAAACGCCTGCCTCCGTCAGAAACTGCAGAGAAATCTTCCGTTTCTTTGCGCCGAGCGCCTTCTTGAGACCGATCTCCGGCGTCCGTTCCGTAACCGAAACCAGCATGATGTTCATTACGCCGATACCGCCTACCAGCAGAGAAATTCCCGCAACCCAGATCAACTGCCGGTTTGTTGCAGTTGACAGTTCCTGCAGCTGCTTTGCCTGCTCGAGAAGATCCTGGCTCTTGTATTTCACTTCCGGATTCTCGACTTCAAACAGCCCGTTGAGCAGATCGGCGGCAGCCTTGCCGGCCTGTGTCATTTCATCGGTCCGGGGCGCCCGTGCCACAACGGACGGCGGCGCATCAAACTTATAGAGAACCGACCAAACGCCCATCGGAACAAGAACCTTGCCGCCGGAATGGTCGGCATACGTATAGTAATCATCCAACGTGTTGATCGTTGGCTGGAACGCCTTGGATTGCGTAAATTCCCCGATCACAGTAAATGGCTCGCCGTTGATTTCAATCGTTTTCCCGATCGGGCTTTCCCCGAAAAACAACGCTTCGGAGGAAGTACGGTCGATCAGCGTTACCTTGCGATATTCGGAAAAATCCTCCGGTAAAAAGCCGCGGCCCGATCGAATGCGATACCCGTAAACGGAAAGGAAGGAATCGTCAACGCCGTAAATCGTTCCCTGATTCATGCCGTTCGCACCGTTCCAGATCATGCCGTATGCGTCGCGTTTGTAATATAGCGAGGAAATCTCGATCTCCGGAATCTTTTCCAGTTCGTTTTTTATAGAAACATCGAGAATCGGAACGTACTCCGGGACGGGCTGATACGACGCGTCGAACGGATAATCTCCTTGATACAGAACGATCTCAACGGTATTGTTGCCGGCGCCGATCAGGTTCTCCTTGATCTGCTCGTTCGTTCCCATAATGGTCGACGAGATTGTGATAATTGAGGCGATTCCGATAATAATGCCGAGCATCGTCAATGCCGAGCGAAGCTTATGCGAACGAATGCCGTCGAAAGCTTCCCGAATGTTTTCCCACATAATAGATCGCCTCCTTACCAGATCACCGTCGCGGATTCGGACGGATACTCGACCGGCGCGCCGTCGCGTGCGTTCTTATCGTACGGAAACGCAATATAATCCTCCGGCGAAAGCTTGATATCCAGCAGTTCAAGATACTGATCGAACCGTTTTCCAACCGTCACAGGCGTTTTGACAAGATGATCATCCTTCACAAGATAAATACAGTCCTGCCCGTCGATTTCCCGAATAAACGCTTCGAACAGATACGTCGTCTCGCTTTCCGCTCCCGGCCGATACGTGAACTCGATATACTCTCCTACCTTCGGCGTTGCATCGGTAAGAAATTCCATTGTGACAAGATACCCGGAAGAATTCGGATTTCCGCCGTTCATGTAGTTCGTCGAAACCGGCATCGAGCCGACATCCGTTATGCGAACCTGTACGTCCATACCGGATTCATAGGAAAAGCCCGTCATCTCTGTTCCGACCGGGTAGTTTATCAGATCCATTTCGCCGAGCGTGCTGACGACATGCAGCCCGGTGCCGCCGCGGACTTCGAGAAACGTCTCTCCATCTTGAACAGTCGAAGGATCAACCGATTTCGAAACGGTTCCCTCCACCGTGCTGAACACGATGCCGTCCGCACCGTTGAACAGGAGCTTTTGAATATCCAGAGAAAGCTGGCGATACTGCACTTCCTCGGCCCGAATTTTCTGTGCTGCCTGACGAGCGAGTTCCTCACGTTCAGCTTTGCCCGGCCCGTAATACGGCGGGATGTACGGCGTTTCCGACGGCTCAGGCGTATCTGTCGGAGCCGGCGACGGCGTGGGTGTCGGCGACGGCGACGGAGACGGTGTGATTTCAATGATGGAAACGACAAAGGAAATTCCGCCGTCCGGCTGAAATTCCATTTCCGCCCGGAAACCGCTTGCAAGAAGCGTAACAAAGACGGTTTCATTCTTTGCAAGAGCCGAATCGGCAAACCGCTTGAGAAACGTCGTGGGAACGTCTATGTCGCTTGCGTACGAGAACAGGAACGGCTTTTGTTTGCTTCCGTCGCCGCCTTTCGACGAATTGAAATCAGGCTGCAGCGGATCAGGATCGTCCGCCTTTACGCGGAAGGAAAGCGTTTCATCCGGGTTTGCGACCAGCATCGTTTCGCTTTTCGGCGCCGTCAGAAGCGCATAGAAGCTGCGCGAATTGTTTTTCGCAAGATCCAGCATCAAAGCGATGAACGCAGCGTTGATCCGCTCCTGATCCGCGATCGAATATCGGAACGGATCGACAGATGTTCCGCTTCCCGAAACCGGATTCGTCAGATCCCGCGCAATTGAAATCCGCGGCGCGGTGTTCGTTTTCCCGCGCGGCGTCGGAGAGGGCGACGGTGTATAAGTCGGAACTGTGCGCTCGTATTCAAGCCGTGCCCACCTTTTGTATTCGGCATAGTCCTCCTGCAGCGTGTTGTACAGCTTTTCCCGCTCGAGCAGTTTCTCCTCCAGCGTCAGATTGTCCAGCGTCGAATCGTACCGAACAAGCGGATCCCCGATTTTAACAGAGTCGCCTTCATGAACATACACTTCAACAACCGTTTTATCTTTTTCTTTGATCAGCGCCTGCGAATCATCGGAAACGACGAACCCGTAGATATCGGATTGATTCGGCATCCAACTGAGGATTCGATATCCGATTTTTGTAACCTCAACCGGATGATTGCCGGCAAAATGGGCATACAGAAAAATGCCGCCCGCGGTCAGCGCGGCTATGACCGCAACAATGATAATTGCTTTCAGCCACGGTTTCATTCGCGCTTTCCTCCCTTCAGGTATCCGTCGTAGATATACAGAATCCGGTCCGCTCGATCCGCGATCGCCTGCTCATGCGTGATCATCACAAACGTCATGCCCTGTGCATGCAATTCATCGAAAATATCCATGATCTGCTGACCGGACTTCGAATCAAGCGCGCCGGTCGGCTCATCGGCAAGCAGCATCAGCGGATTCGTTACGATCGCCCGCGCAATGGCAACGCGCTGGCACTGCCCACCGGAAAGCTGTGTCGGATAGAAATCGACGCGATCGCTCAGTCCCATTCGGGACAATGCGTCAATCGCGCGCTCCTTGCGTTCCCTTCTCGACACGCCGGCATACATCAGCGGCAACGCGACGTTTTCCCACGCCTTGCGCTGTGCGAGCAGATGAAACGACTGAAAAACAAACCCGATTTTTTGATTTCGAACGTTCGCCATTGTACTGTCGGATGCATGCGTATTGTCCACCCCGTCAAACCGGTATACGCCGCGCGTCGGAACGTCCAGATACCCCAGAATGTTCATCAGAGTTGACTTGCCGCTGCCGCTTGGGCCCATGATTGCGAGGTATTCCCCTTTTTCGAGCTGCAGGTTTATGTCATGCAGCACCGGAATCGGTACGGACGCGGTACCGTAGTCTTTTTCGATGTGTTCGAGTTCGAGTATCATTCGATGCCTCCGATCGCAGCGTCGTCCGCCTCCCCTGCCTCCATTGTGTCATACGGTATTTCAGTCGAATTGTCCGTGAATTCTTCAGAAGGGATGCCGTTCTCTCCTGCATAGTTTGTCTCGCTGACCGCCATTCCTTCGCGGATGAAATCCTCGGGAAATGCGATCCTGTCCGTGAACGACAGACCGGAAACGATCTCAAAGGAATCCGAGTCCTCGTCGTATGCGCCAAGCGTTACCGCGCGCTTTTCAATCCGGTTCTTTGTGTCCGCAGCAAAAACAAACGCATTTCCGTCATCTTCCTGAATCAGATAATAGGAAGGCAGGCGCAGCTTTCCGTCTTCCGCGCTCGGCTCGCCCAGCTCGATATAAACGTGCTGGCCCATCATTAAACCTTCGATTTCATCCGACGATACGTAAAACGCATACTTGCTCGACTGCTCCCCGCTGCCGCCGTCATAATAATAGTAACTGGTCTCTTTGATCGGCTCCTCGGTATTGACGCGGTAGATCACGCCTCGATAGTATTCATTTTCGTTCGTTCTCGATCGAATCGTAACCGCCATTCCCTCGCTCAGCGTATGCGCGGTTTGTTCGTTGACCTTTCCCTTCACGCAGTAATCCGATCCGGCAACGATTGTAATGTACGCATTTGAAGAATCCTGACCGCCATACGTGGAATCCGACTGATCGCTGCGAACCGAACGGATCCGTCCCGTAACCGGCGAGGAGACGACGCTCTCGTCGATCGCTTCTTTCAATGCCTCCGCCTGCTTTTGCTTGTTTTTCAATTCATATTCGGATTTCTTCAGCGTCAGCTGCACTTCCTGCAGTTTGAGCTTCAATTCGTATTGCTTATTCACCCGTGTTTTGGCGATCTGCTTTTCGAGCGACTCGATCTCCTCGTTCGAAGTTTTGATCGTATTCTCGAGTCCGGAAATATCAATCAGCATCTGCTCGTAAGAAAGCGTTAAGCTGTCGACGTCATACCGAAACAGCGGCGCTCCTTTTTGAATGGCGTCGCCCGCTTTCACGAAACACTCCTCGATGGTAAGCGTGCTGTCCGGATTGATTTCCAGAACTTCCTTCGCTTCGACGACGCCCGAGTATCTGTTGGCTTTTCCCGTATATCCTACGCCCAGGATCTTCGCAACCGACTGCACGTATACGACGTCCGCCTCGCTCGATGCGCTGAAAAACGGCAGATTGATATTCAAATGCAGAACCCGCGAAGCGAAAAAATATCCGCCGACAGCCAAACCTGCTGTCAAAATCAATACAAGCGCTACGACGCGTCCCGTTCTATGCTTCTTCATTTCTGTTTTTCCTTTCGTTCAGATTGTCATCCCATACATTTTTGTTTATATCATACACCATACGAAAGCCAAAAACGTTGCAAAATTGTAAAATCTTTTCTCGTTACATTATTTTTTCAATCAACAATCTGTTTTCACTCCGCTCCTGCATGCCGTTCGCTTGCACAGATGATTTGAATTTGCTATACTATGAAAAATAGATTGTCGGAGGATCCATGGCTGCAATTCAGGTGTTACTTTGGGATATTGACGGAACGCTGCTCGATTTTGTCGCCGCAGAGGGCGTCGGAATCCGAAAAACATTCGCCAAGTTTCATCTTGGGGAATGCACGGACGAAATGCTTTCCGTTTATGATGAGATCAACAACAAATACTGGCAAATGCTGGAGCGGAAAGAATGTACAAAGCGAGAAACAATGGTCGGCCGCTTTCGGGAATTCTTCTCGCTGTACGGCATGGACGTCGATGCGGAAGCGTTCAACGACGAATATCAGCTTCGACTTCCCGAAACGATCGTATTTCGTCCGCATGCATGGGAAACCGTAAATACGCTTTCGCAATTTTACCGGCAAATCTGCGTAACAAACGGAAATCTCCCCGTTCAGCAAAAGAAGCTGCGCGATTCCGGATTGGATCTGGTTTTCGACCAAATATACATCTCAGATGAAGTCGGGCATGAAAAACCCTCGCCCGAGTTTTTCACCGCTGTTCTCGACGGTGCCGCATGCAAGCCGGAGGAAGCGATGATGATCGGAGATTCTCTTTCAAGCGATATGTGCGGCGCACTTCGTATGGGCATTCCCAGCTGCTGGTACAATCCCGAAGGAAAGCCCGTCCCGAACGGGTATGCAATCGACTATGTCATCCACGATCTGACGGAGCTTATTCCCATCTTAACCGAAAGAAACTGAACAACAATGCGATTTTCTCTCTTTCAGCAGCATCGTGCCGAAGTCGATATGACGAAAGGAAGCATCCTTCGCCATGTCCTTATGTTTGCGCTGCCGCTGATGGTCGGAAATCTCTTTCAGCAGCTCTATAACATGGTCGATACATGGGTCGTCGGCAACTTTGTCAGCAACGAAGCGTTCTCTGCCGTCGGCACCGTCAGCCCTGTCGTCAATCTGATGATCGGATTCTTTTCGGGACTTTCCAGCGGTGCAGGCGTAGTCATCTCGCAGAATTACGGAGCGGGAAAACCGGATCGTGTCCATGACGCGGTCCATACCGCTTTGCTGATGACGCTGATTCTGGGAGTAATCATGACGTTTGCCGGAATCGCGTTCGTTCCCCTTGCCGTCCGTCTCTCCAATACGCCTGCGGAAGTCGCTCCCGAAGCGCGGCTGTATCTTACAATCTATTTCTCCGGAATTATGGGACTGTTGATTTACAACATCGGCGCCGGCATCTTCCGGGCAATCGGAAACTCGCTATTTCCGTTCCTGTTTTTGGTATTCAGCGCACTTCTGAACACGGGGCTCGACCTGCTCCTGGTTCTGAAATTCGGAATGGGCGTTGACGGCGTTGCCTATGCAACGATCGCCGCACAGGGGATCTCTGCGATCCTGATTCTCGTAATGCTCATGCGGACGAGAACATGCGTTCGATTCACGCCGAAGCATCTGAAGCTGCATTGGAGTCTTCTCGGTTCGATCTTCCGTATCGGCATTCCCGCCGCGCTGCAAATGGCGATCACGTCGTTTTCCAATATTTTTGTCATGGGCTATATCAACGCGTTCGGAAAGGACGTTATGTCCGGATGGACCGCTTATTCAAAAGTCGATCAGCTTCTGTTTTTGCCGATGCAGTCCGTCGCGCTCGCTTCAACGACATTCGTCGGTCAAAACATCGGCGCAGATAATTTGGAAAGGGCGAAAAAGGGCGTTCGCGTCGCACTGCTGATCTCCCTGTCCATGACCGCCGTTTCTTCCGTCCCCGTCATGGTATTTGCGCCGTCGATCGTTTCTTTCTTCAATCGAACGCCCGAAGTAATCCGGAACGGAACGATCTTTTTGCGGTTCATTACGCCGTTCTATCTGTTCAGCTGCATTCATCAGGTTTATGCGGGCGCGCTCCGCGGCGCCGGAAACGCCCGTGCGCCGATGTTTATCATGGTTGGCTCCTTCGTCGTATTCCGGCAAATCTATTTGTATATCATGGCCAACTACATCTCCAATACGATGCTTTGGATCGGCTTCGCCTATCCGGTCGGCTGGCTGCTTTGCAGTCTGATTACCTGGATATACTATAAAACCGTTCCGCTCGATCGCCGGCATAAAGCGATCTCCTGAAGCATTCAAACATTATAAAACCCGATCCGCTTCGAACCGGATCGGGTTTTGGTTTCATTTTCATTTGCCGGAATCAGGCGATTCCCGTCAATACAATTATTCCGCTTTGACTTTGGTCGCCTTGGCAAGCAGTTTTCCGAGCTGCGTAAGGCCGGGAAGATCCGGCGTATTCTTTCCGCAGAACGTCATGATCGCATAGACGATGCACACGACCCAAAGGACAACGCCTACAAAGAAAACGCTCAGCAGGATCGCCGCGGCAATATGCGTCATAGCAATCGTCCAAAAGAGCGCACGATCCTCATCGGTGATTTCCTTATTTGTGAAAAGCTCCAGCAAAGAGAGCATGAGGCCGATGCTCGGGATCCAAAGAAGACCGAGGCCGATTCTACGTTTCATATTCAATACAGGATTCATAATTTGTTCCCCCTTTCATTTATGCTATTATTTTACAAAGCTTACTCCCGGATGTCAATGTTTATTCGGTTTTTTCCGGTCCGGCGGCACCGTTTTTTTCTGCGGCGCAAGCTCCCCCTCAAACGCATAGGATGCGAACGTGGGCTTTTTCCGTTTTTGCTTTTTCCGGAGAAACCGGGCAACCAACAGGCAGGCAATGATCGCCAAAGCCGTAACAAGGGCGGCCAATATGAAATATGGGCGCGTTCCGTCCGCGCCGCCGATCGCAATTCCGACAATGCTCATCATAAACAGTACGGTCATCACGGCCGCACATACATACAGCCCGAGCGCTGCGCCGGGAATCTGCTCTTTCTTTTGATTCATACGCACCTCCGATCCATCCGCATTATAGCAGGCGGAAACTGTCCTGGCAAGCGTTTGCATAAAATTGAAAAAGCCGGCAAACACTATCCGTATTCCGACAAAGAAGCAGCAGGAGGAAATCTATGAAAGCAACGGGCATCGTGCGAAGAATCGACGAACTCGGCAGACTTGTAATCCCGAAGGAAATCCGGCGTTCGCTTCGGATCCGCGAATCGGATCCGATTGAGATCTACACAGATCGGGACGGTGAAATCATTCTCCGGAAGTATGCCCGCATGCGGGAACTTGGTGAATTTGCCGGTACGCTTGTCCAGGCGCTGAACGGGACGTTCGGCTGCAATGCAGCCATAACGGACATGGAATCCGTCCTCGCCGCCGCCGGAATGCAGAAAAGCAAGCTCCTTGGAGCCGCTCTGGGCGAAAACTATATCGCATCCATTCGGAAACGGCAAAGCATCATTTACGACGACACGGCGCAAACCCGGACGACAATCCTTTCCGACCAGGCGGAACCGTTTTTGCAGCTGTGTACGGTACCGGTGACCGCAAACGGGGATCCGGTCGGAAGCGTGATCCTTCTTTCCGAGGAAAGGCGCGACCGATTTGCTCTTCCCGAACTGCAAACGCTGAAAGCATTCTCCCTTTATCTCGGAAAAATGCTTGAGGAATAAGCGTATTTTCAGGTTTTCAGGATTGCAGCGAAGGGATCCGCTCGATCAGCGCGGCAAGAGCGCTGTCGTCGTTTGACGGAAGCACGATATCGGCAATCTTCAGCGCATCGGGATGCCCGTTCACCGGGACGCAGGCGAAGTCGGCCTCCCCGAGCATTTCCAGATCGTTGTTGTAATCCCCCGTGCCGAAAAACGTCCTTCCGCGAAACGGCTCGAGCGTCCTGCAGATGGCCAGCGCGGACCCCTTGTTGATCCCTTTCGGCAGCAATTCGAGATAGCAGGAGCCCGGAACGATATCGGTCGAGGCAAATACGCGGTCGAACCGTTCACAAAGGCCGGACGATTCAATCCATTGATCCACCTGATGAAGCTCCTCCGGCTTTCCGAACACAAGCGCCTTGAACCAGGAATCACGCTCCGCTTCCTCAATGGATACGAATCGGCTTGTGCGATGAAGTTCCCAAAAGGGAATGTTCAGCGTTTCGCGCGGTGAAACATACAAAATATCTTCCGGTGTGTAAACCTGCAGGTTAGCGGCAGGAAACTCTTTCCGGACAAATCGCAATACCGCCGCAAGCGCATCCCTGTCGGCAAAGGTTGTGTACAAATAGCTTTTTCGGCTGCAATCGTAAATTCCGGCGCCGTTCAAAACAATGCATGGCGCATTGAAATCAACGCCGTTCAGATAACATAGCATATTGGACGGGCATCGGCCCGTTGAAATTGCAAACAGACCGCCGCTGCGCGTATAATCCGTAATCGCAGCGCGGTTTTTTTCGCTGACCGCGCCCGTATGGTCAAACAACGTCCCATCCAGATCGCAAAAGATCGCCGTATCGGAATAATGCATGATGCTCCCCCGCCTGTTTTTCTACATTATACAAGATCCCTTGATAGGATGCAATCACTTCCGAAAAAACAATATTCCTCAAAAAAATTATTTTGCATTTGACTATTGTAAAATCAAAGCAAGGGGTGTATAATGTGTAAAGCAGAAGTTAGAATTCTGTAAATGGAACCATGTAGGAGGATAAACATGAAGAAGTTTGTAGCAATTCTTGTTGCGCTCATCATGGTGCTCGGTATGATTGCCTGCACCAGCCAACCCGCAACGACCACGGAAACGCCGAAGGCCGAAACAGAAAGCGTGAAACCGGCTGAGACGACAAAGCAGGATGAGCCGGCTCAGACCAATCCCGAACCCGAGCCCGAGCCCGAAGCCGAGCCGAAGGATTATTCCGGTTACACGATCCGCATCTATTCGAACTCCAACTCCACGGAGCGCGTAACCTGGTTGATTCAGGCAGCGAAAGAAGCGGGCTTCACGATCAGCCTCGATACCACCGAAGTCATCTCCGGCGATACCGCAGCGATCCAGGCAGCCAACGAAAAGAAAGACGGCGACCTGATCTTCGGTTTGAACGAAACCCGTTGGGGCCAGATCGTTGACGGCAACTACGAGAACCTGAAGCTCGTCGCATGGACTCCGACCTGGGCGGACAAAGTCGGCGATTACAAGTATGACGGCCTTGCCTACGGTCTTGTCATCCAGAATGTTTTGATGCTCTACCGTACCGATGAATTCGGCACCAACGGACAGGAACTCCACTTTGAACACTGGGCGGACATCGTCAACTCCGGCTACACCTGGTACCGTCAGGGCAAAGTCGGCGGAACGACCAACGCGAACATCAACTCCGCAATGCTTTATCCGTTTGCGGATCCGACCTCTCCTGCCGGCGGCATCACCGTGGAGGGCTGGAAGACCCTTTGGAACTACTGCGCGAACGGCGTATTCACCGGTGACAGCTACGGCTTCGATCCGTTGAACCGCGGCGACGTGCAGATCGGCACGTTCTATTCCTCGTCGCTGTACGGCAAGATCGACGATGCAGCGTCCAGCTCCGAGCATCCGCTGAAGGGAACGCTCCAGCCGGAGAACTGGTCGCTTGTCGACATCAAAGACGGTACGTACTACATTGCCGAGTACATCGGCGTACTTGATAAGGAAGGCCGTACCGAAGAGCAGACCGAAGCCGTCAAAGCATTCTGCGAATGGTTTGGTTCCGCTGAAGTTCAGGCGGATTGGGCCGAAGAATTCGACTCCGTACCGTGCAACGAAGATGCGGTCAAGCTCGTTTACGGTGATGACATCCCCGCTATCTATCTGCTCCCGAACTTCGCTCTTACGACGGTTCCGGGCACTGACATGACCTATGCCGCATACGTTGCCGCGCACAGTGCCGAATGGACCAACATCATGACGAACCTCGGCTTCTACTGGAAGGATGCCGAAGCGAAGGCCGAACCCGCATGGGATACGCTTGACTGGAGCGTCCTCACGCAGAAGGCAGAATAAAGCAGTTCCTATTATGCAGTTGATATGGCGAGCCGGGAGCCCGGCTCGCCATACCCATTACAAGAAGTATCCGGTAAAGGAGTATTGTTATGATTCAACTCAAAGACATCGTTGTCAAATTCGGTGATTTTACCGCTTTGCACAACATCAATGTCCATGTGAAAGAGGGGGAATTCTTCACATTCTTGGGCCCGAGCGGCTGCGGCAAAACGACGACGCTCCGAACGATCACGGGCTTTATCGAGCCGGTCAACGGAACGGTCGTTGTTAAAGGACGCGACATCACGCATGTTCCGATCGAGGATCGCAACATCGGCATCGTTTTCCAGAGCTATGCCCTCTTCCCCACAATGACGGTTTACGACAACATTGCGTTCGGGCTGAAGATCAAGCATTTCAAAAAAGCGGAAATTGACCGAAAGGTGCGTGAAATTGCCCGCAAAGTGGATTTGTCCGATGAACAGCTCAAGAAAGCCGTTTCACAGCTTTCCGGCGGTCAGCAGCAGCGTGTTGCAATCGCCCGTGCGCTTGTGACCGGTCCGGCAATCATCTGCATGGACGAACCGCTTTCGAACCTGGACGCCAAGCTGCGCGTGCAGCTCCGCAACGAGTTGAAAAAAATGCAGAAGGAATTCGGCATTACGACGATCTATGTCACGCACGACCAGGAAGAAGCTTTGACGCTTTCCGACCGGATTGCCGTATTTAACAAGGGTTATATCGAGCAGATCGGCTCTCCGAACGAGGTCTACAACTTTTCTCAGACCGAATTTGTCTGCAACTTCATCGGCGATATCAACAGACTTGACGACGAGCTCGTACAGCTTGTGTCTGATTCCGGTTTTGCGCTTGATTCCAATATGCATCACTATGTCCGCCTTGAACGGCTGCACGTGAACCAGGAAACGACAGAAGGACAGCTCGCTCTGCCCGGCGTTGTCCAGAGCCGTGAATATTACGGGCTTTATATCAAGTATTACATTGATCTCGGCCATCAGATTGTCAAGGTAATCGAAAAGAACGACGGCGTGAAGATCTATGAGGAAGGACAGGAAGTAAAAGTCGTTTTGGATCCGCATGACATCATGTCGTACGTTCCGAGCGAAGAAGAGGCCGCGAAATGAATCAGACCATGAAGCAAAAATTCAAGCCGGAATGGATCCTCAGAATTATCGGGATCGGCTTTTTTGCCTACCTGTTCTTTGGATTCATGCTGATTCCGTGCCTGAATACGCTGACCAGCATTTTTACGACCAAAAATGCTGCCGGAGAAACAGACCCGTTCGCCGTAATCCGGTTCTTCCTCGCCGGAACGATGGGTAAATATGTCTGGAACTCCCTGAAGCTTGCAATTCTGCTTGTCATCACAGTCAATATCGTCGGCATCTCGATCGTACTGCTGACAGAGTATTTCGATATCAAGGGCGCCAAGATCCTTCGCCTCGGCTATATGACGACGATGATCTACAGCGGCGTCGCGCTCGTTACAGGGTATATGTTCCTGTATGCGAACGACGGTATCCTGACCACCGCGCTGCAAAACGCATTTCCGAACATGAACCCGAACTGGTTCTCGGGCTTTAACGCCGTCCTTTTCACGATGACGTTCGCCTGTACGTCGAACCACATGCTGTTCCTCAGGAATGCGATTCGCGGAATTGATTATAACACCGTTGAAGCTGCGCGAAACATGGGGGCTAACCCGTTCAAGGTGCTTTGGAAGGTTGTGTTCCCGACCCTGATTCCGACGCTTTTCTCGCTGACGGTCATGACGTTCATTACAGGTCTTTGCGCCATGTCCGCGCCTACGCTGCTCGGTTACGATTCGATCAACCCCGAAATCGTCCGACTCGCCGGTTCCTCGACCGCGGACGAAGCATTCCCGCAGGCACGCGCTGCGCTCCTCAGCATCATTCTGGCGATCTTTACGATCGTTCTGCTGACAGTCCTTTCCTCGTATGAACGTAAGGGACATTACCTCTCTGTTTCCAAAACGAAGGCGAAGCTGCAGAAGCAAAAGATCAATAACCCGGTTGCGAATGTGCTCGCGCATATTTACGCATACATTCTCTTTATCATCTACATGACGCCGGTCGTTATGATCATCATCTTCTCCTTCCAGACCTACAGTGCGATCCGTTCCAAGAAGCTGGATATCACGCAATGGACGACGATCAACTTCTTCGGACAGCAGGATTATGAATATCTCACGAGCCGCGGTAAATACAAGACCCGTGTCGGCGCGATTTCCGGATTGTTCTCGAACGAGTCGACACTCGGCGGTATCAAGCTGAGTTTTATCCTCTCTGCGATCGCAGCCGCACTTGCGTGCGTTATCGTTGTCGTCGCCTGCAATTACATCTTTAAGAAGAAAAAGCATAAGATCACCGGCGTAATCCTTGAGTACGCATTGCTGTTCCCGTGGCTTCTGCCGACGATTCTGATCTGCTATTCCTACCGTACGTTCTTCAACAGCACCGCCGTATGGTATGTCGGAAATCAGAACCTGTACTTTGAGGATAAAGTTCGACTTCTGATTATTATGGCCTATACGGTGACGAAACTGCCGTTCTCCCTGCGAATGGTCAAGGCGTCTTTCTATTCGATCGACGAAGAATTGGAGGACGCCGCCAAGAATATGGGAGCCGGAGGTCTGTATACGTTCCTGCACGTCAAATTACCAATCATCATCCCAAGCGTACTTGCGGTATTCGCGCTGAACTTCAACGCTCTGTTTACGGAATATGACATGTCCGCAACATTTGCAAGCAAATACGGCACAAGCTACGCAATGGTCATTCAGGCAATGTGCGCCGAAGAGGGGATGTTCGGCTATAATGTTAACGCCTCCGGCCGCCGATGTGCGTCCACCGTTTTCATCATGCTTGTATCCGGTCTCATTCTCTACCTTGTTTATGGCGTCGGATCCCGGGACCTCGGTGAACGATTGGCGAGACGGGAACGGCGCATGAAAGCCATTGGAAAACTGACCGCACCATTCCGCAAGAAAAAAGAAGCGGTATCCAAGCTATGATTCGTAATGTTGTCTGCGATATGGGAGGCGTCCTGATTGCATGGGACCCTCCCTCCATTGTAAATCGGTTCGGGCTCTGCGCGGAAGATGCCGCAAAGCTGCTGCGGGAAGTTTTTCAATCGCCGGAATGGACCATGCAGGATCGCGGTGTAATTCCGCAGGAGGAGATTCTTTCCCGCATGTACAGGCGTCTTCCTCCGCACCTGCATAAAGCGGCGGCCGAATGTGTATACGGTTGGTGGAAACCGCCGTTTACGCCGATGAACGGTATTGAAAATCTGCTCAGGGAATTAAAGCAAAACGGCTATTCTCTCTACATTCTTTCCAATGCCTCCCGGGCGCTGCATGAGTATTTCCACCGTCTCCCGGCTTCCGACGTGTTCAGCGGTCTGTTTGTTTCCGCCGATTACGGCCTGCTGAAACCCGAACAAAACATCTTTCAAAAATTCTTCGAAACGTTTCAGATTCGACCCGAGGAATGTTTCTTCATCGATGACAATCCGATGAATATTGAAGCCGCTTTTATGGTTGGAATGCAGGGATCTGTATTTTTCGGAGATACTGCGCGCCTTCGCAGAGAACTCATTGAAGCCGGTGTAAACGTATCCCAATGACCCCCTGTAGCGGGAGTATATGAAAACGCGCGGATTAACGCGCATTTTTCATTCAATTGATTCCTGACGCGCGAGCGATCATGGCTTCATGGTCATGGTCGGAAATTCCAAACACGTGCGACGTGCTCCCGGTCGTATAGAGACAGACACGCCCTGCCCCATTCCACTGTATCGATGCTGCAACCGACTGCCCGTCCACTTCGAGAAGTACCCCGCATTTATAAAAACTGTTTGTCGAACCAAGCCACGACGTCAAAGTTCGCGTTGCAATCGGATCGTATCCGTTCCATCTTTTCGGAACGGCAAACTCGGCATGATTTTCGCCGCCTTCAAATAACAGCTTACACGTTTCATTTGTTGCGGCATTTGTAATCGTATAAGTCTCCCCTTCTGTCAGCTTGGGTTTGACGATCTCCCAGCGTTGCGCGACACCGCGGCGCTGCATCGCGCCTTGCGCTGTATATCCGAGAGAAACAGAAGCGCGAAAAGGCGCGCGTACCGCGCTTCGATCAAACAGCGCGAAGTAGGATTCCTCCCCCACCGTTCCATCGGCAGTCAATCCGTTTGCAGCCTGATATTCCAAAACGGCGCTGCGCGTAACGGTCTGAAAGCTCCCGGTCGGTTTATAGAAATAGTAGCCAAGATCAAACAGCCGTTCCTGAATGCGAACGACTTGTTCTCCTTTGCTGCCTCTTGCAATGATTTCAAATGTCTCGTCTCCGGCTGCCACCGATGCAACCAGCATCAGAACGGCAAGAGAAAGAATAACGACTGCCCGTTTCATGATTCTATTATAGCATCTAATCCGCTTGTTGCAAAGTGAAAATATCGGTGGTACAATATAAAAAAACAGGAAGGAGATACAAATCATGCGCTGCAGCTGCCGGGTTTGCGGAACTTACATGGTTCAGGATGAAAAAGGGCTGAAGAGCCGATGCATCTGTCCGCAATGTTTTGCCACCTGCTCCGCCTGTATGGGAACCATCGGAGACCCTGTGAGCATCGACGATCTTCGGTTCATAGCATTACAGCGTGAAGCCGAAGGCGACGGCAAAACGCAAACCGAAATTGACGATTACGAGTGGAATTGAATCGAAAGAACGGCTGCGAAGAACCGAATCTTCACAGCCGTTTTGATTTATTCCCCGTCGTTTCCGGAATCGGAGTTTCCTCCCGAGTTGTCGGAACCGTTATTACCCGAGTTTCCGGAGTCGTTATTACCGGAATTACCGGAATCGTGATTGCCGGAATCGTTATTTCCCGAGCTGCCGGAATCATTATTACCGGAGTTCCCGGAGTCGTTGTTCCCGGAATTGCCGGAATCGTTATTTCCGGAGTTTCCGGAATCGTTGTTCCCTGAGTTGCCGGAGTCGTTATTCCCGGAGCTTCCGGAATCGTTGTTCCCGGAATTGCCGGAATCGTTATTTTCGGAATTGCCGGAATCGTTATTTTCGGAATTGCCCGAATCGTTGTTGCCGGAACTGCCGCTGCCGGAATCATTTCCGGAATCATCCTCTGTTTTGGGTGGTCCGACGATGTATTTCCCGGCAAACGCTTTATAGGTCGATCGCGCAAGGAACTCAGACTTGACCAACTCTCCGTTCAGGTAAAACTCCTTATTCGTTTCCCAGATCGAACCGTTTTGACGTCCCTGCACTTTTTCCCGATACCCCGGCTTCTTGCTGTAGTCAATCTCCTCAATAATTTCGCCGCTCGGGTATATCGTGCCTTTGCTCTTCGGCTTTGAAATCTTAACTTGATCGTATTCGCCGTCGGACTCTTCAATCAGCGGAATCCCATAGATTTCAAAGGTCAGTTCATTTCCTTCGGTATAGCCAATGATAATGACATCCGATTTACTGCTGTTTTTGAATTTAAAATCGATCAGATTTCCGACAGAATTGATCGTAGCGTCAAGTCCTTTGGAAATATAGCTGACAGGCATCGAATGATTCTGGCGGAACGTGATCTCCATATCCGCCATGACGGCTGCGTTGTACAAGGTGCTGGAAAGCTGACAGACGCCGCCGCCGTATTCCTGTACAACCGCGCCGGTGTTATACGCGCCGGCAAGCTTCCAACCGTTTGCTTTGTTTCGCACGCCGAGCGTTCCATTCGTGGAAAACTCGTCGCCCGGATGCAGGATCGTTCCGCTGATCAATCCGACGCCCTTGCGGATATTGTATTTTCTGTTGTTTGTACTGCCCTTGAAGTTGGTTGTTTTCTTGCCGCGAAGAACAAACCGGTTCTGAACGGTCTCGCTCGTAATCTCAGCCGGCGTTTCAATGACCGTCGCTTCGACTTGAGAACCATTCTCCGCCGCAAGCAAAGCCGTTACAAGCGCTTCACGGTCAATCGAACGTCCGACGACGTCATCGGTATAATCGATCGAATTCGATTTTTTATTGTACGCGACAGTCGCATCGACAGGGGAAGTATCCTGTGTATCCGCCCATGTATCAACGAAGATTATCCATCACGGTAACATTCTCGCCCGAGAAGCGCATGAGACCGGTTTCTGAATTCTGCATGACGTCCGTTTCGGTTGCCTCGGGATCGGAATCTTCCGATTCGGCGGTCTCCGGCTCAGCAGCAACAGGTTCCGTTGTCTCCGGTTCCGCAGCAGGTTCCGTTGCCTCCGGTTCCGCAGCAGCATTCGTTCCTGCGATATCAGGAACGAAAACGGAAAAGCTCTGCTTTGCGGCCTGTAAATGCTCCGAAAGCGC
>CACXMS010000012.1 GCA_902768795.1 uncultured Eubacteriales bacterium
TATTTTTGTAATTCTGGGGGTCATAACTTTTATCGCATCCTCCATTTTGCTTCATTGGCTTCCGATTTTGATCAAGCGGGCGCAGTTTCCGAAAGATTCCCCGAAGTATTATCAAATGACGCGGCAATTGATGGTTGCTCATTTCAGCGACAGCGAGTTCCGTTACCGGGAGGAAGGCGCGTTTCTGATTTGCGTGTTCGATGAACAAAAAACCGGCGGGAAATATCAGGTTGAAGTTGCCACGAAGGAAAACGGAGCATATCGGTTGTCCACAAACGGCATCAGGACGTTCCATTTGCTGAAAGAACCTTTTCGGGGAGTGTATGGAGTTTATTATGATTCTGCAAGCGAATCTTATTGCGCCGTCATTGAAGCACAAACGGATCCAAACAGCGGTAATCATGCGAACAGCTGGAACACTGCGATCATCGAAGATTCGCAGGGGAATGCGTATCAGCGCTTGCCTGTGCAAAATCAGCAGATCAACGTTTTTTACCACGTTTATGACAATAGTCCGGACGGCGTGACGATTTTTGCAAATTGGAAGGAATCAGAATCTGCCTATGAACTCGGGACATTTTCAGATCCGGTAAGCGGAACGAGCATTGGAGGATAGGAGCATGAACGCAGAAAACAAGAAAAATCTACGGGTTATTCTGATGGTTCTGTTTGTCGTCGAGCTGCTTTTGCTGCCGCTGACGCTGTCGCTGGCAGCTGTCGTCAGAGTTTTTGCGTACAATGATTTAAGGATTCGTTTTCTTACTTTTCACGCAGGGTTGATTGTTTCCGCCGGGATACTGGTGTTTTCAATTATTCAAGGAAAAAGGGGGCTTTTGTTCAGGAAAAACATCGTTGCGGGAATTATTGTCGGTTCTTTTATGTTGTTTTTTACCGTTCTAAGCGGCGTCTCGCTTATTACAGGGGTGAAATTGATTCGTTTCGTCAAAAGTGTTTCGGATGTTCCGCTTTCTCAAGGAATCATCCTATCTTCTGCTCATACGGATAAGGATTGGCAGGGAAACAAAACAAGTGAATTGATTTCATATTATGATTTGAACGACGCGGAAAGTGTTAAAAATTCATTAGCCGAAACAGTTAACTGGGAAAGCGCCCGGGACTTGGACAAACGATGGGAACGGTATTCCCAAATACCATCATTGGCGATGCAGGACGAAGCATGGTGTTGTGTTTATAATCGAACCACGGGATTATACAATCAATTTCCGGTTGAAAAAGGATTGCATGAAATTGTTTTCGTCGCCTTTTTTTCAAACCAACAAATGCTTGCAGCAAATACATTTTTCATTCGAATTGAATAAGCGTCGTGTGTTTACAGGACTGCCGAGGGCTCTTTGTGTCAAGCGCGGATTGCCGACGCGGGAGAAGACCAGAACCGCGGTCTGCGCTTCGGCCTTCGCCTTTTCAAGCGCGTCACGGTAGGCAACACTCGCTTCGCTGTCGCCGTAGAGCGGGCCGTCGTCCACGCCGGTCGCCTGCGTCCAGCCGGAGCCGGACATATCGCCCGTCGCGCCGTTGGAGTTGCCGTACTTGGCGTAGTAATTCTTCATGTCCTTGTTCACGGAATAGCCCGCGGTCTCAAACGCATCGTAGAAGTCGATGAAATCGTTCGACAGGTACGCGCCCGACTGCGAAACCGAGCCCGCGCCGATATACATCGGGGAATAGGACGCATAGCCGAGCAGTGCGATGCCGCGGTTATCCTTGGTCGGGGCCATCGGCAGCGTGCCGTTGTTCTTCAGAAGGACGATGCCCTCCTCCGCGATGGTTTCGGTCAGCTCGGCGGCCGCGTCGGTCGCCTCCAGCTGCGTATCGTCCGATTCGGTCTGCACCGTGCCGAACGTACCGGACCAGAGCCGCGTGATGACGGTGCCGTAGCGGATTGCCAGCGCGTCCGCCGCAAGGCACACGACGAGCAATAACGCCACGATCACGATTCCGATTGTTCTCTTAATTTTCATTCTCCTCTTTCCTTTCTGCCCTCCCCGGGGCATTTTGATCAATTTAAGCATACCATCCCGAAAAAAACGTCACAAGACAGCCGGTACGAACGACCGCAAATCAGCACAAAATGCACGCCGTTCGGTATAAACGGCGTAAAATCCGTGACGAACGACATGAAAAAAGGAATCCGGCCGGTCAGCGGGGATTCTGTTTTGCGTCCGGCATAAGAACCGCCGTTTTTTCGGCGCGGCGGAAAGTTTTCATTCCCGAACCGGAACAGATGTGGTAAAATGAAAGCAGTACAAATGGGAGGGAGCGAAATGTTCAAAAACGCAAGAAACGGGATCGTAACGATCGGCGATACAGAGATGCGCTATGCCTCGTTCGGCAGCGGCAAAAAGGCGCTGGTGCTGCTGCCGGGGCTGTCGGACGGTCTGGCGACGGTGCAGGGCAAGGCGGCGCTGCTCGCGCGGCCGTACCAGCTGTTTTTCGACCGGTACACGGTGTATCTGTTCAGCCGCAAGGAGCGGATGCCCGAGGGGTATTCGATCCGCGATATGGCGGCGGATCAGGCGACGGCGCTGAAAGCGCTCGGGATCGATCGCGCCGCGGTGATGGGCGTGTCCGAGGGCGGCATGATCGCGCAGTTTCTTGCGATCGACCATCCGGAAACGGTCGACAGGCTCGTTCTTGCCGTAACCGCGCCGCGCTGCAGTCCCTTGATCGAGGCGAACGTCGCCCGCTGGGCCCAAATGGCGCAGAGGGGCGAGCACAAAAAGCTGATGATCGACACGTCGGAGAACAGCTACTCCGAAGCGCGGCTTAAAAAGATGCGAAAGCTGTATCCGCTGATCGGGCTTTTGGGCAAACCGAAGACGTACGAGCGCTTTTACCGCAACGCCGACGCGATCCTGCGCTTTGACGCGCTGCCGGAGCTTCCAAAGATTCAATGCCCGACGCTGATTCTCGCGGGCGAACTGGACAAAACGGTCGGCGTCGAAGCGTCCCATGCGCTGCACGAGCAGATCCAAAGCAGCTCGCTTTTCGTTTATCCGGGGCTCGGGCACGCCGCGTTCGAGGAAGCGCCCGACTTCAACCGTCGCGTTTATGATTTTCTCGAAGAACCGCCCGCAAAGTGACCGATCGCGCTGCAAAAAACTCCGCCGCTAAAGGCTGGCAAGAATGAGCTTGGAAGCCGGTTTCTTCGCCCGAAGGCGATACTGATGCTATGTCGAGGCAGCGATCCGAGCGCCCGCAGTGCGGGATGCAGCGAGGTGAGCTGCGACCGAAATAAGGAGCCGAGCTAAGTACATCCCTGTACGACGCTTGGCGACTATATTTCGGGATGTCCCGAAAAACCGGCTAATTTTGCGGCCGAAAATAAAGAAAAGCGCAAAAATGCGCTTTTCCTCCTGCAAGTATTCTTTTCAGAAACAGATGCCGCAAAATGATCCGGGCCCGTTATTGACAGACTTATGGATTTACGAGCCGGTTGAATATGAGACCGAGTCGGCATAACGATAGTAATACAGATCGCCTTCGTTAAGGCCGGACAGGACCTCGACGTTCGTTCCGTCGCTGACGCCGGTTTCGACTGCGACCGGATGGAGCAGCGTGTCGGTCTTGGGATCGTATTCCGTATAGACCGTGACCGCGTTGCCGTTCTCGCAAAGCGCCGCAAGCGGGAGCAGCAGCACGTTCCCGCGGGATTCGCCCGGAACGACGACGGTTGCGTTCATCCCGGCGCGCATGGATTCCGTGCGCGCAATCGCCACCGTGACCGTGTACTTGGTGTTGCCGCCGCTGTTCGTTCCTTCCGTGTCGATTTCCGTGACCGCGCCCGAAAAATGCGTGCCCGGGATGGCGTCCAGATAGACCGAAACCTGCTGTCCGACCGAGATCGAAAGGATGTCCAGCTCGTCAATGACGGCGGAAATCGTCACCGTTTGCTGGGGCGTGACCGAAAGCAGCGTTTGTTCTCCGATCCGGTAGGACGGCTTCGGGGTCGGCGCCGCGTTGCCGCCGCTTATGCCGGAAGGCAGGCGAATTCCGCCGCTGCCGCCCGAACCGGTTGCGCCGCCCGTCTGGTTCGGAGACACGGGCATTTCGCTCGGCCTGCTGCTCGGATCCGGCGTCGGCGAAGGCGTCGGCGTCGGAGAGGGCGTCGGCGTCGGCGCGGCGCCCGGATAGCAGATCACCCACACGAGCGCGCCGTTTCCGTCAAACGTGAACAGCACCAGATCGCCCGCCGCGATTTCGGAGGCCGGCATCGTGTTCCATGTCGACGCATAGGTGTAGACCGGCGCGGAAGCCGGAATCGTATAGGTTCCCGACAGACTTCTGTCCGCTCCCGCCAGCGCCGCGGCGTCCGTATAATCCGTGACGGTCACGGAATTCATCGAGATGTTCAGCGACAGCGTCCCGCCCTCGTTCGCGGTGACCTGCCCCGCGTAGTGGACGTATTCCGAAGGCACGGCGTCCTGCGGGCCCGTCGAAACAAAGCGGATGACCGCCGAATCGCTCAGGATCGCCGACGCCTCCCGGTAGGGCACGCCGTCCGCAATTCCGGAAACAACGCCGTCGGTCGGCGCAAGGATCACTTCATTCTGGTACAATTCAAACAGCGTCTTCAGTTCCGCTTCGTATTCGCCGCGCTGACTGAGCAGCGTGGAATACTCCGCGGTATCCTCCGCGTCGGACAGGCCGATCAGAACCGTGCCCGCCGTAACGGAAGCGCCCTCATTGCGATAGAGCCGCGTAACCGTGCCGAGATACTGCGTGATGTTCAGCGGGCGGTGGACCGAAAGCGTTCCGCTGCCCAGGACCGTCCCGTTTTCATCCGAAACGAACACGCTTTCGCCGATCGGATACCCCTGATCGGAAACGGAGACCGTAACGGTATCCTCCGTCCGGTCGGTAATCTCGCCGGAAACGACCGTGCCGTCCGACAGCGTGACAAGCAGCGCGTGATCCGTGGAGAGGCTGTCCGCCGCCGGAATCTCCACCGACATCCGTCCGTCTAAAGAGAGCAGCAGCAGACTGCCGTGCTCCGCCATCACATCCGCCGCGTTGTCGCCGACCGCAGCGTAGATTTGCTTGACCATGCCCGCGGCGGGCGCCGAAAGGGTCGTTTTTCCGACCGCGTCGTGCGCGTCCTGCAGCTGTTCGTCGATCCCGGCAATCGCTTCCTCCACGGCGGAGATCGCCACCATGACCGAGGTTTTGTTGACCTTGCCGATGATCTGGTTTTCCCGGACCGCGTCGCCGTTTTGCACGCAGACCGCCTCAATCTCAACCGAGGACGGCACGGTGACCGCCTCGGCCTCCTGTTCGGCAAGATACCCGGCCGCAATCAGCGATTCGGAAACGTCGCCTCTGGTGACGGAAGCCGAAAGCACCTCCGATTCGGCAATCGCCTCATCGGTCGTCCCGGTCGAATCCGCCGGGAACAGAACGGCGACCAGCACGAATGCGCCGAGCAGCAGCAGAATCGCAGGCCACACGGCCGTTTTTCTGCGCGCGGGCAAAACGGCGCTGTCGTCGTCGGGCTGCTGTTCGGCTTTCTGCTTTCTGCTTTTGCGGGCAAGAAAGATCAGCCGGACGACGCAAAGCGCAATTCCGAGCGCCGCGCCGATCAGGATCCAGAGCCAGAACGGGCGCAAAACCGTCGCCGCATTCCACAGCCAGGCCGGAAGAATCGCCTGCAGCCGGGCCGAAAGCGCCGGGAACGCCGTTTGCGTCGCGCTTTCGGAGGACGACGTTTCCGTCGTGCCGTTTGCAAAGCCGCCCGGCGCTGTGAAACCGGAGCCGCCCGGGAAGGACGGACGCTCGCTTTCGGTTTGTTCCGTCACGCCGTCCTCTGAAACGGCGTCGCTTTGCGCGCTCTTTGGAATCAGCAGAAAAACGGCGAGGTCAAGGACGAGCGCCAGCGCAAACAGCGCCAGCAGAATCGAATACAAAATCTTCTTTGCTTTCATAACAGTCTCCTCAGCCGCCGTAGTGCAGCGCGTCGATCGGCGCCATGCGCGCGGCTTTGTTCGCGGGATACAGCCCGAATACAACGCCGATCAAGAAGCAGAATCCGACGGCGATCAGAACGATCCCTCCCGACATTTTGAAGGTGAGATTCAGCCCGGACACAACCGTGGTGATCAGCTGTAAAACGCCCCAGGACCCGAAGATTCCGATCGCGCAGCCGAGCATGCAGATCACGATCGCTTCGACGAGGAACTGCAGCAAAATGACGCCGCGGCTCGCGCCGATCGCTTTGCGGATGCCGATTTCGCGCGTACGCTCGGTCACAGTGACCAGCATGATGTTCATGATCCCGATGCCGCCGACGATCAGGGAGATCGCCGCGATGCCGCCGAGCAGCACGGCAAGGATCGACGTTACGGAATTGATCGTGCTCTCCAGCGCGCTCTGCGAAGAAACGGAGAACGCGTCTTCGTCCCGGTCGAGCCGCTCCAGCAGCAGCTCCTCCAGCCGCGTTTTCACCGTGTCCGTCGCGGTGCCGTCCGCCGCGGCGACGTAGAACGAAGTGATCTCCGCCGTCGCGCTTGTGCTGATGCGGATCAGCGTCGTGTACGGAATGTACGCGATCAGCGATCCGCTGCGGAACGGGCTGGTCAAAGAATCGTCGTCATCCTTCAGAACGCCGACGATCGTAAAACGGTAGCCGTTCAGGGAAATATCCTCGCCGATGCAGTCCGCGTAGCCGCAAAGCTCCGTCGCGGCGGTCTCGTTCACGACGCAGACGAAGCTGTGACTGTCCGTGTCCGCCGTTTTCAGAAACCGCCCGACCAGCACCGTCAGCTTCTGAATGTCCGCATACGGCGCGGTCGTGCCGTACGCCGTCAAAGAGGCGTTTTCGGAGCGGTACTTCGCCGTCACGCTTTCGCTCACGGCGGGCGCGATCTTACCGATCGCGCCGTCCTCCATCCATTCGGACAGATCGGACAGCGTAACCGGGTCGCCCTTATTGTCCGAAATGCGGACGGTCAGCATATCGCTGCCGAGCGAAGCGATCGTATCCTTCACGTTGCTCGTTGCGCCGTTGACAAGACTGACGAGGATGACCAGCGCCATAACGCCGATGATGATGCCGAGCATTGTTAAAAATGCGCGCATTTTGTTGCCGGAAATGGACTTGATCGCCATGCGGACGGATTGAATCATAACGCCACCTCCGAAACTCTGCCGTCTAAGATATGAATCGCGCGCTCCGCCTGTTTTGCGACCGACGGATCGTGCGTGATCAGCACGATCGTGTTCCCCGCCGCGTGCAGCTCGTGAAAGATGCCCATGATCTCCTGCCCGGTGTGCGAATCCAGGTTGCCGGTCGGCTCGTCCGCGAGGATCAGCGCCGGCTGCGCGGCAATCGCCCGCGCGATCGCAACGCGCTGCTGCTGCCCGCCGGACAGCTCGCTCGGCAGATGGTGCATGCGGCCGAGCAGCTGCACCCGCTCCAGCGCGTCGTTCACGCGCCGCTTGCGCTCCGACTTTTTCACGCGCTGATAGATCAGCGGCAGCTCCACGTTCTCGTAAGCGGTAAGCTGCGGGATCAGATTGAAGCTCTGGAACACGAACCCGATCTTGAGACTTCTGACCCTTGCAAGCTCCCGTTCGGTATAATCCTCGATCGGCGTTCCATCCAGCAGATACTCGCCGCTGTCCGCCGTGTCCAGGCAGCCGATGATGTTCATCATCGTGGATTTACCGCTGCCGGACGGCCCGATGATGCTCACGAACTCTCCCGCTTTGATGTGCAGCGAAGCGTGATCCAGCGCTTTTACGATCTCCTCGCCGACCTGATAGGTTTTGCAGATTTCTTTCAGAACAATCATGGATCAGTCACCGCCGTTTCTGCGCCGGCTGCTGCCGCTGCCGCTGCCGGACGGCCGGCTGCCGCTGTCGCCGAAATTGCCGCCGGCACCGCCGCCGAAGGAGGGCATGCCGCCCGAATTGCCGCCCGAGCTGCCGCCGAAGGAGGGCATTCCGCCCGAATTGCCTCCGGTACCGCCGCCGAAGCCGCCGCCGAAGCCGCTCATGAACATGGAGAAGTCGTTGGTTTCGGTTTCGGTGTAATAGACCGTGTCGCCTTCGTTGAGTCCTTCCGTGATCTCGATATACCCGCCGCCGGAAAGGCCGGTACTGACCTCGATTCTGCCGCTCAACTCTCCGGTCGATTCATCGACGGACGTGTAAACGTATGCCGAATCCCGCGTCTTTGTCACGGCTTTTTCGGTGACGATCAGCGCGTCGTCCACGCCCTCGATCCGCACCGATACCGTTGCGCTCATGTTCGGATACATGCTCGCGGTGCGATCCAGCGTCACTTCGACGGCATAGGTCGTAACGCCGTTGTAGCTCGTTCCGGTCTTTTCGATCGCCGTCACCTCGCCCGTGAACGCGTCGTCGCCGATGGACGAGATGACAACGCTCGCCTCCTGCCCGGTCGAAACCGCTAAAATATCCGATTCGTCCAAGGACGCGGAAACGATCATCTTTTCCTGCGGAACGATTTCGAGAAGCGTCCAGGAATCCGCTTCGTTTTCCGCGCTCTCCGTTTCCATCAGCGCGCTGATTTTTCCCGCGACCGGCGCATAGACCGCGCCCGCTTTATAAAGCTGCACGAGCTCGTTGAACTGCGCCTCCAGCGCGGCGCGCTCGTCCAGCAGCGATTCGTAGTTCGCCGTGAAGGCGGTATCCTTCAGCGTCAGAAGAAGCGTCCTGGCGCTGACCGAGCGGTTCTCCGTCACGTTGACGCGGCCGACCGTTCCGGCATACCCGGTGATCGAGAGCGGCTGATGGATATACAGCTCGCCCGTGCCGAGCTCGTTTTTGTCCGCGTCGAACGCGGTCGCCGTATCGCCGACCGACGGCTTGTCGTCCGTGATCAGCACGGTCGCCGTTTCCTCGGCGGATTCGACGGTTCCCGCATATTCCGATCCGTCGGACAGCACGACCGTCACGGCGTCTCCCGCCGAAAGCGAACCCGCCGGGATTTCAAACGCAAGCCGTCCGTCGAGCGACAGCGTCATCAGCGCGCCGTGTTCGTACATGACCGAAAGCACCGAGTCGCCTTCCTTGCAGAAAATCTGCTTGACGCGCCCTTTCACTGTCGAACGGAGGTACGTGTCGACGGTATCCTTCGCGGCGTCGGCGATCTGCTCGTCCAGCTCGTCCAGCTTGCCCTGCATCGTGTTCATCGCCGTCAGAACGGTCGGCATGTTCACGTTTGCGAGCTTGTCGCCTTCCTGAACGACGTCGTCCTTTGCAACGCGCAGCGATTGGATCGCTACCCCGCTCGGAACGGAAACCGCCGTTGCCTCCTGCTGCGACAAAACGCCGCTGCCGGAGATCGTCGTGCTGATGCTGCCGCGCGAAACGGTCGTGCTGAGAATCTCCGTCGTGCTCTTCTGCCCGTAAGCCGTGGTTACGCGCTCGCGCAGAATCCAGATCGCAACCGCGCCGACCGCGATCAGCACGGCGACCACGATCAGGATCGTCACCAACGTTTTGCGTCCTCGATTTTTCCGTTTGTTTTTTGCCATTCCCTGCTCCTTTTCCAAAGCGCTCCCGTGCGTTTTGCCTGCCGCACACGGACAGATCGCCTGTCATTTCGTTTCTACCATATCCGATTAACCTTAAAGATACCTTAAAGAAACGGCTGCGTCAAGAAAAAAGGAACCCCGCGCGACGCGAAAAAAACGGATCATTTTGTCGAAAGTCCTGCCGATTCGCCTTCTTTGCCCGCCCAAGCCGTCATATTTTGCTTGCGGCGCAAAGATTTTCCCTTTATAATAGAAAAAAACAGGAACCGTCCGTTTTCCGGACGGCAAAAAGCGCAAGGAGGGATCTGACATGAAACTGGCGACCGCACTGTCCGAACGGGCGGATCTGAAACGGAAAATCTCCGAACTCAGCGTTCGGCTGAACAACAACGCAAAGGTGCAGGAGGGCGAAACGCCCGCCGAAGACCCGAGCGAACTCCTGAAAGAACTCGACGACTGCTTCGTGCGAATGGAGGAGCTGATCGCGCGGATCAACCGGACGAACAACGAAACGAGATACCGGGGGCAGTCGATTGCCGATCTGATCGCCAAACGGGACTGTCTCAAGGAGCGCATCCGGATCCTGCGCGATTTTCTGAACGCCTCGAGCGACCGGATCTCCCGCTATTCCAAAACGGAAATCAAAATTTTCAGCACGGTCTCCGTGCCGGAGCTGCAGAAAACGGTCGACGCCTGTTCGCGGCAGCTTCGCGAAACGGACGAGCAGATCCAGGGCCTGAACTGGACGACGGACTTGATCTGATTTTCGGCTGGTAATCCGACAGGGTGGACATGATCTCCCGCGATTGAGAAGGAATCGCATCGGTAATATGTCCGGGCGCATATTTGACTTTTTCACAACGTATGCCCTGTACTGTTACACGCGTATGACGTACATCGTACCGTTACAACCGATTGTCTGCTGCCGGATGAGGGCGGGAACGGGGATAACAGAAAAGAAGAAGGGGGATGCGATTTGTTCCGCATTCTGTTTGTCTGCCACGGGAACATCTGCCGCAGTCCCATGGCGGAATTTTTCATGAAGGATCTCGTGCTCCGATCCGGTCTTCAGGACCGGTACGCGATCGCTTCCGCGGCGACCAGCCGCGAGGAGATCGGAAATCCCGTCTATCCTCCGGCGCAAAGAAAGCTCTCCGAACACGGGATCGTCTGCAGCGGGCATCGCGCCCGGCAGATGACAAAGGCGGATTACGACCGCTTCGACCGGATCGAATGTATGGATCGCGGCAACGTCCGAAACGCGCTTCGCATTACGGGCGGCGATCCGCAGGGCAAGATCCGTCTGCTGCTCGACGGCACGGAAAAAAACGGCGCCGACGTGTCCGATCCCTGGTACACCGGCGACTTTGACGCGGCCTGGAACGATATCGCGCTCGGCTGCCGCGCCCTGCTGCGGCAGTGCGAAAAAACGGGCATATCATAACCCTGCAGACTGCCGAGAAGGGAGGCGGAATCCGCCGAAAACGGTCTGGCCCCTTTTGCGGCAGTCCGAGGCGTCAGTCCCGCGGCGCGTGCATCCAGGCCACGCAGCAGTCGGGCGTCACGAACAGTCCGAGCCGCTTCTGCAGGTTCACCGACGGTTCGTTCCCTTCGAAAATATGGCAGTAGGGAACGCGCCCCTGCGACAGAGCGACGTTGATCAGATGCTGTTCGAGCGCCTGCCCGATGTGCAGCCGGCGAAACTCCGGGAAGACCTCGAGCATGCCCATCGAGCCGTCGTCGTGAAAGCCGATAAAGCCGCACAGCTCGTCCGCATAATAGCCGGCGAACAGCTCGCCCGCCTCGATCCGTCCGACGATGTAGGACGGATCGTTTACGTTCCGGTAATGCGTCAGAACCGCGTCCAGCCGTTCGATCGGATACGGCGCGATCGTGCAGCTCGGTACGACGGATTGCGGCTCGGTCGAGGGATAATACGCCTGATGGCACGGCAACCGGCAGTCAAAATCGGGCCGCACGCGTTTCACGGCTTCCCGCGCATACGGTCCGTGCGCCACGACGAGCCCGAAATCGCCCTGCTCCCGCAGCGCCGCTTCGCCGGCCGCCGCATCGGAGCAGGCCAGAAGGCAAAAGCCGCTTCTGCGCCCGCCTTCGATCAGGCAGGCGCGGTCCGTCAGAACGCGCACTTCGGCGCGCCCGCGGCGCAGCATCTCGATCATGTCGATATGGTACGGGATGTTCTGTTTCAGATATGCAATCGCCTGTTGTTTCATTGCTTTGAAAAATGCTGGTAATCCTTTTGTCCCTTGAAATGTCCGCCCCAGCTCCAGCCGCGCGCGGTGAACAGCTTGTAGCACAGATCCTGCTCGTCGATCATCCCCGGCAGATGCTTTGATCGGTCGAGATACGCCTCTCCGTTCGGCGGCGCAAAGCTCCTGTCGGCGCGGATGTACGGATTCATCATCGGGTTCACGTCGATCGCAAGCCCCGAGGCGTGCAGCGAATATTTCGTCTTTCCCGTCACCTTCCGGCAGCAGAACGACGACGTGTTGTTCGCCGCCATCGAGAGGTTGTCGTCGAACTTCTCCCCGAAATCGTCGAGCAGCTTCACCGACGTCAGCGGGTATTCCGCTTTGTACAGCTCGTAAAAAATGTCGATCACGTCGTCCGCGACCTTGCGGTTGACGATCATCTCGCCCGTATGCGTTTCTCCCTCAAAATCCACATAGAGCAGCGATACGTACCTTAGGTCGGTGATCTTCACCGGGCAGTCCTTCGGATTTTCGGGAAACGTGGAACCGATGATGCGTTCCTTTGCCGCCTCGGTCAGTTCGCAGTACCAAAAAGCCGCGTTCTCCCGATGCTCCGTCACCGTTTCGGCGCGGTACGGGTTCGGCGTCGGCGTCGGTTCGGGCGTAGGCGCGGGCGTCGGCGTCGGTTCGGGCGTCGGCGTGGGCATCGGCGTCGGGATCGCGGTCGCGGGCTCCGTCGCCGCTTCAAACGGCACGGTGATCGCCACCGGCGCGAGCGACGGCTGTTCGGAAGGCGCAGGCGCCAAAGCGGTATTCGGTTTTACGCATCCCGCCAGCAGCAGCGGAATCAGGATCCATACGCGTTTCATATCCTATATTGTACCACCAAAAGCGCGGCTCGGCAAGCAAAGTGCGAAAAAAATACGGCTGTTCGGAAAGGGAGGCAGAATTCGGAATTTTCGCCCGAAGCGTGTACTGCCGCTGCGCCAAGGGCGAAAAACCGAATCATTTGCGGCAAACAGATCGCAGAAAAGGCGTTTTTTGCGCCTTTTCCTCCTGCAATTATTCATTCAATATAATCTGCCGCAAACGGTCTGGCCTCTTTTACGACAAACCGTATCACTCCAGTGGGTCTTCGCGGTACTGCAGCAAAAACCGCGCGCTGCGGCGGTTGTAGAGCCGCGCGCCCAGCGCGTCCGCAACGGGGATCAGGATCCGCTCGTGCTCGCACTGCACAGGCGGGACTTCGTGCATCCTTCCGGTCAGGCTGAAATTGAGGCACGCGCAATGGTGGCGGCAGCGATCCGCGATCGCGCAGCCCGCGCAGTCCGGCTCCGGCGCGAGCGACGCGCGGTAGATTTCGGTCTGCCTCTTCCGGTCGATTCCGGTCCATACGTCGCCCATGCGGTATTCCGGCAGGTTCAGAAACTGGTTGCACGGATAGATCGCCCCGTCCGGCGCGACGGACGGCTGCCGCACGCCGAGCTTGCAGACAAGGCACGGCCGGTCGTTGAGATACGCCGCGATCTTGGACAGGAAATTCAGATACAGCAGCGGACGGCGGTCGTCGAACTGCGCGTCCATCCGGTCCGCGATCCGTTCGTACTGCGTTTTCAAAACGGCCATCGCGTCGTCGTCCCAGCCCGCGTCCCTGCGGTAGTCGATCGCCGTATTGATGCGGGAAAACCCGCGATCGTACAGCCATTCGACAGACTCCGCCATGCGCCCGACGTTTTTCGCCATCACGGTCTGCATCGCAACCGCGTTCGGCTGATACTTCAGCAGCAGGTCCACGATCGGCTCAAGCGTTTGCCGCGTCGGCTTCCCGCCGCGCGTAACGCGCTGCTCGTCCTGCAGAAGTCCGTCGTGCGAAAGCGCGATCTCAACGCCGTGCCCGTCGGCAAACCGCAGAAACGCTTCGTCGAGCAGCGTCCCGTTCGTCGTCATTTTGAACCGCACGCGCTTGCCTTCGGCCGCCGCGCGCTCGCAGGCATAGCGGCAGACCGCCTCGACCGTCTCTCGCTCGAGCAGCGGCTCCCCGCCGAACAATGAGAACCCGTGCGTTTCGTGCGGATAGCCGAACGCAAGGTCGACGGCCGAAAGCGCCGTCTCCCGTTCCATGTGCGCCGTGCCGTGCGTTTCATAGCAATAGCGGCAGGCGAGATTGCAGTTCGCGGTCAGATGCAGCGTCAGGTTCATGGTCGTTTCTCACTCGGCGTCGCTGTCTTCGGGAATGTACACCATGCCGGTCGTCATAATCTCCGCCACGGCGTCCGGGGCAACAGAACCCGTTTCATCCACGGACACGTCCCCGTCGAGGATCAGATCGTCGGCCGGATCGACGGCTTCCTCGCCGTCGGTCGTGAACACCTCGTCGCCGGTCTGTTCTTCGACGCCGATGTACCCGAGAATCTCGGCGTCCGGCGTTTCGTCGACGGCCACTTCGCCGTCCAGTTTGAGATCGTCGCCCGGATCGATCGCAACGTCGCCGTCGAGCGCAACGGTTCCCGGATCGTCGGTCGTCATGTATCCGGACAGCTGCAGGGACGTGCAGGCGGCCGTGCTCCCGAGCGCAACGATCGCGGCGGCCGCGAGCGCGGTTCCGCGCAGCAGCTTTCTCGGATAATCCGGCGTATAATCGGTCAGTTTCTGCTGTTTCATAGCTTCCTCCTTCGGGTCTTTTCACCGGTAACACTTCGCTGCCCGGCAAACCGTTGCAGTTTTTTTGATTTTATCACAAAACGCGTGAATATGCCATAGCCGGCGCAAAAAACGGTTCCGCGGCGGATCAGAAGCCGGCTGCCCGTAAGTTGTCCGTAAAATGCCAAAAAACGCTTGATTTTGACGAAATTTCACCTTATGATAGCCGTATCACAAAGAAATAAACGGAGGATCGTATGAAACTTTTAGAGGATCGGATCCGCGCGGAAGGGCGCGTGCTGCCCGGCGGGATCATCAAGGTTGACGGCTTCCTGAACCATCGTGTGGACCCGAAGCTGATGAAGGCGCTTGCGGCGGAACTGCGCCGCCTGTTCCCGGACGACGGCATTACCGCAATCCTGACCTGCGAGGCCAGCGGGATCGCGCTCGGCGAAGCGTGCGCCGAGGAATTCGACGTTCCGATGGTGTTCGCCAAGAAAGCAAAGTCGGACAACATTGAAGGCGGCCTCTATAAGAGCGAAATCTTTTCCTATACCTATAAAAAGACCGTGACGCTGATCGTCGCCAAGGATTGGCTCGGCGCGAACGACAAAGTCCTGATCGTCGACGATTTCCTCGCAAACGGCGAAGCGATGCGCGGTCTTGTCGAGATCGTGAACCAGTCCGGCGCCGCGCTTGCGGGCATCGGCGTAGCCGTGGAAAAGGGCTTCCAGCCCGGCGGCAAGCGTCTGCGCGAGCAGGGAATTAATCTGCATTCCCTCGCCATCATCGAAACGGCCGACGAAACCGGCATCACGTTCCGCGCCGAAGCGTAAGCGCGCGGCAAATCAAATTTCCTGACCGAAAGACGGCGCGAAAAGTCGCCGTCTTTTCTCATAGATTGACAAAAAAGGATGACACGGCGGCCCCGGCTATGCTATACTGAAACAAAAGAACGGAAAACGGAGGACAGTCGGATGAGATCGAAACGGGAAACGCTGTGGATGGCGATCGCGATCGTCGCGCTTTGCCTGCTCGTATCCGTCGGCGTTCTGCACGGAATCACCGCTTTTCAAACCCGCGCGGCCGAAGTTAAGCTGCCCGATCCCACCGCCGTCCCGACCGCGGCCCCGACCGCCGGGCCGACGGCAAGGCCCACCGAAGCGCCGACCGAAGCGCCGACCGAAGCGCCGACCGAGGAGCCGACCGAGGCGCCGCAGGGCGTCCGCAGCGGGCTGCTGCGCGAAGGATATACGCCGGATCGGGTCGTCGTTCTGAGCCGGCACAGCGTTCGCTCGCCGTTCAACGGCAGCGGTTCGATTCTGGGAAAGATCACGCCGCACGAATGGCTGCCGCTTTCGTCGTCGAACGGCGAACTCACGCTGCGCGGCGGCGTGCTCGAAACCGAGATGGGCCAGTATTTTCGCAAGTGGCTGGAAGCCGAGGGGCTGTTCCCGGAGAACTTCCGCCCGACCGACGAACGGGTGCGCTTTTACGCCAATTCCGTACAGCGCACGATCGCCACGTCGAAATACTTTGCCGCAGGGCTTCTGCCCGCGGCGAACACAAAGATCGAAACGCACGTCAAATACGGCCGGATGGATCCGGTGTTCACGCCGAAGCTCACCTTTTATTCCGACGCTTACGGCGCGGCTGCCAAAGCGCAGATTCTGGAGCTGTTTTCCGACGACGTCGCGGGGCTTGCCGAAAGCTACGCGCTGCTCTCGGACGTGATCGACATGGAACAGTCGCAGGCGCGAACGTCCGGTGAACTTGCCGCGCTCGATGCAAACGATTTCACGCTGATCCTGAAGCGGAACGCCGAGCCGGGGCTTTCCGGCTCGCTGAAAACGGCCTATTCGGTCAGCGACGCGCTGATCCTGCAATACTACGAAGCGGACGACCTTTCCGAAGCCGCCTTCGGCCGGACGCTTTCCTTCGCGCAGTGGAAAGCGATCGCAAGGATCAAGGACGTTTACGGGGACGTTCTGTTTACGGCGCCGCTGGTCGCGGTGAACGCCGCAAACCCGCTGCTCCGCGAGATCCGCTCCGAGCTTTCGGCACAGGATCGGATCTTCACCTTCCTCTGCGGACACGATTCCAACCTCTCCGCCGTGCTCGGCGCGCTCGGCGCAGCGGACTATGCGCTTCCCGGCGCGCTCGAAAAGGTGCCGATCGGCGGCAAGCTCGTGTTCGCCCGCTGGCATGCGCCCGACGGCAGCCGGTACGTCTCCCTTGACTTCGTTTACCGGACGGCGGATGAAATCCGCAGCGCGGCGCCTCTGGACCTTGCAAATCCCCCGGCCGTGCTGACGGTGCCGCTGCAGGATCTGACCGCAAACGGCGACGGACTCTACCCCGAACAGGATTTTATGGACCGGCTGAAGCAGGCGATCGCCGCATACGACCGGCTTGCCGTCGACTATCCCGTCCGCTGAATCTTCCCCCCACTCGACCCGGATCAGGAGAAAGCTTATGAAACAGAAATCAACCAATGTCTGGAAATGGATTGCGATCGCCGCGCTCTGTCTGCTTGCGGCTGCGGCCTTTTTGTACATTCGAAGCGTCGCGCAGTGCGGCGCGCTCCCGGCGTCAATGCCCGCGCCGACCGAAGCGCCCACGCCCGAACTGACCGCAGAGCCGACGCCCGCGCCGACCGAGGAGCCGACGCCCGCGCCGACCGAGGAGCCCACGCCCGAACCGACCGAAGAGCCGACGCCCGAACCGACCGTGGAGCCGGCACAGCGGACGCTTTCGCATCCGGGCTATACGCCGGAGCAGGTCATCGTGCTCAGCCGGCACAACGCGCGCTCGGCGCTCATGGGCAGCAAATCCACCTCCAGAATGGCCACGCCGCACGAGTGGGTCCAATGGTCCTCCTCTTCCGGGGAGCTGACCGTACGCGGCGGCACGGTCGAGACGCAGATGGGGCAGTATTTCAGGAAATGGCTTGAAAGCGAAGGCACCTTCCCGCGCAATTACCGGCCGGCAAACAGCAGCATCCGCTTCTATGCGAACTCGAAGCAGCGCACCATGGCGACCGCGCGGTTCTTCGCCGCCGGTCTGTTCCCGCTGACGAACGTTTCCCTGGAGACGCACACGATCTTTGACTGGATGGATTCGGTCTTTGCCAACCATCTCACCTTCTTCAATGCGGCCTATCAGACGGCCGCCGAAGCCGCCATCCGGGAGCTGCACGGCGACGCGATCGCCGCTCTTGCGGACAATTTTGATGTCATTGCGGAAACGATCGATATGAAGGATTCCCCGGCCTATCGGGACGGCCAGCTGCAAAATCTCGATCCGAACGACTATGTCATCACGCTCGAACAGCACAAGGAACCGAAATCGTCCGGTTCCCTGAACACGATGATGTCGATCAGCGACGCGCTGATCCTGCAGTATTATGAGGAGCCCGACGCCGTGAAGGCCGCGTTCGGTCACGATCTGACGTTCGGGCAATGGAAGCAGATCGCCGAGGTCAAAGGCGTCTGGCAGGATGCGCTGTATTCGACGCCGCTGATCGCCGTCAACTGCGCGCACCCGATGCTGAAGGAGATCTGGTCCGAAATGAATGCCAAGGACCGCGTGTTCACCTTTATCGGCGGACACGACACGAGTCTTTCCGCCGTGCTCGGCGCGCTCGGCGCGGAAAAATACGACCTGCCCGACGCGATCGAACGAACGCCCGTCGGCAGCAAGCTCGTGATCTGCCGCTGGCGCTCCGAAAGCGGCAAGCTGTTCTATTCCGCCGATCTTGTCTATCCGACGGCCCGGCAGCAGCGTGGCGAAGAGGAGGTCACCCTGGATAACCCGCCGGGCATCTGTCCGCTCCGCTTTTCGGATCTGACGCCGAACGAGGACGGTCTGTATGTCGGAAAGGAATTCACGGCGCATGTGAAGCAGGCGATCGACGAATACGATACGCTCGCCAGGATGTTCCCGGGGCGCTGACAAAACGGAGAGAAAACGCTATGACGTTCGACGCGGAAAAACAGGCGGAATATGCCGCGCAGGCAAAGGCGGCCTGGGGCCAAACCGCGGCCTACCGAGAATATGAAAAAAAGTCCGCCGGTCGGACGGACGAAGAAAACCGGGCGCTCGGCAGCCGGATGACGGAACTCTTCCGGGAATTCGGACGGATCCGGGCTTCGGACGCGCGCGCCCCCGAAGCGCAGGCGCTTGTGACGCGGCTGCAGTCGTTCATTACGGAGCACTATTATACCTGCACCGACGAGATCCTTTCGGCGCTCGGAAAAAGCTATGCGGCCGGCGGCGCGTTTACCGAAACCATCGACCGCGCCGGCGGCGAGGGAACCGCTCTGTTTGCGGCCGCCGCCATCGCCGCCCGCTGCGAACGCGCATAGCGCCCGATCGGTTCGAACCCGGGCCGGCGCCGCTATTCGGCGCTCCCGGGAAGAATCCTTTTCAGCGCGGCAATGATCGCCTCCAGATCGGCGCACAGCGCGTCGGGATCGTTTGCCATATCCGTAAAAAGCCGGTTCAGGTTTTCCGTAAACCGATCCGGCAGGATCCTGCAATCCCTTTGGCACAGCGCAACGAGGCGTTTTTCGCCGGGATGCGTCAGACGGTTCACCGCGAACAGAACGTCGAAATACGACTCCAAAAAGGCGGCCGTTCTGTGAACGATGCTGACGCGGTCGCCGCGGCCGCACGCTTTCTTGATCTGCCCGGCGTACGCGGGCATCGCGGCGTATAAAAGATTCGTATTTCTTTCGATAATATTGTTCCGAAGCGGTTCGGGATAGGGAACGGAAAACCGTTCCTTCATTTTTTGCAGTCTGCCGCGCTTATCGCAGAGGATGCGGCAGGTCAGAAGGTTGTGCCACATGCAGGTCGTATAGCCGTTATGCGCGTGATGCTTCTCCACAACGTCCGCAACGTCCGCGCAAAACGCGTCCGGGTCGCGGTATAAAAGGTCGAGATCGACGCCGTTTTTCAGCACGCAGTTGTCCTCGGTTTCCCAGTAATGATTGCCGATCTCCATATAGCTGCAAAACCCGGTCAGAAGCGCGCGCCGCTGCGCCTCGCCGATCGGCGCGGTGCAGTACAGATAAACGTCGTAATCCGACGCTTCATCCGCGTTTTTGCCCGCTCTCGAGCCGCCGAGCGCGATCGCTTCCACCTGTTCCCATTCCGCAAGCGCGGCAAAAAGCCGTTCCACCATATTCTCACCTCAGCTCTCTATGATGTTCCATTATACCCGCCGCCGGGGCCTTTGTCCACAAGCCGCGCCGTTTTTTTGCGCTGCAATTCCGCCGAACAGGTATGAACCGGCAAAAAAACCGGCATACTTTCGTTGAGGTGAACTGAATGAAACGACAATTTCCGATCCTGATCCTGCTGCTGCTCGCGCTGCTGCCGCTGCATACGCACGGCGCCGTGCCGACGCATTCCGGCGTTTTGCGGCTGCACATCCTTGCAAACAGCGATTCCGAAGCGGATCAGGCCGTCAAGCTCCGTGTGCGCGACGCGATCCGGCCGCTGTTCCAATCGAGCGAAAGCTATGAAACCGCGCGCGCGTATTTGCTCGAAAACGGCGCTTCGGTGCAGCGCGCCGCACAGTCCGTCCTGCAGGAATGCGGCGCCGGCTACGGCGTGCAGCTTACGCTCGGCACGGAATCCTTTCCCGACCGCACCTATGAAGGAAAGCTGTTTCCGGCCGGCGACTACGACGCGCTGATCGTGCGGCTCGGCCGCGGCGAAGGGCACAACTGGTGGTGCGTCCTGTTCCCGCCGCTGTGCATCGTCACCGAAACCGGCGAGGCCGTCGATCCCGACACGCTCGAGCCGGAAAGCACTCTGTACCGTATCTTAAAGGAGTGGATCGCATCATGGAATACCGCACAAAGCTGAGATGGAAAGCCGCCGCGCTCGCGGCGCTGCTGCTGCTCGCCTTTGCGCTTCCCGTCGCGGCGGACAGCGTTCTGAGGCGCGGCTCGACGGGCGACGCGGTCGTGACCGTGCAGAAAAAGCTCAAACAATGGGGCTACTATACGGGCGCGGTGGACGGCATTTTCGGCAGCCGTACCGAAGCCGCGGTGCGCTATTTTCAGCGCAAAAACGGTCTGACCGCCGACGGGATCGTCGGAAAGAAGACGGCCGCGGCGCTCGGCATCACGCTTTCGGGCGAGAGCAAAGCCGGCGGCGCGCAAAGCGGTTCGGACGGCGACGTGTACCTGCTTGCCCGCTGCATCCACGGCGAAGCGCGCGGCGAGCCGTATAAAGGACAGGTCGCGGTCGGCGCGGTCATCTTAAACCGCGTCCGCTCGAGCGCGTTTCCGAACACGATCTCCGGCGTGATCTATCAAAAAGGCGCGTTTTCGGTCGTATCCGACGGGCAGATCAATCTGACGCCCGGCGACTCGGCGCTCAAGGCCGCCCGCGACGCGCTCGGCGGCTGGGATCCGACCGGCGGCTGTCTCTACTATTACAATCCGCAAAAAACAAGCAACGCGTGGATCCTCTCGCGGCCGATCATGCTCCGCATCGGGAACCATGTCTTCTGCAAATAACGAAAGGAGCTGCGATGTCTTCCTCTTCCGCCCGCCGCGCGCGCAAACGGCTGCGTATCAGCGGCTATCTTCTCTTCGCCCTGCTCGTTTCCGTCACGGGATCCGCCATCCTGTACGGCGAACAGCGGCAGCGCATCGACGCGCTTGAATCCGAGCTCGACGGCTATCGGCTGTACGTACAGAACGAGGCCGAAAGCGCCGCGCGCGATCTCAATACCTCCCTGGTCGATCTGCAGACGAACCTTCGGAAGCTCTCGGCCGCGGCGACGCCTGCGCAGCACGCCAGGCTGCTCTTTGAAGTGCGGCGGCTCTCCGACGCGGCCGGCGGCGCGCTCGGCCGCCTTTCGATCTCCCACGCCGACGGGCGCGACCTGGAGCAGTTTCTGACGCGCACGGGCGACTATGCGGACACGCTGCTCGATTCCGTGCAAAGCGGCGTTCTTTTATCGGCCGCCGACGGCGAACAGCTCACGGCGATCGGCACGCAGTGCGAAGCGCTCTGCGGCGCGATCAACGACCGTCTGGCGAGCGGACTGCTGCCGATGGGCGCGGTCACGCCCGACGACTATTACACGGCCGAGCCGAACGCCGACGCCCTCCCCGCGTATCCCTCGCTCCGGTACGACGGCCCGTTCTCCGAGAGCAGCGAGACCGCAGAGCCAAAGGGTCTGCCCGCGGAAACGGTTTCCGAAACGCGGGCGAAGGACATCGCCGATCGCGCGTTCCCCGACGTAACCTGGCGCTTTGACGGCCGCTGCGACGCCGCGATCGCTGCCTTTGATTTTTCGGGCGAAAACGGCGAAACGCTTTCGGTCACCGAGCGCGGCGGCAAGCTGCTCTACTGGATGCTGCCCGCCTCCGGCGATTCCGACGAGCCGCTGACCGACGACGCCCTTTTGCGGCTGAAATCTTCCGCCGCGTCGTATCTGACCGGCGCGGGCTTCGGCGCAATGCAGCCGACGGTTTCCGTTTCCTACGCGGGCCGCGCGGTGATCGGCTTTGCCGCCGTGCAAAACAGCGTCGTGCTCTGCGCCGATACGGTGCAGGTCTACGTCGACCGCGTGACCGAACGCGTCGTCGGGCTCGACGCCCGGGGCTACTACGCGCACCATACCGTCCGGCGGCTGCCGGCCTTCACGCTGTCCGAGCAGGACGCGCGCGACGCCGTTTCGCTTTCGCTGCAGATCGAATCGGTCACGCCGTGTCTGCTGCCCAAATGCGAAACGCGCGAAGTTGCCTGCTATGAATGCCGCGGCACCCTCGGCGAGCGCACGTACCTCGTTTACATCAACGCCGCGACCGGCACCGAGGAATCGATCCGGGAGCTGCTCCGCACCGACAGCGGCGAAACGCTGCTGTAAGGCGCAGGCGCGGTTGTCGAAAAGGGCCGCGAAGCAAATGCTTCGCGGCCGTTTCACTTTGAACTTTTCCTCTCTGAGTGTTGCTCTTAGTTTGACAAATCATCCGATTGCAAACGATCCGGCCCCTCTTACGGCAGCCCGGACTGCCGGGGAGGGAGGCAGAAGCCGTTTTTTCGCCTGAAGACGATACGGATGCTATGTCGAAGGCGAAAAAACGGCTAATTTGCGGCAAAAAATCGAAGAACAGGCGCTTTTCACAAAAGCGCCTGTTCTGCCTGCAAGTATTCTTTTCACAAAACCTGCCGCAAACGGTCTGCCCCCTCTTACGGCAGCCCGGGGCCGCGTTACCGGTGCGCGGCTTTCCAATCCTTGATCTGCTGCAGGCGCTCCTTGAACCGCGGCTCGAGGCCCTGATCGGTGGGGCGGTAATATTCGCGCCCCTGCAGCGAATCGGGCAGGCACTGCATCGACGTGAGCTTGTCCTCGTAATCGTGCGCGTACCGGTACCCCTTGCCGTAGCCGAGCTCCTTCATCAGCTTCGTCGGCGCGTTGCGGATCACGAGCGGCACCGGCTCGGCCAGCATCTTCACGGCGTCTTCCCGCGCGGCGTTATAGGCGACCTCCATCGCGTTCGACTTCGGCGCAAGCGACAGGTAGGTGACCGCCTGCGTCAGATGCACCGAGCACTCGGGCATTCCGATGTAATGGCACGCCTGATACGCCGCGACGCAGATCTCCAGCGCGCGCGGATCAGCCAGCCCGACGTCCTCGCTCGCAAACCGCACGATGCGCCGCGCGACATACAGCGGGTCCTCGCCGGCTTCCAGCATCCGAGCAAGCCAGTAGATCGCGGCGTCGGGATCGGAATTCCGCATCGACTTGTGCAGCGCGGAGATCAGATTGTAATGCTCCTCGCCGTTCTTGTCGTACAGCAGCGACTTTTTCGAAATGCTCTGCTCGACGCTCTCCCGCGTCACGGTGACCGTATTCCCGTTCAGATCGCTGTTCAGCACGACCATCTCCAGCGTCGACAGCGCGGTGCGCGCGTCGCCGTTCGCAAACGCGGCGATCACTTTCAGCAGATCGTCCGAAAGCCGCACGTCGAGCGTGCCGAACCCCCGCGGGTCCGAAAGCGCGCGCTTCAAAAGCTCCGTCAGATCCTCCGTCGAAAGCGACTGCAGCACGAACACCTTGCAGCGGGAAAGCAAAGCGCCGTTGACCTCGAACGAGGGGTTTTCGGTCGTTGCGCCGATCAGAATGATGCTTCCCTTTTCGACAAAAGGCAAAAAAGCGTCCTGCTGCGCCTTGTTGAACCGGTGGATTTCGTCGATGAACAGGATCGTTTTTTCCCCGAACCGCAGGTTTTCCTCGGCCTGCTGCATGACCTGCCGGATCTCTTTGATGCCGCTCGTGACCGCGGAAAAGTCGATGAACTTCGCCTTGGTGGATCCTGCGATGATCCGCGCCAGCGTCGTTTTGCCGACGCCCGGCGGGCCCCAGAAGATCATGGAGGAAATGCGGTCGCTCTCGATCAGGCGGCGGAGAATCTTCCCCTCGCCGATCAAATGCTTTTGCCCGACAAATTCCGCGAGCGTATTCGGACGCAGCCGCGCCGCCAGCGGGCGCGACGTGTCGGTTTCAAAAAAGGTGGTTTGCTCCATAGATTGAACGGGAGGGGTCGCCGCCCCTCCCCGACCGGTCGGTTTTCCTTATGCTTTCCAGAGTCCGTGCAGATTGCAGTACGCGTACACGGCGACGACCTGCTCGCCCTCCAAGAGCGCAAAGACCGCTTTGGGCGGCTGACCCGGCGCGAGCGCCTTTCTCTGGTTGCCGGCGGTCGTCTGAACGGCGATCCACTCGATATAGTGCGCGGGCAGCATCGGATGCTCGGCGGCGCCGACGGTGACATACGCCTTGTTGTCCTTCACTTCCCAGACCGGAACGTGCTTTTCGACCGACGCATCCGTCGTGCCGGGCACGATCTCCTTCATTTTCTGGCCGCAGCAGACCACGGGCACGCCCGCGTCCTTCACCTTGGCGACGATGTTTCCGCAATGCTCGCAGATGTAAAACTTCAGTTCCATGCCGATTCCTCCGTTCGTTTTCTGTTTTTATCATAGCATAGGAACCGGCAAAATACAAGCGGATTCGGGAAAAACCGCTATCCGAAAAACAGCCGCGAAAACAGCAGCCCTGCCGCGACGGAAACGAACGAGGCGATCAGCGCGAGCGGCACGGTAAAGCGCGTTTTGCGGATTCCGACCGACCCGAAATACAGCGCAAGCGTATAGAGCAGCGTTTCGGACGCGCCGAGCAGCACGCTCCCGGTCATTCCGACGGCGGAGTCCGGGCCGTATTCGGTAAAGAGGTCGGAGAGCGCCGCGATCGCCGCGCTTCCCGACAGCGGCCGCAGCAGAATCAGCGGCAAAAGGCGCGCGTCCACGCCGATCGCCTCGGTCACGGGGCGCAAAAAACCGGTCAGAGCGTCGAGCGCGCCGCTGTCCCGCAATACGCCGATCGCGGTCAGCATCGCCGCAAGGCACGGGAGCAGTTTTTTGAGCAGCGGCAGGGCGCGCTCCGCGCCCTCGAGGAACGCGGAAAACACGCGCACGCGGCACAGCGCCGCGTACGCGAGCAGCAAAACGATCCCGATCGGAACGACGGCGCTCATCTGTGGATACAGAGCCGGCACAGCAGCACGGTCACGGCGGTCGAGCAGGCGGACGACAGGACGACGGGCAACACAACCGCGGCGGCGTGCGCGCTCCCGAAGCTCTGCCTGAGGCCCAGCAGCGTTGCGGGAAACAGCTCGAGGCAGGACGCGTTGACCGCCAGCAGCACGCACATGCTGTCGGTTGCAACGCCCTTATGCGGATTTTCGGCTTCCATAAGCCGCATCGCCTCGAGGCCGTACGGCGTCGCGGCGTTGCCGAGCCCGAGCATGTTGCACGAAAGGTTCAGCGCGATCGCGCCGGACGCTTTCCCGGCGTCCGGGAACAGAAACGCGATCGGCTTTCGGAGCGCCCCTGAAAGCGCGTTCATCAGCGGCGTTTTTTCCAGAACGCCCAGCATCCCCATCCAAAACAGCATGCCGCCCGCCATCGTGACCGTGTTCTGCACGGCGGCTCCGGCGCCGCCGATCAGCGAGGCGAGCGTCGCGTCGCCGCCCTTTGTAAACAGCTCGGTGACAATCCCGATGCACAAAAGCGCAAAAAATACCATATCCATGCGATAGTTTACGCCCAAATGCGGCCAAAAAGCATCTTTTTTGAAAACATCCGCCGAAAAAGGTTCCAAAACTCCGGTTTTCTGTTATAATGATAGCTGTTGAATTGTACGCTTTGCGCGTACGGGAGGGAAAATATCCGATCACGGGAGAAACACGCTTGAAGAAAACGGTTTGTCTGATTTTATGTATGCTCATTCTGGCCGGGAGCGCGCTGCAGCTCGGCTGTGCCGGCGCGCCGCGCGGCGGTACGGAGATCTGCATCAAGTTTCTGCAGTATGTCAACGAGGGCTCCTACGGCGCGGCGTTCGATCTGATCTCCGATTCGCTGAAGAACACGACCGGCGAGCCGACCGAAGGCACGGCGGCGATGATTTCGTACCAGGAATTTGTGGACAAGTATACGCAGATCTATGACGCGATCGGCGTGCACGGCATTTCCTACGACGTGACCTCCTCCGCGGAGGGCAGCGTGACCGCGACGGTCACGTTTACGCTGACGTATTCGACCGAAAAGGCGGGCGAGCTGACCAACGATTACACGATGAACGCGCGCTACGAGAACCACCGGTGGGGCGTGCAGTGGTCGCCGGCGCTGATCTTCCCGCAGCTTCAGTGGGGCGACAAGCTGCTCCTCGGCGTCAACTACCCCAAGCGCGGCGAAATTTTCGACGCGCAGGGCGAACTGCTGGTCAAAAACATCGACCCTGTCGCAATCTTCTGCGTTCCGAGCAGCATCAAGGATCCTGAAAAATTCATGGAGCAGGTGCTTGCCATTTCCGAGCTGCAGCCGCGCGGCTCGCTGTATCAGGACTGGTACGGCATCGTAAAGAACGCGTCGACGAGCAAAAACTCCTCGGTCGTGCTGTCGCGTATCTATCCCGATCAGCTCGATGAACAGCTCGAAAACCGCATCCTGGCCGTCGAAGGGCTCGGCATCGACCGCAGCGGCTCCCTGACGAGCACGCGGTTTCGCGCGTATCCGTTCGGCCGCTCGGCGTCGCACGTGCTCGGCTTTGCGTCCGTCATCTGGAAGGAAGACCTCGAGCGCTTCGAGGAAGAGGGCAGCGAGATCTACGACGGCGACAGCTGGCTCGGCTATTCCGGTCTCGAAAAGGAGTTTGAGGAAATCCTGCGCGGCACAAAGGGCAGCTACGCTTACATTCAGGGCGCGGACGGCACGAACCGCATGACGCTGTACAATATTGCCGCCACGGACGGCGAGGATCTGCATCTGACGCTCGACATCCGTCTGCAGCAGCGCGTGGAAAAGGTCGTCGAAACGGTCTGCTACGACAAGGCCGTTTCCGGCACGGTCATCATGCTGAACCCGACGACCGGCGCGGTGCAGGCGATGTACTCGTTCCCGGACTACGACGCGGAATCGTTCAGCCGAGGCACCGTCGGATCGGTCGCATGGGCCCAGATGGAAAAGGACCCGCAGACGCCGATGTTGAACCGCGCGGTGCAGGGCCTTTACGCGCCCGGATCGACGTTCAAAACGCTGACCGGGCTCGGCGCGCTCGAAACCGGCACGCTTACGACGGAAGACGTGTTCCCCGACACGGAAACGATCAAGATCGCCGGCGGCAAAAGCCAGAGCGGAAACTGGAAGGACATCTGGTACGTCGGCCGCGGCGCATGGGCGTTCACGGGCGTGGACACGGTCGCCCGAACCTTCACTTCAAACCGGCACACGCCGATGAATATGGAATCGAGCATCATCGACTCGGACAATATCTATTTCTCCTGGGCCGCATTGAACATGGGCTGGGAAAAATTCAAGTCCTATCTGACCTACGTCGGCATCGGCGAGAAGGTTCCGTTTGAGCTGTCGACGGACAGCGTCTCGCAGATCAAGGAAGAGGACAGCGACGAAACGTGGGACCTGCTCGCGATGTCCGGGTACGGACAGGGCGAAATTCTGGTCACGCCGCTGCAGATGGCGACGTACATCGGCGGCATCCACAACGGCGGCGTCGCCATGGCGCCGTACATCGTCGACTCCGTCTGGCAGGCGCAGGGAACGTCGTACGTCAAAACGCAGCAGCACGAGGCGACGGTCTGGAAGACGATGTGCTCGAAGGCGAACGCCGACAAGATGGAAGAAATGATGAAGGGCGTCTGCGCGCTGCCCGAGGAAAAGGGCGGCACGGCGAAGTACCTCGGCGTGCGGCAGGTGTTCCGCATCGCGGGGAAAACGGGAACCGCCGAAATCGGCACCGGCGAAAAGAAGAACAAGGAGCTTGCATGGTTCATCGGCTTCCGTTCGTGCCTCCGCGAGAACGGCTCGGAAGTGAATCCCGAGGATGAGCGCCTTGTGCTCGTGATGCTGGAGATCGACCTCAACGATCCGCCCGAGGAATACACGCTGATGAAGTTCAAGATCGGACGCGAGCTTCTGAAAAACAGCGACCTCACCAAGCCCAGTCTTTCCGAAGACTGCGTTGTGAGCGGATAACCTTCCGAAGCCTTCCCCGCACGCGCTGTGCGGACCGCGCATACAATGTTTTAGAGGGGAGAGACATGGTATGAAGAAAATCATCTTTACGGGCGGCGGAACCGCGGGCCACGCGACGCCGAACCTTGCGCTGATGGAAAAGCTCGACCGGAGCGAATGGGAAGTGCATTATATCGGCACCGCGGACGGCGTCGAAAAGCAGATCGTGGGTTCGCGGGACGACGTGACCTACCACGAGATCGCCTGGGGAAAACTCCGCCGGTATTTTGACTGGCGGAACTTTACCGACCCGTTCCGCGTCGTCAAAGGGTTTTTCCAGTCCAAAAAAATCATCAAGGCCGTAAAGCCCGACGTTCTGTTTTCGAAGGGCGGATTCGTTTCCGTGCCGGTCGTCGCCGCGGCAAAGGGCAAATGCCCGGTCGTCGCGCACGAATCGGACTACACGCCGGGCCTTGCGAACAAGCTCGCCGCGCCGTTTGCGACGACGATCTGCGTCTCCTTCGCCGACACCGTTCAATACGTCAAGGGCGGCAAGGGCGTGCATACGGGCACGCCGATCCGGCCCGAGCTGTACCGCGGCAGCCGCGAAAAAGGGCTGGCGTTTACCGGTCTTTCGGGAAAGAAGCCGATTCTTCTGACGGTCGGCGGCAGTCTCGGCGCGCAGGCAGTCAACGAAAAGCTGCGCGAAGCGCTCCCGCTGCTGCTGCCGGACTTCGACGTCGTACATCTGTGCGGCAAAGGCAAGGTCGAGCCGGAGCTGAAGGCCGAGGGGTATCTGCAGTACGAGTACATCAACGAACAGATGGCGGATCTGCTCGCCATGGCGGACATCGTGCTCTCGCGCGCGGGCGCGAACGCGGTCTTTGAACTGCTGGCGCTCCATAAGCCGATGCTGCTCGTGCCTCTGACCGCGAAATCGACGCGCGGCGACCAGCTTCTGAACGCGGAATACTTTGAAAGCCGCGGCTACGCGAAAAAACTGCTGCAGCCGGATATGACGGCGGTCACGCTGTCCGAAGCGCTGCACGACCTGTATAAAAACCGCGAAACCTACCGCACGGCGATGGAAAACGCCGAAAACGTGGACGGCACGCAGCCGATCCTCGACGTGATCCTGCGGGCGGCAAACGCATGATCGAATCCCTTTTGCAAAACTTAACGACCGACGCGGCAGGGGAATCCCTGTCCGCTTTGTGTTCCGAGGCAAAAACGAAAGCGGGCCGCGCGGCGATCGAAGCCGCGCTTTCGGACCGCTCCGCTTTGTATTCCCTGCTCAAAAGCGACTCGCCCAAGGTTCGTAAAAACACGTACCGTCTGATCGGCGCGCTGCAAAACAAAGAAGATATCCGGGCGCTCGAAGAAGCGCTGCAAACGGAAACGACGCTGTTTGCCGTGCCGAGTCTGCTGCTCGCGCTCGGCGCGCTCGGCGCAAAGGACGCCCTTTGCCGCTACACCGTGCCCGCGTCGGAGGGGCCGGAGCAGGACAAGCACATCGCCGCGATCGAGGCGGCGTACGAGAAAGCCACCCAGCAGTTTGACCGCGTGAAAGCGGAACCGCTCTGCCGCCTTCCCGCCGCGCGGGAGATCCTCTGCTGCGCGCCGAAGGGGTTCGCGGCGGAGCTTGCCGACGAGCTGGACGGCCTCGGCTTTTCGGGAACGGTTCAGGGCGACGCGGTGCGGATCGTAACGGCGGACGTCGCAAGGGTGTACCGCGCAGCCTGCATGACCGAAGCGCTGCTGCCGATCGCCGAAAAGGTGCCGCTTGAGCCGGCCGCGATCGCAAAAGCGGCGGGCAAATGCATCGGAACGCGGTACCGCATCGAGCTGCGCGGCTATCTCAAGGACCGCGCAAAGCTGATCGAGCGGCTCAAAACGCGGCTCGACGGCGTCAACAGCGCGTCGAATTACGATTGCGAGCTGCGGATCCAATGCAGCGGCTCGGCGGCGGACCTCTTTTGGAAGCTCTGGAACGTGCCGGACGAGCGGTACCCGTGGCGGCGCGAAACGGTTCCCGCGTCGATCCATCCGGCGACGGCGGCCGCGCTCGCGCGGTACGCGCGGCGGTTTGCCGAAGACGCGCCCGTTGTGTTCGATCCGTTCTGCGGCAGCGGCGCGCTGCTGTTTTCGGCGGAAGCGGCGTACCCGTGCAGGGGCCTGCTCGGCGTCGATCTTTCCGGCAAAGCCGTTGAGATCGCGCGGCGCAACGCGAAAGCGGGCAAAAGCAAAGCGCGGTTCGTCTGCCGCGACATTCTGCGGTTTCAAACGAGCCGCGGCGCGACGCTTCTTATCTCCAACATGCCGTTCGGCAACCGCGTCGGCAGCCACAGGGGGAACGAAGCGCTGTATGCGCGGTTCGTGCAAAAGCTCCCGTCGCTGCTTGCGCCGGGCGGCGCGGCGATCCTGTACACCGCCGAAGGCAAGCTGCTCGAACGGCTGCTGCAGGCAAATCCGCGCCTCGAGCTTCTGTCCACGTTCCGCACCGAAGCGGGCGGGCTATCGCCGTGGGTGTTCGCCGTACGAAACCGCGTTTCCGCGTAAAACACTGCAAACAGAAAGTATGAAATCCATCAGCAAAGCGCAGCCCGAAATCCGGACTGCGCTGCAGACTGTCGAATAAGGGGCCAGACCGTTTTCGGCGGATTTTGGAAAAGAATACTTGCAGGTGGAAAAGACGGAAAAGCCGTCTTTTCTTTGATTATACGCCGAAAATTAGCCGGTTTTTCACTCTCAACGTAGCAATAGTACTGTCTTCGAGTGAAAATTCCGGCTTCTGTCTCCCTTCTCGGCAGTCTGTGTGTTGCGGCTTTACAGATTCTTATTTCTTCAAAATACGATCCGGGAACATGGAAGCGTTGATCAGCTCGGCAGGATCGATCTGTAAAGCGTCTGCAATGTTGTAGAAAACGTCCATCGAAAAGGCGCGCACCATTCCGGGCGCTTCGATTGCGCTCAGGTGGGAACGGCTGATGTTCGCTTTCTCCGCAAGCTGCTCCTGCGACATCCCGCGCAATTTCCGAAGGGAGGAGATTGCAATCCCCATCTGAATGAACCGATCCCGGTTCTTGAAACTGATCGCATCCTTTGCCATGACCGTACCGCCTTTCCATCTCAAATTATAGACTGCCCCGAAAATCGTTACAGCATTATACAAAGAGCGATTGACTTATTTATAAAGCAATATGTATAATAATAAAAGCAAATAGTTTATAAGAGAGGCAGTTGCTTTATCAAATGATCGTTGCTTTATGCGGACATAACGATGTAGCGAATCCGGAAAATGTGCGGCGGTGGCTGGAACAGACAACAGAGGCGCTTATGCAAAGAGGCGCAACGACGTTCTATCTCGGCGGATACGGCGGGTTTGATCGGTTGGCGGCTTCTGTTTTGTGTAAGGTATCCGCTGAAAACCCTTCCGTAGAATCGATACTTGTTGTCCCGTATCTCAATCGAAAGACGGAGAATGATTTCTACGACGGGACAATCTACCCGCCGCTCGAAAACGTCCCGAAGCGATTGGCGATCATCAAGCGAAATGAGTGGATGGTTGATCATGCCGATGTAATCGTTGCTTATGTGCTCCATGAATGGGGCGGCGCAAACATCATGCTCCGCTATGCGATCCGTAAAGGGAAAGAGATTCTCCGGTATTCGGCAGGACCGGACACTCCTTCGGCAGTATAAAAACAATCGCGCCTCCCCTTGGTTCGGGGAAGCGCTGCTTTTCGCTTTTATTCTGTTTTTGAGGATGAATTTGTTCTGGCCCCTTATACGACAGCCGAAAAAGGCTGTTCGGGAAGAGCGGCAGAAGCCGTTTTTTCGCCTGAAGCGTGTACTGACGCTACCGCGAAGGCGAAAAAACGGCTGATTTGCGGCAAAAGATCAAAGAAAAGGCGTTTTTTGCAAAAGCGCCTTTTCTACCTGCAAATACTTTTCATCAAACTCTGCCGCAAATGTTCTGGCCCCTTATACGGCAGCCTTATCCTTTTAAGCGGCTGACCAGAACCTTATAGATGGCTTCGAAAATCTTCTGCTGCATCTGCTCGTCCGTGAAGACGCTCCGGTCGGTCGCGTTTTCCCAGTTGCCGAGCACCAGCCGCACGCACGGACAGCCTGCGCTCTTGATCGTGTCCTCGGTCTTATGGTACAGCCCGTTCGAGTGATTGCTCTGATACGGAATGTTCGTCACGGCGTGGTACGCCTCGGCAAGCTCCTTCGCGTACGCCTTGCTGTCGCCGTAGCGGACATAGCACCCGCGCGACTTCGAAGCCAGGTGGTTGCAGACGATTTCCAGCGCAATGTCGCAGCCCGCGCGCTTGATCGTCAGTCCGCGCTGCTTGGCGGAAATCGAGCCCTCGTTCGAATCGCGCGTGAGAACGACGGTCGCGCCGCGATCCTCGAGGTATTTCGCGAACTTCTGCGAGAATTCAAGGTTGAACGCGCATTCCTCGTCGTAGCCCGCGCTGCTGTCGCGCATCGGGTTCAGGCCGATCGTTTTGCCGTACAGCGGCGCGGTCACATCGACCGTCGGAACCGGCGTATCGTTGATGTCCCCGATCGGCTCGGGCGTCGGCGTATCGCTCGGCGTCGGCGTGCCGACCTCGGGCGTCAGGATCGGCTCGGGCGTTTCGGTCGCCTCTGGCGTGGCTTCGGGCGTAAAGGTCGGCTGATCGTTGATCTCCTCCACGGTTCCCTGAATCGAGGCCTGCACCTGCCGGACCATGTCGCCGCCGTATCCGATCGCCAGCGTGACGATCACGGCGATCACGCCGAGCGCCAGAAGGCACCCTGCAATAAACAGGGAAAACCCGATCGGATTGGAAATGCGGAAATTCTTGCGCGACTTGACTCGTTTCATGGGAATGCTCCTTTGCGTCCGTTGTACCCTGCTATTTTACCATACGATTTAAAATACGGAAGCGTTTTAACAATTTATTCAAAAAAAAGCAACAATATTTTCAGCCCGGGGGATGCAATTTTCCCAAAAACAGGTATAATGAAACTATGCCGTACATTCTGTCCCATATCACCTTTGCGCTGCCGCTCGGGGAATCCCTCGGGTGCTTTTCGGACGCCGAATCGCGGCAGCTGTTTTTACTCGGCTGTCTCGGGCCGGACGTCTATTTTTTCGACCGCCTGCCGCCGACGCCGTTTCGTCCGAACCAGAAAAAGCACGGAAACCGGCTCCATCATCTTCCGTGCGACGCGCTCGCAACGGCGCTTCTTACCCGTTCGGACGGCGCGCTGCGCCCGTATGTGTACGGATTTTTGACGCACATCGCGCTTGACAGCACGCTGCATCCCTACGTCTGCTCGCGCTATCACGGGCTTGACCATTCCCGGTTCGAGGGCGATATCGACGCGGCGCTGTATGCGCGCATCCGCGACGACGCGGTCTACCGGCGTCTGTTTTTCCGTCCCGCGAAGCTGGATGCGCTTGACGCGCTGCTCACGGACGTTTCGCTCGCGCTGCTCGGCGTCGGCTGCCCGGGCGCGTACCGGCGCTCAGTCCGAAAACTGCTGCGGCTTTACCCGCTCCTGTTCGATCCCGACGGCAAGCGGTTCCGCCGCATATCGCGGATCGAACGGCTGTTCCGAAAGGAGGGCGCCGTTTCGGGATTTTTGCTCGCCGCGCCGCGCTCGTATTTTGACGACTGCATGAACGAACGCCGCGCCGTCTGGTACGCAAAGCCGTTTCCGGATGTGCCGCGCACGGAGACCGTCGACGAGCTGTTCGAAAGCGCGCGCGCGCTTGCCGGCTCCCTGATCCGGGCAGCGCAGCGAAACGACGCCGACACGGTCACGTCGCTGCTCGGCCGCCGCACGATGGAAGAGGGGCCGCTGCCATGAGCCGCGCCTGCTGTTTTACCGGGCACCGGGTCCTCCCGCCCGAATGCGATCCGGCTTTTTCCGCTCTGACGGAAGCGCTTGACCGCGCGATCGACGAAGCGATTGCGCGCGGCTGCACGGAGTTTTACGCCGGCGGTGCCGTCGGGTTCGATATGCTCGCGGCCGAAGCCGTGCAAAGGCGCAAAGCGCAAAGCCCTGCGCTCCGGCTGACCCTTTGCGTGCCGTATCTCGGGCACAACGCGGGTTTTTCCGCTTCGGATCAAAGCCGGTTTACCCGTCTCAAGGAATCCGCCGACCGCGTTCTGATCCTTTCGGATCATTATACGCCGTCCTGCTACCGCATCCGAAATCTCTATATGGTCGAGCACTGCGACCTTCTGATCGCATACGTGCGCCGCGCGCAAAGCGGCTCCGGACAGACGTACGCGATGGCAAAGAAGCGCGGGCTTGCCGTGATCCTGCTCTGAAATGGAAGTCAAACGCCAAAATCTGCATATCGGACTCGACGCGATGGCGACGCTGCTGACGCTCCTGCTGCTCTGGGCGGCGGAGGCGCTCGGCGGATGGGGCGTACCCCTGCTTGCGCTTGTCCTGTTCCCGCTCTGTGTCCTGACCGCCGAGCGGCGATGGATCGCGCTCGCGCTTGCGGTTCTGCTTCCCGCGGCGCTTCTGCTGTTTCTGCCGTTTTCGCATTACGCCTGGTTTGGCTTTGTCGCGGTCGTCGGCTGGTACGCGCCGGTGCGCTGCCGCCTGATGCGCGTCCGCGCGGGCTGGCAGGGCAGTCTGATCGCGTTCGGGCTCTGCAACGCCGGGCTCGCGCTCGGGTTCGGCGCGCTGCTGCTGCTCGGCGCAAATCCGCTTGCCGGAACGGATCCGCTCCGGATCGTGGCGATGGCGTTCGGCATAGAGATCGGCTGTCTGCTGCTCGACGTTTTCTATCAGCTCTTCATGCGGCTCTGGGCGCGGACAAAGCGCTTCCTTTTGGTATAATTGCGAAAATACCATCCAAACTATCGGTATGCGAAACCGATTGCTTCCAAAGTATGTTCCCCTGAAGCGGCGCCGCAGGCGCCGCTTTCTGCTGTGCGCGCTCGCCGTGCTTTTGACGCCTGTTTTCGCGTTCGTCGGCTACGTCGCCTCGCGCGAAGCATGGCGGATGCTCGACGTCGATAAGCTCACGCGGCTCGACGAATCGCTGCTCGTGACCGACAGCGAGGGCGCGCTGCTCTCCGAGCTGTACCGCACCGAAAACCGCGTTTCCGTTTCGATCGACGCGCTGCCGGACTACGTGACCGACGCGTTCATCGCCGCCGAGGACGCGCGCTTCTATTCCCACGAGGGCGTCGATCTGATCCGCATCTGCGGCGCGGCGATCGCCGATCTCAAGGCCGGGTCGTATGCCGAGGGCGCGTCGACGATCACGCAGCAGCTCATCAAGCTGACCCATCTTTCCTCGGAAAAAACGCTGACACGCAAGCTCGACGAGGCGATCCTCTCGTATCAGCTCGAGCACATCTTTTCCAAGCGGCAGATCCTCGAAGCGTATCTGAACCGCGTGTACTTCGGATCGGGCTATTACGGCGTCGAAGCGGCCGCGCGCGGCTACTTCGGCGTCCACGCAAGCGAGCTCACGCTCGCCCAGAGCGCGCTCCTTGCCGGCGTCCTGAAATCTCCGGCGCGGTTTGCCCCGCATTTACGGCCCGAAGCGTCGGTCGGGCGGCGCGGCGTCATCCTTGACCTCATGGCGGAATACGGTCTGATCACGCCCGCCGAGGCCGCCGCCGCGAAGAACGAGCCGCTCGTGCTCGTCCCGGATACGGCGCGGAACGCGCACAGCTACGCGATCGACCTTGCGCTGACCGACGCCTGCCGCGCGCTCGACATTTCGATGGACGCGCTTTTAACCGGCGGCTACCGCATCGAAACCTCGATCGATTCCGAGCTGCAGTCCGTCGTCGAAGCCGCTTTTACGGACGACGCGCTGTTCCCGACCTACGACGGCAAATCGTCGGAGGGCGCCGTCGTGATCGTTTCGGCCGACACCGGCGAGGTCGCGGCGATCCAGGGCGGCCGGGACACGGCGACCGCGCTCGCCTACAACCGCGCGACGCGCATCCGCCGCCAGCCGGGCAGCGCAATCAAGCCGGTTTTCGTCTACGCTCCGGCGCTCGAGGCGGGCTATACGGCCGCTTCGATGCTGCTCGACGACGCGGCGACCTTTTCGGACTATACGCCGCGCAACGCGTCCGGCACGTATCGCGGCTGGGTCACGATGCGCGAGGCGGTCACGCGGTCGCTGAACCTGCCCGCCGTTTCGCTGTGCGATACGCTCGGCGTCGAGACCTGCAAATCGTTCGCCGCCCAACTCGGGATCCCGTTTGACGAGCGCGACAACGCGCTTGCGCTCGCGCTCGGCGGGTTCACCTACGGCGTTTCGCCCTATCAGCTTGCGGGCGCATACGCGGCGTTCGCCTCGGGCGGCGTCTACCGGAAGCCGCATATCGTCACGCGCATCACCGACCGAAACGGCCGCGTTCTCTATGAGCCGACCGACCGGCCGGTGCGCGTACTGTCCGAGGGAAACGCCTTCGTTCTGACCGAGATGCTGATGAGCGTCGTGCGAGAGGGAACCGCGAAGTCGCTCGGCGCGCTCGGGATCGAGCTTGCCGCCAAGACCGGAACGGTCGGGGACGAAACCGGCAACCGCGATATCTGGCTCGCGGCTTACAACCGCTCCTACGCCGCGGTCGTCTGGATGGGGTTCGACTCGAACGCAAACGGAGAAGCGCTTCCGCCCGACTGCGGCGGCGGCAGCTATCCTGCGGCGCTTCTCGGGCGCATTCTCTCGGTCTGGTACGCGACGCGTCCGGCTCCGACCTTCCCGGTTCCCGCGGACGTGGTGCGCGTCCGGCTCGATAAAACGACGCTTTCCGCCTCCCATGAAGCCGTCCTCGCCGGGATCCTGACGCCCGACAGCGCCGCGACCTACGAATACTTTGTGCGCGGCACCGAACCGACCCGCGTCACCGACTACTGGCAGGTCCCCGCCGCGCCGGACGACCTTTCGCTGTCCCGCGCCGGCGGCCTCGTGACCGTTTCGTTTACGCCGCCGCAGAGCGAAATGCTGTACCGGATCTACCGCGAGGACGCGCGCGGCTACTCGATCCTCCTCACAACGCTTCGGGGCAGCGCGTTCGGCGTTTCCTGGACCTCGCCCGAACCGGAGGAAAGCGGCAGCTATGCCTATTACGTCGTGCCCGTGCATCCGAAGCTGCAGCAAAACGGCGAGCCGCTTTGCGGTCCGGCAAGCCGCAAGGCGTTCCTGACCGTGCGCCATACCGAAGTTCGGTCAGTCGTTTGAACATTTTCCCGATTTCGTTCGAAATTCTGAAAGAAAGTGCAAAAAGCAGTTGACTGTTTTCGGCTGATCGTATATAATTCAAGGGAATACAATAAGATCGGAGAAAATCCCCCTATGGATTATAAAGCGATTGCCGCGACCGTCGCCCCGCGCACCGGTTCCGGCACACAGGATTGGGTTTACCGCGTTCTGCGCGAAGGAATTGTTTCCGGCGCGCTGAAGGGCGGCGTACAGCTGAAGCAGGATGAAATTTCGGACGCGCTGAACGTCAGCCATATCCCCGTGCGGGAAGCGCTGCGCCAGTTGGAAGCGCAGCGGCTCGTCACGATTCTGCCGAACCGCGGCGCGTCGGTGACCGAGCTTTCGCGGGACATGCTGATCGACATGATGCAGGTTCGCGCCGCGATCTCGACCGCGATGCTGAAGCTTGCGATTCCGCGCATGACGGAGGAGGACTTTGCCGCGCTCGACGCGAACCTTGCGGAGCAGCGCGCCTGCAAAAGCGCTTCGGCCTATGAAAAGCTGAACAACCGGTTTCACGAACTTACGAACGCGCGCGCCACAAACCCCGTCGCGGAGCTGATGACCGAAAACATCCACGCGAACACGGACCGGTATCTGCGCTCCTCGTTCTATGACAATCCGGACAGCCGCGCCGCCTCGATCGGCGAGCACGAGGCGATCGTCGCCGCCTGCAAAGCGCGGGACGTCGAAAAAGCCGCGCAGCTTCTGAACGACCATATTCTCGACGCGATCTCCCGCATTCCCGAGGATCTGAAATAATAAAGCTATTCCCACTGTGTTTTTCCGAAAAAAAACCGTGCTGCCGGGGTACTCGTCCGTTTGGACCCGCCCGGTCTTGAACAGCACGGTTTCTTTTTTTACGGCAAAGGAAGCATCGGATAGGAGGAGGGAAGGGGTGCGGCCGGACGGTTCGGCCCGCGGCAGTCCGGCGGGAATAATCCGAGGGGAAGCCGGCTCGCCGTTGCCCGAAGCGGCGCCTTGCCCCTTTCCGGATTCCATTCTATCATTGGGATTCGTCCGAAACGTCATAAAAGTATGAACAAACGGCGAAAAATGTCCTGTTCCGAAAAGAATTACAGTTCGGACGCATTTCCTTTCCGCTGCGCGGCCGTTGCATTTTTAACCGGGCCGTGCTATAGTAGCTTCGGGCGGCTGCCATGCGGCAAACGCCCGAGCGTTTCGTTCGGAGGAAACAATTTTGGGCAATTACATCGTCACAGGCGCAAACGGCGGCATGGGGTCGGCGGTCTCCAGGATGCTGTCGGAAGAAGGGCATCGCGTCTATGGAATCGACCGGATGTTTTCGGATGGGGAGGCGCCGTGGCGCCGGATCGCCGCCGATACGACGGACGCGGCGGCGCTGCAGGCGGCGTTCGACTGCGTACGGGAGGAAGCCGGCGCGCTCGACGGGATCGTCCACACCGCCGGGATCTATGATCTCAATTCCCTGCTGGAAATGCCGGAATCGGATTTTGTCCGGGATTTCGACGTCAACCTGTTCGGCGTTTTCCGCGTCAACCGGCTCTTTGCGCCGCTGCTGAAGCCGGGCGGGCGGATCGTGATCGTTTCCAGCGAGCTCGCGCCGCTGTTTCCGCTGCCGTTCACCGGCGTCTACGCGGCCACGAAAACCGCCGTCGAAGCATACGCCGACGCGCTCCGCATGGAAATGCAGCTGTTGGGGCAGCCGGTCGTTGTGATCCGGCCCGGCGCGGTTCGGACGAATATGCTGCCCGCCTCGACCGCGAAGCTCGACCGGTTCTGCCGGTCCACCGAGCGCTACCGGTTCAACGCCGCGCGCTTTTCCCGCATTGTGAACGCCGTCGAGACGAGGAGCGTTCCGCCCGAAACGGTGGCGCGCGTGATCGGCCGCGCGCTGACTGCAAGGCGGCCGCGCCTTGTGTACTGCGTCAACCGCAATCCGCTTCTGCTGCTTCTGAACGCGCTGCCAAAGCGCCTGCAGCTGAGGATCATCCGCGCCGTTCTTTCCTGAGCCCACAGAAAGCTGCCGTGAACCGACATCCAAAATGATGCGTTCACGGCAGTTCTTTGTTTTTTCTGCTTTTCCTTTACTTCAGCGCGAGGTCGCCTTCCTTGATCCAGCCGATCTTCCGGAGCAGCCAGCCGAGCCCGAGGCAAATCAGCGCGGGCAGAACGATGCACACGAGCGCAAGCCCGATCCAGTCGAACGCGGTCGGCACGATCGGCGCGGCGCCGTTCGTCGGGGACAGCCAGCCGGTCCAGACGCCGATCGGCCCGCACAGGCCGCAGGTTCCCATGCCGGCGTTGACCGGCGCGCCGTTCATTTCGAGCCGGAACACGCACGTTGCGATCGGTCCGGTAATCGCGCTCGCAACGATCGGCGGGATCCAGATCCGCGGATTGTTCACGATATTGCCCATCTGCAGCATCGAAGTGCCGAGCCCCTGGCTCACAAGCCCACCCCAGCGGTTTTCCCGGAACGACATGACCGCAAACCCGACCATCTGCGCGCAGCAGCCGGCAACGGCCGCGCCGCCCGCCAGTCCGGTCAGCGAAAGCGCCGCGCAGATCGCGGCGGAGGACACCGGCAGCGTCAGAAGGATCCCGACGATGACCGAAACGAGAATGCCCATCCACAGCGGCTGCAGCTCCGTCGCCAGCATCACGAGCCGGCCGAGCCAGTTCGCCGCGTATCCGATCGGCGCGGCGATCAGGTAAGCAAGCCCGATGCCGGTCAGGATCGTCACAAGCGGCGTCACAAGAATATCCACCTTCGTTTCCCTGGAAACGAGCTTGCCAAGCTCCGCGGCGACGATCGCCACGATCAAAACGGCAAGCGGGCCGCCCGCGCCGCCGAGCGCGTTCGTCGCAATGCCAACGGGGATCAGCGAAAACAGCACGAGCGGGGGCGCCTGCAGCGCGTACCCGATCGCGACCGCCATCGCCGGGCCGACCATGGCCGAAGCAAGTCCGCCGATCGTGTAGTCCACGCCGTTCACGGTCGCAACCGTGGCGGTTAAAAATCCGATGTGAAACTGGCTTCCGATCGTGTTCAGGATCGTTCCGATCAGCAGCGTGCAGAACAAGCCCTGCGCCATCGCGCCCATCGCGTCGACAAAATAGCGCTTGAAGGAAATTTCAATGTTCTTGCGTTTGAGAAATGCCTTGAATTTCATACGCCCGTCTGTATCCGGATCCTTTCAGGAAATGGTTTCAATGCGGAGCACGTTCGTGTTGCCGCTCTCGCCGCTCGTATCGCCGCCGGTCATAACGACGGTTTCGCCGGGCTTCAGATGCAGCGTGTCCTTCGCGGCGCGCAGCGCGTAGAAGTTCAGCACCTCCATGCTCGGGAACTGCTCGGTCAGAACCGGCAGAACGCCCCACGAAAGCGCGAGCTTGTACCACGCGTTCCGGTTCGTCGCAAACCCGAGGATCACGATCGGCGCGCGGAAGCGCGAAACCATGCGGACCGTCAGGCCGCTGAGCGACGTAACGACGATCGCGCTCGCGTTCAGGTCGATCGCCATCGTGCAGGCGGCATGGGAAATCGCGTCGACGCGGTTGTGGATCGTGAACTTCTGCGCCTCGAACTGATCGATGTAGTCGATGTGGCGCTCGGTCTCCTCGGCGATCTCGCTCATCGTGCGAACGGCTTCGACCGGATATTTGCCGGCGGCGGACTCGCCCGAAAGCATGATCGCGCTCGAGCCGTCGTAAACCGCGTTGGCGACGTCGCTGATCTCGGCGCGCGTCGGCCGCGGATTCGTGATCATGCTTTCCAGCATTTCCGTCGCGGTGATGACGCGCTTGCCGAGCATGCGGCATTTGGTGATCAGATGCTTCTGGATCGCGGGCAGCTCGGTGAACGGAACCTCGACGCCGAGATCGCCGCGGGCGACCATGACGCCCTCGCAGGCGGTGCAGATCTTGTCGATGTTGTCGACGCCGGAGCGGTTTTCGATCTTGGCGATGACGTCGATGTTGTCCCCGCCGTGCTCGTGCAGGAATTTCTTGATGTCCATCAGGTCCTGCTTGCAGGAAACGAACGACGCCGCGACGAATTCCACGCCGTTGCGGATGCCGAACAGCAGATCGGCCTTGTCCTGATCGCTGAGGTACTTCTGCCGCATGACCTTGCCCGGGAAGCTCATGCTCTTGCGGTCGGAAAGGACGCCGCCCGTAATGACGCGGCAGTGCGCTTCCGTGCCGTCCAGTTCGGTCACTTCGAAAATGACAAGCCCGTTGTTGACGAGGATGCGGTCGCCGACGGCAAGGTCGTTGATCAGTCCCTCGTAGCTGACGGAAACGATGCTCTCGTCCCCGACGATATCGCGCGTGGTAAACGTGAACGAATCGCCGTCCTTGAGCAGGATCTTGCCGTCCCGGAACGTCTTGATGCGGTATTCCGGGCCCTTGGTGTCGAGCATGATCGCGATCGGCAGGTTCAGCTCCTCGCGGACCGCCTTGATCATGTCGATCTTCTTCTGGTGTTCCTCATGCGTTCCGTGCGAAAAGTTCAGCCGCGCCACGTTCAGGCCGGCAAGACACATCTCGCGGAAAATCTTCGGGCTGTCGCTCGCAGGTCCGATCGTGCAGATAATTTTTGTTTTACGCATTGCTTTTTCCCCCGTCCGATCATTTCCCCCGCCGCTATACCGGGGCACAGTCAAAATGTATCACAACCGGCCGTTTTCGTCAAGGGAAACGGAAAGGTTTTCGGGCGGCTGCCCTCCGCGCATAAACGCGGCGGGGCGGGGCAGACTAACCGTATGCTGAACCTGTTTTTACGAACGATCCTTCTCTATCTGTTTCTGCTGCTGGTGCTCCGGCTCACGGGCAAGCGGCAGGTCGCGGACCTCGAACCGTCCGATCTGATCGTCACGCTTGTGATCGCCGACGTCGGCTCCAACGCGATCAGCGACCCGAACATCCCGCTGCTGTACAGCGTCGTGCCGATCCTCGGGCTGTACCTGACGCAGCAGCTCATCGCAAAAGCGTGCTTAAAATCCGACCGCATTCGCGGCTTCGTCTGCGGCACGCCGCAATACCTGATCAAAAACGGCGTGCTGCAGGAAAAAACGCTGCGCGACACGAACTACGCGGTCCGCGACCTCATCGAGCACCTGCGGGAAAAGGACGTGTTCGACCCCGCCGAGGTGACCGACGCGATCCTCGAAACGAACGGCTCTCTCAGCGTGCGGCTGCGTCCGGACGGCGTGCCGCCGACGCGCGCGGATTGCAGCGTTCCGATCCCAAACGAGCTGCGGCCCGCGCTGCTGATCCGCGACGGCAAGCTCTGCGAGGACGGGCTGAAGGACGCGGACCTGTCCCGGCAGGCGTTTTCGAACCGGCTCAAAAAGAACGGGCTTATGCCGAAGGATCTGTTTTACGCGCAGCGCGGCGCGGACGGCTCGATCCGCGTGCAGACGTTCGCGCGATCCGGCGCAAAGGTCTCCTCGCTGAAAAAGGAGGGATAAGATGGCTTATTTACGGTTCCGGCGCGTCTGTACCGTGCTGTTTTGCGCGCTTCTGCTCGCGCTTTTCCGGCTCCCGCAGCAAAAGCTGAAAAACGACGCGGCGCGCTGGACGGAAATCCTCCAAAACGCAAAAGCCGCCCTGCTGGACGGCGATACCGTCCGCGCGCAGGCGGAATGCGACGCGCTTGTGACCTCGTTTCGCGCTGAGGAGGAAGCGCTCGAGCGATTTTTGAACCACGACATCGTGCACGCGGTGCTGTCGGATCTGCGGCAGGCAAAAGCGCTTGCGAACGCCGGCGACAGGAGCGGCGCGCTCCTTGCTTTGACCGCCGCCGAGAGCGACATCGAACAGATGCTCTGCATCGAGCAGTTTACCTGGAACGCCCTGCTGTAGCGTCAGAAGAACGGCCAGCGGCAGAGCAGCCAGCCCGGCACGGCGACGATCAAAAAGAACGCCCAGCTGACCGGCAAAAAGACCTTTAAGAACCGCTTGCCCTCGCCGGGGTATTCGCGCACGTAAATCCGGTAATTGATGACCGACGCCAAGGAGCCGATCAGCGAGCAAAGCCCCGCCGTGTCCGCGCCGTAAATCAGCCCGGCAAAATTCCCGGTGAACGGATAGAGCACGATGGTCGCGGGAACGTTTGAAATGATCTGGCTGAGCCCGATCGCCCACCAGTATTCGTTCCCGGCGACCGCGCCGCTAAGGAACGCCGCGATTTTCCCGTTCGCCGCGATCGACGAGGAGAAGATGAAAAAGCACAGGAACGTGACAAGCAGCACGTAATCGACCTTCAAAAGCAGCTTGCGGTCCGCAATCAGCACCGCGATCAGAACGATCCCGACCGCGACGTACCAGAACTGCGTCCGCGTGACGATCACGCCGATCACCAGCAGAAACAGCGCAAAATACGTGATCCGCCTGCCGCGCGCTTCCCTTGCCCACGGCGCGCCGCCGACCTCGGCGTCGATCGTCTCCTTCGGATCCTTGCGGTACAGAAACAGAACGAACAGCACGAGCAGCACGGCGGACATCGCGCAGAGCGGGAGCATGTGCAGCATGAAGTGCCAGACGCTGACGTTTGCTCTGCCGTAGAGAAACAGGTTCTGCGGGCTGCCGAACGGCGTGAGCAGCGATCCGCGGATCGCCGCGATGTTTTCCATCGAAAGGACGGGCAGGATGTATTTCTCCTTGCCGCCGCTGCGAAACAGCAGGATCGTGACCGGCACGAAGATGATCAGCGAAACGTCGTTCGTCACAAACATCGACGAAAAGAACACGCCGAAGATCAGAAACAGCGAGAGCAGCGTCATGCGGCGAAGGTTTTTGGCCAGCGCGATCAGCGGCCGCAGAACGTTTTCCTGCTTGAATCCCTCGAGCACGATCAGCATCATCAGCAGCGTCCCGAGCGTGCGCCAGTCGATCGCGCCGAGCAGCGCGGTCGTGGGCGGCGTAATGATCAGCGCGGCGATCGCCGCAAACACCGATACGGTCAGCATCAGCTCTTTTTTCAAAAACGCAAACGCCCGCTTCATGTTCCGTCTCCTCTTTGCGACTGTGCCGCTATCATACCGCAAACCGGTTCCAAAAGCAACCCGCAGGGCAGATTTCTTTCCCGGCGCTGCAACCGAACCAGCAGCTTTGCGGTATTATAGGCAAAGAACGAAAGGAGAACGCAAATGAAGCGTATGCTGATCGTTTCCCTGCTCGCGCTGCTGCTGCTTGCCTGCGCGGTTCCCGAGGTCACGCCGAAAACCGGCGGACGCCCGATCCTGTCCGAAGAGGTCACCCTTGTCGTGCTCGATCCGACGCCGTCCCTGAGCGGCGCCGCGGCCGTTCCGTTTACGGCCGGGTCCGTGCGCGTCGGCTGGTACGACGGCGTGGACGCGGACCCCGTGACCGTCCTGAAAAGCGTTCGGGACCTTACGGAAGCGCTGCGGTTCGAGCGGCCCGAATCGGACGAAGCCGCGTTGGATTCGTATTTCGAATCGTATGACGACGCGTTTTTTGCCGAAAACGAGCTGATCCTCGTCCGCGTTTCGGCGCCGAGCGGTTCGAACCGGTATGAAATCTCCGGAATCGAACGGGACGCGGGCGGCGTTACGGTCACCGTCACCGAGCATGTTCCCGAAGTCGGCACATGCGATATGGCCGCGTGGCTGCTCTTTGCCGCCGTTCCCGCGGGAACCTGCACATCCGTCCTCGCCCTTCGCGTCGAGCAAAACTGATCGCATTTTATAAAACGCCCTCTGAGCGGCTGCCGGACAGCCGTTTTTCTGTGAAATATACCTTGTCAAATTCGAAAAAACGTGGTAAAGTATAAAAGATGACGAATGCTTTTCCGCATACGCCGCAAAGACATCTGCAGGAGGGATATCCATGGGAAAATTTGAAGTGAAGCAAGTCAAGTCCGGTTTCAAATTCAATCTGAAGGCCGGAAACGGTGAAATCATCGCCGTCAGCGAAATCTATACCAGCGAATCGGCCTGCCTGAACGGCGTGGAGAGCGTCCGCAAAAACGCGCCGGAAGCGCCCGTCGAGGATCAGACCGTTGAGAATTTCGAACAGCTTAAGCACCCGAAGTTTGAGCTGTACCAGGACAAGGCCGGCGAATACCGCTTCCGCCTCAAGGCGAAGAACGGCGAGATCATCGCAACCGGCGAGAGCTACAAGGCCAAGGCGAGCTGTCTGAACGGCATCGACAGCATCAAGCGCAACGCGCCCGAATCCCCGGTCATCAAGATCGAAGAGTAAGGCAGGCTGCCGTATAGGGGGGCAGACCGTTTGCGGCAGATATAAAAGAATAAATACTTGCAGGAGGAAAAGTGCAAAATCGCACTTTTCTTCGTTTTCTTGCCGCAAATTAGCTGATTTTTCCGCCTCGGCGTAACTCCAGTACTGCCTTCGGCAGAAGAAATCGGCTTCTGCCACCCCTCCCGGCATCCTGCCGCAGACCGCCGATAAGGGGTCGGACCATTTTCGGCGGATTATGGAAAAAATACTTGCAGGAAGAAAAGACGGAAAAGCCGTCTTTTCTTTCGATTATGCGCCGAAAATTATCCGCGTTTTCGCCGAGCGCGATCACTTTCGGCAGAAAAAACCGGAGAAAGCCGAGGTCTTCCTCCGATATTCCCTGGTCCTTGACGCTGAAGTTCGATCCGTTTCCCGATCGGTATCGAACGTATCTGAAACAGCCTTTGCTTCAAACGCGTTTTTATATCCGCTTGGGAACACAGTCTTGCAGGCCTTGATCGTTGCTTCGCCCGGCTTATCTTGCGCGTATGCGTCGGCAGCGGCGGGAATCAAAGCAGATTACGGTTCGATTTGGACCGTCGTCTTCGCGGTGTATGTGCCGTCCGTGACCGAAATGCAAAGCTGCCCGCCGCTGCCCGCCCGTACGATTGCGAGCGCTTCGCCGTAGTAAGTGTCGGCCACATTGCCGCGATAATCGTATTCATAGAACGGGCACGCCGAGCCGAACGCTTCGAGCGTGCCGCCCGTCACC
>CACXMS010000013.1 GCA_902768795.1 uncultured Eubacteriales bacterium
TCATCTTCTCGTTCGTTCGTACCGGGATTTTGACCGTCAGCGGTTCATATCCCTCCGCAATCGCTGTAAACGGTGCTGCAATCAGCAGTATTCCTATCATCAGGCCTATGATCCGTTTCATTTCGGTGTTTCCTCTCTCCGCTGTCTTTTATTCGTTCTCTTTCTTTTTCCGGCTGAATACAATCACTCCCGCGACGGCGATCCCTACAATGATCACGCCCGGCACGATCGTCAGCATTACCCCCGTCGGGATCGCGCCGCTTCGCGTGTTCGTAAAGCCCAGATCCTCGTCCTTGTTCGCCATCGTGCCGCTTACGTTCGCCGTTAAGCTCGTATACCCTCCGACAAACGTTCCCTCTGCTCCCAGGCTCATTTCATAGTCGTCCGGGTCTTCCTCCGCTGTGTAGCTTACGCCCGGTGCAATATCCTTGATCTGAATCGACTGGTCATGCCGCAGATAGTATACCTGATGTACCTTTCCGTCCGTCCCTACCGTCAGCTCCGACGGCTGCGTGATCGTATCCGACGGCGCCAGCCGAAGCGCTCCGATCGCTGCGCTCATCCGCCTTGCATCCGTTCTTCGCGCTTCTATCGGCTTGATCTCCGCCGTCAGCGGGATCGTTTCACTTGCGTCGCTCAGATCTACCTTGTATTTCGTCCCCGGCGCTGCGTTTTCCAGATCCACCGTCACCGCAAAGTACTTGTACCGCGACGCCTGATTCCCCTTTACCACCACGCCGATCGTCAGGTTATGCGCTTCATACGTATTCTTGTATCCCTTGCTCTTCGTCCCGGCTGCCGTACCGTCCTGCGATGGCGCTGCCGTCACTTCGCCCTCATACATCACATATCCCGCGATCACAAGCGTCCCGTCGTCTTCGCTGTTCACGTACACGTCTACCGTTCGCTTCGCTTCCGTATCGTTCGTAACGCCCTGACTCGTCGCGTTTTCTTCCGTGATCACATACCGATAAATGCCCGGTGCCGCAAACGTCACGCCCGTGAAGTCCACTGTCACCGTTTTGCTCGCGATCTTCTTTTCTCCTTCCACTTGCAGATCCGTTACCTGTTCCCCCGGAGTGAAGGATACCTCGGATACCGTCGGCGCTGTGACTTCCCCGCCGCTCTTCTTGACCGGCCCTGCTTGCACCGCCAGCTTCCCTTCCGAATAGGCCGCTGCGCTCCCCGCTGCAATCGTGAACTTCATTTCCGCCGCAGGGATATCCGTTTCCTTGTTCATCTCCAGTTCCTTCACAAACGTGAACGTCCCTCCGTTTACCGTCGGCTGCTCTTCCGCATTCGCTGTCGGCATGGCCGCAAGCAGCAGTACGGTTACCGCTGTCCACGCTATGATCCGTTTCATCCTTTTCATGCAGTTCCTCTCCTCTTCCCTCTTTGATCCCTGCTTTGTCTTATTCTTCTTCCGCTCTCCGTCTCTTCCGACGTCTGTTCCGCAGAATCAGAAGCGCTATCCCTAGTCCCAGCAGCGCCGTCCCGGCGATCACCGGCCGCATATCAAGCTCTACGCCTGTCGGGATTACAGCATCCTTTGTGTTTATAAAGCCAACTTCCGTCAAGCCGTTGTTCATATTGCTGTGAATCACGCCGATCCTGTTTCCTTGTACAGTCACCCGATAGGAACCGCTGTTGATTTCCTCAATTTCATACATGACGCCGTCGTATATTCCGCTCAACAGCAATTCGTCGCCATTCTTAAGCGTTACCTCGCATACTCCATCCAAGAAAAGGACCTCTATTTCCTCTCCGTTCTTTTTTGCAAGAATCGAATCCGTATTCTTCAAAGCAAGCGTTTCTCCCTCATAGGAATAGGTCAATGTAATCCGGAACGTAAATTCCTCTTTCCGATCTGCGAATTTACCGGTTACGGTCTTTGTAAGCCGAAGCGAGCCCTTTGCACTCGTGTTCTTCACAACGACCTTCTCATCGCTTCCTTCATGCAGAATCTGTTCGGGAATTCCCATTCCTCCCTCAAGATCCTCATCCGGAAGTGTCTGCGTCAGCGGTACCGACGCTCCGTTAACCAAAGCACTCGGGGTGTATTCCGTTGCAACTGCTTCCGCTACGCGATATTTTGTTCCTACAGGCAGATCCCGGATTACGATCTTTTCCCCGTTTCTAAAGGAAAGCGTACGGATGATTTCGCCGTTATCGTTTGCCGTCCAGATATACGGGTTGTCGTTTCCTTTCACCGCCGTGTATCGGCTTCCAACAGGCAAATTTGTAATCAGCAAGGTGATCGCAAATGCTTCACCCATATCAAGCCCATCTACCTGTTTTTCAACCGTCAGATTGACCGTGCGCTCCAGGCGATTCTCAAACGTGACGGTGATCTGCTCGCCTTCATCCGCCGTCTCCCATGCCGTGGAGAGCTCCTTTCCGGTTACCGGAGCCGCCGAGGAGCTCTGAACGATCTGTGTTCCGCCGGCTTCGTCAACGATAATAAAGCTCGCCGAATATTCCCCGCCCGGTTCGCTGAACTGATACTGCGTTCTGACCGGAAGGCGTTCGAATATTACGGAATCATTATTCTGCATGGAGAGTTCCAAGCCGATGCAGTTCCCGTTTTCATCCGCCGAAAAGCTCACCCGTTCCTCTCCTTTTGCATATACGTATGACACCTTCGGCGTGAGATTCCGGAAGTCTGCACGAATCGTATACGTTCCTGCCGTTTCGAAATGTCCCGTTTCCACCTTTTTCAGTACGACGTTCACCGGCGATGTAACCGGAGGCGTATAGCTGTTTTTGCAGACGACTTCGGATACTGTATTTGCAGTGATTGAACCCGTCGGCGTCTGAGGTGTGAACTCCTTCGTGTAGTTTGCCACATCCTCCTCTTCTACCGAATAGCGATATCCAACCGGAATATCCGTAATCATTTTGCTCTCGCTGTCCCCCAGCAGGAAGACGCCTTCTCCGTTCCGGAAACTAACTCCCCCGAATACGCCGTTGACCGGGTTGTTTCCGGAATCTTTCAACGTAACCGTAAATTTGAACTTTTGTTCCGCATTGCCTCCGATTACAAGCTTTGTCACGTTTAAGCTTCCGGTCGGGAGCTTATTCGTTATCGTTGCCGTCGTCGTTTCACCCGGAAGTTCCACATGCCCCGGCGTCATTTCGTCAGATTCGTATACAAACCCGTATTGCGAATAGACAAGACCGGAGTCTTCGAAGACAACATAATCCTGCTTGGGATCCACCACTTTGAAATGATACATCCAGGTATCATCCGCCGTCTTCTCCCAGTATCCTTCCGTCGGATTCCCTTCGCTGTCAACCTGATCCATGCTGTTCAGGGACTTAATCTCCTCGTCCTCGCCCGTGCTGCCGCCGGCCGGAATCAAGGTCTGCTCCGGATATTCTTCTCCGCCCGCGTCGTCCGCAGCGAGATACGTAATACGAGCATAGCCGTTGCCTGCCGAATCCGGATTCGGATTCGAACCGCGCTCATATCCCGCCAGCATCACCGTATCGCGGAATACATATCCTTCATACTCCGAAGTGCTCAAATGCGTAATGCTGCCGCTTGTCGATGCCTGATCGACCGCATAGCATCCCTCATGTCCCGAGATGTACGAAGTTCCTCCGGTTGCGCTGGTGCCATAATTATATTGCTGCCAGGGAGAATCCCCATACAGTGTGCTTTCTGCGATACCTCCGTACCAGCCGCCGCCTGCGCCTCCGATGCTATGCGGGCTTCGATACGTTGCGTTATCCGCATGCCCTCCGATTCCGAAGGATCCCGGATAGTACCAACTTCCAAGGGGAGCGGTGCCTGCCTCTGCGTGATATTCTCCGGTTGCAGAGATGCTTGCCTTGTAATGAGTGCTCCAACTCTGGACGTCCGAAAGCGGAAGACTCTCTTTCTGCCCCGCCAAAAACGCATTGATATTATACTCTTCCGTAGTAGTTGCGACAACCGGACCGCCGCCGCCGCCCGCAACCATAATCCGGGATTTCAGGGAATCAAATGAATTCCATGTTCCATCCGTCAGTCGGAAGTCCGTCGCACCGCCGCCGCCGCCGCTGCGTTCATCGTTATTGTTGTCACGCACGCCGTTGCCGCCGCCGTTCCAGCCGCCATAGCTCTGTTCATTCGACATCCATCCGTTCGATCCTCTTCCTCCAACGTAGACATAGATCGTTTGTCCTGCGTCGAGATGAATGACGCCGCTCGTATACGCGCCTTGTCCGCCGACTTTCACTCCGGCTCCGTACCATGTAGAATTGCCGCCGTTCGCTCCCCATGCTTCAAAGAAGTAATCTCCGGCAATCGGCGCAGTAAATGCCTGCACATGCCCTTTATAGCTGTAATCCCAGACGCGCGCCGGTCTCCACTTTGCGTATACGATAATCGACGCCTTTTCCTGATACTCCGCTAACGAAAACGAGAGCAATTCGTCGTTTCCTGTCAGCTTATACACCCAACCGTCGAACACATGATTCGTTCGCTGAGGCGTCGGAACCGAAGCGGCCTGCTCCGCGCTCGGAAGTTCATCCGCGCGATACCGCAGGGAATATGTTTTGCCGCCCGTCGGGAAGTAACCGCCGTACGCATCGAATACCACGGTATAGTAATTGGATGCAAACTGTGATTTTGTCAACAACGTCAATTGCGGATACGGTCGTTCCTGTGCCGCTGTTCCCGTCAGATTATCTTCCCATTTTTTTGTTACAATCAGTTCTCCCTCAGGAATCGGCGTATTCAGGAACACATAGTGCTCCAGGGAATCCTTTCCGAGTTCAGGACCGATTCCGGAAGCAGTTTTCATTTGAATCGTATACGTTCCATCGCCATTTACCGTGACAAGATAGACATTCGGATCACCGCGGTAATTGATTTCTCCTCCCAGAACCGCTTCCCCTGTTTCGGTAATTCGAATATTCTTTGGCGGCTCTTTCTCGTAAAGTTCATATACGCCTTCCGCAAGTCCCGTGAAGCGAACAACGCCGCTTTCATCGGATTTCGCATCTTTGTCGAACGGCGTGCCTTCCGCCGACGTGCCGTTCAAACTGAATGTTGCGCCGATCAAGTAACGGTACGATTCTCCGACCTGTTCCGCCTTATAGAATTCAATGTCGGTGTACTTTTCCGGATTTGCGATCATCACATCGCCGAGAGGGCTCAAGCTGACCCACTCGCTGTCCGGCTTCACTTTTCCGGTTGCCGTATCATATTCATAGATCGTTACGCTTCGATTCCCGCCGACTTCGACCCGAATTTCAATCTCTTCCGGAATCATTTTATATCCCTCCGGAGACTGCGATTCTTTCAGCGTATATGTTCCCCATTCGACGTCTTCGAACAACACCACGCCATATTCGTCGGAATTGCCCTTTTTCTGAACCGTGTTGTCATAATTCGAAATGCCTTCAAGGAAAAACTCAGCCCCTTCAATCGGTCGGTTGTCGCGTTTGCCAACCTTATAGAAGCTGAAATCCGTATAGATACGCGGAGTGTTTTCAATTGTGAAAACCTTCTCCCCATACTTCTCCGCCAAGAACTGATATTCGTCAGGAGCAAGCGTTCCGTCCATCAGCAACGGCTTCCCGCTTTCCAAGTCCGTCTGAACGGAGCCATCTACGGTCCGGAACACATCCATATCGGCGATCCACAATCGTCCATATCCGTCAATCACAACCTGACTCGGTTTTTTCCTTAAAACCCAGTCTTTCGGACACGCAACTTCTTCCAACAGATAACTGCCGCGTTCCACATCTTCGAACGCCAGCGTCCCATCTGTCTGTGTTGTTGCAAGCAGCTCAATCTGTTTGCCCGTATAAAACGAAGTGCCGCTCAGCTTAAACTGAACATCGGCGATCGTTTGATCCGCGTCTTCCTCGCTGATCTTTTTCAACGGAACATTCTGCATGACGCGCGTGTAAACAACCGCATCCGGCGTGATTGTCGTTTGCGGGATGTATTCCCAAGTTCCGTCCTCCCCGCTTACGCCGACACGCATTGCGAGCGCAAAATTGTTGAACGTCGCCGGATACGGGTTCCCTTTTTCCGCCACATACTCCGGCGAACGCATATAGAGGAAGATAGAGACGGATTTGTTCGGTTCCTCCGCCGTTCCCTTCAGTTCAAATCCATCGCCGCAGTAAATTGCCACAGCCTTCACATCGGCAAGTGTGTGATTTGCAAAGAACGCATCCGCCGTCCGGAACCCGCGCTCCTCGAGGTACTCCGTTGTTGTTTGGTTATCCTCATAATACCCGATGCTCACCACATGATCCGCAAAATATACCGTCGGTGATGCGCCGGCAGCTATCAATTGCGTCACGTCCACCGCATACTCCGGATGAGCCGGATCATTCGAATAAAGCATTCCCTGCCACTGTCTGCCGGCCGCATTCGAATCCTCCAGATTGTCAATGAACAGCACATTCTTTGCCCGAACCTGACTGTCCGGCGCATAGGACAATCGGTACAGATAAACGCTGTCCTGATCAACGTAGGTACTGCTGCGGAATGTCGTATCCGTCAACGCGCGAACGCGCTTCGAAATTCCGTTGGAGAGCGCTATCAACGCGCTGATACTCGTTCTGGAATCGGCATACAGGAACCTATGCGCATCCTGACATTGCGGATCCAGGCCGGCCATCCACGAGCGTTCCGTTTCGCTGACATTTGCAAATCCGGATGCGTCGTCCGGTTTTCCCTTGGCGATATTTTCATTTCCCGTTTCATACGCAACCGGATTATACACCGCGTTGCCGTAATCTTTGATCGACGTCCACGCATGTATTGTCTCATAACTTAACGAGTAATTCACTCCTTTTTGCAGAACCGTTATTTTCATCATCGTTCTGCCTGAACCGCGCCAGTTCGGAATCAGTTCCAGCGAATAATTCATCTCTCCTCCCCCGGAGAGAACTTTGACGGTTTTTCGGTCAACCGCAGCACCCTTGGGCAGCAAGTCATAAAACACGCCTCCCTCCTGCGGGATGCTTTCCCTCAGAATGTCCGTTCCCGTGCTTGTTGTGATTGACTCTGCCATATCGACCTGCCAACCGATTGTGAATCGAGCCATCTTCCGATCGTTGCTCGTTCCGGTGATGCGCTTTGAAATAGACGAATCGCTTTGGGACGAACGGGCATAATCGTAATCGCGCCGATAAGAATCATAAATGTGGAAATACCGATAATATGCCCTCGTATCGCCGTCGTTGAGGTCCAGAGACATTCCGGAGAAAGTGTCCCAAGTATATTGGCGATAATCATTGCCGGAATATGATACGCCGCTGATATTGCCTTCTCCGTCAAATTCAACATGCTTTACCTGGCCCTCCCACGTGGAGTACAGATCGGCATAGGTATCATTATAGAGGCAGATCGTTCCTGCGTCATCAACTACGCTGAGCACTTTCTCCGACGGGAATAATTCGAATTCGGGAACCGTTCCGATCGTCGTTTCGGCATGACGCGTCTTCATCACAGTCCGGTACAAAAGGATATCCTTACTGTGATCCGCGCTGTCAAAAAAGGTTATGGTTTTATCATCGGTCAGTTCGGCATATTCCGAATTGACCCAAATCGTTCCGCCCTCCCGATAATCCTTTCGCAGCAATTCCACCCATTCGCCGGCGCCTGTCTTGCCGTAAATGTGCAGCACATCGCCGATGCCGCCCTGCGAATCGTTTTCATCAATCACCGAATCGTTAGAAAAGCTTGTGTTGCCAAACGTCTGCGAAGATGTGTTCAAACGCATATCCGATTGAACAGCAACAAACTGAATCTTTTTTATGCGATAATCGCCAATTCCGATGGGAATCAGATCGCTTGCCGAATGCCCGAGCTTTACATCAAAATCCCACTGATCGTAAATAAGATAATCCCGGAAGTACCCATAATTCTTTTCTGCATTATCATGGTACGTCCAATCCTTTGTAAGAACATACGGTGTGCCCCACATCCATACTGCGAAGTCCAGGCCATCATACGATTCCAGTTCCCCGCGGATCCCGTCGTGCGTGCCGAATTGATCAAGATCATACCGGGAGTAGTTGCCTGCAACAAAATCCAACGATCTGAAAATCCATGGGTTGGTAGTATAACTTCCCCAGTATCCATAAGCGCGATGCGCTCCATCTCCGCGTTTCCACGCATCAAAGTGTCCCGGCGGATCCCAAAAAATCGGCACTTCATACACAAACGAACCGATACCGCTTGCCGTGCTGATCGGATCCACTTCATCCATTGGTTTTACGGTTGCGATTGCGCTGTTCTGAACGCTCCATTTCTCAACTTCCTGCCCCGTAATCAATTCCTTATAGATGCTTTCATCAACACGAGTCAGGCAAGTTGCATACACCGGACTGTTTCTGACAGTTTCCTTGTTCCAAAAACCATCTGAATCGGGTTGCTTGAACTCCGTGTCACCCGACCACTTCAAAGCGATTATTTCCAACCCTTCCGTTACCGGAATGTCCTGCAGCTTAAGGTCATAAGGCTGCGTCATGGAGACCGATACTTTTATCTGCCAAAGCAGATATTTACAGCTCGTGTCCGTCGAATCAATCCCAAAACCGGAAGCGTTCCCCCACGACTCGCTCCATTGATCAAAAAGGGTCGCGCTTCCCTTCTCAACGCCTGTTACTTTAGCTGTCGTATCAATGCAAACCGGAATCTGTTCAGAATCCTTCGGCGCTTTATCCGCAAGAAGCAAATTGCAATGGAACGGATCCGATCTGGAAAGCGCCGGATCATCCGGGTCATAATCTTTATAATCAAGTGTGGATTTTGTTGTAGCGTAGGCCAATTCTATTGAGCCGTTTCGAGCACCGCTCTCAATTTCCCGGAAGTTGTAGATGATAATGTTTCCCGTCGGTTCGCCCAAACCATTCGTTTCTTTTCGCCACGCAAAGAAAACATTGTCGTCGACTTCCCCGCCTTTATCGACTTCCTCTTTTGTCGGAATGGAAAACTCTACGGAATCCGCAAGTTCTCCGTCCCGATCCCGAAGAATCTGTTCCGGAATGACCATCTGAATCTTGTCAATTTGCTGATCGGTATAAACCATCAGGCGATAATTGATTCGATAGATAAAACGATGTCCTGCAGCGGTATTGTCTGCCGTCCAGACATAGTCCTCTCCCCTTTGTGTCGCTCCGCTGACAAGCTCCACAAAAAACGCCGGGCTGCTCTGTGTTTTCGACGGATCCAACTCAACGCCCTTCAGTCGTACCAAAACATATGTCCCGTCAGCATCTGCTTGGAATTTCAATTCTCCATCCGGCATAACACCAGTGCCGGAAACCCATTCGGCTTCGTTCGCACTAACGATACGTACAACCCGGTACTTCAATGCATCCTGTCTCTTCAGCGTTTCTGATTGAATCATTCCATCAGCTTGTGCCGCCAGACCCGATATTGTGATGTTGATAAGCGGATCATAAAGGTTTCCGCCAATCGCCATCCGGATCGCCTGGTTGTTCTCTTGATCCGAGTCAGAAAGCCCAATCACTGCCGTATCGCTTTCGATGTTTACTGTAAAACCGTTATAAGACGCTGCCGCCTCGACTCGCGCAATCTGTGTCTCGGCGAGATCGTTCTGAACTGTTGCTACTCGCCAAACAAATGCTGCTTCAGATTCACCGCTTTGCAGCGAAATTTTGATAAAATATGTCCCGGCAAGAGCGAAATACACCTTCGTCATTTCTTGCCAGTCGTCGTTTTGGTCTTTTTCGCCGGACAAATCAACTTTGCTTCCATTTTGATTCGAGACAAATTCGACATCAACGCCGCCCTTCACCGATAGCAGCAATTCGGAACTGTTCTCAACCGTAAGACGGATTGTTGTACTGGCCTTCGTTTCATCCAATATATCAGAAACGGTTTCATTAACCGACATTTCACGATCCGCTTCCACGGCAGATTCTTCAAAATCATTCTCCTCCGGATTCGATTGCTCCTCGATTGCCGTTTCATCCGAGGGATCTGCCAAATCAATATCATTCGAATTCTCATCTTTCGTCAAAGCATCCGCAAAATCATTTTCGTGATCAGGTTCATCAGACTTTTCCGATTCCTGCGAATTCGAAAGTAATTCTCCATCCGTAGACGAGATACTCTCTTCTGATCCCTCCGTTTGTTTATCTGTGGAACCCTCGAATGAATTATCTGCCGGATCGGTCGCGTCCGCCGAATCTTCCGGTTCCGTTGTGTCGGTCACCGCAGCCGGGTCTTCGGTCGGCTCGTCGCCTTCCGCGAGCGCAGTTATCGGGAACACGCCGAGCAGCATAATGGCCGCCAGCAGCAGCGCAAGCATCTTTTTCAGGTTCATTTGGGTACCTCCAAAATAGTATAGTGGTCGATAAAGCAGACTTTATCGACCGCTTTGTGGTATACTGTTTAAGGTGGAACCGAATGTTGAAAAAAGCCCCAAATACGGGGGATATTTCAACATACGCGTTTTTCGTGTAAACGGAAAAAACAGGCCGTTTTTGCCCGGTCTATAAAGTCTACCTTTTGAACCGGTTTTCAGAAATAATATTTCAGCCGGGAAGGGCGTTTCCCGCGCCAACACAGAAGCGCGGCGGCCGCATTGCGGCCGCCGCGAAAAGGGAGCTCGATCAGCCCGCCAGAATCTCGAAGCGGACGACGCCGTCGAGCGTGGACGCCGCGGTCAGCAGCGCTTCGAGCGGTTCCGGCATGCCGCTTGTTTCGGCGGCGACCGTCACGGCCGCGCAGCCGTCGGTCGGAATGCTCTGGTTGATCGTGAGGATGTTTGCGCCGGACGACGCAAAAACCTTCAGCAGATTCGACAGCACGCCCGACCGGTTCTTTAAAAGCGCATAAAACGTGACGATGCGCTCGGTCTTAAGATCGGTAAACGGCTGAATCGCGTCGCGGTACTTATAAAACGCGCTGCGGCTGATGCCGACGGTGCGCGCCGCCTCGCCCGCCGTGGATACCTCGCCCGCGCGGAGCAGGCGATTCGCTTCCGCGACTTTCAGAAATACGTCCGGCAGAACCTCCGCCGCCACGAGATAATATCCGGTCTTTGCTTCCATAATGCGCCGCCTCCTTCAATTCCTTTCTTACAACAGCAGTTCCGCGATCTGCACCGCGTTCGTCGCCGCGCCCTTTCGCACCTGGTCGCCGCAGCACCAGAGATTCAGGCCGCGCGGATCGGTCAGATCGTCGCGGATGCGGCCGACAAACACAAGATCCTGATCCGACGTATCGAGCGGCATCGGATAGATCTTGTTTTTCAGATCGTCGACCAGTTTGCAGCCCGGCGCCGCCGCGATCAGTTCCCTTGCGCGCTCGACGGAAATCTTTTCCTTCGTCCGCAGCACGACGGAAACGCTGTGGCTCCGCACGACCGGCACGCGCACGCAGGTGCAGCTGACCAAAAGCTCCGGCAGGTGCATGATCTTGCGCCCCTCGTTCTGCATCTTCATTTCCTCGGACGTGTAGCCCATAAACGCTTCGCCGCCGATCTGCGGAATCACGTTGTACGCAATCTGATACTGGAACACCTTCGGTTCATACGTTTCGCCCTTCGAGAGCGCGTCGACCTCGGCCATCAGCTCCTTCGGGCCGGCCGCTCCCGCGCCGCTCGTCGCCTGATACGAGGACGCGATGATCGTTTCGATCGGGCTTTCCTTCCGCAGCGCGTTGATCGCAACGAGCGTCACGATCGTCGTGCAGTTCGGGTTCGAAATGATCCCGCCATGCCATTTGACGTCCTCCGGATTGATCTCGGGAATCACGAGCGGGACCTTGGGATCGAGCCGGAACGCCGAAGAATTGTCGACAAACACCGCCCCCGCGCGCTTGATCGCCGGCGCGAACCGCATTGCGATATCGTTTTCCGCCGCGCCGAGTACAATATCCAGCCCGTCGAACGCGCTGTCGCTCGCTTCCACGATCGTACACTCTTTGCCGCAAAAAATAAGTTTCTTGCCCGCGCTTCTGCCCGAGGCGATCGGACGCAGCTTTGAAACCGGGAAATTGCGCTCCGCAAGAATCTTCATCATTTCCTGTCCGACGGCGCCCGTCGCGCCGAGAATACCGACTTTTACCTGTTTCATTTTATCACTCCTTTTGAGAATCGTATCAGATCATGCCGTACGGCAGATACGCAAGCAGCGCGGTCTGCTCGACGGTTTTCAATGCGGCGAACGCCTCGAACGCTTCCTCGGCGGTCGCCATGCGAATCGTGTACTGTCCGAAGCTGCGGAACAGCCATGCGCCTTCGGTCGCATCGTTGTTCACCCGGCATGCGGCGGGCCGCTTTTCGTCATAGAACGAAGGGCTTTCGGCATGGATCGAAAGGCAGTCCGCGATCACATTCGACGCGGTTGCCCAGCCGCCTGCGCCCGCGCCCGAAAAGCTCTGTTTACCGATGCGCTCGGCATACAGCGAAACGAGATTCGCGCTGCCGTTCGTATGCGCTTCGGCGGTATAAGCCGGAAACAGCGTCGGACAGACAAACGCGGAAACCGCGTTGTTTTGCCGCGATGAACGCGCGGTCAGTTTCCAGACGAGGCCGCGTTCGCGCCCCCACGCGATATCGCTTGCCGTGATCGACGAAATGCCGACGCACGGAATCTCCTGTTCCTTCAGGGAAACGCCGAACGCAAGGTTCGCGGAAAGCACAAGTTTTCGGCGCGCGTCGAACCCTTCGACGTCGTCGGTCGGGTCCGCTTCCGCATAGCCGAGCTCCTGCGCTTCCTTCAAAACGTCGCCGTACTCGGCGTAACGCGCGGTCATTTCGGAAAGCATGTAGTTCGTCGTGCCGTTCAGAATCCCCTCGACCGCGTTGATCCGGTCCATCGACGACGCGCGCGCCAGCGAGGAAAGCCACGGAATGCCGCCGCCCGCCGCCGCCGTGCAGCGGAGGCAGACGCCGTGCCGTTTGGCAAGGCCGATGAGCTCGCGGTAATACGCGCCCATGACGGCTTTGTTCGCGGTAACGACATGCTTTCCGGCCCGCAGCGCCGCGACAATATATTCGTATGCCGGGTGAATGCCGCCGATCAGTTCGACAACCGTATCGATCGCGGAATCGCGCACGATCGCTTCGTAATCGGAGGTGACGCGGCACGTCAGTCCCGCGCGCGGACGGCGCGACAGCAGCGTCGCCACCGACAGCGACGGCTGTTCCTCCGTCATCCGATAAAAATGCGAACCGACCGTTCCAAACCCCAGCAATCCGATCTTCATTCCGTAAAAAAACCTCTTTCCCGACCCTGCGCGATCGCTCGCCGAAAGTCGATTGTCCGTCCTGGAAAAACACTTGACTTTTGTACGAAAACAATATATCATAGGGGACACAAAAAAACAAGTATTTTTTTCGTGTTGCGGCGCTTTTGCATTGCCGCAGCGCATCGGAGGCAGGATGGATTATCAGAGCACGCGCAGCGACCGGATCCGCGCAAACGCCGCGGAAGCGATATTGGACGGGCTTGCGCCTGACGGCGGACTTTACAGTATGCCGGATTTTGCGGGAATCGACCTCGACTGGAAAGCGGTTCTTGCGATGGACACGTTCGGCATGGCGACGGAAATTCTTTCGGCGCTTCTCCCTTCGTTCTCAAAGCCGGAGATGGCGGATCTGGTCCAAAAGGCCTACGCGGGCAAGTTTGAAACCGACGCGCTCACGCCGACCGTTCCGGTCGGGGACGATACGATTCTGGAGTTGTTCCGCGGGCCGACGAGCGCGTTCAAGGACGTGGCGCTTTCGATGCTGCCGCAGCTTATGACCGCCGCGCGGCAAAAATGCGGCGTTTCGGACGAGATTCTGATCCTCACCGCGACGAGCGGCGATACCGGCAAAGCCGCGATGGAGGGATTCTGCGACGTGCCGGGCACGCGCATCATCGTCTTTTATCCGTACGGCGGCGTCAGCGCGGTGCAGCAGGCCCAGATGGCGACGCAGGCCGGGCGGAACGTCTGCGTCTGCGCGGTGCGCGGCAATTTTGACGACGCGCAGACCGGCGTCAAAAACATCTTTGCGTCGGTCTCCGAAAAAGGACTTCTGAGCGGCCGCGGCGTGCGCCTTTCGAGCGCAAACTCGATCAACATCGGGCGGCTCGCGCCGCAGGTCGTCTATTATTTTCGCGCGTACGCCGATCTTGTGCAGGCAGGGCGCATCGCGATCGGGGATCCGGTGGACTTTGTCGTTCCGACAGGCAATTTCGGCGACATCCTCGCCGGGTATTTTGCAAAGCGGCTCGGGCTGCCGGTCGGCAGGCTCGTTTGCGCCTCCAACGCGAACAACATCCTGACCGATTTTCTGCACACCGGCCGTTACGACCGCAACCGTCCGTTCTACAAAACCGTTTCCCCCTCGATGGATATTCTCGTTTCGAGCAACCTCGAGCGGCTTCTGTTCCTGCTTTCCGGCGACGCGGCGCTTGTGAAGGATCTGATGGAGCGGCTGCGCGCCGACGGAGCGTATGAAGTCCCGGCCGACCTGAAAGCGAAACTCGACGCGATCTTCTGGGCGGGCTGCTGCGACGACGCCGGCACGAAAGCCGCGATCGGGCAGGTGTTCCGTACATACGGCTACCTTTGCGACACGCACACCGCAGTCGCATGGTCCGTCGCGCAGCAGTACAAGGCGGCCGAGCCATCGCACGCGCCGGTTGTGATCCTTTCCACCGCTTCTCCGTATAAATTCCCCGCCGCCGTGCTGGAAGCGATCGGGGAGACGGAAGCCGGCGACGAATTTGCGGTTATGGACCGCGTACATGCGATCACCGGCATTCCGGTTCCGAAGAACCTTGCGAACCTGAAGGAACGCCCCGTTCGGCACAGGGATGTGATCGATCGCAGCGAGATGCTGAATTACGTGCTGGAAAAAGCGACGAAGAAGGAGTGGTAAGATGAACCTTGTCTGTCTCGATATGGAAGGCGTGCTGACGCCCGAAATCTGGATCGAATTCTCCCGCGTGAGCGGGATCCCGGAGCTTTGCCGCACCACGCGCGACGAACCGGACTACGGCAAGCTGATGCGCTGGCGTATCGGCATCCTGAAAGAGCACGGACTTGGGCTGAAGGAAATCCGGGAGGTGATCCGAAGAATCGATCCGCTGCCCGGCGCAAAGGAATTTCTTGACGCGCTGCGCCGCGAAACGCAGGCGATCATTCTCAGCGACACGTTTGAGGAATTCGCAATGCCGCTGATGGAAAAGCTCGGTTTCCCGACAATCTTCTGCAATTCGCTCGTCGTTGCCGAAAGCGGAGAAATCACGGGGTTTTCAATGCGCGTGAGCGATTCGAAGCGCTCGACCGTGCGCGCGCTGCAGTCGGTCGGGTTCGAAACGATCGCGGTCGGGGACAGCTACAACGACCTCGGCATGATCCGCGCCAGTAAGGCCGGCGTCCTGTTCCGCAGCACCGAGGCCATCAAGGCTTCCAATCCGGACCTCCCCGCGTGCGACGATTACGCAACGCTGCTGGACGAAATCCGTAAGGCGCTTTGATCATGAAATCCGCACAGCGGATCCGGCGTGCCAAAAACTTTTGACACGCTGATAACAGATTGACAAGAATGGGCCCTGAAGCCGGTTTCTTCTGTTGAAGGCTGTAAACAGCGGTCAATCACTTCCGGCGCTTTTTCACCCGCCGGGTGCGCGCCGAAAGGGATCGCGCCCGACAGAAAAACCGGCTGATTTTGCGGCAAAAAACAAGGAAAAGCGCATTTTTTGCGCTTTTCTTCCTGCAAGTATTCTTTTCACAAACAGATGCCGCAAAACGGTCATGGGCCGTTTTTGACAGTCTGAAGAAGCAACCGCGCGTTGCTTGCCGAATCACCGCCGACGCATTATAATGGAACCGAAATCAGAATCCGACGGAGGTATTTATGGAAACGAAAGACGTTATTTATGAACTTCGGACAAAGAACGGGCTGTCGCAGGATGAACTGGCCGAAAAGGTCTTTGTCACCCGGCAGGCGGTGTCCCGCTGGGAGAACGGCGAAACCGTACCGAACACCGAAACGCTGAAGCGGCTTTCGGATCTCTTTTGCGTTTCCATCAATACGCTGCTCGGATCGCCGCGCCGGCTGGTCTGCCAGTGCTGCGGAATGCCGTTGGACGACGCGATCATCGGCAGAGACAAGGACGGATCGCTGAACGAGGACTACTGCAAATGGTGCTATGCCGACGGAACATACACCTACAGCAATATGGACGATCTGATCGACGTCTGCGTCAATCACATGGTCAGCGAATCCTTTTCCGAGGAGCAGGCGCGCGCGTATATGCGGCAGATCCTGCCGACGCTGGATTACTGGAAGCGCTATAAGGAGCTTAGCGACGACGGACAGTTCGAAGCGTTCAAGCAGCAGCTGATCGGGGAAATCAATGCTCTCGGGATCGAAGGGATGCCCAAGCTCGAAAAGCTGAACGCGCTTGTCGGGCGCTACGTGAATCTTGCGTACCCGCTGCCGAGCGGCGCGTGCGTTCCGTTTCTGCGGGATGACGCGACGTACCTTGGGAACCAGCTCGCGTCCCAATTCGGCGGAGAACGGTGCTTCGGCGTCCTGGCGAATATGGATTTCATCCTGATCTGCACCTACGGGAAGGACGGCGTCGATCCGGAGCTGGTTTTATACAAAAAGCGCTGAGAAAGCGGGTCGCCGATAAGGCAGAAAACAAATCCAATCGGTTGTCGCAGTAAGAACAAACAAGAGTTTCGGAGAGAGCAGAAATGCCCTCTCCGGTTTTTCTGCCTCTGCTCCTGCATCTCCGGGATTTGGGGGACGCCCTGACGAGCGGATTCTGCCAATTTGCCGACAAAAATCAATACCGGCGAATCCTCGGCAGAACATCCTCTTTTTTCAGCACCTGCCGGATTGAAATACCGGGCGGAAGGCGCTGAAGTCGGTTCAGAAGCGACAAAAACGATCTCTTTCGCTTTTGTACAGGGCAAAATGAGCATCGGGCAAATTGCAAGTCCGGACATCCGGACTCTCATTATAAGGGGTGAAAAACTATCTTGACAAATCAAAAGGATCATGCTATAGTACACAAAAACAAATATGCTCAAAATTCGTGTGAATTTTTCGGAATCGCGGGATTCATTTTTCGTCACATACCATGCGGTATGTGATTTTTTTGAGCATAAGAAAAGGAGAAACGAATGAAGCTCTATTATGACGTGGCAGATAAACCGAAATGCAAGCAGCTGATCGCCTTTGCGTTCCAACAAATGCTGGCGATCATGGCGGCAACCATTGCCGTTCCGATGATCGTCGGACACGGTCTTTCCCCCGCCGCCGCGATGCTCGGCGCCGGAACGGGTACCATTGTTTATATCCTGCTAACAAAGCGAAAGAGTCCGGTTTTTGTCGGTTCCTCTTTCGCTTTTATCAAATCCATGCTTGCGGCGTTTGCCGGGGGCGTGTCTGTGTCGCTCGGCTGGCTTGGATTGATCATCGGCGCGGCGCTTGCCGGCCTCGTGTATGTCGTCCTCGGGATCGCCGTCAAATTCGCCGGGATCAACTGGCTCAATAAACTGATGCCTGCGGTGGTGATCGGACCAACGGTCGCAATCATCGGGCTGTCGCTTGCGGGAAATGCAATCTCCGATCTCGTGAAAAGCGACGTAGTGCAGGAGATTACAACGTATGCCGTATCGCTGACTGGCGGAACGCCGGAAATCATCGCGCAATCCGGAACACAGATGATCGGCTCCCCGTGGATCGCATTGCTGTGCGGCCTGATCACGTTGTTTGTAACCATGCTGTGCTCTACATACGGGAACAGGACCGTAAAGCTGATCCCGTTTATCATCGGCATCCTTTCCGGATATGCCGTCGCGGCAGTTCTGACCATGATTGGGTCCGCTTGCGGCATCGATGCTTTGAAGATCATTGATTTTAGCGTTTTCCCGAACTATATGCTTGCAGACGGGTTTTCGATTCAAACATTCCTGCGGGTCCCCGAGATGACGTTTTTGAAAGCGTTCGGCGCTTTGAACGAGCTTTCCTGGAGTTACGTCCTGACCGTTCTTGTCGCGTATGTCCCGGTTGCCTTCGTCGCCTTTGCCGAGCATATCGCCGACCATAAGAATCTGTCCTCCATCATCGGTCACGAATTGCTGGAAGAACCCGGCTTGCACAGAACGCTTTTCGGAGACGGGATCGGTTCGGCGGTCGGCGCGTTCTTCGGCGGCTGTCCGAATACAACTTACGGCGAATCGGTCGCCTGTGTTGCGCTGACGGGAAACGCTTCGATCGCAACGATTATTGCAACGGCGATCCTGTGCATTCTGTCCGCGTTTATTACGCCTGCCGTCGCGTTTGTCGATTCGATTCCGCCGTGCGTCATGGGCGGCGTCTGCATAGCGCTGTACGGGTTTATTGCCGTCAGCGGATTGAAAATGATGCAGGCGGTCGATCTGAACGAGAACAAGAACCTGTATGTGGTCTCGACGATTCTGATCGTCGGCATCGGCGGATTGGAATTGACAATCGGCGCGGTCACGCTGACGGAAATCGCAACCGCTCTCCTCCTGGGAATCGTTGCGAACATTATGCTGTCTCGAAAAAAAACGAGAAAGGCTTGAACAAGTCGTGCTTTTCAGGTATAAATAATAGAGTATGAACCGTCAGAATTCACGGAGAAATCAGGTCAAATGGAACTGAAAAGAATCGCGCATCGCTTTACCGTTTGCAAGGTGCCGGAAATTTCAGATATCGATATGACAGCCGAGTTGTTTTTCATCGGGAAAACGGATGAAGAAATATCTTTGGTTTGTAAAACGGAGGATACTCCTAAAGAAACGATCGAGAGAGAAGACGGATGGAAAGGCTTTCGCATTCAGGGAACGCTGGATTTTTCCCTGATCGGTATTTTGTCAAATCTGTCCGGCATTCTCGCGGAACATCAAGTCGGCATCTTTGCAGTATCCACGTACAACACGGATTATGTTTTTGTGAAAGAAGAAAACTTTGAAAAGGCGTTAAGGGCTTTGGCTTCCGAAGGATATACCATCGTTTAATCCCGATTTGATGAGGCGGCAAAAGGCGTTACGTTTGTACTTTTTTATTCCGAACGGCACGTACAGTGGCGTGAGAGAGGGCGCAATCTTCCTCTTTGCGGAAACGAGGCAGCCCTTTCAGACTGCTCCGTCCTTACATAAGAAAACTTCCTTATGCGTATCGCCTTTATTTTATCATGCTTCTTCGGGAAAAGAAGACCAATCCGCCGGGCGCTCCATTTCGGGGCCGAGGACGCGGGCGTACCCGTCGCCGAACTGCACGGCGCGGGATACGCGCGAAAGCGTCGCCGACGAAATCTCGACCGAATCGATCACCTGCAGGTATGTCTTTCCGGCCAGCAGCAGCTTTGCCGCGGCAAGCCGCTGTGCCATCTGCTCGACCTCCTTATAGGTGCACAGATCGGCAAAAAACGCCGCGCAATCCTCCCGGGTTTTCAGCCGCAGGATCGTATCGTACAGTTCCGGAATCAATTCCTCCGTGCTTCGCTTTTCCATTCTCCGCTCCTTTCACTCCGTCTGCATCAAAAACCGTTTCAAAGCCTCCGTCCGCGGCGCTTCAAACAGCTGTTCGGACGTGCCGCATTCGGCGACCGTTCCGTCCTTCAGAAACGCGACGAGATCCGACGCTTCCTTTGCGAACGCCATCTCGTGCGTTACGACGATCATCGTCCGCCCCTCTTTCTTCAGCAGGCGGATCACGTTCAGCACTTCGCGCGTCAGCTCCGGATCGAGCGCGCTCGTCGGCTCATCGAAGCAAAGCACGTCCGGCTCCATCGCAAGCGCCCGCGCGATCGCCGCGCGCTGCTGCTGTCCGCCCGAAAGCGTGTTCGGATAGCTGTCCGCCTTTTCCGTCAGCCCGACCTTTTCCAGCAGCGCCATCGCGCGCGCTTTCAGCTCCGCCTTGCTTTCCCGCCGCTGCAGCGACGGCGCGAGCATGACGTTTTGAAGCACCGTGTACTGCGGAAACAGATGAAACGCCTGAAACACAAGCCCGAATGCGCGATGCGTCTGCTTCCGCTCGCGCTGCTTCGGCGCGGCCGCGTCAAAAACCGTTTCCCCGTTCAGCCGGATCACGCCCATGTCCGGCGTTTCCAGTCCGTTCAGGCAGCGCAAAAGCGTTGTTTTTCCCTCGCCCGAGGGACCGATCAGCGTCAGGATCTTCCCGCGCTCCAGCGACAGGGATACGCCGTGCAGAATGTCCGCGCCGCCGAACCGTTTTCCGAGCGATTCGATTTCAAGATATGCCATGCCTGTTCCTCACTCAAAATATGCAAGCCGCTTTTCTTCCCGTTTCAGCAGCACGGAGAGCAGCCCCGAAAAAGCCAGATAAAAGACGCCGGTCAAAAGCAGCGGCCAAAGCAGACCGTCCGATTTGATGTACGCCTGTCCCGAATAGGTCAGCTCGTAGATCGCGATGATCCGCGCAAGGCACGTATCCTTCACCAGCGTAATCACCTCGTTGCCCATCGGCGGCAGGATCCGCTTGTACACCTGCTTGAGTTTGATCCGGAAGAAGATCTGCGCCTTCGTCATGCCGAGCACGCGCCCCGCCTCCGTCTGTCCCCGCGGAATGCTCTCGATCCCGCCGCGGTAGATTTCGGAAAAATAGCAGGCGTAATTCAGAATGAACGCTGCGGCCGCAGCCGCCATACGGCCGCCCTGACCGCCGCCCCAGAGGTTCATTCCCCTGCCGAGCAGCCCCGGTCCGTAATAAATGACGATCAGCTGCAGCATCAGCGGCGTGCCGCGGATCACCCATACGACGCCGCGGATAAACGTGCGAATCGGCCCGATCTTTGACATCGAGCCGAACGCAATCAACAGACCGAGGGGCAGCCCGCCGAGAAGCGTGTAGCAGAACAGCTGCAGCGACTGCCCGAACCCGTTCCAAAGGGAAATCAGAACTTCCCGCAGCATGCCGTTACCTTGCGAGCAGGTCGATGCCGTACTTCTCGGCAAGCGACGCCAGCGTACCGTCCGCATACAGGCCGTCGAGGAACGTGTCGAGCTGCGCGGCCAGATCGCTGCCCTTGCGGAACCCGACGCCGTACTCCTCCTCGTTCAGCGACTGAATGCTGACAAGATCCGGATAACTCGTGCCTTCGCCGGTCATCGCGTTCGCCATCAGCCGGTCGATGACGCATCCGTCGCTCGTGCCGGACGCAACCTCCAGCAGCGCATCCGCCTGGGACTGCACCGAAACGACCTTCCAGCCGTTGCCCTGGGCAATTTCCTCACCCGCCGATCCGGCTTCCACCGCAAAGGTCGCGCCTGCCGCGTCAAACCCTTCCGCTTTTTCCGCCTTCACGACGATCACCTGCGCGTTGCCGCAGTACGGCTTGCTCGTTTCCATCGCGGCCTTCACGCCGTCCGTCAGCGTCATGCCGTTCCAGACGCAGTCGATATTGCCCGCGTCAAGCTCCATCGTCTTGCTGTCCCAGTCGATCACCGTGAACTCCGCCTGCACGCCGAGCGATTTCGCAAAGAGGCGCGCAAGATCCGCGTCGAATCCGATCCACTCGCCGTTCCCGTCGAGATAGTCCATCGGCTCAAAGTCCGTTATGCCGACGACGAGCTTCCCGTTCGCTTTGATTGCATCGGAATCCTTCATTTCCGAAGCGGCGCAGCCCATCGCCGCGACCGTCAGCAGCAGCGCCGCCAGAAGGAATGTCATTGTTTTTTTCATGGTTTTTCTCCTCCGTTGAATGGATATGTCCGCATTGTACTTTATTACGCTAAAGTTGTAAAGTGTTTTGGGAAAGATTTTATATACACTTTACAAAAACAGGATTTTGGAGGGGCGGGACGCTTGCATTCGGGCAAAAGTTACAGTATGATAGAAAGCAGAACGGACGGCGGACAAACCGGCTGCCGGGACGAGAGGAAAAACGCATGTTTCACATTCTGGTGATCGACGACGACAAAAACACGCGAAAGCTGCTGCAGGCGCTGCTGGAAGCGGAAAATTACACGGTTTCGACGGCAAAGGACGGCGAAGACGCGCTGAAAACGCTGGATCGGGAGTACATCGATCTGGCGGTGCTCGACGTGATGATGCCGCGCATGGACGGATACACGTTTGCGGAAACGCTTCGGCAGAACCGGAACGATCTTCCGATCCTGATGGTTTCGGCCAAGCAGCTTCCTGCGGACCGGCGAAAGGGCTTCCTTGCCGGAACGGACGACTACATGACCAAGCCGATCGACGAGCAGGAGTTTCTGCTTCGCATCAAGGCGCTTCTCCGGCGCGCGAAAATCACCGCCGAGCGAAAGATCGAATTCTCGGATCTGACGCTGGATTACGATCAGATGACGGTTTCGCGCGGCACGGAATCGGTTCTTCTGCCGCAGAAGGAATTTCTGCTGCTCTATAAGCTGCTTTCCAATCCCGGCAAGATCTTTACCCGCATTCAGCTCATGGATGAGATCTGGGGCACGGATACCGACACGGGCTGGGAAACCGTAACCGTACACATCGGGCGGCTGCGAAAGCGGTTTGAGGATTGGAACGAATTTCGGATCGAGTCTGTGCGCGGGCTCGGCTATCGGGCGGTGAGGATCGAATGAAGACATCCAGGGATCGCGGCTCCAAAACCGCGCTGACGCTGCTGTTTGCCGGGGTCGTCTTTCTGATTTTGCTCGCCGTTGCGCTTGTCATCGGCGGTCTGATCCTGCTGCTTGAAAAAACCGGCGCGATTACAGAGCTGTATGAGAAGGTTTTTGACAACACAACGCTGCTTGCCGTCTTTCTGGCGCTCGTCAGCCTGATCGTCGGCGCGGGGATCACGCTCGTTTTAAGCCGCGTCATGACGACGCCGATGAACCGCATCACCGAAGCGATGAACCGCATGGCAGCCGGCGATTTTCACACGCGGCTGTCGATGAAGCCGCCGCTTTCGCGTCACCCGACGGTCCGGCAGTTCACGGAAAGCTTCAATACGATGGCCGAGGAGCTCGAGCGCACGGAGATTCTCCGCTCGGATTTCATCAACAACTTTTCGCATGAATTCAAAACGCCGATCGTTTCGATCGCGGGGTTTGCGAAGCTTCTCAAGCGCAAAAACCTGACCGAAGCGCAAAAAGCCGAATACATCGACATCATCGAGGAGGAATCGCTCCGTCTGTCCGCGATGGCGACCAATGTGCTGAACCTCACGCGCATCGAAAACCAGATCATTTTAACCGATGTACGCTCGTTCAACCTCTCCGAGCAGATCCGCGCGTGCGTGCTGTTGCTGGAGCGAAAGTGGCAGGAAAAGAACGTCAGCTGGGATCTCGACTTCGCGGAATACAGCGTCGACGCCAACGAGGAGCTGCTCCGGCAGGTCTGGATCAATCTGCTCGACAACGCGATCAAATTCTGCGTCCCGGGCAGCACCGTTTCCGTTTCGATTGAACGCGTTGAACGCGGCGTTTGCGTTTCTGTTTCCAATCCCGGCCCCGCAATCCCGCCCGCGGAGCGCGAACGGATTTTTCAAAAGTTCTATCAGAGCGATGAAACACATTCCGCCGAAGGCAACGGCATCGGCCTTGCCGTTGTGAAAGCGATCCTCGATCTGCACGGCGCATCGGTCGAAATCCGCTGTGAAAACGGCGTTACGACCTTTGCGGTCACGCTGCCGTAGTCCGAAAATGTTTTACACAGTTCTTTCCCAAAAACGCCCGTCTTCGGGCGTTTTTCTTTTGCAGTTTCGTTTCAGTTTATTTTTCTTTCCTATAATTTAGACAAAATTTGCGGTTTTCTGCCTATGCGGAAAAACCCGATTTGTTCGAATGAGGAGAGTATTATGAAAAAGGTTCAGATCATCACCGATTCCTGCTCCGACCTGACGCCGGAGCTGATGGAGCGTTACGACATCGACTATGCCCAGATGAACACGGTTTTCGAGGGCAAGACCTCGCCCGCAGACCTTTCCTGGACGCCCGATGAAGTGCATGCGATGTACAATCTCATGCGCGACGGCAACCGCGTCACAACGACGCAGGTTCCCGTGGAGGAGTTTAACCGCATCTTCCGGAAGTATCTCGACAAGGGCAGCGACATCGTTTATATCGGCTGCTCGCTGAAGCAGTCCGGCTCGGTCAACACCGCGTCGGTTCTCGCAAAGGAGCTTATGAAGGAATATCCCGGCGCGGTCATCCGCTGCGTCGATTCGAAACACGCCAGCATGGGCGAAGGCCTTCTGGCGATCGACGCCGCGCAGTTTGCGACGGAAGGCGTTACGGCGGACGAGGTTGCGGACTACGCGCAGCAGCGGCTGAAGTACCTGCATCAGGTCGTGACCGTTCACTCGCTTGACTGTCTGAAGCGCGCGGGCAGGGTGAAAGCGTCCTCCGCGTTCTTCGGCAATCTGTTCGGCGTGAAACCGATCCTCGTGACCGACGCGGACGGCGAACAGACCGCCGTCAAAAAGGCGAAGGGCCGTCTCGGTTCGTTCAAGGAAGCGATCGCCATGCTCAAGGAGGAGCTGGTCGATCCCGAGCAGCAGACGCTGTACTTCGCCCATTCGGACTGCGATCCGAAGGAGGTCGAAACGTTCCTTTCGATGGTCCGCGCCGAGATTCCGTGCAAGGACATCTATACGGGCTATATCGGACCGATCATCGGCGCATCGATCGGCCCCGACGCGGTCGCGCTGTTCGGCTACGGCAAAGAGATCACGTTCCGCGTTGCGGACAAGCAATAAGAAAAACGGAGCAACGGTATGGAAGCGCAACGAATGAACGGTCGCCTTTTCTGGGAACTGGTGCGCGGCGGCGCGGCGCAGCTCAAGGCGCACGCGAATGAGGTCAATGATCTCAACGTGTTCCCGATCCCGGACGGCGATACCGGCGACAATATGTATCTGACCATCTCGGGAGGCGTCAACCGCGAACCGTCCGACGACGAGCCGATCGGCTCCGCCGCGCGCCGCATCGCCGACGGCATGCTGCTTTCCGCGCGCGGCAACTCGGGCGTGATCCTTTCGCAGTTTTTCGACGGCATCGCGGCCGGGCTTTCGGACGCGGAAAAAGCCGACGCCGATCTGCTCGGTTCCGCGTTTCAAAAGGGCGTCGAGCATTCCTACGCGGCGGTTTCCGAACCGACCGAGGGAACGATCCTGACCGTCGCCAAGTCCGCAACGCAGTACGCCGCGGACCGGCAGCCGGATTCTTTGAACGGGTTCTTCGATACGTTTCTCGAGCGCGGACAGACGGCGCTGCAGGAAACGCCCGAACAGCTCCCCGTACTGAAAAAAGCCGGCGTCGTCGATTCGGGCGGCGCGGGACTCCTGTACATCATTGAAGGCATGGCGCGCACGCTGAACGGCGAAGCGCCGGTTTCCGTTGCGGAAGCGGCGCAGCCCGCAGCCGCCGTGCTCGATCTCGATCGCTTCACCGAAAGCAGCGAGCTGACGTTCGGCTACTGCACCGAGCTGCTGCTGCGTCTGCAGTCGAAGAAAACCGACGTGGACGCGTTCGATCCGGCGCCGATGCGCGAGTTTTTAAGCTCGATCGGCAATTCTCTCGTGCTCGTCAAGACCGGCAGCGTCGTGAAGATCCATGTGCATACGATGCAACCGTACCGCGTGCTCGAATACTGTCAGCGCTACGGCGAATACCTGACGGTGAAGATCGAAAACATGAACCTGCAGCACAACAATCTGCCGGCGGACAGCGCGCTCGTTTCCCCGTCGGAGCGCAAGCCGATGGCCATCGTGGCGGTCGCTTCGGGGGAAGGCGTAAAGCATGCGTTTACGGAGATGGGCGCGGCCGACGTGATCGACGGCGGACAGTGCCAGAACCCTTCGACCGACGACTTTCTCGCCGCTTTCGACCGGGTGAACGCCGATACGATCCTTGTTTTGCCGAACAATTCCAACGTCATCCTGGCTGCAAAGCAGGCGGCTTCGCTGTATGAAAAGTCGCGCGTGCTGGTTGTGGAAAGCAAGTCGATCGGCGACGGCTATGCCGCGCTTTCGATGATGAACCCGGAGCTGGACGATCCCGACGCGATCTATGACGATATGACGGCGGCGATGGACGGCGTGGTGACCGCGAGCGTTTCCGTATGCAGCCGCGACACCGAGATGGATGGCTTTCTGCTGCACAAGGGGCAGTACATCGGCATCTCTGGCAAGGAGATCGTCTCGGCCGACAACGATCGCTGCGATACGGCGTGCATGCTTGTAAACCGGCTGGATCTGGACGACCATGAGATCTGCATCCTGCTGTGCGGACAGGATTCCGATCCGGATGAAGCGCAGCGCATTGCGGCGCATATTCGCGGCATGAACCCGTTCTGCGAAGTATTCGTGCAGGACGGCGGACAGCCCATTTTCAACTATCTGATCATTCTGGAGTAAGCCATGAAGGTTCTCGTATGGATCCTGGCAGCCGTCGTCGGCTACCTTGTGGCGGGCATCAACCCCGCAATCGTTTTCTCGAAGCTGATCTATCATCAGGACATCCGCACGCTCGGCAGCGGCAATCCCGGCTTCACGAATTTCAAGCGCGTTTTCGGCAACAAATATGCCTGGTTCGTTTTCGCGCTGGATCTTCTCAAAAGCGCGCTTGTCTGCTTCCTGTTCGGTCTGTGGTTCAACGCGCTTTTCGGCTGGTACCAGCTCGGCGTCGCCTATACCGCGGTGTTTTCGGTGATCGGTCATGCCTACCCGATCTATTACGGATTCAAGGGCGGCAAGGGCTTTCTGGTCTGTCTGTCGGTCCTGTATCTGCTCGACTGGCGGGCCGGGCTGATCGCAACCGGCGTTATGGTCGTGCTGCTGCTCACCGTCAAATACATGTCGCTCGCCACGATGTGCGCGCTTGTTACCGGCGCGCTGCTCCTTCTCCCCTTCGGCTGTGACCGCATCGCGATCCTGCTGTACGCGCTCTGCGTCGTCTTTATGATCGTGCGGCACCGCGAAAACATCAAGCGGCTGCTCAACCATACCGAATCCAAATTCTCGCTCGGAAGCAAGCACTAATTCGGAGTATCCCATGAATCAATACCGTGCCGGAATCGACATCGGTTCCACAACCGTCAAGCTCGTTGTTTTGGGTGAACACGACGAGCTTCTGTTCGGAGAGTACCGCCGCCACCGCGCGCATACGCAGGAAACGCTGGCGGATCTTCTGCGGGAGGCCGAGCAAATTCTCGGCAAATGTCAACTGCATATTGCCATTACGGGCTCGGGCGCGATCGGATTGGCGAAAGCGCTCGGCGTTCCGTTTGTACAGGAAGTCGTCGCCGTTGCGGGGGCTTTGGAAAAGCGCTATCCGCAAACCGACGTCGCGATCGAGCTCGGCGGCGAGGACGCAAAGATCATCTATTTCGACGGCGGACTCGACGAGCGCATGAACGGCGTCTGCGCCGGCGGCACCGGCTCATTTATCGATCAGATGGCCGCGCTTCTGCAGACGGACGCGGCCGGTCTGAACGAAGCCGCCAAGTCGCATAAGGAGCTTTATACGATCGCGGCGCGCTGCGGCGTATTCGCCAAGACCGATATCCAGCCGCTGATCAACGAAGGCGCATCCAAGGCCGATCTGGCCGCCTCCATTTTTCAGTCGGTCGTCAACCAGACGATCTCCGGCCTCGCCTGCGGGAAACCGATCCGGGGCTGCGTCGCGTTTCTCGGCGGTCCGCTGCATTACCTTTCGGAGCTCAAAAAGGCCTTTATCGACACGCTGCATCTGACGCCCGAAACGACCGTCGATCCCGAAAACTCGCATCTGTTTGCGGCGATCGGCGCCGCGAATGAGGACGGCGCCGTCGTTTCGACCGACGAGCTGATCGCGCGGCTGACCGCCGGCGTGAAGATGGAGCTGGAGATCAAACGGCTTGCGCCGCTCTTCGATTCCCGGGACGAATACGACGCGTTCTGCCGGCGCCACGCGAAGGCGGTCGTTCCGAAGGCGGACTTTTCGGCCTACGCGGGGGATTGCTTCCTCGGCATCGACGCCGGTTCGACAACGACCAAGCTCGCTCTGATCGGAGAAAACGGCGAACTGCTGTTCTCCTTTTACGCAAACAACCGCGGCAATCCGATCGAAACGGCGCGCGCCGCGCTTTCCGATCTGTTCTCGAAGATGCCGGATTCCGCGCGGATTGCCCGCGCCTGCTCGACCGGCTACGGCGAAGCGCTTCTGAAGGCCGCGTTCCGGCTCGACGACGGCGAAGTCGAAACCGTCGCGCATACAACGGCGGCCTCGTTCTTCGATCCGAAGGTGGACTGCGTGCTCGACATCGGCGGACAGGATATGAAGTGCATCAAGCTCAAGGACCGCACCGTCGATACCGTCATGCTCAACGAGGCGTGCTCCTCGGGGTGCGGCTCGTTCATTGAAAACTTTGCGGCGTCGCTCGGCTTCACAGCCGAAGCGTTTGCCCGCGAAGCGCTGTTTGCCGCCGCGCCGATCGATCTCGGAACGCGGTGCACGGTGTTCATGAATTCCAACGTCAAACAGGCGCAGAAGGAAGGCGCGCCGGTATCCGATATTTCGGCCGGCCTTGCATACTCGGTCATCAAGAACGCGCTTTTTAAGGTCATCAAGCTCTCCGACGCAAAACAGCTCGGCGATCATATTGTCGTTCAGGGCGGCACGTTTTACAACCAGGCCGTACTGCGCGCATTCGAAAAGATCGCCGGCGCCGAGGTTGTTTGCCCCGATATCGCCGGCATCATGGGCGCGTTCGGCGCTGCCCTGATCGCGCGCGACCGCGCGGACGGCGCCGCCTCGGGGATGCTCTCCGCAGAGGAGATCGCCGCGCTGACCTATACGAGCAAAGCCGTGCGCTGCGGCGGTTGTGAAAACAACTGCATGCTGACCGTCAACTCGTTTGCGGGCGGCGGCCGGTATATTTCCGGCAATCGCTGTGAAAAGCGCGTCAAGAGCAACGACAGCGCCGTGCCCGGACAGAACATGTTCGTCTATAAGCGCGAGCGCATGTTCGGCTACGAGCCGCTCCCCGCTTCGGACGCGCCGCGCGGCGTCATCGGCATCCCGCGCGTTCTGAACCTGTATGAAAACTACCCGTACTGGGCGACGTTTTTCCGCGAACTCGGCTTTTCCGTCGTGCTGTCGCCTTTCTCGGGGCGAAAGATCTATGAGGCGGGCATGGATTCGATCCCCTCGGAATCGGAATGCTATCCGGCCAAGCTCGCGCACGGACATGTGCAATGGCTGTTTGAGCACGGCGTGAAAACCGTATTCCATCCCTGCGTCTACTATGAGTTCCAGGAAACGAAGGACGCCCAGAACCATTACAACTGTCCGATGGTCTGCTCCTACCCCGAGAACCTCAAGAACAACGTCGACGCGATCACCTCGGGCCAAATGGAGTATCTGCGCCCGTTCATCGCGTTCACCTCGGAAAAAACCGCCGAGGACCGGCTCGTGCAGTTTTGCCGCGAACGGTGGGACATCCCAGCGGGGATTGTTCGCGCCGCGGCGCAGAAGGCCTGGGCCGAGCAGCGCAAGGCCAAGGACGATATCCGTGTCGAAGGCGCCAGACGGCTCAGGGAAATGGAAGCGGCCGGACGCCGCGGAATCGTGCTGGTCGGCCGTCCGTACCACATCGATCCCGAAATCAATCACGGCATTCCCGAGCTGGTCGCGTCCTACGGGCTTGACGTTTATACCGAAGACAGTCTTCCGCTCGATTATAACCCCGAACGCCCCTTGCGCGTCGTCGATCAGTGGGTCTTCCATTCCCGGATGTATCAGGCCGCGGAGTACGTCGGCAAGCGTGACGATCTGGAGCTGATTCAGCTCTTCTCGTTCGGCTGCGGGCTCGATGCGGTTACGACCGATCAGGTTGAGGAGATCCTTGACCGGTGCGGAAAGCTCTATACGGTGCTGAAGATTGACGAGGTCAGCAACCTCGGCGCGGCCAGGATCCGCATCCGGAGTCTTCTCGCCGCGATGGATATGCGCCGCCGTCAGTGCATCACGGCGCATCCGCAGCCGATCGCCTATGAACGCACCGAATTTACGCAGAAGATGTTTGACGAGGGGTACACGATCCTCGCGCCGCAGATGAGTCCGATCCATCTGAACCTGATCACGCCCGCGTTCGAAAAGAACGGATACCGGTTCGTTCTGCTCAACAACGCGACCCGGCGTGCGATCGACGTAGGGCTGCAGTACGTGAACAACGACGCCTGCTTCCCCTCGATCATCATGACCGGCATGATGATGGAGGCCGTGCTTTCGGGGCAGTACGATACGCACAAGCTCGCGCTTTTGATGACACAGACCGGCGGCTGCTGCCGCGCGAGCAATTACGTCGGCTTTATCCGCCGCGCGCTCGACAAGGCGGGGCTCTCCTACATTCCCGTCATCTCGCTGAACGCGAACGGCATGGAAAAGAACGAGGGATTCCACGTTTCGGCCAAAATGCTGATCGACGGCATGCGCGGCATTGCCTACGGCGATATTCTGATGCGCTGTCTGTACCGTACGCGGCCGTATGAGCTTGTCGAGGGCTCCGCAAACGCGCTGCACGCAAAGTGGGAAAGGATCTGCATCGACGCGATTCTCGGCAGGGACAAGCGTTCCTACGCGCAGATCTGCCGCGCAATCGTTGCGGATTTTGACGCGCTTCCGCTAAACGAATCCGTCCGGAAGCCGCGCGTCGGCATCGTCGGGGAGATCCTCGTCAAATATATGCCGCTGGCAAACAACCATCTGGTTGAGCTTCTGGAGCGCGAAGGCGCGGAAGCCGTCGTACCGGATTTCATCGATTTCTTCGCAATGTTTTTGTACGACAAGAAATACAAAGCCGAGTTTCTCGGCCGGCATTGGATTAACGCGGTCGTCGGAAAAGTCGGCGTGGACGCCCTCGAAGCGCTCCGCAGGCCCGCCGTGGAAGCGCTGAAAAAGAGCAAACGCTTTTCGGCGCCGCTGCGAATCGAGCAGATCGCCGAGCCGACAAAGCAATTCCTTTCCGTCGGCAATCAATACGGCGAGGGCTGGTTCCTTTGCGGCGAGATGGTCGAGCTGTTGAACGAGGGCATTGAGAATATCGTCTGCATCCAGCCGTTTGCATGTCTGCCGAACCACGTTATGGGCAAAGGCGTCATCAAGTCGCTGAAGGCCGCCTATCCGAACGCGAACATCGCCGCCGTCGATTACGACCCCGGCGCAAGCGAAGTCAACCAGCTGAACCGTATCAAGCTGATGCTTGCCGCCGCGAAAAAGGCGCAGCTAAAAAAAGATGTTGAAGCGGCCGTGCGTACGTTTTAACGCCCCCGGCAAACGAAAAAGAAGCCCTCCCTGGGCTTCTTTTCATTTCATAATTGGGAAATGCTCAGTCTTCCGAAGACGGAGCGCCGACGGGGCAGATCTCTGCGCAGTTGCCGCAATCGATGCAGACGTCGGGATCGATCACATACTGGGTATCGCCCTCGGAAATTGCTTCGACCGGGCACTCGGATGCGCATGCGCCGCACTGGATGCATTCATCGGAAATCTTGTACGCCATTCTTGAATCCTCCTATGGTTCCTATTTTGATTCGACTTCATTATAACATGCCTATGGCAAAAAGCAACAAGCTTCGATAAAGTTCACAAACAGTTAAACATCTCTACCTCCTTGCGAATCCGTGCAAGTTTTGTCCTTCCGGATCGACCTTTGTCACGCCTCTTTTTATCGACAATCTCTGCATGGTAAGCTGTGCAAAACGGCGAAAAAAGGGGGTGGCCGAGACGCCGTACAGTTTTCAGCAGGGACTTTTGCAGATCCCGCCCAAGCGCGATCCGGAGCGGCGGCTCGTTTTGCTGCCGATCGGAGCGATTCTCCCAAACCCCGCGCAGCCGCGCCGCGCGTTTGACCGCGCCGCGCTCTCCGAGCTGATGGTCAGCATCGCGCAGATCGGGTTGATCCAGCCGCTGACCGTCCGCCGGTCGGGAGACGGTTACGAACTGATTTCCGGCGAACGGCGGCTTCGGGCCTGCCGTGCCCTCGGATATTCCGAGGTGCCCTGCATCATTGCCGATGCGTCGGAAGAGCGCAGCGCGTATATGGCGCTGGTCGAAAACATCCAGCGCAGCGATCTGCATTTTCTCGACGAAGCGGAAAGCTATCACAATCTGCTGCACACCTACGATCTTTCGCAGGAACAGCTTGCAACGCGCCTCGGCAAGAGCCAGTCGTTTCTGTCGAACAAGCTGCGGCTTCTGAAGCTTCCGAAGGCGATGCGCGCCCGCATCCGCGAAGCGAACCTTTCCGAGCGCCACGCGCGGGCGCTGCTCGGCCTTAGCGACGAGGAGACGCAGTGGCGCGCGCTCGATCAGATCCAAAAGGGCGATCTGAACGTCAAGCAGACCGAACAGCTGATCGCCCGCATCAAAGAAAAGCAGAATCGCAAGCCCGTTCGGATCGTGCGCCTGCCCGCCGACTGCCGTCTGTTTATGAACAGCGTAAAAACCTGTCTCGAACGGTTGGAAGAAAGCGGGATGAAAACCGCGATGGAGGAGCAGCGCCGCAGCGACGGATTCGATCTTGTGATCCGCGTCCGCTTCCAAGAGCCGACGCTGTTCTGATCGGGAAAGCGGCTTCTTTCCCCCGTTTCGGTTGTACCTCGTGCGAAAATTCAACTCACGGTTGAAGAATATCCATGACGCGATGATTGTCAAACGGAAATCAAGCTGTTATGATGAAGGCAGAACAACAAACAGCAAGGAGAAAGAACCATGGATATGAAAAAAATCGGACAATACATCCGCGCGCAGCGAAAAGCGGCGGGATTGACGCAGCAGCAGCTCGCGGACGTTCTGGGCGTATCGTTTCAGGCGGTGTCCAAGTGGGAGAACGGCGACGCGATGCCCGACGCCGGGCTGCTCCTGGATCTCGCGGACGCGCTGCACACCTCAACCGACCGGCTCCTGTCGGGCGGATCGGTCGTCAAGGGCGACTGGAAACGGATGCGCGTAACGGACGTGATCGAAGGGTTTTCGCACATGGAGGCGATCGGGCGCTGCTTCGGAGAAAACAGCACGTTTTATACGGGCATGGTGGAAGGCGTCAACCGCAAGATGAACATCGACCTCGTTTCGTATCTGCACGATCCCAAAACGCGCAGCATGCTGGTGATCGAGGCGCTGATCCAGGGCATAATGAACGGGTACGACGTGGACATGGAGGAAGTGCGTGCGTACATCGCAAATCCCCGGACGGTCGCTCTGGTCGAAGGGTATCTGGATCAGTCGACCGGCAACCGATTGATGCAGTTTGCCAACGGCTATCGGAACGCACGCGCAATCCGGGAAGGACAGATCCTCGTCGTGCGAAAGCAGAACGACACCGTCGAAATGTTTGAATACGACCTGTCCGAAGCGTCCGCGCAGGCGTTTCTTGCCGAACAGAAGGAGCCAATCTCGGAGCTTCTGTGCATGCGCTGCGACGGACAGCCGGACGTCCCTTCGCAAGCGATCCGCGCGGGACTTCTCGCGGCGTTTGCGGAAAACGCGTCCGCGATCGTTTATCTCGACGGGCCGGACGGTCTGTGCAAAAAAACGCTGTCACAGCTGCAGTAAGAGCCAAGAACAAAGCGGGACGCCGATCGGAACGCGGGGAAATCCCTTCGGGTTCGCACGGTCGGCGTCCCGTTTTTTACTCTTTTCACAGAAGGATCGAGTCAGAGGGTATAACGGTTTGTTGAACGTTCGCCCGGCGCAAAAAGTGTCCTTGGGCGGCGTTTATGATTGATATTCATCAGCATTTATGATAAGATTCAAACACAGCATTTTGCTTTCTGAGAGAAGCGGTCATTTGTAAAGGAGATTATAGAATATGAGTAATATAGCAGTGGTTACGGGCGCAACCGGAGGATTGGGAAAAGCGTTTGTTGCCGAATTGTTGAAAGAAGAAATCGATGAAATCTGGGCAGTTGCCAGAAGCGAAGATAAACTGGGCGCGTTATGCAAGCAGTATGGGGAAAGAATCGTTCCCGTCATCTGCGATTTATCCAATGAATCGGAAGTGAAAAAGCTGCGCGGTTTATTGGAAGAGAAAAAACCGAACATCCTGTTCCTGATCAACAACGCGGGAATGGCAAAGATGGGCAAAATAATCGATTTTTCCGATGATGAGATTTCAAATACAATCGAAACAAACTGCAAAACGCCGGTTTTGCTTTGTCAGTATGCCATACCGTATATGAGCGCGGGCGCAAGAATTTTGAACATTTCCTCCGCTTCTTCCTTCCAGCCGAATCCTTATATCGCATTGTATTCCGCAACGAAAGTATTCCTGCGGTCATATTCAAGAAGCCTGAACTATGAGCTGCAGGAAAAAGGTATTGTCAGTACCGCCGTATGTCCCGGGTGGATCGATACCGGGATGCTGAAATCGGAACAGAACGGAAAAAGAATCAGATTTCCGGGCCTCGTTTCGCCTGAAAGAGTCGTTACCAAAGCGTTGAAGGACGCGAAAAAAGGAAAAGACATGTCCGTTTGTTCCTTGTTCGTAAAGTATGAACACGTCTGCAGTAAAATCTATCCTCAAAAATGGATCATGCATATTTGGGGAAAAGGGGTCAAAAAGTATGTGGAGGATTGAAACCGAGCGGCAGGAATTATTTGACGTGAATATGATGATCTCAATGGAGGTCAGCGCGTCGGGTTCTTTCACGCAGGAGGAAATAAAAGAATCGTTTCACCGGGCGGTAGCTGCCTTTGAAATACTCAATACGAAAATCGTAATGGACGATGCGGGAAACGCGTATTATGCGGAAAACAAAGCACATCAGAACCATGTGTCTTTTTCCGACAAGCCATTGCAGACGCTGATCCATGAACAGGAAAGAATCCGATTCCAAATAGAAAACGGCGAATTCTTGCGGCTGTTTGCCTCCCTTAATGCGTCCGGCAATAACCGGTTTACATTTATGCTCCATCATTTGGGCGGCGATGGAAAGTCCTTGTTATATTTTATTGAGGCCTTTTTCAAGAGTCTGAACCATGAACCCGCAGAATTCCGTGAAATCAAGCTGATTCATACCGATTCTTTACCGGCGGACAGCAAATTGCCGATATTCACCAGGCTTTTCATTCATTTCTTCAACCGTAAATGGAAAAAGGAGAAGCAGATTTTTACGTTTGAGGACATGGAAAAATCGTTTGATCAATTTTGGAAAAGCCATAAAACAACTGTAGAAATCAACACGGTATCTCAGGCAGAGCTCCGCGCCGCATTAGAGACGTGTAAACAAGCCAAGATAGGATATACTTCTTATGATATAGCAGGAAGTATCCAAAACAATCCCCAAAAAACGGATATCGGATTGGCGGTTGACGGCAGAGAAGACCGTAACAGGACGATGAGCAATCAGGCAACGGGAATCTCCGTTCAGTATCGATACGACCGCAGAAAGACCTTAACGGAAAATGCCAAAAAATACATCGCTTAATGAGAAAAAAGCTGAATAATAACACGTATAAGTATTTTATTTTGCGTTTCATGGCCGGGCTTGATCCGACCCTGGTCGATGCTCTCAATCTGGAATCCGCTGGATACTTTCACAGCAGCGCCACCGGAAAGCTGGCTGATTTGCTGGGATTCGGAAGCAAAAAGAAAGATATCAGCATCACAAATCTGACCGCAATCGACATTCCGACCGAATACGGAAATCTGAAAATCCATGAAGTTACTTTTGTCCCGCCGGTTGTTTCCTACGGAAAAAACATAATCGGCATGATAACAACGGACGGTAAATTGATTCATACGAAACACTGTTATGAGAAGCGGGAGCAGTTCCAAATTGAAAAATGATTGCAGTCCGGTTGGATGATGCGCAGCATTGCAGTATTGCATAATTCCTCTGACAGCGTTATCCGATGGTTTTGTCGGCGGTTTTATCGTTCTATCCAATGAAAAAGCTTTGGCAGAAAAATCGCCTTATTATCAAACAGGGTTCAGAATCATACGAACTCCTTCCGATTTTCTGCGGCGAAAGGGTTTGTGCGCCGTATTCAAACTTGAAAAAGAACAGAAAAAGGAATCGGAGAGGGCATTATGCTCTCTCCGATACGATTTACCCTTACTGCGAAACCCGATATGGTTCGTCTGTATTCATATCGGCATCCCGTATTTCGGGCGGCTGCTTGCCGCTTTATACGATGCCGGTGATCGACAGGCCGTAAAGCCGCGTTTCCTTCGGGATCACGGCCGTATCGTACTGCTCGGTCTCCTTTGAACAGCGCATCGACGGAATCACGTCCTGCATCTGACCCGAAACGCTCCCGCCGGTGATGACGTCCGTCTTCCCGTCGTGGTGCCAATAGCCGAGCCGGATTTCCCCCATCAGATCGCCGCCGATCACGTCGACCTGGAAGTCGGAGAATTCGACGAGCTCGAGGTAATCGCCGCTGTGCAGCTCCTCCTCGGTCGCCGTTCCGCCGGACACGACGAAGTTATACACGTTCGAGCTCTCTTCGCCGAGATACCTGCACATCTGCCGGTTGCCCCAGATGTTTTCCGCCACGCCGTCGCGGATGAGATACCGTTCCCGGATCAACGCGCCTTCCGCGTCCACCGGGAAGGATTTCGAGGAATTCTCCAGCTTTGCCGCTGCAAACACCGAGATGCGGTCGCCCGTCGTATACGCCGCGGCCTGTTTCCCCGGCATCCAGTCCGAAAGCTTCATGACCAGCAGTTCCGCGTTCGTGCGGGCCGCAAAGTACTTATAGAGCTCGACGGCGTCCGCCGAAGAAAAGATTACGTCCGCTTTGCCAAGCTTCGGCGTCGGCTGTGCAATCAACCGGTCGCGGCCGAACCGCAGTGCCGACTGCACATCGCGCGTGAGCTTTTCGGCGTCGCATACGCCGGAAGTGAAATTCCGGTACAGCTCGATCTCGTGTCCGTCCTTTGACGCATTCACGACGACCTCGATCATCGAATCGGGATACGTGACCGAATACGTCACGCCGTTGGAGTTTTCAAACGTCTTGCTGATCTCGCGCACAAAAACTTCATAGGAGTTGATGCGCTCCGTCGCCGTTTCGGGCACGGCCTGCATCGCACAAAGGAAGTTTTCCGCGATCGCGGAAACGTCCACGCGTTCGGACGCGATGGCCGGTACGGGCCGGTCCGTCAGCATATAGACGGGGTTCTTCACAAACGACGCCTGATAATACAGGTTTTCGAGTTTCTTTCCGATCTCCTCTTCGGACGCCGTCGGGCTGATGGAGCCGGACGCCGATCCGAGCGTCTGACCGTCCTCGGACAGCCGATAGAGCTTTGCCTCGATCGTGCGCGTTTTGACCGTGCGGTTCTGATCGAGCTTGTGGCGGATGAAATAGAATTCCCACGCCGTGACGGATACCTCCGTCAATTCATACATTGTGCAGCCAAGCTTTGCAAGCTGCCGTTTCACCGTTTCAAACATCATCCGAGCCTCGCTTTCGTCTTCAGATACGGGCCGCCGTCCGCGACCTTGACCCATTCCTTATAGCCCTTGCCGCACGCGCCGTTGCCTTCCACAACGCGATCCGCGCTTCGCATCGAAATGTTTCCGAGCAGATCCGGCACGTATCCGGTCATAATGACAGGCGAAACGACCTTGCCGGTCAGCTTGCCGTCCCGGATCTCGTAGCCGCGGGAAATGATGCATTGGATGCCCCAGTGCTTCGGGTCCTCCATGCCGCTTTCACTGCCGGACAGCAGGTATCCGTGCGAAACCGACGCAATCATATCGTCGAGGGAATCCGTTCCGGAATCGAACATCGTGTTCGTCATGCGCGCATACGCCTTATGCGCGAAATTCTGACGCTTGCCGTTTCCGGTCGGCTCGGTGCCGAGCCGCAGCGCGGAGAGCGCATCCGAAATGCCGGCGCGCAGAATCCCGCGGTCGATCTCCACAACGTCGCCCGCCAGCGTGCCTTCATCGTCGAACGCATAGGCCGTAACGCTTTCGGCGCAAAGCGCGCCTTCGTGCATCGTCACATTCTCCGAACCGACGCGTTTGCCGATGTAATCCGCGCCCAGCGCGCGCTCCTTCACGAACATATCCATTTCGACGCCGTGTCCGAACGCTTCATGCGCGATCAGTCCCGTAATGCCGGGATCGGTGATGATCTCGTATTCGCCGGGAACGATCTTCTCCGCGCGCAGCAGATCCTTCATCATCTTGGGCAGCTGCTCCAGAACATCGGTCAGCCCGTCGAAGATCTCCGGTCCGCCGAGCCCCGAAACGCCCTTATACGCCATCTTCATTTCGCCCGCAGCGTTCGGCGCCATCACGGCGATCGCGCCCTCGGACTGCACGTAGCTCTGTCTTAAATCGCGGTTCTTCGTCAGAAACAGTTTGGAGATGTGCGTGGAAGAGCCGCGCACGCTGCATTCGACCGCTCCTTCAACCTCTGCCATTCCGCGGTCGGATAGGTTCGACAGAAACGAAACGAGCGCTTCCATGTCCTCGTTTTCGGGGAGCCGGCCGGTCTCTTTTTCAACGCGAAGCTGCAGCGGCTCGTCCGGGAGCGCGGCGGTATCGAAAACCTGGGTGTCGGTTGCCTTGAGCAAGGCAAGCTGCGCGTCAAGCGCTGTGCGAATCTCACGAACGGCCGCGGACGGATCCGACGGATCCAGTTCGTTGAACGCATATTCGCTGTACAGACCGTTGCGGTACACGCGAACAACCGTGCCGCGCTCGGTCGTCAGCGTTTCGTTGTTGACCGACTTTTTGCGCTGCGACATGCCGATCGAAAAACCGACCGAATCCGTGGACAGGATGCTGACATAGTCATACGTCTCGCCGAGCGCATCCGAAATCTTCCGCAGGGCCGGCGCAATGCCGTCTAAATAGGCGGAAAACGGTGCTTTCATAGGGTACATATTCCTCCTTTAGGTAATCAGTGCTGATAGTATATCACATAGAAATTAAAAAAGAAAGAGAAGAAGAGGAAAATTCCGGCAGAATCGGCGCAACTGTCCGGATAGTTCCGGCAGAATCGGCGCAACCGTCCGAAAAACAGCGGCGCTTCGTCGCGCCAAACGGCGGGAAACGGAGCGAAGGACCGTTTTTATTTTTTCGGATTCATTTTGCCTGCGGCAGATTCCAATGAAAATGCGCGGCGAGCAGGCGGAGCAGAATTGTGAGCGCCATGCCCGTAAGCATCGCGGGAATGCTGCCGAGCGGCCACAGCAGCGCGCAGGCGATCGCGCCGATCAGCGCGGCGCAGGCGTAAAAATGCTTGACAAACACATACGGCATCGTACCGGCCAGCACATCGCGCAGAATCCCGCCGCCGACCGCCGTCAGCGCGCCGATAAAGGACGCGAAGAAGAGATTTGCATCGGGATACACCGTAAAAGCGGTCTGCACGCCGACCACCGTAAACACACTGAGGCCAACCGCGTCGATCACGCGGAGCGTCAGTTCATATGCGCGCGTATGCTGCAAAAACGCGCGGCGCACGACAGGCAAAAACACCAGAAGACTGACGCCGATCGCCGTCAAAGCGTACACCGGATTGCGGAATACGGCCGGCGGCGTCACATCGAGCAGCAGATCGCGGATCGCGCCGCCGCCCGTCGCCGTCACCATGCCGAGGATCGCAACGCCGAACAGATCCATTTTCTTCTCAACGCCGACCATCGCGCCCGAAATTGCGAACGCGACCGTCCCGAGTATTTCCAGAATCCACAGAAAAAGATCGGTCATATCAGATTGCAATCGGAATGTTTCGGATCTGTTCTCCGAACCGATACCCCTCGAGCACAACGTCCTCGGGCTTGAAATCGTAGAAATTCTTCACCTCGGGGTTCAGAAGGAACTTCGGCGCCGGGAACGGCTCGCGCCGGATCAGCTCCTCGATGATCGGGATGTGGCGGTCGTAGATATGCGCGTCTGCAATCACATGCACGAATTCCCCGACCTCCATATCGCACACCTGCGCCATCATGTGCACAAGCACCGCATACTGCACCACGTTCCAGTTGTTCGCGGCCAGAACGTCCTGCGAACGCTGGTTGAGAATCGCGTTCAGAACGAGCTTGCCGGTCTCCTTGTTTTTCGTACAGTTGAACGTCATGCTGTACGCGCACGGATAGAGATTCATTTCATGGAGATCCGCAAAGTTATAGATGTTCGTCATGATCCGGCGGCTGTACGGATTGTTCTTCAGATCGAAGATCACGCGATCCACCATGTCGAACATGCCTTCCTTGTAGGCGTGCTTCACCTGCATCTGATAGCCGTACGCCTTGCCGATCGACCCGTTTTCGTCCGCCCATTCGTCCCAGATGTGCGAATGCAGATCATGGATGTTGTTCGATTTGCGCTGCCAGATCCACAGCAGTTCGTCGACCGCGGACTTGATTGCCGTGCGGCGCAGCGTCATGATCGGAAACTCCTTCTTCAGATCATAGCGATTCACAACGCCGAATTTTTTGACCGTATAGGCAGGCGTGCCGTCCGGCCAATGCGGGCGCACCTTCTCCCCCGTCGTGTCGACGCCGTTGTCGATGATGTCACGGCACATTGCGATAAAGACCTCGTCTGCGTAAGCCATACGGAATCCTCCTCCAGATCTGTTTGTATGATATTATACCAGTTTCCGCGCCGTTTGTACAGCGTTCGAGCTCAAAAACCGGACGGAATTCCGTGAAAAAACGCGTGACAATCTTTTGACGCTGTGATAATATAAAGAAGAGCGCGGCTGCTCGCGTTCATATTCATTCAGGAGGATCGTTTCATGGGAGTTACATCCAAATTTCACCGTTTCCGCGAAGCGGGCGAGCAAGCAAACGTAAACAATGTCGCTGCGTTCGGCACGCCGAGCCGCTCGCTGTTCACGTCCAGCAAGATCTTCACCCTGCACAAACGCATCGAGATTACGGACGATCAGGAACAGGTCGTTTATCTCGCGTCCACGAAGTTCCCTTCGCTGCACGACAAGACCACCGTCACCGACGCTTCCGGCGAACAGGTTGCTTTCATCTCGAAGAAGTTCTTCACGCTGCATGAGCGTCACTTCGTCACGATGGCGGACGGAACGGAGTTCCAGATTTCCAACGAGCTGTTCCATCTGATCAAGGACATCACCAACATCGAAGGGCTCGGCTGGCAGCTTCGAGGCAACATCATCGGTCTGAACTTTGAGCTGTACGATCAGGACGGCAGCATCATCGCGGTCATCGGTCAGAAGATGATCTCTCTTCACGACAAATACTGCGTGGATATTTACAAACCGGAATGCGAGAAAGTCGTCGTTGCGATTCTCATCACGCTGCAGCACATGATTCGTGACCGTGAGGCAGCCGCAGCCGCTTCTTCGTCTTCCTCTTCCTCCGGCAACTGATTGTTCAAACCCAACCGCGAGGGGCAGCCGAATGGCTGCCCCCCGTTGCGTGTCAAAAAACCTTTTGACGCGCAACGAGGCAGACTGCCGAGAAGGGAGGCAGAAGAGGTACTCTGTAAAGGGTGATTTTCAACCGCTACTACAGAATAGCTGCGTGATGGTCTTTCTGCGGTAAATAAATGATAGCAGCTATCGGAAAAGAGCTTTTCTCTCGGCAGGCAAAACGAAATCATCAAGAGCAGCCGTGCGTGGCTGCCCGATTTTTTCCAAGGGCGCACTTATACACCACCATCGGCGGTGATACCCTCCTGCGTCGGAACGTGCGCTTCAAACACACAAAAACCTTCCGAGAAGGATTTGTTTCCCAGAAGGGTTAAACTCATTTCATTCCGACAAACTGGAATTTTACGTGATCTGTATTACAGCTTCAATACTGCGACGATTTCGTCGCCGTCCATTTCGCCGTTTTCCATAAAGCCTAAGGAACGGTATAACTCTCTTGCCACCTCGTTCTCCGGCTCGTAAGAAAGGGAGCAATACTCAGCTTTTCCGCAGGGCCACGTTCTGATAAAGTCGAGAGC
>CACXMS010000014.1 GCA_902768795.1 uncultured Eubacteriales bacterium
CGCCGGATCCTCGGTCGGGTCTTCCGCGGGATCGGTCACGTCTGCCGGATCATCTGCGGGGTCGGTGACGTCCGCAGGATCGTCCGTGGGGTCAGTTACGTCAGCCGAATCGGTCGCCGGGTCTTCGGTGGGGTCGTCCACCGGATCGGTCACGGGGGCCGGATCGGTCGCGGGCTGTTCGCCATCCTCCGCAAAGACGGGCGCGATCAGGCCGAGCAGCATTACGCACGCAAGCAGGATCGAAAGGAGCTTTTTCATTTGGTTACCTCCAAAATAGTATTGCGGTCGATAAAGCGGGTAAGTTTCTCTGTTTATACCAAAAACACGTATATCGAAATATCACCCGCATATCGGGCTTTTTTCTACATTCGGTTCTGCCGTTCACAGTATAACACAAAGCGGTCGATAAAGTCTACCTTTTGAACCGGGGTTTGGTATATATTTTTTGAGCGATTTTCGGTGCGGGATCCTTTTTTGGGGGATCGGGACTTGCGCGGACGGCGGGCGTGCTGCCGCGGGAACGTCCGGCGGACACCTCTGACAGGAGAGCATATATGATTCGATTTGCCGAGCGGCGCGATATCGGGGCGCTGCTGCATCTGCTCGACCAGGTCAACCGCGTCCATCACGAGGGGCGGCCCGACCTGTTTCGCCGCGCGACCAAGTACGGAGCGGCCGAACTGGAAGCGATCCTGGAAAAGACCGATTCCCCCGTTTTTGTGTTTGAGGACGAAAACGGCGAGATCCTGGGGCACGCGTTCTGTCTGATCCGGCAGGTGCAGGGCGACCGGCTCCTCTGCGACCGGAAAGAACTGTATATCGACGATATCTGTGTCGAGGAATCGGCGCGCAAAAAAGGCGTCGGGACCGCGCTGTATCAATTTGTCGAAGCGTACGCAAAAGAGCTCGGCTGCTACCATCTGACGCTGAACGTGTGGACCTGCAATCCCGGCGCCGCCGCCTTCTACGAACGGATGGGGCTTTTGCCGCAGAAAATCTGCATGGAACGGATTCTGTAAAACATTTTTTGTTTCCGCAAAGAAATCTCTTGCATTTTTTTCAAAATAATTGTAAAATAAATTGACTAAATATGAAGGAGGCATTTTGCCATGTCAGTAAAAGTTGCTATTAACGGTTTTGGTCGTATCGGTCGCTTGGCTTTCCGTCAGATGTTCGGCGCGGAAGGTTATGAAATCGTTGCTATCAACGACCTCACCAGCCCCGCGATGCTCGCTCATCTGCTCAAGTATGATACCGCGCAGAAGGGTTACTGCGGCGTCATCGGCGAGAACAAGCACACCGTCGCTTCCAAGGAGCCCGTTTTCGAAGAAGACGGCAAGACCGTGAAGGTCCCCGGCTCCATCACCGTGGACGGCAAGGAAATCACCATCTATGCGGAACCCAAAGCGCAGAATCTGCCGTGGGGCGAGCTCGGCGTTGACGTCGTGCTCGAGTGCACCGGCTTCTACACCAGCAAGGCCAAGTCGCAGGCGCACATCGACGCCGGCGCAAAGAAGGTCGTTATCTCCGCTCCCGCGGGCAATGACCTGCCCACCATCGTCTTCAACGTCAACAACGGCATCCTGAAGAAGGAAGACACGATCATCTCCGCCGCGAGCTGCACCACCAACTGCCTCGCTCCGATGACCAAGGCGCTGAACGACGCGTTCCCGATCGTTTCCGGTATCATGACCACCGTCCATGCGTACACCGGCGACCAGATGATCCTCGACGGCCCGCATCGCAAGGGCGATCTGCAGCGTGCCCGTGCCGGCGCGGCGAACATCGTTCCGAACAGCACCGGCGCAGCGAAGGCGATCGGCCTCGTTATTCCGGAACTGAACGGCAAGCTCATCGGCTCCGCGCAGCGCGTCCCGGTTGCGACCGGCTCCACCACGATCCTCGTTGCGGTCGTTAAGGGCAAGGACGTCACCAAGGAAGCGGTCAACGCAGCCATGAAGGCGCAGGCGAGCGAATCCTTCGGCTACACGACCGAGAAACTCGTTTCCAGCGACATCATCGGCATGACCTACGGCTCCCTGTTCGACGCGAACCAGACCATGGTTCAGAAGATCGACGAGGACACCTATCAGGTTCAGGTCGTGTCCTGGTACGACAACGAGAACTCTTACACCTCGCAGATGGTCCGCACCATCAAGTACTTCGCCGAGCTGTAAGCTGCAGACACAAACAAACGCCTTTCCGCTGCATGCAGCGGAAAGGCGTTTTTCATAACGGAAAGGAGAATAACCATGTTTCGAAATATCGGTAAAAAAGTCAAAGGGCACGCGATCTTCGTTTGCGTCGCAGGCGGGGTCGGAAGTCTTGTCAGCGCGATCTGGCTGTGGAGCACCGTCGGGTTTTTCCCCGGGTTTTTCGTCCTGGTCGGCGGTTGTGTTTGCACATGAATCAGTTCCTGGGTAACGTATGCAATCGGAGATACAAACGTGAAAATCACGCAGCTGCTTGAGCAGACGCTCGAATCGAATCCAACCAAGCCGGAACCTGCCGTCAACCCGCAGACCCCTGCAAGCGATTCTTCCGACGCCGTCTGAATCCATTCCCGGAAAAGCAGGCGGCCGTTTTGCAACGCCGCGCAGCAAGCGGGCAAAACTCGCAAAATATCAAAAGAGCCGTTCCGCATTCCCGTTCGGGTTTGCTGTACGGCTCCTGTACTTTTGGTTTTTCTCAGTCGTTGCGGGCAGACTTTGCAATCTCGCAGAGATTCGCAAACGCGTTCGCATCGGTAATCGCGAGATCGGCGAGAACCTTGCGGTTGATGTCGACATTCGCGAGCTTCAGACCGTTGATCAGGCGGCTGTAGGTCGTGCCGTTCAGACGCGCACCCGCGTTGATACGGGCGATCCAGAGACGGCGGAATTCGCGCTTCTTATTCTTGCGGCCGACGTATGCATACGCCATCGACTTCATGACCTGCTCGGAAGCGGCACGGTACTGCTTGCTCTTGGCTCCCCAGTAACCCTTGGCTGCGCGGAGGACTTTACGGCGTTTCTTAACGGCGTTGACTGCTCTCTTAATTCTTGCCATGATGTGTTTCCTCCTTACTTATTTATACGGGATCAGCTCGCGGATCTTCTTCTGCTCGCACTCGGCAATGTAGCCGGTCTGACGCAGACCGCGGAGTCTCTTCGTTGTCTTTTTGGTGAGAATGTGGCTCTTGTAAGCCTTGGCGCGCTTGATCTTACCGGACTTGGTCACGTTAAAACGCTTCGCTGCGCCGCGATGGGTTTTGATCTTCGGCATGGTTGATTCCTCCTAAAATATTCAGTTCTTCGGTGCAAGCACCATAAACATGTTTCTGCCCTCTTGTTTGGGAGCGCGTTCCATCGTCGCTTTTCCATCCAGCATTTCGAAGAAGCTCGTCATAACGTCCTCTCCCATTTCGCCCTTGGTGATCTGACGGCCGCGGAAACGGATCGAGACCTTGACTTTGTTGCCCTCCGTCAGAAACTTTGTGCACTGCTTGGCCTTGACTTCCATGTCGTGCACGTCGATCGTTGCGGACAGACGGATCTCTTTGATCTCGATGGTCTTTTGGTTCTTTTTCTGTTCCTTTTCCCGCTTCATCATGTCATAGCGATACTTGCTGTAGTCCATGAGTTTGCAGGTCGGGGGCGTATTGAACGAGACCTTCACAAGGTCGAGTTCCCGTTCGTCGGCCAGACGCTGCGCCGCGCGAACGTCCATAATGCCGAGCTGCTGACCGTTCTCGTCAATGAGGCGAACCTCGGGGTCACGAATTTCTTCGTTGATCTGCATTTCCTGCGTAGCGATGAATACTCACCTCCCAAATAAAATAGTGGGCGCACGACGCACCCACTTCGATTCCTTCGTTCGATTTGACGCGGCAAACTGCCGGCAGGTGAGAAGCGGGCGCCTCTGCTTAAAACCGAAGATATTATACCTGTACGGTCCATGCTTGTCAAGCGTTTCTTTTCAAAAAAATGCGGAAAATCGCCGAAAGTGTTCCGACGCATCGGAGAACCCTCGCCCGGTTCAATGAAACCGCCAGATCGCCAGGCCAAGGATTCCGATCCAAAGCAGCGTCGCCAGCGGAACAAGAATACGAAACAGCGGCTTTCTGGTCTTATGGCGAAACAGGAGCATTCCCAAAAGAGCCCCGGGCGCGCCGCCGGCGAAGGCCGACAGAAGCAACACGCGCTCGGGAATTCGCCACGCGCCGCGCTTCGCGCGCGCTTTATCGACGCCGAACAGCAGGAAGGAGAGCAGGCCGGCCGCGCCGAGCCAGATGCAAACGAACCGGATCATGCTTCCCGGGCGGGCATGAGCCGTTCGTCGATCGCGCGCGCGGCAACCTTGCCGGCGCCCATTGCGGAAATGACGGTAGCCGCGCCCGTCACGGCGTCGCCGCCGGCAAAGACGTTTTCGCGCGATGTTTCACCGTTCTTTGCAACGATGATCCCGCCCCGGGCGTTGACGTTCAGGCCCGCGGTCGTATCCTTGATCAGCGGATTCGGGGAGGTGCCGATCGCAATGACGACCGTATCCACGTCGAGCACGAACTCGCTGCCCGCGACCGGGATCGGGCGGCGGCGGCCGCCGGCGTCCGGCGCACCGAGTTCCATACGGATACAGCGCATACCGCAAACGAACCCGTTTTTCGGATCGCGCGGATCGTCCGGGTTTTCAAAGCCGAGGATTTCCACCGGATTGTTCAGCAGGCGGAAGTCGATCCCCTCCTCCATCGCGTGCTCGACTTCTTCCTTCCGGGCCGGAAGCTCTTCCATTGAACGGCGGTACACGATATAAACCTTTTCCGCGCCGAGCCGCAGCGCGGTGCGCGCGGCGTCCATCGCGACGTTTCCGCCGCCGACGACCGCGACCCTGCCGCCTTTCATGATCGGCGTATCGTTGTGTTCCCGATAGGCCTTCATCAGGTTGGAGCGCGTCAGAAACTCGTTGGCGGAATAGACGCCCTTTAAGGATTCGCCGGGAATGCCCATAAAATTCGGCAGCCCCGCGCCGGAGCCGATATACACCGCCTCATACCCCATCTTAAACAGCTCGTCGACCGTCAGCGTCTTGCCGATCACGACGTTCGTTTCGATATGAACGCCGAGGCCCTTCAGCGTTTCGATCTCCTGCGCTACGATGGATTTCGGCAGACGGAATTCCGGGATGCCGTACACCAGAACGCCGCCGGCCGTATGCAGCGCTTCAAACACGGTAACGCGGTAACCTTTTTTCGCCAGATCGCCCGCGCAGGTCAGCCCGCTCGGGCCGGAGCCGATCACCGCAACCTTATGGCCGTTGGATTCCGGCGCCGCGGGCGAGTCGGCGGCGTTCGCGTTGTGATAATCCGCCGCGAACCGTTCGAGGCGGCCGATGGCGACCGGTTCGAATTTCACGCCGAGCGTGCAGTATTTCTCACACTGTTCCTCCTGCGGGCAAACCCGGCCGCATACGGCCGGCAGCGAAGAATACGCGGAAAGGATCCGGTACGCGCCTTCAAAATCCTGTTCCTTGATGCGTGCGATAAAATCGGGGATTGCAATATTGACGGGACAGCCCTGTACGCACGGGCGGTTCCTGCAATTCAGGCAGCGCTTCGCTTCCTCCACGGCGATCTCGACAGGATAGCCGAGCGCGACCTCGCGGAAATTATGTGCCCGGACGGACGGCTCCTGCGAGGGCATTTCATGCTTTTTCGGTACGATCGCCATGTTCAGATCTCCTTTCGGAACAGATTGCACGCTTCCTCACGCGCACGGCGCTCAAATTCGCCGTACATCCGCGCGCGGGACATTGCCTCGTCAAAATCGACTTCATAGCCGTTGAAATCGGGCCCGTCCACGCAGGCGAACTTCGTGACGTTCTTTCCTTCGCGGTGCAGCGTCAGGCGGCAGCAGCCGCACATACCCGTTCCGTCGATCATGATCGGATTCATCGAAACGGTGACGGGAACGCCGAACGGTTTCGCCGTGAGCGTGACGTATTTCATCATCACGAGCGGCCCGATCGCAAGGATCAGATCGAACCGTTCGCCCGCTTCCAGCAGCTCCTTCAGCGGAACGGTCACGTTTCCGTGCCGGCCGTAGGATCCGTCGTCGGTCATAACCGCAAGCCGATCGGAACACGCGGCAAAGTCGTCCTCCAATATCAGTAGATCCCGGGAGCGGAATCCGATGATGCTTGTGACCTCAGCGCCGAGCCGGTGAAACTCCTGCGCCACCGGCAAAGCGATCGCGCAGCCGACGCCGCCGCCGACCACGCAGACCTTTTTGACGCCCGCGGTATGCGTCGCAACGCCGAGCGGGCCGACAAAGTCCTGCAAAAAATCGCCTTCCCGCTTCCGATTCAGCTTTTCCGTCGTCGCGCCGACGATCTGGAAGATGATCGTAACGGTCCCCTGCTCCGGATTGATCCCGGCCACGGTCAGCGGGATACGCTCGCCCTCCTCGTCGACGCGCAGAATGATGAACTGCCCCGGTTTTGCCTTTTTCGCAACGAGCGGCGCAAGGATCTCCATCTGCGTGACCGTTGGATTCAGCTCCGTTCTCGTAATGATTCTGTACACCTTGGGTCTCCTCTCCTGTTTTCTCCATTGTATCACGTCTGTTCGGAAAGAAAACGGTTTTTCCAATGTTTTTGTAAACTGCGAACGCGGCCCAAAGGCCGCGTTCGGCTGCCGTTTTCGATTACATCAGCGAAAGTACGTTCAGCATCGAATCGTAATAACCGTTATAGGCGCCGTAAGCCAGTCCGACGACCAGAGCGATCATCACAATGATGTAGATGACCCAAACGACCGTCATGACGATGGAAGCAATCAGGCCGATGAGCGACAGAATGTTCGCCGTCTTGACCTTGCCGCCGATCGCGCCGAGCGCCTGCGCCTTCTTGACCTTGCCCCGCGCGATCGCGCTGAGAATAATGCCCGGGATTCCCATTTCCGCCAGCGCAAGACCGATGATGCTGAAAATCAGCGCCGATTTTGCCGCGCTCGCCTGTTCGGGCGTATTCTGCGGCGCAGCGGCGACATAGACCGGCGTTTCAACGGGCGTGCTCTCCTCAAAAGCCGGCTCCGCTTCGACGATCGCCGTTTCCGTCACGGTTTCGACCGCAACGGGCGTTCCGCAATTTTCACAGAACTTTGCACCTTCCGCAAGCTCGCTTCCGCAATTCGTACAAAATGCCATATTTTTTTCTCCTTTTCCGAAATCCTGCGGACAGCCCATGTGAAACTGTCCGGTTGAAACAGTATAGCATATTCAAAGCGGATTCGCAATAGGCGGCGCAAAAAATCGCGTTTCCCTTCCGAATCCGCCGAAAACTGTGGAAAAAGTCGAAAAGAGGGTTCCTTTTTGCAGCGGAAGTATGATATACTATACTGAACAATTTCAATCAGGAGGATCCGGCATGACATCAGACAATCGGCAGAAGCTGCTTTGGGCGTCGTTTGCGGCACTCCTTCTTTTTCTGTGCCTTGTCGGCTGCACCGTTTCCGAGCCGCCCGCCGACCCCGTTTCCCCCATGGCCGCGCCGACGCCCGATCCTTTTCCGATCGTTCTCGGCGGCGAGCGCTATTCGGGGCAGGAAACCGCGCTGCAGGCCGTTCTGACGGCGGAAGACGTCGAAACGCTTTCGTCGTTTCCGGGATTGAAATCGCTCGACGCTTCCGGTAGCGTCTGCTACGCCGAGCTGCTCGCGTATGCAAAAGAGCATCCGGACGTGTCCGTTCTCTATACGGTTCCGATCGGGGAAGCCGTTCTTTCGAGCGACGCCGAGCACGCAGAGCTTACATCGCTTTCCGATCCGAAACCGCTTGCCTTTCTTCCGAACCTGCGATCGCTCACCGTTTCGGAGCCACTGACGCCGCAGGCGGCGCGGGAGATGCTCTCTGCTTTGCCCGACGCGGCGCTGAACTACTCCGTATCCTTCGCGGGCACGGTTGTGCAAAATGACGTGACCTCGCTTGATTTATCTGCGTTTTCCCCCGACGCGGCCCAAGAGCTTGCCGAGGGGCTTTCGGCGCTGCCGCTTCTGAACGACGTCCGGCTGACGCCTCAGGAGGGCGATTCAAGCTGGACGCTCGCCGACGTCGGCATTTTGCAGGCCGTGCGGCCCGAAATCAAAGTCGATTATCGCGTGACGGCGTTTCGCAAGACCTTTTCGCTTGCCGACGAAGTCGTCGATCTGAGCAACACGCCGCTGGCGGAGCGGCTTGACGAGCTGCGTGCGCTGCTGCCGTACCTGAGAAACGTCACGCGGCTCGATATGGAAAACTGCGGGATCGACAACGAAACGATGGCCGCGCTCCGGGAGGAGTTTCCTTCTCCGAAGATCGTCTGGCGCGTGAAGGTCGGACCGTATTCCTGCCGCACCGACGCGCTGATGATCCGCTTTTCCAACTACATCAGCAACCGCAAGCTGAACGACAACGATCTCAAAGCGCTCGTCTACTGCAACGACATGAAGTATATGGACCTCGGGCACAGTGACATCACGCATCCCTATGTGGTCGCGTACATGCCGAACCTGGAGGTCTGCATCGTCGCGCCTTCGAAGGTGACGGATATTTCCGGCTTTGAAAACTGCAAGGATCTCGAATACTGCGAGCTGTTCAACTGCAAAATCACGGACGTTTCCCCGCTTGCCGGCTGCACCGAGCTGCACCATCTGAACCTGTGCATGAACAAAATCAGCGACATTTCGCCGCTGTACGGGCTGACGAATCTCGAACGGCTCTGGATCTCGCGCAATCCGATCCCGCAGGAGCAGATCGATCATATGCAGGCGATCGTTCCGGACTGCACGATCAACACGACGGCCAAGGATCCGACGCAGAACGAATGGCGCTGGAAGCGTCACGGCGACTGCAACTTTGCGATCCGGTACGATCTGCTGCGGAAACAGTTTCTCTATGACCGCTCCCAGAACACCTATTCGGTCGAACCGGACTTTGACTGAGACGGCAGAACAAATGAGGTGATTTCTTGAAAAAAGCTTTGCATCAAAGCGCCGTCCCTTCGGCGCCTCCCAAAAAGGACTTTTCCAAAAACGCGCTGGCGGTTTTTCTCTCGTACTTCGGTCCGCATTGGAAACCGTTTGCGATCGACATGCTCTGTGCGTCGGCAGTCGCCGCCGTCGATCTGGTTTTCCCGGTCGTTTCGCGCCGCGCGATGCAGACGCTGCTTCCCGATCGGCTGTTCGGCATCTTCTTTGCGGTCATCGGCGGGCTGATTCTCGCCTATCTGATCAAAGCCGTTTTGCACTACGTCATCATCGTGGTCGGCCACGGGATGGGCGTGCTCGTCGAAGCGGACATGCGAAAAGACGTCTTTACCCACATTGAAAGTCTCAGCTTCTCCTTCTTTGACAAGAACCGCACGGGCGTTCTGATGTCCCGCGTGACGAACGATTTGTTCGACATCACGGAGCTCGCGCACCACGGTCCGGAAAATCTGCTGATCTGCAGTCTGACGATCCTCGGTTCGGTCATCGTCATGTTTGTAATTCGCTGGGAGCTGGCGCTCGTCATTGCGGTAATCCTTCCGCTTCTGATGTGGTTCACGCTCGCGCAGCGCAAGTCGATGCGAACCGCAAGCGTTGACGTCCGCAAAAAGACCGCCGAGATCAACGCGGCGATCGAGAGCGGCATCAGCGGCGTCAGAACGGCCAAGGCGTTTGCGAACGAGGAAGAAGAAGGCCGGAAATTTGACGATGCAAACGGGATCTTCAAGGTTGCCAAGCGCGGATTCTACAAGGCGATGGGCCGGTTCCAAAGCGGTATGGAGTTTTCGACCGGCGTGCTGCAGGTCGTCGTGATCGGCGTAGGCGGGCTGTTGATCATGCTCGGCCGGATGGATTACATCGATCTGATCACCTTTACGCTGTATGTCTCCGCATTCCTGTCGCCGCTTCGGAAGCTCGTCATGTTTATGGAGCAATACACGCAGGGCGCCGCCGGATTCGAGCGGTTTCTGGAAATCATGCGTACCGAGCCGGAGATTGCCGACGCGCCGGACGCGAAGGAACTTGAGAACGTGCGCGGCGAGATCCGCTACGACCACGTATCGTTCCGCTATAACGAAAGCTCGGAGGTGCTGCACGACATCAACCTTTCCGTTCTGCCCGGGGAAAGTCTTGCGCTGGTCGGGCCATCCGGCGGCGGCAAGACGACGCTCTGCCATCTGCTCCCGCGTTTTTATGACGTGACGGAGGGCGTTGTTTCGATCGACGGGAACGACGTCCGCAGCGTCACGCAGGACAGTCTGCACCGCGCGATCGGCATCATTCAGCAGGATGTGTTCATGTTTGCGGGAACCGTTCGGGAAAACATCCGGTACGGACGGCCGGACGCGACCGACGAAGAGGTCGAATGGGCGGCGAAACGCGCGGAAATTCACGAGGCCTATATCGGCGAACGCGGCGTCATGCTTTCGGGCGGGCAGAAGCAGCGCGTCAGCATTGCGCGCGTCTTTCTGAAAAATCCGCCGATCCTGATCCTCGACGAAGCGACCAGCGCGCTCGATTCCGTGACCGAACAGCGCATCCAGGCGAGTCTCGACGCGCTCAGCAAAGGCCGAACCAGCATTATCATCGCGCACCGGCTCTCGACCGTTCGCAACGCAACGCGCATCGCCGTGATCGAGGGCGAGCGCATCCTCGAAATCGGCACGCACGCCGAGCTCATGGCAAAGGACGGCGCTTATAAGAAGCTGCGTCTTGCGCAAAAGCTGGCTGAATAACCATTCGAACACAGGACGTCAAAGAGCTTTTGGTCTCTTTTGACGTCCTGTTTTTTTGATACCATGTTTTTTGCGTTCCCTTTTCAGCGCGCAGGTTATTTCGAATCGGTGCCCGCGGCCGTTCCGTTCCAGCGCGCCTCGACGTCCTGTTCCCCGCAAAAGCCCTCCGACGCGCCGTTGGCGCCGATTTTGACGCCGGCAAACACGACCGCTTTCTCAAGCGCGATCTTTGCGCCGTCTCCCCTGGCGTAAAAATGCAGGAACGCGGAGAACAGCGCGTCGCCCGCGCCGACGGTATTGACGACCGGGCCGTCCTTATAGGCCGGAACCGTGGAAACGGATTCGGTTTCGGCGTCCAGCAGCATTGCGCCCTTTGCGCCCATTCCGAGCACGATGACGCGGTTATGATAGCGCTCCCGAAGATTCCGAAGGAATACTTCGGCGGCGCAGGGCAGAGCTTCGTCGCTCAAAAACAGGATGTCCGCGTTTTCCATAAAATCGCGGTTATATCCGTCCCCTGGATCGTGCAGCACATGAACGTCGGTCGCCGTCAGAACGCCTGCCTGTTTTGCAGCGCGGATCAGGCCGCGGTTGAAGTTGATGTTGCACAGCGCGGCAAGACCGCACGCTTTCATCTGTGTCAAAAACGGCTCGGGCGGAAGCGTCTGCTCCTGGATATCCTTGAGATCGCAATAGATTTGTCGTCTGCCCTGCGGATCGAACAGCACGGCGGAAACCGGCGTGGCGTTCAGCCCCCGGCGGATTCCGTCCGTTCCGATGCCGTCACGCGCCAGCTGCGCCAGGATTCTCTGCGCCTCCGCGTCGTCGCCCAGGAACGAAACGAGATTCACATCGTCGCCGAGCGTGACAAGCGCCTTCGCCACATTGTATCCGACGCCCGAAACGGCGGACCGGATCCCGAAGAACGGATAATCGATTGGATAATAGTCGATCGGAAACCCTCTGACGGCAACCGTTGTTTCAATATTCAAAAGTCCCGAAACAAAGATTTTCATACCCGATTCCTTTTTTATGATACTTCGAATTATACTTCGAAAATGCGCCTTTGTCCATACGGAGTATGCTCCCGAAAAACGCAGCGCCGCGATTTTCTCGCGGCGCATTCGGATGTGTGCTTTGGAATTGCAGAATCAGTAGAGAACGACCTTGGAAAAGTCCTCCGCCTTCAGACTTGCGCCGCCGATCAGACCGCCGTCGATCTCGGGCATCGCCATCAGCTCGGAAGCGTTCTTCGGATTCATGCTGCCGCCGTACTGGATGCGGACGGCGTCGCCGGTTTCCTTGCCGAACTTCGCTTCGATCGCCTTGCGGATGACCGCGATCGTCGCATTCGCGTCCTCTTTCGTTGCGGTCTTGCCGGTTCCGATCGCCCAGATCGGCTCATACGCAACGACCAGCGACTGCACCTGCCCGGCAGTCAGCCCGTCGAGATCGGCCACGATCTGACCGGAAACGATCTCGTCGGTCACGCCGCTCTCGCGCTGCTCAAGCGATTCGCCGACGCAGATGATCGGGATCAGTCCCGCGGCCAGCGCCGCCTTGACGCGTTTGTTGACCGTTTCGTCGGTCTCGCCGAAATACTGACGGCGCTCGCTGTGGCCGATGATAACGTATTTGACGCCGCGTGCCAACAGCATTTTCGCGGAGATTTCGCCCGTGAACGCGCCCTTTTCCGCCCAATGGACGTTCTGCGCGCCGAGCTGAATGTTCGTGCCTTCGATCAGCTTTCCGACGCAGCACAGATCGACGTACGGCGGGCATACCACGACTTCACACTGTGCGTCCTTTACGAGCGGGATCAGCGCCGCGACGAGTTCCTTCGCCTCGTCGGGCGTCATGTTCATCTTCCAGTTGCCTGCGATGATCGGTTTTCTCATGGCTGTTTCCTCCGCTTATTTGTCGTTCAGAACCGCAACGCCGGGCAGGACCTTGCCTTCGAGGAACTCGAGGGACGCGCCGCCGCCGGTGGAAATGTGCGTGATCTTGCTCGCATAGCCGAGCTTCTTGACGGCCGAAGCGGAATCGCCGCCGCCGACGATCGTCGTGCCTTCGCAGTCCGCGCATGCCTGCGCGATCGCCTTCGTGCCGACCGCAAACGCCGGGAACTCGAACACGCCCATCGGGCCGTTCCAGACAACCGTCTTGGCCTTAATGATCGTTTCACGGAACAGCGCGATCGTCTTCTCGCCGATGTCGAGGCCCTGCCAGCCGGCCGGGATCTTGTCGGAATCGACGGTCATGTGCTCTGCATCCGCCGCAAACTCCTTTGCAACGACGGTGTCGATCGGGAGCAGCAGCTTCACGCCGCGCTCTTCGGCTTCCTTCATCAGATCCTTCGCAAGGTCGATGCTGTCCGCGTCGAGCAGCGAGTTGCCGATTTCATAGCCCTTCGCCTTGAAGAACGTATACGCCATGCCGCCGCCGATGATCAGGCTGTCGCACTTGGTCAGCAGGTTCTTGATGACGCCGATCTTATCCGCAACCTTTGCGCCGCCGAGGATCGCCACGAACGGACGAACCGGATTGTCGAGCGCTTCGCCCATGATGCCGAGCTCCTTGCCGATCAGATAGCCCGCGACGGCCGGGATGTAATCCGCAACGCCCGCGGTCGAAGCATGCGCGCGATGGACGGTGCCGAACGCGTCGGATACGAAGATGTCCGCCAGGCTCGCAAGCGCTTTTGCGAATTCCGGATCGTTCTTCTCCTCTTCCTTGTGGAAGCGGGTGTTCTCGAGCAGGACGATCTCGCCGTCCTTCATATCCGCGATCGCGGCCTTTGCGCTTTCGCCGATCGTATCTTCGGCAAACCAGATCTGCGTGTCGGGCAGCAATTCGGCCAGTTTCTCGCCGACCGGTGCCAGCGAGTACTTCGGGTTCACCTGTCCCTTCGGACGGCCGAGGTGCGAGCAGAGGATGACCTTCGCGTTGTGCTCCAGAAGGTACTTGATCGTGGGCAGCGCCGCGACGATACGCTTATCGTCGGCGACTTTGCCGTCCTCGGTCAGCGGGACGTTAAAATCCACGCGGACAAGAACTTTCTTACCGGCTACCTGAATGTCTTCAATCGTTTTCTTTGCCATAGATTTGATTCCTTTCTGAATTAGATACTTGTTTCCAAACGGCATATCGCCGTACAGAACGAATTATGAATTGTCCGCCGCGTCAAGGATCCCGTCGATGATCGCATCGACCGGCGTTTCCTCCGCTTCCTCGCCGGACAGCTCCGAAACCGTCCAGAGCTTCTCGCCCTGCGGCTTTTCGGATTCCCCCGCCTCCCGGGGCGCCTCGATCAGCTTCCCGTCCGCGGACAGGATCTGCGGAACCGCGGCGTGGAGCTTCTGGGCAAGCTCCGCAAATTTGCGCGCGTTCTCTTCGGCGGTTCGGATGTTCTCCTGGACGAGCTGATCATAGTTCGACAGCAGCGCCGCATACGATTCGATCTGCTCCTGCGTTTCGTCAAGCCGCTTCTGGCTCTCGGTCTCCGCTTCCCGTACGATATCGCGCGCGTTCTGATACGCCGTATCGACAAGCTGCTCGGCGTCGCGCCGCGCCGCGTCGGAATCGGACTGCGACTGCTCGAGGATCTCCCCCGCCTGCCGCTGCGCGTCCGAAACAACGCGCTCCGCCTGCTCCGCCGCGTCGGTCAAAGCGCGGGCGATCGACCGCTCGCGGCTTTCAAACGACTGCACCCGCTCCGACAGCGTCAGATTCTCGCGTTCATACGCCGCAAGCTGCGCTTCCAGTTCCTCGATCCGCTCCGCCTGCTCCCGGATCTGCCTTGCTTTCTTCCCGAACATCTTAAACCTCCAACTTCATCTGCTGCACCGGCTGCTGCGGCACCGGATAATCGAGATGCCGATAGGCATCCGGCAGCACGATGCGCCCGCGCGACGTGCGCGCCAAAAATCCAAGCTTCAGCAGGTACGGCTCATACACGTCTTCCACAGTCCCCGCGTCCTCGCCGGTGTACGCTGCGATCGTATCCAGACCGACCGGACCGCCCTTGAAAATCTCAATCATCGCCACAAGCATTTTGCGGTCGACCGCATCCAGCCCGAGTTCGTCAATCTTCAGCATGTTCAGGGCGCTTTGCGCCGTTTCGACGTCGATCACGCCGTCTCCGCGCACCTGCGAGAAATCGCGCACGCGCCGCAAAAGCCGGTTGGCGATCCGCGGCGTGCCGCGCGAACGGGACGCGATCTCCAGCGCGCCGTCCCCGTCGATCTCGATCTTGAGGATATCCGCGCTGCGGATGATAATCTCCTTCAGATCCTCCGGTGAATACAACTCGAGCTGTTCCTTGATGCCGAACCGGTCGCGCAGCGGCGACGACAGCATGCCGAGCCGCGTTGTCGCCCCGATCAGCGTGAACTTCGGCAAATCAAGCCGGATGCTCCGCGCGCCGGGGCCCTTGCCGATAATGATATCAAGCGCAAAATCCTCCATCGCGGGGTACAGCACTTCCTCGACGTTCGGATTCAGACGGTGAATCTCATCGATGAACAGAACGTCGCCCGGAGACAGGTTCGTCAAAAGCGCGGCAAGATCCCCCGCGTGCGTGATCGCGGGGCCGCTCGTGACGCGAAGCGACACGCCCATTTCATTGGCGACGATGCCCGCAAGCGTCGTTTTGCCGAGGCCCGGCGGGCCGTACAGCAGGGCGTGATCGAGCGATTCGCCGCGTGATTTCGCCGCTTCGATATAAATCTGCATGTGCTCCTTGACCGCATCCTGTCCGATGTACTCGGAAAGAAAGTGCGGCCGGAGACTGTATTCGTTTTTCACGTCCTCCTCGCGAAGCGAGGACGTGATCAGACGGTCATCCTGCATACCTTACCCCTTCGCCATGCTCCGCAGGGCTTTTGTGATCAGCTCCTCGACGCTGCCTGCCTCCGCAATCGCCGCCACCGCGCGCGACGCGGAAAGCCCGTCGTAGCCGAGCGCCGTCAACGCGGCGACCGCTTCGGTCCGGATATCCTGTTCGACCTGCGCCGCGCCGACCGCGGCTTTGGGCGCGCCGATTTCGTCGCGCACCGATCCTGCCAATTCCAGAATGACGCGCTGCGCGGTCTTTCTTCCCATGCCCGAAACGCGATCGAACGCGGACGGATTGTCCGTCACGATCGCGGCGCGCACATCCGACGGCGTCATGACCGACAGCACGGAGATCGCCAGCTTCGGTCCGATCCGCGTAACGCCGATCAGTTTGCGGAACATGTCCCGCTCCTCGTCGGAGCCGAATCCGTACAGCGCCTGCACGCCGTCCGCCAGATGCAGATGCGTCAACAGCTTTGCGGATGCGCCCGGCTGCAGTTTTTTCAGCGTCATCGAGCTGCAGAACAGCTCGTAACCGACGCCGCCCGCCTCGATCACCGCGCGGTCGAGCGCAACTTCGTCGACGATTCCGCGAATATATGCGTACATAGCTCCTCCTATCGAATCCGATACTCTTCCTGCGCCGGACCGGCGTGAAACGCAAGGCACAGCGCAACGGCGAGCGCGTCGGCCGCATCGTCCGGCTTCGGCTCGGTCTTGAGCCCGAGCAGCACGCGGATCATCTGCTGTACCTGCTTTTTATCCGCATGCCCGTTGCCGCACACCGATTGCTTGATTTCCATCGGCGTAAACTCGTAAGCGGGAATTCCCTGCTGCTGTACGCCGAGCAGCGCGACGCCTCTGCCCGATCCGACGGCGATCGCGGTCGTCACGTTATGATAGAAGAACAGTTCTTCAAACGCCGCCATGTCAGGCCGGTACAGTTCGCAAAGCTGGCGCGTGCCCAGATACAGCCGTTCGAGACGTTCCGGAAACGGCATGGACTTGTCCGTTTCAACGACGCCGAAGTCGATCGGCGCGATGGTCTGCCCGTTCTTTTCGACCACGCCGTAGCCCATAATCGCATAACCGGGGTCGATTCCCAGAATCCGCAACGCGCACCTCCCCAAGCTGAATCAGTTTATTATAACATGCCGTTTTTCTATATGCAAGAAATAATTCGGAAATGTAAAAAACACGTTGCGTTTCTGAAAAAGATATGGTAAACTATATTAGGATTTTTCTGTGCGGCCATGCCTTTACAGCGGCTGTGCAGGCGAAGATTCGGCACATTCCAAATTCAAACTCTACATCGAAAAAGGAGGACGACAACACATGCAATACACAAAAGAAGTCGAAGAGATGGTTTGTATTGCAAAGGGACCGAACCACGGTCCTGCGCCTATCCCCGAGGAAGGGAAATGGGTTCAAGCAAAGGAAATCAAGGACATTTCCGGCTATACGCACGGCATCGGCTGGTGCGCTCCGCAGCAGGGCGCCTGCAAGCTGAGTCTGAACGTGAAGAACGGAATCATCGAGGAAGCTCTGGTGGAGACCATCGGCTGCTCCGGCATGACGCATTCCGCCGCTATGGCGAGTGAAATCCTGCCCGGCAAGACCATTCTCGAAGCCATGAACACCGACCTTGTCTGCGACGCGATCAACACCGCGATGCGCGAGCTGTTCCTGCAGATCATCTACGGCCGTACCCAGTCCGCCTTCTCCGACGACGGTCTCCGCATCGGCGCCGGACTCGAGGACCTCGGCAAAGGCCTTCGCTCCATGGTCGGCACGATGTACGGCACAAAGGCGAAGGGCACCCGGTACCTTGAAATGACCGAGGGATACGTCGTCAAGATGGCGCTCGACAAGGACGATCAGGTTTGCGGATATCAGTTCCTGAGTCTCGGCAAGATGATGGACGCCATCAAGAAGGGCATGAACCCGAACGAGGCGTATGAGAAGAACCTCGGCACCTACGGCCGTTTCAAAGCGGAAGACGGCGCCGTGAAATGGATCGACCCGCGGAAAGAATAAAAGGAGGAGCAGCACATGGCTTTATTTGAAAATTATGAAGGCCGCATGCCTCAGCTGCAGCCCGTCCTGGACAAGTACGGCTTCAAGAGCTTTGAGGATGTAAAGGCATATACGAACGGCAAGGGCGTTGACGCCTACTCGATCGTGGAAAGCACGCAGCCGATTTGCTTTGAAAACGTCAAATGGGCTTATGAACTCGGCGCGGCAATCGCCATGAAGGAAGGCGCCAAGTCGGCCGCCGAAGCCGCCAAGTGGATCGGCGTCGGTCTGCAGGCGTTCTGCATCCCCGGCTCCGTCGCGGATCAGCGCCAGGTCGGTATCGGCCACGGCAATCTCGGCGCGATGCTGCTCGACGAGGAAACTGAGTGCTTCGCGTTCCTCGCCGGTCACGAATCCTTTGCCGCCGCGGAAGGCGCGATCAAGATCGCTCTGAACGCGAACAAGGTCCGTAAAAAGCCGCTCCGCGTCATTCTGAACGGTCTCGGCAAGGACGCCGCGATGATCATCAGCCGCATCAACGGCTTCACCTACGTGCAGACCAAGTACGATTACCTCTCCGCCGACGTCAAGGAAGACCATGCGCTGACGATCGTCAGCAAGACGCCGTACTCGAACGGCGAGCGCGCGAAGGTCAACTGCTACGGCGCGGACGACGTCCGTGAAGGCGTTGCGATCATGTGGCACGAAGGCGCCGACGTTTCCATCACCGGCAACTCGACCAACCCGACGCGCTTCCAGCACCCGGTCGCCGGCACGTACAAGAAGGAACGCTGGGAAGCCGGCAAGAAATACTTCTCCGTCGCTTCCGGCGGCGGCACGGGCCGCACGCTGCATCCGGACAACATGGCTGCCGGTCCCGCCTCCTACGGCATGACCGATACGATGGGCCGTATGCATTCCGACGCGCAGTTCGCGGGCTCCTCGTCCGTCCCGGCGCACGTCGAAATGATGGGCTTCCTCGGCGCGGGCAACAACCCGATGGTCGGCATGACCGTCGCCGTTGCGGTCGCCGTCCAGCAGGCAATGAATGCATAAAACGATTGGATTGTTCCAACCGTTTCCGATTGGAACGAACCGCGCGCCCTTTTACGGCGCGCGGTTCGTTCTTTTGTTCCCTCTTTTGCATAAACGGTCGGATTCCCGGCACAATCCGGTCTTGCAAGCGATCCGTCTTTTGTGTATAATGTAGGTAAATTGAGGGGGAAGGACGCGCGTCTTTCACCTGTGCGTTCGCCTGAAAACGGCGCGTGCAAAAGCGGCGTTTTTCAACGCATCAAACGGCACTTTTCTGTTCCCGAAGCAAAGGAGGCGGCAGGAGATGAAATACTATCTTGCGATCGACATCGGCGCGTCCAGCGGACGGCATATCGTCGGCTGGACCGAGGACGGCGAATTGAAAACCGAGGAGGTCTATCGTTTCCCGAACGGCGTAACCGAACAGGGCGGTCACCTCTGTTGGGACACGGAAGCATTGGTTTCCCATATCAAGGCAGGCATTGAAAAGGCGAGAGCGAAGTATGCGATTGAATCGCTGTCCGTCGATACCTGGGGCGTGGACTACGTGCTGCTGAAGGGCGACGAGACGGTCTATCCGGTCTACGCCTACCGCGACAGCCGCACGGAAGCAGCCATTCCCCTTGTACATCGGCAGATGCATTTTTCCGACTTCTATCGCAGAACCGGCATTCAGTTTCAGCCGTTCAACACGGTCTATCAGCTGTATGCGGACAAGCTTGCCGGGCGGCTCAAAGGCGTAACCGACTTTCTGATGATTCCCGAATACCTGATGTACCGGCTTTGCGGAACGAAATCGCATGAGTACACCAACGCCACGACCGGCGGCATGGTCAACGCAATCACCGGAGAATACGATCCCGGGATCATTGAGACGCTCGGCCTGCCGAAACGGCTCTTTCATCCGCTGCAAAAGCCCGGTACGGTCATCGGGGAATACGAAGGCATCAAGGTCGTGCTGTGCGCGACGCACGACACCGCCTCCGCAGTCGAGGGTATCCCGATGGAAGAAAACGCGCCGTACATCTCGAGCGGCACATGGTCGCTCCTCGGCGTGAAGGCCGAAAAGCCGATCACCGACGCGGCCTCGGAGCTTGCGAACTGGTCGAACGAAGGCGGCGTGGGCTATACGCGCTATCAGAAGAACATCATGGGCATGTGGCTCTGTAATCGCCTGCGTGCGGAGCTTTGCCCCGAAAAGCCGTGGAGCGAGATTACGGCGGAAGCGGAGGCAAGCCGTTTTGAAGAGACGGTCGACGCCAACGCCGCGGGATTTCTGGCGCCGGAGAGCATGAAGCGTGCGTTCGACGATGCGCTGAAAAGCAAGCCGAAAACAGCGGGCGATTATTTTCGCTGTGCATACCGAAGTCTGGCGTTGTCCTACAAAACCGCAATCGACGAGCTGGAACGGAGCACCGGAACAACCTTTGACAAACTGTACATCGTCGGCGGCGGCGCAAAGAACGGCTTTTTGAACCGGCTGACCGAAGAAGCGACTGAAAAGAACGTAATCGCCCTGCCGATCGAGGCAACGGCGCTCGGAAATTTGAAGATTCAGATGGAGGCAGAAGAATGAGTTACGCAGAAGCAAAAGCAAAGTATGCCGCCTGCGGCGTGGACGTCGAACAGGCGATCGAGACCTTAAAGACCGTTCCGGTTTCCCTGCATTGCTGGCAGGGCGACGATGTGCGCGGGTTTGACACCGATCCGAATAAACCGCTGACCGGCGGCATTCAGACGACCGGAAATTACCCCGGACGCGCAAGAACGCCCGAGGAACTGATGGCAGACCTCGACAAAGTCCTGTCGCTGATTCCCGGCAAGCCCAAGATGAATCTGCACGCAAGCTATGCGATCTTCGAGGACGGCTGGGCGGATCGGGACAAGCTCCAACCGAAGCACTTTCAAAAGTGGGTGGACTACTGCAAAGAACGTGGCCTCGGCTGCGACTTCAACCCGACGTTTTTCTCCCATCCGAACTGCGATCCTTTAACGCTTTCCTCGCCCAATGAGCAAACCCGCCGTTTCTGGATCGAGCACGGCAAAGCGTGCATCCGCATCTCCGCATATCTTGCGGAACAGCTCGGCGAGCCGGTCGTGATGAACATCTGGACCGGCGACGGCTTCAAGGACATCCCCGCCGACCGCATGGGGCCGAGGCAGCGCTATCGCGAGAGCATCGATGCGATTCTTTCCGAACCGTACGATTTCAACAAGGTCAAGCCGTGCATTGAGTCGAAGGTCTTCGGCATCGGCGTTGAGGCGTACACCGTCGGCAGCGGCGAATTTGCGCTTTCCTATGCCGCGATGAACAAGGAGAAGTGCATCCCGCTGATGGACAACGGGCATTATCATCCGACGGAAGTGGTCTCCGATAAGATCCCGGCGCTGCTTGCCTTCTTCCCGGAGATTGCGCTGCACGTCACGCGCCCGATCCGTTGGGATTCCGATCATGTGGTGCTGTTCGACGACGAAACGAGGGAGATTGCGCGGGAGATCGTTCGCTGCGGCATGGATCGCGTGCATATCGCGCTCGACTACTTTGACGCGAGCATCAACCGCATCTCGGCATGGGTGACGGGCTTCCGCAACGTGCAAAAGGCGCTGCTTTACGCGCTTTTGCAGCCGAATAAGTCCCTGAAAGAACTGCAGGATTCCGGCAATTTCAGTAAGCTGATGGTTTTGCAGGAGGAACTGAAAACCCTGCCGTTCGGCGAGATCTGGGACGAGTATTGCCGCAGATGCCATAAGCCCGCCGACGGCGAATGGTACAAAGAGATCGAAGCATACGAAAAAGAAGTATTGGAGGCAAGAGCATGAAAGACATCTTATCCGCGCCGTTTCTGATCGAAATGGTCCGCACGACAACGAATATGTACGCGCACGGTTGGGACGAGCGCAACGGCGGCAATATCTCGCTGCTGCTCGACGAAGCCGAGGTATCCGAATACCTTGCCATGCAGCCGCTCCGCACGCTCGAAACGGGCTTTACCGCGCCGGAGCTTGACGGAAAAATCTTTCTGGTCACCGGCACGGGCAAATATTTCAAGAACGTGCAGTACGCGCCGGAAGTCAACCTCGGCATTGTACGCCTGATCGAAAACGGCACCAAAGCCGAGCTTCTCTGGGGCTACAGTGACGGCGGCAAGTTTACGAGCGAATTCCCGGCGCATATGATGAGCCATGTTGCAAGGCTTGGTGTCGATCCCGAAAACCGCGTCGTCATGCACTGCCATCCGGCGAATCTTTTGGCGATGACCTATGTGCACGATCTCGACGAAAAAGCGTTCACGCGCACGCTCTGGCAGATGTGCACCGAGTGCCTCGTGGTCTTCCCCGACGGCGTGAACGTGCTTCCGTGGATGCTCTGCGGCACGAACGAGATCGGCGAAGCGACCGCAAAGAAGATGGAAACCGCGCGCCTTGTCGTCTGGTCGCAGCACGGCATTTACGGCGCGGGCAAGGATTTGGACGAAACCTTCGGGCTCATTGAGACCGCGGAAAAAGCCGCGGAGATTTACCTCAAGATCGCGCATCTGCCGCTTGTCAACACGATCACCGACGAGCAGATGCACCTTTTGGAGCAGCGCTTCGGCGTCAAGGGCAGAGAGGGGTATCTTGCTTAACACATCCGGCGCTTCGGCATGCCGTTTTGGGGCGTACCGCCTTCAAAGCGGCATGTTTTTTCGGCCGTTTCCGCAGCGCTTTTGCAAAAAGCTCTTCCGCTTCGGCGCCGTTCGTGTTATACTGTAATACAGAAACGGAGGTGATCGGATGGAACGGATTCTGCTGTACGCCGCGTTTGTTTATGTCCCGATCGTTTGTCTGACGCTCGTTGCGTACGCAAAGCGGATCAAGGTCATGCGGTTTATCTTTAAGTCGCTGCTGATGCCCTCTCTGGCGGTGTTCTATCTGCTTGCGGCCGAATCGCCAAGTCCGTGGATCGTGCTGGCGCTCGCGTTCGGATGGCTCGGAGACGTGTTTCTGCTCGGACGGCACCACTGGAATCTGTACTGCGGCATCGGCGCGTTTGCGCTCGGTCACATCAGCTACATCACCGGCATGCTGCTCACAAAGCCCGGCCTGCATCTGACGGCGGCGATTTCAGTCGCATGGGTCGGCATCGTGCTGCTGGCGTTCCGGCGGTTTCTGCTTCCGCACGTCCCGAAGCGGCTGCGGATCCCGGGCGTGATTTACGCGACGCTGCTTTCCGCCACCTGCGCGGTCGCACTGTACCTCTTCTGCACTTCCGGGCCGGACGCCGCCTACGCGCTCTGTTTCTTCGGCGGATTGCTGTTTATCGTTTCGGACGGGCTGCTCGCCTACGATATGTTCGGAAAAAAGACGCGGCTCGGCAATTTCTTTGTCATGGTAACCTATATTCTGGCGCAAACCGCGCTGGCAGCCGGTTTTGTGCTGCACGGAGGCATCTGAATGGAACCTGTTACTATTCTCTTTCTGATCCTTGCGATCCTGATCCTGCTGGCGCTTGCGGCGGTTCTTATCCTGCTCGCCGTTCCGCGGCGGCCGAAAGGGCTGACGGATCTGGAGCGCGAGCTTCGGCGCGATCTGCAGTCGTTCGGCGATATGATCACCGACAATCAGCACGACGCAAACATGCTGCAGGAGCAGCGGTTTGCGAACTTTGAGCGCGCAACCGAATCCCGCATCGAATCGCTTTCCGGCGCCGTACAGACCATGTCGAAATCCGTTTCTGACGGGCAGCAGAACGCGGCGCAGGCGCAGGAACAGCGCTTTGCGAATTTTGAGAAAACGAACGAGCAGCGCTTCTCGACCTTTGAGCAAACGAACGAGCAGAAGCTGGAGCAGATCCGGCAGACGATGGAGCGCCGCCTTGCGGCCATGCAGCAGGAGAACAGCGAACGGCTCGAAAAGATGCAGGAAATCGTCGACGAAAAGCTTCAGAAGACGCTGGAAACGCGCATCGGAGAATCGTTCCGGCTCGTTTCGAACCAGCTTGAGCAGGTTTACAAGGGGCTTGGGGAAATGCAATCGGTTGCCGCAGGCGTGACAGATCTCAAAAAAGTGCTGTCGAACGTTAAGACGCGCGGCATCCTCGGCGAAATGCAGCTCGGCGCGATCCTCGCCGAGATCCTCTCGCCCGAACAGTACGATACGAACGTGGCGACCAAGGCCGGCTCGCGCGACGCCGTGGAGTACGCGATCCGAATGCCCGGCGAAGGCGACGGCATCGTATATCTGCCGATCGACGCGAAATTCCCGGGCGAGACGTACGGCGCGCTTGTCGACGCCTACGATTCCGGCTCTGCCGACGCCGTCAACGCTGCTGCCGCCGCTTTGGTCTCGCGGCTCAAAAGCGAAGCGAAGGACATTCATCAGAAGTACATCGATCCGCCGCACACAACCGATTTTGCAATCCTGTTCCTGCCGTTTGAGGGGCTTTACGCCGAGGCCGTCAACCGCGGCATGGTCGAGGAGCTGCAGCGCACGTATCGCGTGAATGTTGCGGGACCGAGTACGATGGCCGCGCTTCTGAACAGTCTGCAGATGGGCTTCCGCACGCTTGCGATTCAAAAACGCAGCGGCGAGGTCTGGCAGGTGCTCGGCGCCGTCAAGGCCGAGTTTGAACAGTTCGGGGCTATCCTTGAAAAATCGCAGCAGAAGCTGCAGCAGGTCAATACCGATCTCGATGTTCTGATCGGAAAGCGCACGCGCGCGATCACGCGGAAGCTCCGGTCCGTCGAAAAGCTCGATCCGATCGAAGCCGAAGCGATGCTGGACGAGGGCAAAGACGTCTGATCCGCAATCCTCCGGATCATATTGACCGAACCGGAAAAATCGTTTACAATAAAGGACATGAAACGGGAACGGCAGTATCGCGGTACGGGCGTCGGCGGCGGGCTGAACAAGCTTCGCGTCGCGCCCTATTTGCAAATTCTGGCCGGCCTTGCGATCATCGCGGGGACGGTCTGGTTGCTGTATCGCTTCGTCTATCCGCTTTCGTGCAATCTGGCACAGGGCATTTCCCCGTTCGCAACGCCGACGCCGATCGGCGCGACGCCGTCGCCCTCGCCCTCGCCCTCTCCGACGCCGGATCCCGCAAAGGATCACCCGCTTTATACCGCGGATCTGACCGCCGTGCAGCACGAGATCGTCGTGCCGGAATTCCAGTACATCGGCGATCCGGTCGTTTATAAGGGCAAGATCTGGTTCGTCGCGGGCAACTATGCCACCGACGGCATGGCGTCCTTCACGCGGCTTGCCGTTTTCGATCCCTCCGACGATTCGCATACGTTTCTGACGCTGCCGAAGCAGTACAAGAGCATTCGCTTCCCCGCCGTGAACGACCGCTGGATCGTTTATCTGGATGCAACCGCCTCGGGCGGCGGCCGGATCGTTGCCTACGACCGATCCACCGCGCAGGCGACCGTGCTTAAAACCGTTCATGTCGGAATGCCGAAACCCGTGCTGATCGGAAACGTCGCGGTCTGGCTTGAGCGCACAGGGCAATCGCGCGATAAGCTGTTCGCCTGCGATCTTGTTACGCTCGAATCCGTTGCGCTCGAGCTGTACGACAACAGCGAATATGCGCTTTCCGATCCCTGTTCCGACGGGGAGACGCTGTACTACGTTGCTCCCGACGGCAGGCTGACCGCATGGAAGCTCGAAACGAACGAAAAGCGCGTGATCGAAACCGGAACATACGTCCATGACCCGAAGTGCAGCGGCAAGTATCTCGCGTATCTTTCGGGCAATCACGGCGAGGACTGCGATCTGATGCTCGTAACGGAGGACGGCGTCAAAACCGTTGCGTCCGGCGTGATCGACTTCTGGATCGGCGACACGTTCCTCGCGTTCAACCGCTACGAACGCAACTACGTTTTCTTCCCCGAGGACGGCACGACGTTCTGCACGACGCGGCGGGACGAGCTTGCAATGCTGCTCGGCGCAGGAGAAAAGTATCTGATCTGGATGGACGTCACCTGGCGCGATAAGGATATTTCCGAATACATGGTCATTGAATAAGGGGCTTGCATGAAAGAGAAATCGGTTTACGTCTGCGGCGAGTGCGGCTATGAAACGCCGCGCTGGATGGGCAGATGCCCGCAATGCGGAAGCTGGAATACGCTTGTCGAGGAGGAGCGCGTCGCGCCGAAACGGAAGACCGTCGGGATCGGGCGCGCCGTGCCGCTGCAGTCGGTTTCGGCGGACGCCGGCGTACGCAGTTCCACGGGGATCGGCGAACTCGACCGCGTGCTCGGCGGCGGGCTCGTGGACGGCATGGTCGTGCTGCTCGGCGGCGATCCGGGGATCGGAAAATCGACGCTCCTGCTCGAAGCCGCAGACAAACTCGCCGCGTCGCGCACGGTGCTGTATGTTTCGGGCGAGGAAAGCCGCTCGCAGATCAAGCTGCGCGCGGATCGGCTCGGCGTGACGAGCGATTTGCTGTTATATTGCGAGACGAATGTCGAAAACGCGATCGAGCAGGCAAAAGACGTCAGGGCGTCCGTTCTGATCGTCGACTCCGTGCAGACAATGCAGTCCGAAACGGCCGAGAGCGCCGCGGGCAGCGTTTCGCAGGTGCGCGCCGTAACCGCCGTGCTGACCCGCTACGCCAAGGAAACCGGAACGGTCGTGCTGATCGTCGGACATGTCACCAAGGACGGCGCGATCGCCGGGCCGCGCGTGCTGGAGCACATCGTGGACACGGTGCTGTATTTCGAGGGGGAACGCCATGAAGGGCTGCGCCTTCTGCGCGCCGTGAAGAATCGCTTCGGCTCCACGAACGAGCTCGGCGTATTTGAAATGTGCGATAACGGAATGCGCGAGGTCTCCGATCCGTCGGCGCTGTTCGTTTCCGGCAAAAACGCCACGGGCTGCGCCGTCACCTGCGTGCTCGAAGGGTCGCGGCCGCTGCTGTGCGAGGTGCAGAGTCTGCTGTGTCCGAACGCGTTCGGCGCGCCGCGCCGGACGGCGATCGGGCTTGACAGCAACCGTGTGAACCTGCTTCTTGCGGTGCTGGAGCGCAAGGCGCGGCTGAAGATGTCCGACAAGGACGTTTACTGCGACGTCGCCGGGAGTCTTCGCGTGCTGGACCGCGGCGCGGATCTTGCGACCGCGATGTGTCTCGCCTCTTCCGTGCTTGAAAAGCCGCTGCCCGAAAAGACCGTGCTGATCGGCGAAGTCGGACTGACCGGCGAAGTGCGCCCCGTTTCCCAGCTCGAAACGCGCATCCGCGAAGCTGTGCGGCTCGGCTATTCGACGCTCCTTTTGCCGGCGCGCAGCAAATTCACACAGGGCGATTTTACCGCGATCCGCGTTTCGGATATTTCCGAAGCGATCCGCGCCCTGTTTCTGCCGGCATAGTCCTGACAGGCGCGGATTCTTCTTTCATTTTTCGCCGTCTCCCCAGACCTCCACGCAGAATCCTTTGTGGCCGCAGGCCGTACAGGTCAGCTTGCGGGTCGTTGGGGTATGATTTGCCCAAAAGGCCTCCTTCAAAGTCGGCTTGAACACCTCATGGCATTCCGGGCAGATGTATTTCACATGATTGAAGTAGTACCGGCTGACCGCGATTCCCCAGAAAACCGCCGCCGGCACCCAAAAGACAAACGGCCACCAGACGCCTTTGACGATCCACAAAATGATCGCAACCCATTGCAGCGCGGCAACGGGGAGTCCGGTCAGAACCATCATCCAGCGCATCTTTTTCAGCTTCTTCTTGCCTTCCATGATAACGGCTATGTCCCCGATGGATTCGAGGGAGAATGACGCCCGGTTTTTCAGTCCGTTTTTCAGTTCGCGCAGCTTTTCCAGCTTTTCCTGTTTATCGGAAATTTCCTTCAAAAGGATATCCTCCTGCTGCCCGATCAGCAGAGAGATCACCTTTTCGGGATGTTCTTCGTTCAGGATCTGTGAAACAGCGTCGATCGGAAGATCCAGTTCCCGAAGAAAGCAGATAATCTTCATACGCTTCAGATCGTCTTCCGAATAGAGCCGCCTTCCGCCTTCGGAAAGCTCGCTCGGAATCAGGATGCCTCTGGCATCATAATACTGAACGGTCCGGACCGTAACGCCGCAGAGTTTCGCAAGCTCTCCCGTCGTGTATTTGGACATAGCGTTCGCCTCCTTTCACCGTGCATCTTACCGCATGACGCTGCGTAACGAGCAATACCTTACGCAAGGTGTTTTTTATTTTTTTGCAAAAAGAGTTTTCTCAGGATGCTTCCGATGTTTGGTTCCTTCTGTTGCAGATCCGCAGCAGAGGCAGCCAACCGTCAAAAATCGGTCTGTCCCCGTATTCGACAGGCAACGGCTGCGAGAAAAGATTTTCTCACAGCCGTTCGCTTCTCAAATTATTTCCAGAGTTCGACGGGATAGACGCCGTCGTCCTGCATTTTTTTGATCGCGGCCTGCAGGATCGGAAGATCCGGGCGATTGGTGACGCCGTGCCAGCGCGCGCTTGTCGTGAGCATCTCGATCGTGATCAACCCCTCGCGCATCATGTCGTCGAGGATCCGCGGCAGAAGATACTCGCACTTGAGCGGATTCTTCGGAAGATTCTCGTCGAGCCATGCGGGGAACCGCTTCTCAAATTCGTCGAGCACCATCGGCTGCAGTCCGAACAGGTTCATCGAAACCGGCGTATCGAACGCGAGCGGCTCCCAGGTTGCGCCGTCGTCCTCGGTGAACGCCGCGGCGTCGCCCTGCTTGACGATCTTCAGCCGCTCGGTCAGCGTCTTCAGTTTCCCGTCTTCCCCGACCTCGCACACACCGCGCGCGACGGAACCGTAATCCGACAGCGTGTTGCCGAGCTCGTAAGCGACCATTGCGTTATCGCCCGGATCGCGCTCCTGAGCCAGATACCCGTAGATCTTGCGGAACGCATCCGCGCCGTAGAAATCGTCGGCGTTCAGCACGGCAAACGGCGCGTCCAGCTCATCCTTGGCGCAAAGGATCGCATGCGCGGTGCCCCAGGGCTTGACGCGGCCCTCGGGGATGCCGTATCCCGCCGGCAGTTTATCGGGCGTCTGATACGCATACACGAGGTTCACAAACGGGCGGATGCGCCTGCCGATGCGCTCCTCGAAATCGGCTTCGATTTCGGGCTTGATGATGCAGACGATCTTTTCAAAGCCCGCACGCTTCGCGTCAAAAATTGAGTAGTCGATGATGACGTGTCCCTGGTCGTCGATCGGTTCGATCTGCTTCAGTCCGCCGAAGCGGCTTCCCATGCCCGCCGCCATGATCAGAAGAATCGGTTTTTTCATGCTGATAATCCTCCAGAGTTATTCTATTGTAACGAGATATTTCTCCAACAATTTCTTCGGTTTGTACTGCGTCTTCGAATAGCGAAGACCCGCATCGCCGCCGTCGTCCTCCCGGTTGACCGTTTGCACAGCGGGAAAACAGGTTACGAACGCCTGCGCCATTGCCGGATATGCCCCGGCGATATCGAGCCGCGCCTTTTCGACATGGACGTATAGCGTATCGCCCTTGACCTCCCCGACCGACAGCGCAAGAACCGTTTCGTTTTCCGTCAGCACCGCGGCCGTCTGACCGAGCCGCTCGCGGCAAAGCAGCAGTTCACGCGCACCGCGCAGCTCATTTCGCTCGAGTGCGGAACTCTCCGGATGCTGCGCCGCATATTCCTCCAAAAACGACAGCGTCGCCTGCTCGAGCGCCGGCGTTTCGACCAGCCGGCATTTTGCGTCGGGGTGCTCGCGCCGAAAGCGGTTCACATGATTTTTCTGCGTATGCAGCGCCCTGCCCGCGTAGGTGCGAAACGCCTCGGCGTCGTACAGATAATCCGCCCAATCCCGGATGCTCTCGGCATGCGCGCGATCGCCGTACCGGGCGGTCAGCAGCGGAAGCGCTTCCCCCGGCACGACGCAAAACCGCAGTTTAAGCCCGTTTTGCTTTGCGTCACATTCGATTCGCATAAAGGCGCGGTCCATATCCCCGCGGCCGATCGGCACGGTATAGCATGCGCCGCAGTCGCCGTAATTTGCACGGATGCAAAGGCATCCCTCCGTCTCGGCAAAATAAGAAACGTAGATATCGCGCCATTGATAAACGGCGCCGATCGTGTTGTCGCAGATTCCGTACGCATGCCGTGAAAAATACGGAGCAAGCGCAAGAATGTTGTGCTCCGTCAATCGTTCAAATGTGCAGTCTTCCGATCCCATATATAAAATTATAACATACGCCGGCAAGTTTTGGAAGATGTCATTTTCTGTTTCGTCGAACAAAATCCTGCTCTTTCCCCGATCCCCGTCTTTATGGCGGCCGAAGCCGTGAAATATCGTATAAAATATATAAAATAAGGAAAAAGGGTTGACTTTCGGGAAACGACATGATACAGTACCATTACATCGTAAAAAGAGGAACGGTATGACGTCGAATCGGTTTGCATTTGCATACGGCTATTATTACTGCTTTAGAAAGTAAAAAAGCGGCTGTTTGTGTTATAAACCGGTACCGAGAAGGGCTACCCGCCGCACAAATGGCTGTGCGGCTTTTTTCATACCAAATTCAACAGAAAAAAGGAGAATCGTTATGAAACTTTCCCATCGCATCCTGGTCGCCGCAATCGCGGCAATTCTCGCCGTCGCGTGTGTCGGCTGTTCCGGCGCCGCCCCCGAAGCGAAGAAGGATACTTACACCGTCGGCATCTGCCAGCTTGTGCAGCATGACGCGCTCGATGCAGCCACCAAGGGCTTCCGCGATGTTCTGACCGAAAAGCTCGGCGACAAGGTCACCTTCGTTGAGCAGAACGGATCCGGCGATCCTTCGACGTGCGCTGTGATCTGCAATCAGTTTGTCGGCGACGAAGTCGACCTGATCCTCGCCAACGCGACGCCCGCTCTGCAGGCGGCGCAGGCGGCCACGAACACGATCCCCGTTCTCGGCACTTCCGTGACCGATTACGGCGCGGCGCTCGGGCTTGACAACTTTGCCGGCACAAGCGGCACGAACATCTCCGGCACGTCCGACCGTGTTCCCGAGGAGGAGCAGGCGAAGATTCTCAAGGAGCTCTTCCCCGACGCCAAGAATCTCGGCATTCTCTTCTGCTCCGCTGAAGCGAATTCCCGCGTACAGTCCGCCGCTTACGGCGCTGTTGCCGCCGAAATGGGCTACACCGTCACCGAGTACACGTTCGCGGATTCGAACGATCTCGCCGCCGTCACGCAGACCGCCTGCGACGAGTGCGACGTCATCTATGTTCCGACCGACAACACCGCCGCCGCCAACGCGGAGCTGATCAACAACATCGCGAATACGTCCAAGACGCCGATCCTCGCGGGCGAAGAATCCATCTGCACGCATTGCGGCATTGCGACGCTCTCGATCTCGTACTACGAGCTCGGCCGCGTGACCGGCGAAATGGCGTATGAGATCCTCGTGAACGGCAAGAACCCCGGCGAAATGGAAATCCAGTACGCGCCCTTCGGACGCCTTTACAACGCCGCCAACTGTGAAGCCATCGGCATTACCGTTCCCGAGGGCTACAAACCGATCGGCTGAGTCCCCGCGAACCTCACGGAAGGAGAACGTTGTATATGGAAGCGTATTTCGCTTCGCTCAGTTTTCTGAAGCTTCTGAAAAATATGCCGGGCGGCGTCGCCCAGGGCCTGATCTGGGGCCTGATGGCGCTCGGCATTTACATCAGCTTTCGCCTGCTTGACGTCGCCGACCTCACCGTGGACGGTTCGTTCACGACCGGCGGCGCCTGTGCGGCTATGCTGATTCTGGCCGGCTGGCCGGCCTGGGCTGCGCTTCTCGTTGCGCTTGTCGTCGGCTGCGCGGCAGGGCTTGTTACCGGTCTTTTGCATACGAAACTCGGCATTCCCGCAATCCTTTCCGGTATTCTGACGCAATATGCGCTGTACTCGATCAACCTGCACATCATGGGCATGTCCGCCAACAAAGCGCTCAACCCCGATAAAAACCATCTTCTTCTCACTTCGCGGTACATCCCGCAGGCGATCCTGATCGGCGCCGCCATCGTATTCGTCGTAATCGCGCTGATGTACTGGTACTTCGGCACCGAACAGGGGTCCGCGCTTCGCGCAACCGGAAACAATCCCGCGCTTGCGCGCGCGCTCGGCATCAGCATCGACAACATGAAAGTGCTCGGTCTTGCGCTGTCAAACGGCATCGTGGCGCTCGCAGGAGGGCTGATGGCGCAGTATCAGGGCTTTGCGGACATCAACATGGGACGCGGCGCGATCGTCATCGGTCTGGCCGCCGTGATCATCGGCGAAGTCATCGGCAGAGCGCTGCTCGGCAAGCATTTGAATTTCTTCGGCGCGCTGTCCTTTGTCGCCATCGGCGGCGTGCTCTATACCCTCGTCATGGTCATCGTGCTTTGGCTTAAGCTCGATTCGAACGATCTGAAGCTGTTCACGGCGATCATCGTGGCAATCTTCCTTGCCGTCCCGTATTTCCGCGACAAGGCCAAGACGTCGTTCCATAAGAGCGCGCGGCGGGAGGTGCCTCATGCTTGACATTCAGCATCTCTATAAGACGTTCAACCCCGGCACGATCAACGAGAAAAAAGCGCTCATCGATCTTTCGCTGCACCTCAATCCGTGCGACTTTGTCACCGTGATCGGCGGAAACGGCGCCGGAAAATCGACGCTTCTGAACGCAGTCGCGGGCGTCTGGCCCGTAGATCAGGGGCGCATTCTGCTCGACGGTAAAAATGTGACGCCGCTGCCCGAACACAAGCGCGCCGTCTACATCGGCCGGGTCTTTCAGGATCCGATCCTCGGCACCGCGCCGAACATGCAGATTGAAGAAAACCTTGCGCTCGCGCTGCGGCGCGGACAGCATCGCGGACTCCGGTGGGGCGTTACGAAAAAAGAACGCGAAGAATACCGCGAACGGCTGAAGATTCTCGGCCTCGGGCTGGAAGACCGTATGACCGTAAAGGTCGGGCTGCTTTCCGGCGGACAACGGCAGGCGCTGACGCTTCTGATGGCTTCGCTCAAAAAGCCGAAGCTGCTGCTGCTCGACGAACACACCGCCGCGCTCGATCCGGTCACCGCCGCCAAGGTGCTGGAACTGTCCGATCGCATCATTGCCGAAAACGGGCTGACCGCGCTGATGATCACCCACAACATGACCGACGCAATCCGGCACGGAAACCGGCTGATCATGATGGACGAAGGCCGCATCATTCTCGACATTGAAGGCGAGGAAAAGCGAAAGCTGACCAAGCGCGATCTGATGGAGCGGTTTGCCGCCGTCGCGGGGTACACGCTCGAAAACGATCAGACGCTGCTGACAAAGGATTGATCTGACTCCAAAAATGAAGCGCTCCGAACAGTTTTGTTCGGGGCGCTTTTTTGTTAAACGGATTCCGTATCCCGGGAAAGCAGACGGTTCAGATGCGCGTCGGTTTCGGGAAAGCTTTTCCGTACGGAAACGACGCGGCCGTCCTTCAAAAAGCAATGCTCGGAGGTCGCCGCAGCGGCAACCGCTCCCGTCGTGCGGTTTGTGAAGGTATACTGAAACGAGAGCCGGACGCCCGAGTACGCCGAAAGGCGCACCGCGATCTCCACTTCGTCGGAGAATCGGACCGGGCTTTTGTACGAAACGGAAACGGCGACCACGGGCGAAACGAGCCCGTTCTCCTCCATCGCGCGATACGGCATTCCTACGTTTTCCAGGAAGGCGATTCGTGCCTCCTCCATCCACTTCACGTAGTTTGAATGATGGATAATTCCCATCTGATCCGTTTCGTGATACTGTGCGATCCTGCGGTAAACAAACATGCGCTTCCCTCAAAACAGGCCGGAGATCCTGCCGTTTTCATCGACGTCGATCTTCTCGGCCGCCGGGACCTTCGGAAGCCCCGGCATCGTCATGATATCGCCGGTCAGAGCAACGACAAATCCCGCGCCTGCGGAGACTTTGACATTTTTGACCGTGACCGTGAAATGCTCCGGCGCGCCGAGCAGCTGCGGATCGTCCGAAAAGCTGTACTGTGTTTTGGCAATGCAGACCGGCAGCCGATCGAAGCCAAGCCCGGAAAGCCGTTCGATCTGCTTCTTTGCGTTGGGCAGGACCGTAATGCCGTCGCCGCCGTAGATCTTCCGAACGATCGCATCGATCTTGTCCTCAATGCTGCCGTTCAGTTCATAGGAGAATCGGAAATCGCCCTGTTCTTCTTCGCACAGGCGAACGACCTCCCGCGCGAGCGCCTCGCCGCCCTTGCCGCCCTCGGCCCAGACCGTGGACAGAACCGTATTCACGCCGAGCGCGCGGCATTTTTCGATGATGAACGAAATCTCCGCGTCGGTATCGGTCGGGAACCGATTCACCGCGACGACGCACGGCAGACGGTACACGTTCCGCATGTTGGAAACGTGGCGCAAAAGGTTCGGAATACCGCGTTCGAGCGCGGCAAGATCCTCCGAAGCAAGCTGTTTTTTATCGAGTCCGCCGTGCATTTTCAGCGCGCGCACCGTCGCCACGACGACGACCGCGTCCGGAACGAGACCTGCCATGCGGCACTTGATGTCGAGAAACTTCTCCGCGCCGAGATCGGCGCCGAATCCCGCCTCCGTAACGGTATAATCGCCGAGCTTCAGGGCCATGCGCGTCGCCATCACGGAGTTGCACCCGTGCGCGATGTTCGCAAACGGCCCGCCGTGCACGAACGCCGGCGTGCCCTCGAGCGTCTGCACAAGGTTCGGTTTGAGCGCGTCCTTCAAAAGCGCGGTCATCGCGCCCACGGCCTTCAGGTCGCCCGCAGTCACGGGGCGGTCGTCATAGGTATAGCCGACGATGATGCGTCCCAGGCGTTCCTTGAGATCCGAGACCGACGAAGCAAGGCAGAAGACCGCCATGATTTCGCTCGCAACCGTGATATCGAACCCGTCCTCACGCGGCACGCCGTTCGCCTTTCCGCCGAGCCCGTCGACTATGTTCCGAAGCTGCCGGTCGTTCATATCGACGCAGCGCTTCCAGGTGATCTTTCTCACGTCGATCCCGAGCGCATTGCCCTGCTGAATGTGGTTGTCCAGCATTGCGGCAAGCAGATTGTTCGCCGCGCCGATCGCGTGAAAATCGCCCGTGAAATGCAGATTGATGTCCTCCATCGGCACGACCTGCGCGTATCCGCCGCCCGCCGCGCCGCCTTTGACGCCGAATACCGGCCCGAGCGACGGTTCCCGAAGCGCGACCGTAACGCGCTTTCCGATGCGGGCAAGCCCGTCGGCAAGGCCGATCGTCGTCGTCGTTTTTCCCTCGCCCGCAGGCGTCGGCGTGATTGCCGTCACAAGAATCAGCTTCCCGTCCCTGCGTCCCGGCTCCTTCAGAAGCGCCGGATCGACCTTGGCCTTATAGCGTCCGTACGGTTCGAGATACGCTTCGTCGATGCCTGCGCGGGCCGCCACCGCTCCGATCGGCAGCATTTGGGTTTGCTGTGCAATCTCGATATCGGATAAATATGTCATTTTCGCCTCCGCTGCAACAAGAATCCGCAAATTGCTTCGCTGGTCTTATCATACCGTTTTGGGCGAAAAAAGTAAAGCATTTTTCAAGCGGCCCGAAGAACAAACAGCATCGCGGTCAGACCGATCAGCACCGCTGCCGCCGCCGTGACGCAGACTGCCGCGGCAATCCGGCGGGTTCGGATCGAATGCACCAGATAGGCCGTTCCGTAGAACAGCGCCAAAGCATTGCACAGCGTCAGCCCGATCACGACGCGCCTCCCGGATGCAGCAGCCGCACCTGCACATCAAACGACGCTTCCAAAGAACGGTACCGTTCTTTCCACTCTTCTTCGCCGCCGAACGGATAATTCAGCAGTTCCCGCGTGCCAAGCAGCATTGCGTCGGCATTCCTCTTTTGCAGCGCGGCAAACGTATCCTCCAGTTCCTTTCGGATCCGTTCCTTCAAAAACGGCTCCAACGCGTCCGAAGAAGCAATCGCGGACAGCGGATATTCCGGCGTGACGTCGAGATAGACGGTGACGGTCGCCTTCCCGTTTCCGACCGAAACGGACGGGCGTTTTCTTTTCCGCACCCGAACCGAAAGCGTTCCCACCGACGGTTCATAAAAGGTCAGGCCGCCTTCCGAAAACTCGCCGCGCACCATGCCGCACAGAAGCGTATGACGGCCCGAAAGCGTTCCGACCATCCGCGCGCCGTCGAAAACGGCGCTTCCGATGACGGTCGTCCCGCGCGCGGTCTCCTCCGCAAGCGCGCCCCCAAGCATCGGATAAACCTCGCCGACGACGATATCCGGTTTCGGATCGGATCCGTTCACACCGAGATACGGCAAAACGAGATCAAACGTCTCGGAACCGAGCGCCTCCCGAACGGTGCGGCAGCGCGCATCGATCAGCGTGCCGGACTGCTCCGCAAGCGTACCGATGTTTTTCATCGTCTTGGAAAACGACGGGTCGGCGTCGCTTTTCAGCCCTTCATAGACGTCCCGCAGCGGCCCGTCCGCCACCATGATCCGGACATTGGAATGGATGTCCAGCGCGCCGAGCGAAAAATCGAGCAGTTCTTTGATCTCCCCCTCCCGCGCAAGCGGCTCGGACAGCAGGATCAGCGACGTTCGTGAAAACCGCAGCGTCAGCGGCAGCCCTGCGTTGACGGTTTCGATCGCTTCAAACAGCGTTCGCGCCTCCGCCGAAAGAACCTCCGTCTTCATCGAGGCGCCTTCCTCCGCGCCCGCTTCCGGCATGGCGGCAAGCAGCACGATCCGATAGGCGAACGTGTCTCCGCGCTCAATGCCGAAGCTCAGCACATACGTGTTGTCCGCCACATCGCCGCGGCTCAGGCATCCGGTCAGAAGCAGGCACAGCAGCAACGGCGCTATTCTCTTTTGCATGAATTTCTCCTTCTCATCAACAGCGCCGCCAGCGGAATCAGCGCCGCCGCACAGCCGGCCGGACGCAGATACGGCAGCTTCCGGCCGAGATCGTCCGCTTCGCGCAATACAAGCGCCGCGGTCACGACCGCAGCCGCAAACAGCATCGCAAACGGTCGGACGTCACGCAGGGAGAAGCATTCCACCGTCAAAAGCGCCGCGCCGTAAACGGCGCATGCCGAAGCGAACAGCGCCGCCATCGTCCAGACGAACAGCACGACGCGGTCGAGCCGCACGGATGCGTTGTCCGTATCGATTTCCAGCATCAGGCGATACAGCGGCGCGGAAAGCTCCCTCAGTTCCGTATACCGATAAGACATTCCGAGGCACAGCTCGGCAACGACGGTCAGCGCGCCGCCGAGCAGCATCCCGACCGTTCCCGCGCGGCGAACATTCCGCCAGCCCTGCGCGCCGCGCGCGCAGCTCAGAAGCAGCAGTACAACGGGAAGAAATCGCAGCAGCGACACCGCGCTCTGCTGCACAAGCCGCATTCCGTCGGAAAGCAGCGGATACAGTCGATAAAACCGGTAAAGCGGCACATCCGAGCCGAGTCCGAACACCGCCGCCGCAAGCGTGAGCGGCAGCAGCACCCGAGCCGTCCGCGTCAGCGTTTCCATGCCGAGCATGGAAAGCGCCGCAAGGCAGGGAACGCAATACAGCGCGATGCGCGCCGGCTCCGCCTCGACATAAATGAAATCCGTCATCGCGCGAATGAATCGCATTCCGGGCAGCGTCGCGCCAAGCAGCAGCGCGCTCACGCCGAAGACGCATGCCGCGCCGCAAACCGGCTTCGGAAAAAGTGCAAGACGTCCGCCGAGGGAATCCGCGCCCGCGCGTTCCAACGCGTTTGCGGCCAGCCGCAGCACCGTGACAGAGACGAAAAGCGCGATCAGCGTTGCGAAATGCAGCCGGTTTCCCGTGTCAAAGATTCCGGATTCCTCCGTCGAAAAGCAGCCGAAAATCAACGTGCAGATCGCCGTGAGCGCCGTAAGCTCGCGGCGTCCGAACCGCCCGAGCCGATCGTTCACAGCCGCCCCTCCGCGTTTGCGATATCGTCCGGCGCGCGGCGCAGCGGATTGCGGCGAATCAGAAACGGCCGCACAGGCCGCGCAGCGGGCGCAAACGGCGCGAGCATCGGTACGCCGAACGATTTGGCCGAAGCAAGCAGCGCGATCGAAAGCAGCGTCATGCCGCCGATGCCGAGGAATCCCCCGAACGTCGCCGCAACACACAGTGCGACGCGGTAATACGCGACGCAAAGCTGCGTGCTGTAATCGGGGATCGTGAAGTTGCCGAGACCGGACAGCGCGACAATGATCAGTACGACCGTCGAGACAAGATGCGCGGCAACCGCCGCCTGTCCGAGCAGCAAGCCGCCGATGATGCCGATCGCGTGGCCGACAACGCCCGGAACGCGCACGCCCGCTTCCCGGACAAGCTGGAAGACCAGCAGCAGAAAGATCATTTCGACCGGAAGCGGCAAAAACACCATAACATGGCTCGAAAGCACGACCGAGAGCACCTCGCCCGAGAGCTGTCCCGCATGATGCTCGGTCAGCGCCAGAAAATAGGCCGGCATCCAGACCGAAACGACGGCGCCCGCCGCACGCACCGCGCGCAGCAGCGTTCCGACCGGCCGGCGCGCCGCGGCATCCTCCGCGCTCGAAAACAGAAGGCCGAGCGTCGCCGGCAAAACGATGGCGATCGGACTGCCCTCCAGCAGAACCGCCGCTTTTCCGTTCAGCAGCGAGGCCGCAACGCGATCCGGCCGTTCCGTTTTCAGCGTCTGCGGAAGCGGCAGCCACGAATAGTCCTCTATCTGCTGCTCCAGCATGCCGACGCTCAGCACGGCGTCCGCGTCAACGGCGGCCAGACGCTTTCGGATCTCGGCAAGAAGGCGGCGGTTCGTTACGCCGTCCAGATACAGCAGCGCAAGCCGCACGCCGTTTTTCCCGCCCGAAGGCAGGAGCGACGCGACAAAGCGCGGCGTTCGCAGGATGCGCCTTACCAGCGTGATATTCGTCCGAAGGTTCTCCGTAAACGCCTCGTGCGCGCCGAGCACAACGGTTTCGTTGATCGGCTCGGAAACGCTGCGCGAAACGTATCCGCGCGTATCGAACAGCAGACAGGCGCGCTCGCCCGCCAAAAAAACCGCGGTCTGTCCTTCGGTGATCGCCGCGACCGCCGCATCGAACGCGTCCGAGCACTTCGACTCGTCGAGCGGAAACACCGCTTTTTGCAGTTCCTCCGGCGTGCGAAGCGCAAGCGGATCCAGCGTCGCTTTTTGCGCCGGTCCCAGCAAAAACCGCCCGATGCGGTCCGCGTCCGCCATGCCGTTCAGAAACGCTGCGAGCGCCTCGACCTTATTTCCGATCCGGAACGGACGAAGAATCAGATCGCTGTTCTCCGCGCCGCAGAACGTCTTCTTCAAAAGCGTCTCCGTTTCCGAAAGGCGCTGCGGAATTTCCTTCGGGATCGGATCGGGCGGATCATTCGTCTGCTTCGGCGCGTCGGGCGTGCCGCGCTCGGTTTCCAAAAGCTCAAACCTTTGATACGGTTCATCAAAACGAAACGGATTCATACGGACAGTATGGCCCCTCCCCGTCCCGTTCATACATCCGCCGAATCATTCGTTCTTTTGTAAAAAGTAGTGGAAATATCCGGCAGAGTATGTTATAATAACAGATGCCGAAATCAATCGGACAAACACAATGGAGGATCGAATTCAATGGCAGATGAAAATCGCCCTGTCCTTTCGGACTTTGACAGTTTTCTGTTTCATCAGGGAACGGATTACTCGGCTTACAAAAAGCTCGGCGCGCACCCCGGCAACGCCGAAGGCGTGGACGGAACCTGGTTCAACGTCTGGGCGCCCAACGCCAAGCAGGTCTATGTGGTAACCGCCGCAACACGCTGGGAGAATATGATCCCGATGCACCGCGCGGAATTCGACCCGACCGTATGGGAAGTCTTCGTCGCAAACGTGCATGACGGCGACGCGTATCGCTACGTCGTCGACGGCGCGGACGGCATTCGCCGCTATAAGTCCGATCCGTTCGGGTTCCGTTCCGAGCTGCGGCCCGACAGCGCTTCCATCGTCAGCCGTCTCGACACCTATACCTGGCACGACGCGGATTTTCTCGCCAAGCAGGACAATACGAAGGTACTCAATCAGCCGATCGCGATCTACGAGGTGCATCTCGGCTCGTGGAAGAAGAATTTCCGCGGCGATTGGGACTTCTCCGGCTTTATGAACTACCGCGAGCTGGCAGACGAGCTTTCCGAATACGTCAACTGGATGGGCTTTACGCATGTTGAGCTGATCGGCATCTGCGAGCATCCGTTCGACGGCTCCTGGGGCTATCAGGTGACCGGTTTCTATTCCCCCACCTCGCGCTACGGCACGCCGGACGACTTCCGTTACTTTGTCGACAAGATGCACCAAAGCGGCATCGCGGTCATTCTGGACTGGGTTCCCGCGCATTTCCCGAAGGATCCGTTCGGTCTCGAATCGTTCGACGGCACGCCGCTGTTTGAATCCGGCGACCCGCTCCGCGCCGAATACCCGCAATGGGGCACGAAGGCCTTCGATCACGGCAAGCCCGAGGTGCGTTCGTTCCTGATTTCGAGCGCGTTCTACTGGGTACGCGAGTTCCATATCGACGCGCTGCGCGTCGACGCGGTCGCCGCAATGCTGTACGCGAGCTTCGGCCGCGCCGAATGGCGTCCGAATATGTACGGCGGCGACATCAACCTCGAGAGCAAAGCGTTCCTGCAGCAGGCCAACTACGCGATCTGCGGCCAGACCAACGCGTATATGATCGCGGAGGATTCCTCCGAGCTGCAGGGCATCACGGGCGACGTTCGCTGGGACGGCATCGGCTTTACGTTCAAATGGAACATGGGATGGATGAACGATTCCCTCCGGTATCTTGAAGTCGATCCGATTTTCCGCAAATGGCATCACAACACGCTGACGCACACCGCCGACTATGCGTTCAACGAAAACTTCATTCTCGTGCTCAGCCATGACGAGGTCGTGCATCTGAAGCACTCGATGGTCGAAAAGGCGCCCGGCGATAAACCCGCGCGGCTCGGCGGTCTGAAGTCGTTCTATACGTATCAGTTCACGCACCCCGGCAAGAAGCTGCTGTTCATGGGCCAGGAGTTCGCGCAGGAGCGCGAATGGTCCGAAGCGCGTTCTCTGGACTGGGGTCTTGCAAGCGATTTTGGTCACCGCGACGTGCTGCAGTGCGTCCGCAACCTGCTCGAGATCTACCGCAAGTATCCGTGCCTGTACACCGACGCGAAAGATCCTTCCACGTTCCAGTGGGTCAACCGCGGCGACGCGGACCGCAACCTGGTCAGCTTCATCCGCCGCAATCCGTGGAACTACGACGGCGCGGTGCTTGTCGTCTGCAGCTTCTCCCCGAGCACGTATATCGATTACGCCGTAGGCGTTCCCGAACCGGGTCTCTATAAGCGCGCGTTCAGCACGTTCGACAGTCTGCCCGGCGGCGGCGGATCTGCCGACGGCAACGAGGTTCCCCCGCTTTCGGCAACCGAGGCCGAGTGCGACGGATATCCGTATCGCCTGACCTACAGCCTGCGTCCGTTCGAAGCCGTCATCTTCGAGTTTCCGCACGCCGAATAATCCGGTTTGACACAAAATCGCCGTTAAGAAACTCGAAAGAGAATCTTAACGGCGTTTTTTCTGTCCGTTTCGCCGTTATTTTTCATCGGTTGACAAAATTCCGGAAAAATGATAGGATACAAATAAAGTTGTATTATCGGCAGGAAAACCCATTCATTAAAAAACGAAACCGACCTTCAGGAGGAGAAAATGCGATTATCGATGACAACCGATTATGCGATCCGCTGCCTTATGTATCTTTCCCAAAATACTGGCGTCAGTACCTCCCAAAAGGTGTGCGAATATACGGGAATCAGCAGCGACGAACACACCCGCAAGATTCTTCGCCGACTCAAACAGGGCGGTCTTGTACGCTCCGATCAGGGTGCAAAAGGCGGTTATTCCCTCGCCCGTCCTCTGTCTTCCATCACATTTTTGGATGTGATTCTTTGCACGGATGATACGATTCATATCAATCCGCTTCCTTTCCATCCGCCGGGGTTTGCCGAAAAGCAGCAAGCCGTTCAACGCTATTATGCTGTCACGCAGGAAATGATTGCAGCGTATTTTTCCAGCGTGACCATTCCGGACATTCTGGAAGGAAAGCTCCCCGTCTGGACGCTTCAACCGCAAAAAACAGAATAAAAACAAACCGGGCCGCTTGAAAAGTCCCAAAAGCACAGGACTTTTTAAGCGGTCCTTTTTATCCCATGCGCGGGGCGTAATTGCCGCAGAAGCTCTCTCCCGCCGTCCCCGCGTAGCTGCGGTGCGTCGGCCGGACAACGATGCTGTTCAGCCGGCAATGATTTCCGTCCGTATAAAAAATGCAGCTTGTAACCTGACAACCGATCGTCTGTGTTCCGTATTCCATCCTGTCTCTCCTTTTTTCGGTAGTATGCGAACAAATCCCGGTTTCTATACGAAAAAGAAACGGCAATCGGCTTGCCGTTTCTGCAGGAAGGAAGCATTTATGCTTCAAAGATTGTTAGCAATTCGCGGAAATCCCGGATCTCATAATCGGGGCGGTTGGCGTCGGTGATCGGAACAATGTGCCGCTGCTCCGGAGAATGAAACAGGATGTTCACGCCGATCCCGGCTTTCCATGCGCCCGGAATATCGCTGTCAAGATTGTCCGCAACGGACGCACAGCGAGCCGGTTCAAGGCCCATATCGTCGCACGCAAGACGGTAAATCGCGTCGCCCGGTTTTCTCAGTCCGCACACCGAGGACAGCACAATCGTTTCAAACACGCCTTCCAGCTTTTCGTTCCGGATCCATTGTCTGACCTCGTAATCCTCGCCGATCAGGTTGCTTAAAATGCCGAGCCGATATCCGCGTGCCTTAAGCGTCCGGAGAACCTCCACACCGTTCGGAACGGTCTTGCGGCGGCCGCGGGTCTTGCGGAACAGATAGGTCAATTCGTGGCAATGCTCCTTCACAAACGCCTCGTCCAGTTCCGGCTGCAAAAACAGCCCCCACAGAACAGCGTCTCCGACTTCCCGCCGCGTATTGACCGCCCACGATTTATAGATGGAAAACCGGGTGTTCAACTGGCTGTAAAAGGTTTCTACATCTGCATTGGGGTGAAGCAAACGGTGAAGCTCTCTTTTGGCCTCGTCCTGATACGCTGTATCTTTGATTTCGATTCGCAGCGTTCCGCCGAGATCAAAGAAAATGCCGTCAGCCTTTCTCATAGCAAGGATTCTCCTCCGTACAAACACAAAATCGGATTGGATATAGACATTATATCATGTCTTCTCTTTTTTTGTGTAAGAATTTCGGAAAATCAATGTCTGCATGCGTCGGGTCGTTCAGAACAATGACGGCTTTTTCGTCAATTTTGAGCCAAAAAGACCGGTTTTTCGTTTTTTCCGGCTCCTGCGGGCAAAGCGCTGCGATCGGCTCCAGAGGATCCGAGCCGTCCGCCGTATAAAGACACAGCCGCCGTCCGCTCTCAAACACTTCCTCCAAAAAGGAAACCCAAATCGTTCCCGGCCGCTCATCCGGGAAGACCTGCACAGCGGATTCCGGAAAGCAGATCCACGCTCCGTCCGGCACCGCCGCGGCAGGCGAAAACGTCAATCCCCATTTCGGAACGCGCACATCGCCCGATGCGGCGCGCTCTGTTTTTGCAATGTTTGCATAGCCCGCCAGCCGCGCGTCCGCAACGGTCTCCGGCGCAAGCAGCAGCTGTTCCGTCGGTCGAACCGATTCGGACCGTCCGTTGTCCAGAACGCACACCTTCGGGCAGAAGCGCCGCACCTCGTCACGGTCGTGCGAAACGAACAGCACGTCGCCGCGATACCGTCCCAGCGTTTCGGACAGTTCGAGCGCCAATCGCCGTTTCAGATCCGCATCCAGCGCCGAAAACGGTTCGTCCAGCAGCAGCAGCTCCGGTTTGCCGACCAGCATTCTCGCGAGCGCGACGCGCTGCTGCTGACCGCCGGACAGCGTATGCGGATACTGCCGGCTGACTTCCTCCAGGCGAAACGTACGCAGCGCGTTCCGAACGACCGCTTCCTTTTCGGCGCGGCTGCCCGTCCGGACGCCCGCCAGAATGTTCCGGAAAACCGTCATGTTCGGAAACAGCGCATACTGCTGAAACAAAAAACCGATGTTGCGCTTTTGCGGCGGGACGTCGATTCTTTTCGCGCTGTCAAACAGTACCCGCCCGTTCAGAACGATGCGCCCCGCATCGGGCCGCAAAATTCCTGCGATGCATTGCAGCGTAACGCTTTTGCCGCTTCCCGACGCGCCGAGCAGCCCCAGCGCGTTTCCTTCCGTTTCAAACGAAACGTCGAGCAAAAAAGCGCCGAGCTTTTTTTGAATGTTGACCGATACCGACATGGCTATGCCCTCCCGCCGTTCGGCTTGCGGCGCTGCTGCCGCCGTTCGAGCAGATTCATCGCCAGCAGGACCACGGCGGAAATCGCCACGTTGACCATGACCCATCGAAACGCAAGCGCATCGTCGTTTGTACGCCAAAGCTGATAAACGGTCGTTGAGATCGTTGCCGTGCGGCCCGGCGTATAGCCCGAAATCATGCTCGTTGCGCCGTACTCGCCGAGCGCGCGCGCAAACGCAAGCACGGTCCCCGCAAGAATCCCCTGCCGACAGACCGGCAGGCGGATGCGCCAGAATACGTATGCGTTCGATTTGCCGAGCGTTCGCGCCGCATCCGCCAGCGTTTCATCAAACGATTCGAACGCGCCGCGCGCGGTTCGGTACATCAGCGGAAAAATCACAACCGCCGTCGCAACGATCGCGCCCTGCCAGTTCATCGTCAGACGCAGTTGAAACCACGCCTCCAGCAGCATCCCCACGGGACGCTTCGGGCCGAACAGCCGCAGCAGCAGGTAGCCGACGACGGTCGGCGGCAGCACGAGCGGCAGCGTCAGCAGGACGTCCAGAACGCCCTTCAGCGCCCGCGGAAGCCGTGCGATGTAATGTGCGGCAAAAATGCCCAGAAAGAAGACGATGACCGTCGCAATCAGGGCAATCCGCAGCGAGTTGTAAAGAGGAAACCAATCCATCCCCAAATATCCTCTTCGCCCGCGCGGGCGAATCCCGTGCGATTACGAAAGCGGGGAAAAGCCCACGGACGCAAACACCGCGGACGCCTCCGGTCCCTTGAGATAGTCCAGAAATGCCTTTGCCTCGGCCTCGTGCTTCGTCACGTTCAGCACCGCCGCAGGATAGATGACCTGTCCGCACATCTCCTTCGTCGCGGTATCGACGATCGAAAGATTTGCGCTGAACGCGTCGGTCGCATAAATGATTCCGCAATCCACCGCCGCTTCGGAAACCTGCGAGGTGACTTCCTTGACGTTGCTTCCATAGGTCAGATTGGCGGCGACCGCCGCTTCGTCGAGCCCGTAATGCGCGAAAATCTTCTGCGTGTACTGCCCGACCGGCACGTCGCTGTTGCCGATTCCCAGCAGGACGTCCCCGGTCTTCAGCCGTTCGATCAGATCGTCAAACGACGCGATCCCCTTCGGATTGCCCTCCGGCACAACAAGCGCGACCTTGTTTTCGAGCAGATTCACGCGCGTTTCGGAAAGCACGAAATCCAGCCCGTCCGGATTCGCCTCGGCGGACGCCGTTTTATCCAGCGCGTTCATCTGCTTCGGCGCGGCGGACAGAAACAGATCGCAGTCCGCTCCGTTTTCGATCTGCGTTTTCAGCGTCCCGGACGAGTCAAAATTGAACGTCAGCGTTACGTTCGGCGCGACCGAACGGTACTGCCCTGCGATTTCGCCGAGCGTTTCCGTCAGCGACGCCGCCGCAAAGACAACCAGTTCGACCGGCTCTTCGGCCTTCTGTGCCGCAGGCGCCGTGCAGCCGATCAAAAGCAGCGCGCAAAGCAGGAAAGTCATAATCCGTTTCATTGCGGTATCTCCCCTTTCGTTATTCTGAAAATGTGATAACGTTATATTTTTGAAAGAATAACGCTTTATACGGATCATACCACCCATCCTTTCGCTTGTCAATCAAAAAAGAGCCGTTCCTCTTTTGCGCTGCAAAAAACGGCTCCCTGAAACAAAGACAATTTCAGTTTCCGAAGACGACGCTTTGCGCCCAAGCGCGAATGTCAGATGCATACCGGCTCGCTTCGGACGTTTCGGTAACAAACTGCACGAGCCAAAACGCATCCTGCGTCTTAAAGACGTATGCGGTATAGGAATACGATCCTTCGTCGCCAAGATCGACGTCATAGGCGTAATATCTCAGATTTCCATCCGTAAGCAGCACGGGATGCGGATCCTCCTCGTCTGCAAAACAGGTCGCGGCATACTCCCGGAGCGTCCAGTCCTCCAGTCCTTCGTACTCCGCAAACGCATCGCGGACCGTATAAACGCCAACGTGATCCGAAGCGATCCATTCCTCCGACCCTTCCATCTGCTCGACGGAAAAGTTCTCGTTCAGCGTGATCGTCATATTTTGAACGGTGAAGTCCTTGGGCGCAGCGTGTTTCTTTGCTGCTGCCGTTCCCGCAGCGACGCCTGCGACCAGACCGGCAATTGCGCTGCCGATCAGAATCGGAATCAGAAAGTTCCACGCTCTCTTTTGGCTTTGCTTCCGAAGCTGCTGTGCCTGCTCGGACGGTTCGCCGTCGAAACGAAACGGGTTCCCGCTCACGGGATTGAAACGCGAAACGCCGGTCAACGCAACATTCTCACTGCCGGCGGGCACGATTGCCAGATCGCAGTTGAAATCCCGGCTCACCGATCCCGCCCCGACATAGACGCTGCATTCGCCGTCCGGAATCTCAAAGGAAACGGTCTCGCCGTTTTTCAGCGCGCCGAGTTTTGTACAGGCAGTTCCGCAGATGAATTCGCTGCCCTGCGGGTCTTTGATATAGATGAAATAGCGTCCGAGACTTCCGATAAAGCTCTTCCTTCTTGTGAGGGTCAAAGTACGCATGAATCTTTCTCCTTCTTCCGATTTGTTGATTCAGTATATCATCTTTTGTTTGCACAGACAATTTGTTTTCCCAAAAAACCGGGTCGCTTTTGCAGAAAAAATGGGTTACGTGCTTGACAGAGGCGGGACAGGTCGATATAATCAAGGAAAGGCATGGATCGGAAGAGTATCCGCCCCCGTTCTTCCATAGAGAGCGCGCCATCGGCTGCAAGCGCGTGTGGAACCGGCGGAGAAAGACAACCGGGAGTCGTATGTCGGAAATGGCATGCCGCAGATCTGCGTTACGGATTTAAGAGCGTGAGCAATCACGAAACAGGGTGGCACCGCGGACCTTCCGTCCCTATGATGGAAGGACCGCGTTCTATTTTTTGAAAGAAGGAGAAAAAGAATGGCTTATAAGGCACCGAAAGGAACCAAAGACGTTCTCCCCGAGGAAAGCTATCGCTGGCAGCATCTCGAATCGGTTGTACGGAACATCGTTCGCAAGTACGGACTTTTGGAAGCCCGCACGCCGTGTATCGAGCACACGGAGCTGTTTTTGCGCGGCGTCGGCGGCACGACCGATATTGTGCAGAAGGAAATGTACACGTTCACCGATAAGGGCGACCGCAGCATTACCTTAAAGCCCGAAGGCACGGCGGGGGCTGTGCGGATGTTCGTTGAGAACGGACTGTTTTCCGAAGCGCAGCCGACCAAGATGTTTTATCTTTACTGCCCCGTCTTCCGCTATGAACGTCCGCAGGCGGGACGGCTCCGCGAGCATCACCAGTTCGGCGTCGAGGTGTTCGGCGCGCCGCAGCCCTCGGCGGACGCGGAAGTGATCGCGCTTGCCTCGGAATTATTCGAAACCATCGGCGTGCACGACCTGACGATCAAGCTGAACAGCATCGGCTGTCCGAAATGCCGGGGACGGTATCAGGAAGCGCTGCGCGAATACCTTGCCGGGCGGTATGACGAGCTTTGCGAGGACTGCAAATCGCGTTTTGAAAAGAACCCTTTGCGGATCCTCGACTGTAAAGTGCCGCATTGCCGCGAGATCGTTCTCGGCGCGCCGCACACGATGGACTATATCTGCGACGAATGCCGCGCGCACATGGACGGGCTGACAAATCTGCTCGACAAAATCGGCATCCGCTATGAACTCGATCCGATGCTCGTGCGCGGGCTGGACTATTACACCAAGACCGTGTTTGAGATCGTTTCGGGCATGCCCGGCGCGCAGGGAACGCTGTGCGGCGGCGGACGGTACGACGGGCTCATCAAGGAGCTCGGCGGGCCGGAAATGCCCGCGGTCGGATTCGGGCTTGGCATGGAGCGGCTTCTGCTGATCATGGAGCAGCTCGGCGTGAATGTGGAAAAGCCGCTGCGCTATGACCTGATGCTGCTCGGGCTCGGCGGCGAAGCGAAGGAAAAAGCGTTTGTGCTGTGTCAGGCGCTCCGCAATATGGGCTTTGCGGTCGATACGGATCACGTCGGGCGCAGCGTGAAAGCCGGCATGAAGTTTGCGGACAAAGTCGGCGCGGCAAACGTGCTCGTGATCGGAGACAATGAGATCGCCGAAAACAAAGCCGTCATCAAGAACATGAAAACGGGCGAGCAGTCCGAAACGGTGCTGACGCCCGAAGAAATTGCGAATGTGCTGAGAGGATAAAGGTATGGGAGAATTCTTAAATGGTTGGAAACGCACCTGCTACTGCACGGAGCTTACCAAGGCGGACGTCGGCAGGGAAGTCACTCTGATGGGTTGGGTCAATGTGCGCCGCGACCTCGGCGCGCTGATCTTCGTGCAGCTAAGGGACCGCTCCGGTCTGATGCAGGTCGTGTTCGATCAGAACGCGCTGTCCGCCGAGGACTTTGCCCGCGCAAGCTCGATTCGCTCCGAATACGTTCTGGCGATCCGGGGCACACTTTCTCTGCGGTCGTCGGTCAATCCGAACATGCCGACCGGCGAACTGGAAGTTCCGGTCAGGGAGTTCAAGATCCTGTCGGACGCCGAAACGCCGCCGATCGACACGAGCGACAACTGCAACGCGTCCGAGCTTCTGCGCCTCAAGTACCGCTATCTCGACCTCAGACGGCCCTGCATGCAGAAGAACCTGATCATGCGAAACAAGATCACGCACATCGCGCGCGACTATTTCAACGAGAACGGGTTTATCGACATTGAAACGCCTGTGCTGACCAAGAGCACGCCCGAAGGCGCGCGCGACTATCTCGTGCCGAGCCGCGTGCATCCCGGCTCGTTCTACGCGCTGCCGCAGAGCCCGCAGCTGTTCAAGCAGCTTCTGATGCTCTCCGGCTTCGACCGCTACATTCAGATTGCGCGCTGTTTCCGCGACGAGGACCTGCGCGCCGATCGGCAGCCGGACTTTACGCAGATCGACCTGGAAATGTCGTTCGTCGAAGAAGACGACGTCATGAACATGAACGAGGGCTTTTTGAAGCGGCTGTTCAAGGAAACGCTCGACTACGACGTGCAGCTCCCGCTGCCGCGCATCAAGTGGATCGACGCGATGAACCGCTACGGCTCCGACAAGCCGGATACGCGCTTTGAAATGGAGCTGAAGGATCTGTCCGACGCCGTGAAAAACTGCGGCTTCTCCGTGTTCCAAAATGCGCTGGCAAACGGCGGAAGCGTGCGCGGCATCGTCGCAAAGGGCGCTTCAAAGCACATCTCGCGCAAGGAGATCGACGCGCTCGGCGAATTCGTGAAAACCTACCGCGCCAAGGGACTTGCCTGGATGAACTGGAAGGAAGAAGGGCTGCAGTCTCCGATCGCAAAGTTTTTAACCGAGGACGAGATCCGCGCGATCGCCGCGGCCGCCGGCTTTGAGCAGGGCGACGTTCTGTTCATCGTCGCGGACCGGAATACGGTCGTTTGGCAGGCGCTCGGCGCGCTGCGTCTGAAGCTGGCGGAAAAGCTGAATCTGATTCCCGAGGGCAAGTACAACCTTCTTTGGGTCACGGAATTCCCGCAGCTCGAATGGAGCGAGGAAGAGAACCGCTATGTCGCCATGCATCATCCGTTCACCAGCCCGATGGACGAGGACGTTCCCAAGCTCGACACCGATCCCGGTTCGGTACGCGCCAAGGCGTACGATATCGTACTGAACGGCAACGAGATCGGCGGCGGTTCGATCCGAATCCACTCGAGCGAGCTGCAGAGCAAGATGTTCGAGGTCATCGGTCTGACGCCCGAACAGGCGGAAGCGCGCTTCAAATTCCTGCTCGACGCGCTCAAGTACGGCACGCCGCCGCACGGCGGTATGGCATACGGGCTTGACCGCCTTGCGATGCTGATCTGCGGCACGCCGTCGATCCGCGACGTCATTGCGTTCCCGAAGGTGCAGAACGCCTCCTGCCCGCTGACGAACGCGCCCGACCCCGTCGACGAAAAGCAGCTTAAAGAGCTGCATATCGCCGTAACCGATTTTGAAGAATAACCTACAGGAGGAACAATCCATGGCAAACGTAACCGTCGGAACCAGTGAAAACTTCGATGCAATCCTGAGCGGCGACAAGCCGGTCTTTGTGGACTTCTGGGCGACCTGGTGCGGCCCGTGCCGCATGGTATCCCCGTTTGTGGAACAGCTTGCCGAGCAGTACGGCGACCGCATCACGTTTGTGAAGGTGGACGTTGACGACGAGCCGTATCTTGCACAGCGCTTCCGCGTCGTTTCGATCCCGAACCTCGTGCTGATCAAGGACGGAGAAATCGTCGAACAGTCCGCGGGCGCGCGCCCGAAGGCGCTGCTCGAAAAAATGCTGCAGCAGGTTCTGTAACCGAATTCCCACGCACATCGGCCCGCCGCAAAATGCGGCGGGCCGTCCTTTGAATCCATTGGAAGCAATTCGTCGCAGGCCGTCAATTGATGCAAGCCGTTGCAACCATTGTTGCAATATCTGTCGTCACATCAACAACCTGTTTCAGCGCCTTCCACAAGAACGTGTGGTGTTTCCTTACAGCCGTCATGTTCTTTGTCTGCGTTTGTCGATGCCTGGAATTATCAACAGCGCCGCCACAGCGGCCCCGCTTACGGACAGAATCAGAATCCACAGCCACAGCGTCGTTTCGTCGCCCGTGCTCGGAACGTCCGGATCGTTGTTCCGGTTTACAAACCGCAGCTCCGTCGGCTTCTCCGTCTTTCCCTGCTCGTCCGCCGATACCGC
>CACXMS010000015.1 GCA_902768795.1 uncultured Eubacteriales bacterium
CTTTTTCGGTTTGTTATAAAACAATTTGAGATTTTGAAGGAATTCGCTTTCTGTCCGGTTTATGGGACAGCATCTATGGGAAAATAAGGGCGAAGGCACGTGGGATGAAGCAGAAAGAGCATAAATAGGATCGAAAACGATCAATTTACTTGCCGTCCCTTGTTGAAACGGAGCCATGCCGAAGACGAACAGGAGCTTGCACCGAATTCATCTCTTTTCAAGAAAGGCGGTATACAGTATAATGAATAAAAGAATGCATCGTTTCGAAAATGATGTCCGGAGGGGAAAATGAAACTGGCACACAGACGAACAAACCCGAAAATCCGGATTGTCTTTTGGGGACGGCTCGACGCAGAATGTATCAGGGAACGGTTCTTAGAAAAGCAGAGTGAAATACGTTTACGCTCTTGACCTTTCTGCTACCGATCGTTTATCTGCATCGCTGCCAGCAGTTTTCCTTCGGATACCCGAATCCAACAAGGATACTCTGTAAAATATCCATCTCGAACCAGTTGCAGCATGCGCTCTTTTGATACAAGCATGCCCGGTCTCTGTGAATCAAAGAAGCATATCATAATAAGTGATTCGTCCGTAATCAAGACTGGCAAAGGTTCGCTTTTTGTATCATTCACTTCCCCAAATCCAACATCGTTTTCCTCAAACTCGGATGGATACATCAAAACGCTTCCGTCTTCATTTATCCTTGAAAAATATGCGCCGTCATTACTCCAAACGTATTCATAAATCGGTTCTGTTGGAAGAAGTTCTGCTTGAGGATCGGCTTCCGTTAACAATTCAAACTGAGTGCCGTATCCCCAAATATGCGGCTTGTTCAAAACTCTTAAAAAGCCGATTCGATATGATGTCGTTTCGGAGGATAAATATACACAAAATCCAATGCTGTCTCGCGGGACAGCAAGCAGTTCATCCTCTGAATAAACTGCTGAAGCGGTTAACTTGTCGCTCAAGTGGATTTCATACGATTCGGTCTCCGCATTCTCTACGCAGTAGCAAAATCCGAAGCCACCAAACCAGCAAACAACATCACAACCGTATTGTTGGCCGTCAGTAACCTTTATTTGAATTCCCAAATCACGCGCATTGTCCGTGCTATCTGCTTTTCTGTTTCCATCGCAGGCGAGCAAAAGCGCTGTGGAGAGGATGATAATAATCCATTTTTCATAATGAAAAGGATCCTTCTCGTATGCGTTGAAGCGTTAATGAACACCATTCTGTATCCAGAAACGAGTTCCTATAGAACGCTTCTATCTGTTGATTATACCATTGCAGGCACGGTTTCTCAAGACCATGCAGGAAAAAAGGGAATCTTGCGTTTTTCCTTCGGGAAGCGGAAAAACGCCCGGAAAGACTTGAACGCGCTGCCGAAAAATGGTATAATGAATTGAAATGATCCGAAAGCCGGTCATACAGTTTCATCATGCAGGAGGTTGCCGCTATGCCCGAATGGCTCAACGACGCAGTATTCTATGAGATTTATCCGCAGTCTTTTTATGACTCCAACGGAGACGGGATCGGCGATCTGAACGGGATCGCCCTGAAGCTGGACTACATCCGCAGCCTCGGCTGCAACGCGCTCTGGATCAATCCGTGTTTCGACTCGCCGTTCAAGGACGCCGGGTACGACGTGCGCGATTACTGCCGCGTCGCGCCGCGCTACGGAACGAACGAGGATCTGTATCGGCTGTTCGAGCAGGCGCACGAAAAGGGGATCCGCGTTTTGCTTGACCTCGTTCCCGGACACACCTCGGAGGAGCATCCGTGGTTTCTGGAGAGCGGGAAAGCCGAGCCGAACGCGCTTTGGGGCCGCTATATCTGGACCGATTTCTGGATCAAAGGCATTCCGAACCATCCGTACATCGGCGGCGAAACGCCCCGCGACGGAACCTATATGCTGAACTTTTTCAAGTGTCAGCCCGCATTAAACTACGGCTGGCGCGAACCCACCGAACCGTGGCAGTGCGGCGTCAACGATCCGGACGCGCTCGCAACCAGAAAAGCGCTGCAGGAAATCATCCGCTTCTGGCTCGACCGCGGCTGCGACGGATTCCGCGTGGATATGGCGGATTCGCTTGTGAAAGAGGACGACGCGGACAAATCCTGCACCGCCGCGATCTGGCGCGAAATCCGGGAAATGCTCGATCGGGACTATCCCGAGGCCGTGCTCGTTTCCGAGTGGAGCAATCCCGTGCAGTCGCTTTGCAGAGCCGGATTCCATGCCGATTTTTACCTGGATCACTGGCACAACGGCTATCACAGTCTTTTGCGGCAGACCGACGACGGCACGGACCGCAGTTATTTCAAAAAGGACGCCGACAGCGACATCTTCCGGTTTCTCGACGATTACCTCCCCAAATATGAGGCGTCCAAAGACGCCGGCGCAATCGCTTTCATTACCTGCAACCACGATACGCCGCGCCTTGCGCCGCGCCTTTCCGAACGCGAGCTGCAGCTTGCCTACGCGACGCTGTTCACCCTGCCCGGCGTTCCGTTCCTGTACTACGGCGACGAGATCGGCATGCGCTACCAAAAGGATCTGCCGTCCAAGGAAGGCGGCTATACCAGAACCGGCAGCCGCACGCCGATGCAATGGGACCGCAGCAAAAACATGGGGTTCTCGGCCGCTCCGAAAGAGCAGCTGTATCTGCCCCTCGACCACAGCGCGGACGCGCCGTGCGTCGCCGACGCGCAGGGAAAAGACGGCCTGTATGAGACCGTGCGAAGCGTCCTTGCGATTCGGCACTCAGACCCGGATCTGACGGCGGACGGCTCCTTTGCCGTGCTTTACGCCGGGCACGGCGATCCGCTGTTCGTTTATCGCCGCGGCAGACGCATTGCGGCTGTCAACCCTTCCGGCCAAAGCCGCAGCGTTTCGCTTGCCGAGCTGCCGAAAAACGCCGCGCCGCTCTTCTGCATCGGCGCCGCGTCCGTAAGCGAGGGACGACTGATGCTCGCGCCGCAGTCGTTCGTGCTTCTGTAACCGTTTTTCAAAAAACAAAAGGACTGCCCCGGATTTCCGCCGTTTTGCGGAGGTTCCGTGCAGTCCTTTTGATTGTTTCTTATTTCTGTTTTTTGCGTCTGATCACAAGCACCGCGCCGAGCGCGAGGGCGGCAGTTCCGCCGACCGCAATCGCGGCGATCCCGCCGGGGCCGCATCCTGCCGCAACCGTATCCGCGCTCCGTCCGTAAAAACAAAGCAAAATCGTCGGCGTACGATTACGGCAAGACGCTCGTCACCGAGCCCGTCTGGGGCTTCTGGGGCCTGATCATCGTCGTTGCCTGGCAGCAGATCGGGTACATGATGATCATTTACATCGCCGGTCTGCAGGCCGTACCGGAGGATATGCTCGAAGCCGCGAAGATTGACGGCGCGAACAAGTGGCAGACGCTGTGGCGCGTGACGATTCCGAACGTCATGCCGTCGATCACGATCTGCACATTCCTCACGCTGACGAACGGCTTCAAGCTGTTTGACCAGAACGTTGCTTTGACGAACGGTTTGCCGAAGCCCTTTGTCAACGGCGTACCCGTCGGTCAGACCGAAATGATCGCGCTGAACATTTACAACACGTTCTACGTCGGCAGCACGAACCGCGGCGCAGCGCAGGCGAAGGCCGTTCTGTTCTTCATCCTGGTCGCGGCGCTCGGCCTGATCCAGCTCAGCGTAACCCGTAAGAGGGAGGTGCAGCAGTAATGAAAAAAGAAAACGCGCTGGTGCGCGAGAGAATCTTTAAGATCGTTCTTTCCGTCATTCTTGCAATCATCTGCGTCATCTACATCCTCCCGATCGGCACGCTGGTCATCAACACGTTCAAGCAGAGCACGTTCGTCAAGTCCGAAACGTTCGCCTTCCCGACCGCAGAGTCGTTCGTGGGATTCGGCAACTACATCAAGGGCATGACGTTCGGCAACTATGACTTCTGGAAAACCGTTCTGTACAGCTTCACGATCACGATCCTTTCCACGGCGCTGATCCTGCTGTTCACCTCGATGGCCGCCTGGTACATTGCCCGCGTCGACTCGAAGATCTGCCGCGCGATCTACTACCTCTGCGTGTTCTCGATGGTCGTTCCGTTCCAGATGGTCATGTTCACGCTGTCCAAAACAGCGGATACGCTGCGATTGAACACGCCGTGGACGATCCCGATCGTCTACCTCGGGTTCGGCGCCGGTCTTGCGATCTTCATGTTCGTCGGCTTTGTCAAGAGCATTCCGCTCGAAATCGAAGAAGCCGCGGTCATTGACGGCTGCGGGCCGCTGAGAACCTACTTCCTTGTCGTGTTCCCGATGCTCAAGCCGACGATGATCTCGGTCGGCATCCTGGAGATCATGTGGGTATGGAACGACTATCTGCTCCCGTACCTTGTGCTCGACCGGAACCTGTACCGCACGATCCCGATCCACATCCAGTATCTGCAGGGCAGCTACGGTCAGGTGGACTGGGGCGCGACGATGGCGCTGATTTTCCTCGGCATCGTCCCGGTCGTTATCTTCTACCTGATCTGCCAGAAGCACATCATCAAGGGCGTCGCCGCCGGCGCCGTCAAGGGCTGATCCAAAAGTGCAATGCAGCGCTCCCGCTCAGGGAGCGCTGCTCTGTTTCTTCGCCGAAAAAAGGATCCTCTTCCCTCCAAAGGAAAATCCGGGTTTGGATATAACGCAGGTCTTTCGGAAAAAAATCTGCGCTCCCGCCGTTTTCGGCGGGAGCGCTTGATCATTTTGGAATCGATTATTTGGTCATCTTTGCGATTTCGTCCGCAAAGTTTTCCTGACGCTTTTCGATGCCTTCGCCCTTTTCGAAGCGGACGAACGCGAGCACCTTGGAAGCGTTCTTTGCCTTGAGCATATCCTTGATCGTAATGTCGGGATTCTTGACAAACTGCTGCTCCATCAGGCAAACTTCCTTATAGTACTTTTGCATACGGCCTTCGACCATCTTCTCGACGATCGCGTCGGGCTTCGGCTTCGCGGACTGCGCGTTTTCTTCCTTCGCGGTCGCCAGCTGGACGGCGCGCTCATGGTCGATGAACTCCTGCGGCAGACTTGCAACGTCAACGCAAACCGGGCTCGCGGCCGCGATCTGCAGCGCTACGTCGTGCATCGCTTCGGGATCGGACGGCGCTGCGAACTGAACGAGAACGCCGCGGCTTCCGCCGAGGTGAATGTACGTATCGACCGCGCCCTCCATGCGGGCAAAACGGCGGATCGTGATCTTTTCGCCGATCTCGGCAACCGCTGCGGTCTGCAGCGCCTGCACGGTCTGACCGTCAATCTCGGACGCCATCAGCGCTTCGAGATTTGCGGGATTCGTTTCGACGACCTGCTTGGCGATCATCTTGACGAAGCTCTTGAACCGATCGGTCTTGGCAACGAAGTCGGTCTCGCAGTTGACTTCGACGAGCGCCGCGCAATTCTCGTTGTGGTATTCCTCAACGAGGCCTTCCGCCGCAATGCGGCCTTCCTTCTTCGCGGCCTTGGCAAGACCCTTCTCACGCAGATAGTCGATCGCTTTTTCGACGTCGCCGTTCGTTTCGACGAGCGCCTTCTTGCAGTCCATCATGCCTGCGCCGGTGCGTTCTCTGAGACCCTGTACATCTTTCGCGGTAAAGTTCATGATCGTTCCTCCGATTCTTATTCTTCGTCTTCGTTCTCGGTTTCTTCGGCAGCCGCGTCGGTCATCTGCTCGCCCTGCTTGCCTTCAAGAACCGCGTCCGCCATCTTGCCGGCGATCAGTTTGACCGCACGGATTGCGTCGTCGTTGCCGGGGATCGGGAAATCGACCTCGTCCGGATCGCAGTTGGTGTCGATGATCGCGACGATCGGGATGTGCAGCGCGCGCGCTTCTGCGACGGCGATGTGCTCCTTGCGCGGGTCGACGACGAACAGCGCCGCAGGCAGCTTCTTCATTTCCTTGATGCCGCCGAGGTTCTTCTCGAGCTTTTCCTGCTCCGCCTTGAGGCCGATGACTTCCTTCTTGGGCAGAAGGTCGAATTCACCGTTGTCCTCCATCGCCTCAATCTTCTTGAGCCGCGCGATACGGGTCTGGATCGTCTTGAAGTTGGTCAGCATGCCGCCGAGCCAGCGCTGGTTGACATAGAACATTTCGCAGCGTTTTGCTTCCTGCTCGATGCTTTCCTGCGCCTGCTTTTTGGTGCCGACAAACAGAATCGTCTTGCCCTCAGCCGCGAGATCGCGGAGGAACATGTACGCTTCATCAATTTTCTTGACGGTCATTTGCAGGTCGATGATGTAGATTCCGTTGCGCTCGGTGAAGATATAGGGCTTCATCTTCGGGTTCCAACGGCGGGTCTGGTGTCCGAAATGGACGCCTGCTTCCAAGAGTTGCTTCATAGAAATCACGGACATAAAAAGTAAACCTCCTCGTTTTTTGTTGTCCTCCTCCTGTTTCAAACGGCGGAACACCCAGAGGGCACGAGACGCCTATCCGCAGGAGTGCGTGATACCTTGCCTATTATACAGTCCTTTCCGCCGCATTGCAAGGTTTTTTTCAAAAATCTGCGGAAAAATCTGCGAAAATCCCAGGGTGCGAACCGCGCCGGGCCGTACGATCCCAAAGTTCTCGGCGAACTTCTTGACAGATCGCGTCGATTCCGATACTATAGAATTATCCGGGAAAAGCGAGGAAAAAACAATGGATCCCATTCAGGTTATCAACCGCAGAAAATGCCTTCTTACGCTGCTGTTTTCGTCGGTCACCGTGGTCTGCGTCTGCGTCGGCGTCGTGATGAACCTCACAACGCTGCACGATGAAAACTTCGATCACATGGGGCTTGGCACGTTTTGCATGTTCACCGTCAATTCCAACATCCTCGCCGGCATTTCGCTGTTTTTGGCGGTTCCGTATTCGATCGACGGTTTACGCAACCGCTTTTTCCGGCTTCCGGACTGGCTTGTGACGCTGCTGTTCGTCACGACGACCGCGCTTTCGCTGACGTTTCTGATCTCGCTTTTCGTTCTTGCTCCGGTCAAGGGCTTCGTCCTGATCTTCACCGGCTCGCGGTTCTTCCTGCACGGGCTTTGCCCGATCCTGACGATCGTCACGTTCTGCTTCGTGATCAAGGACCTGCGCCTTCGCTTCGCCTCGACGTTTCTCTGCCTGATCCCGGTGTTCATCTACGCCTGTATCTACTTTACGCTTGTAGAGGTCATCGGCGAGGAGCGCGGCGGCTGGAACGATTTCTACGGATTTTTGACCCGCATCCCGCCGTGGATCTCCCTCTCGGCGTTTCTGCCGCTCACCTTCGGCATCGCAACCGGGCTTCGCGTTCTGCACAACCGGAGCGTCGAGCGGTACCGGCTGAAAGCGCGCGCGATCCTGCAGGAAGCATACCTGGCAGAGAACATGCACGACGTCATCATCCATATCGCCTCCGTCAACAGCAAGCGCGACCGCACCGGAAACATCGTGATTCCCTATCGGGTGCTGCGAATGCTTCTGAACAGCGGCGAGGACGAATCGTCGTTCGAGGAATACTGTGTTCTGTACATGAAGGAGTGCTTAAAGCACGAAATCTGGCAGGAGTAACGGCAAAATAAGCACAGCGGGGGCTGCGATCCGGATCGCAGCCCCCGCTGTGGCGTGTCAAAAATTTTTTGACACGCTGATAAAAGGCCGGCAAGAATGGGCCTGGAAGCCGGAATTCTCGCCCGAAGCATATACTGACGTTATTGCGAGGGCGAGAAACCGGCTGATTTTGCGGCCAAAATCAAAGAAAAGCGCATTTTTGCGTTTTTCTTCCTGCAAGTATTTTGTTACAAATGGATGCCGCAAAATGGTCCGGAGCCGTTATTGACAGTCCTCAATCCTTTTTTTGTTGCCTGCACCAAGTATCCATGACAAAATCAACCGGCAGATGCTTTACGAGCCGCACCTGTCTGCGAACCGGCGCGCCGAGGATCGAAACGGTCTTTTTCCGCTTCAGGTCCGCCATCGCCTGTTCGATCACCTGCTCGGCGGTGTACCAACGGTCGTAATAGGTGATCGTATCGTCGCGCACCGCGCGATCCATGAACTCGGTTTTGATCCAGCCCGGGCAAACGCACATCACATGGATGCCCCGCGTGCGCAGCTCGCGCCCGAGCGCGCGGGAAAAGCTCAGCACGTACGCTTTCGACGCGGCGTAAACCGCCATGTACGGCACCGGCTGCCAGCTCGAATTCGAGCCGAGATTGACGATCGCATCGCCCGCCTGCATGTACGGTAAACTGAGATGGCAGATCGCGGTCAGCGCGCGGTCGTTCAGATCGATGATTCCGAGCTGCCCGGCGCAGTCCGTCCCGGCAAACGAACCGAACAGGCCGTACCCCGCCGCATTGACCAGCAGGCAGATCCGCGGCTGTTCCTTCCCGAGCAGTTCGCGGTAATCGGCAAAGCGCGCCGCGTCCGTCAGATCCCATGCGAGCGGCCGGATCGGCGTTTTGCATTCGCTCTGCAGCGCTTCGAGCCGCTCCTTTCGCCGCGCGATGACCCAGATCTCATCGAGCGCATACGCCCGGTCGATCGCCCGGACGAATTCCATTCCCATGCCCGACGACGCGCCGGTCACAACCGCAATTCGTTTCATACGTTCCTCCGCTGTCCTGTTTCTCGTTTGTCCCGCGTTTCAGGCGAAAAAGGCGCGTCAGACGCCGGTCGAGCCGAAGCCGCCCGCGCCGCGCTCGGTTACGGGCAGCGTTTCGGTTTCCTCAAACGAAACGGCAAGGTACGGCAGAATCACCAGCTGCGCGATACGATCGCCGTCCTGCACGGTGCGCGGCTTGTCCGAATCGTTGTGCAGCGCGACAATGTATTCGCCGCGGTAATCGGAATCGACGACGCCGACGCAGTTCGCCGGACGCAAGCCCTGGTTCGCGGCAAGGCCGCTCCGCGCAAAGCACGCCGCAAAGTATCCGTCCGGCAGCGCGGCGGTCAGGCCGGTGCCGATCTTCACGGTCGCGTGCGGCGCGATGACGACGGGCGCGTCGAGACAGGCATACAGATCATAACCCGCGGCGGCGGATGAGCCGCGCGTCGGGATGCGCGCGCCCGGGCGCAGTTTTTTCAGCGGTACGTTCAACATGGCAAATCCTCCGGTTTGATTCTCTGCCAAAGTATAGCACATCCGCGCTGCGCCCGCAAGAGGCGTTATTCTTTCTTCTTTGCCCCGAGCCGGGCGGTGAGCGCCGCTGCCGCGGAACCGATCGCAAAGCTCATGCACAGATCGGAAACCAGCGTCCAGGTGAACTGAAACCGTCCCAGGAACAGGGAAAACACGAGCGTCGTAAGCACGATCAGCAGCGCGCCCGCGATTCCGCCGTACAGCCACGTCTTCACAGCGACGCCGCGCCCGATCAGCCACCCCGCAAACAGCGCGGAAAGCACCTTGATGACCGTATTGCCGACCGGAATCGCGCTGTCCGGCAGCCATTCGAGATAAATCAGCAGCGCAAACAGCAGCATCAGTCCGGTCGCGGCCGCCGCGGACAGCAGCACCGCTTTCAGAACAGCCCAGACCGGGATCGTGTTCCGTTTCTTTCGATGGATCGCTTTGTGCATTGCATCCCCCTCCTTTGCCATCAATCTATGCGGCAGGCGCTCCCGGTATGCGGCGATTTTCCGCCGCGCATACTTGCATCGGCGGCGAACCTGTGCTATACTGAAAAAACAGGATTGACGCGGGGAGGCAATTTATGATTTTTGATCGACTGATGAAACTGTTCAAACGGGTGATGCCCTATGCGGACACCTCGAAAATTACACCCGAAAGCTCGCTTGTGCTCGATCTGCACATCGACTCGGTGACGCTGCTGATGCTTGTGCTCGGCATTGAGGACGAATTCGGCGTTCGGTTCGAAAACCTCAATAACACGGCTTTTTCGACGGTCGGCGACGTCATGACCTATATTGAACGCAATATGGCCTGACGCCCGGAGGACAAACCATGCAGCCGTTATCGAACCGCACCGCGCCGCTTTCCGATTCCTGCATCCGCCGCATGACGCGCATCGCTATGGAATGCGGCGCGATCAATCTTTCCCAAGGGTTCCCCGATTTCGACCCGCCGCAGGCGATCATGGACCGGCTCGCGCGCGTTGCCGTCCACGGCCCGCACCAGTATTCCCCGACCTGGGGGGCCGCAAATTACCGCCGCGCGCTGTGCGATAAGCTGTCGCGCTGGATGGGTATTCCGCTGGATCCGGACGAGAACGTTCTTGCGACCGTCGGCAGCACCGAGGCCATGATGGCCGCGCTGATGGCGATCACGAATCCCGGCGACCGCATTGCGATCTTTTCTCCGTTTTTCGAGAACTACGAAGCGCAGGCGCTTTTGCTCGACTGCGAACCGGTGTTCATTCCGCTCGTCCCGCCTGAAAACAATTTCGATCCGAACCTGCTCGAAGACGTGTTCCGAAAAGGCGTCAAGGCGATGATCGTCTGCAACCCGTCGAACCCGAACGGCAAAGTCTTTTCGAGAGCCGAGCTGGAAACGATCGCGCTTCTTGCGATCCGCTACGACGTCTACATCATCATGGACGAAGTGTATGAGCACATTCTGTACGCGCCGTATGTGCATACCTATATGGCGTCGCTGCCCGGCATGTGGGAGCGCACGATCAGCTGCTCCTCGCTCAGCAAAACGTATTCCGTCACCGGCTGGCGGCTCGGCTACATCACGGCATGCAAGCGTCTGATGGATCAATGCAAAAAGGTGCATGATTTTCTGACCGTCTGCGCGCCGTCGCCGCTGCAGGAGGCGATCATTGCGGGCCTGAAGATGCCCGACTCCTACTACGCTGAGCTGCAGGCGCATTATACGCACATGAAAGAGCTGTTCTGCGGCGGACTGCGTTCGCTCGGCTTCGATTTCATCGATCCGCAGGGCACGTACTTCCTTCTTGTGGATATCGGAAAGTGGGCAAAGGGCGACGACGTCGCGTTTTGCGAACGGCTGGCCCGGGAGATCGGCGTGGCCGCCGTGCCCGGCAGCACGTTCTATAAGGAGGATGTGTGCCACCTCGCCCGGTTCCACTACGCGAAAAAAGACGAAACGCTGCTCGCCGCGCTCGACCGCCTGGCGGACATCGACAAGCTGCTGTAACCGACAGTTCTTCCGCCGTGAAACGATCGTTCGTTTCACGGCTTTTCTTATTTCCTCTTGCGAAAAACCGCAAATTCTGCTATACTTTCCGATAACGGGAGCGCCGCTCCCGAATACGGATCCCAAAACAGGAGGGAATCAGATATGGCATTTTGCAGCAATTGCGGAGCACAGGTACAGGAAGGCGCGCGGTTCTGCCGCGAATGCGGCGCGCGCATCGGCGCCGAACCCGAACAGCCGATCCTGACGCCGGACGAACCTCTGCAGCCGGAACCCGAACCGCAACCGGAACCCGAACCGCAGCCGGAACCCGAACCGCAGCCGGAACCCGAACCGCAGCCGGAACCCGAACCGCAGCCCGAACCCGAGCCGCAGCCGGAGCCGACGAAGAAGAAGAAAAAGATGCTTCCGTTTCTTCTTGCCGGCGCGGGACTGCTTGCGCTTCTGCTGATCGTCGGCGGGATTTTCCTGGTCCTCGGACTTGTGAAATCGGCCGGCGCGTCGTCCGAGTTTTCCGCGATCGTTTCGCGCGAGGATGAAGACGGCACTGCCTATGTTCCTCTGATGAACGGCAACAGCATTCAGATCAAGGGCGACGTTTCGCTGGCCGCGCTCACCAAAGACAGAAAGCACCTCGTGGTTCTGATGGAAGACGGCTCGCTGTATGCGGTCAATCAGCGGAATTCCGAAAAGACCGAGATTGCCCATAACGTCGACACGGTCAACAGTCTCAGAAACGACGGCCTGTTCTTCACGAACAAGGACAGCAAGAAATACCGCTATACGTTCCGGAACGACGAGTCCGTCCTGCTCGGCACGAACATCGCCAATGCCTACAGTCCGAACAATCTGACCGCCCTGTATTCGACCGACGACGGCAAGATCTACCTCCTGCCCGCAGATCGGGACGAGGGCGAACGCATCGGCAGCTATACAGATTCCATCTATATGGAAGCCGTTTCCGACGACGGCAAGACCGCCGTCTGGACCGAAAAGACCGGCTCCGAGGAATTGACCACGGTGCTGTATGCAGGCGGCGACAAAACGACGCTCGGCTCGGTCAGCGGAAAGTATGATTACACGGTCGTAAGCTTCTCCGACGATCAGAAATACGCGGTCATCGGCAGTCTCGACGGCGACTCGATCTGGATCGCGGAGCCCGGCAAGGAAGAAGTGAAGGTCAAGCTCGGCGCAGAGCTCGGAAGAAGCACGTTCTATTCCGAAAAGGGCGATGTGCAGGATCTGAAGCGCTCCGAGATCCGCTCTCTGTACGTTTCGACCGAGAGCGAAAACGGATATAACCTCTACGGAATTTTGGCGGACGGCTCGCGCGAACGCATGCTGACCAAAATCAACAGCTATGTGATTGCGGACGGCACGATCATCTATCTGACGACGGACAACGATCTGTACTGTGCAAAGATCCGCGAAGACCGGATCACCGACGAATACCGGATCGCCAGCGAAGTCAATCTGTTCGAAACGCCGGAAAACGGGAAGTTCGTTTATTACATCAAGGATTATGACAACGACGACGAATCCGGCGTCCTGTACTGCTTCAAGATCGGCACGAAGGAATCCAAGCGCGTCTCGAGCGACGCCGGCTGCTGGATTTCACAGTATCTCTCTCTGGGCGGATATCTGTATGTCTCCTTCAGCGAAACGGGCGACACCGTGTACTATCTCGAAGAGATGGAAGAAGTCAAGGACACCTATGCCAACATGGGCACGCTGGTTGCCTGGACCTACGGCAATGAGTCGCGCAAGAAGATCTCCGGCGAGGTGCTGGCGAATTCTCTGAACAGCGGAAGAATGGACGGTCAGCTGAACCCGTCGTCGTTCATCTTCCTGAAGTATTCGTCCAAGAGTGCCTCGGGCGATATCCTCTGCAACTGGATGTACTACAACGGCTCGAAGGTGACGAAGTTCGCAACCGACGTCATTCGCTGATCCGGTCCCGTCAAAGTCAATAAAACAGAACCAAAATCCAATAATGCAAACCGCCCGTCATACAGACGGGCGGTTTGTGTCAGCGTGTCAAAAAAAACTTTTGACACGCTGACAGAGACTGTTGGAAAGACTAACAGACGCCGGAGTTTTCACTCAAAGCGAATAAACAGCGGTCAATCCCTTCCGGCGCTTTTTCACCCGCCGGGTGCGCGCCGAAAGGGATCGCGCTCGGCGAAAACGCGGATAATTTGCGGCGAATGATCGAAGAAAAGACCTGTAAGTATTCTTTTCCGTAATCCGCGCAAACGGTCTGACCTCTTTTACGACAGACTGAAGGGCTGTCCCGCTTGGAGACAGCCCTTCGTATTTTGGGGGAATTCGATTATACGGCCGGCGCGGCTTCGGGCGCCTCGGCTTCGGGCGCCTCGAGCTCGGGTTCGAGAATCGTGATGCGGCCCTGGCCGTACGGATCGCTGTAATCGTCGCCGACGGTGCCGTTCAGTACGGTGACGATGTAGTTGATCAGCACCTGGTTGTCGAGCATAACCTCGTCGCGCAGGATCGTGTTGTCCTGGAACATCGTATAGCCGTCGCCTGCGCTCTTGAGCAGGTAGTTATGGCAGGCAACCGTGTAGATCTTCTCGGGGTCGAGCGGCGCGTAGGTGCCGTCCGCCTGCAGAACCTGAACGTCCTTAACGCGGCGGTCGCCGGTCACCTGAATGAACATGCCCTTTTCATCTGTTTCGACCGTCGATGCGACCGACAGATCGATCGAGAACTTCAGGCCCGAAACCTGCAGGAATCCGCCGAATTCGTCGGGCAGCTTCGCGCAGCTGAACTCGAGCGCGTCGAGCACTTCCTGACCGGTCGCTTCGACGACGCACATCGCGTTGCCGAACGGATGGACTTTGATGATCTGACCGAACGTGATGTCGCCGGCCGCGATGGAAGCGCGAACGCCGCCGCCGTTGACGAACGCGATGTCGGATTCACCCATTGCACGGTACGCATCCGCGCACAGATCGCCGAGGTTCGTCTCCTGGCTGCGGACGATACGGATCGCCTTTCCGTCGGCGCCGACCGCAATCGGATCGTTGACGACGAGGTTCACAGCGGTCTTGGCAACCACGGTGTTCACGAGCTCCTCGTTTTCGGCAATCGCCGCCTGAACCGCTTCGCCCATGCCGTTGTCGTTCTGCAACAGGCCGATGTCGTCGCAGAACAGGAGCGCGCTGTCGCTGATCAGCTTCGTTGAGAGCTTGTTGTCCGCGCCGATCGACAGCATGCCGACGTTTTGGAACTTGGTGCCGGTCGACGTCAGAATGACCGCGTCGCCGTTCAGATTCTTAACGGATTCGCTTTCCAGCACGGTGTGCGAATGGGCGTCGAGCATTACGTCGATGCCGGTCGTATGCGTGATCACGTCGGACGAAGTCCACGGGATCGCATCGGCCTCGACACCGAGGTGCGCCAGCGCGACAACAATTTCAGCGCCCTCTGCGCGGGCCGCGTCAACCGCTTTCTGCACCGCATCATAGAGGTCCTGTCCGTCGTTGCCTTCGCAGAACGAATAGATGTAATTGCCCTCGCCGTCCTGGAAATAGGTCGGCGTGGAGGTCTTGAACGTCTGCGGCGTCGCAATGCCGACGAAACCGATCTTCTTGCCCTCGCACTCAACGACCGCATAGCCGTCCAGAACGGGCTTGCCTTCCGCGTCCGTGAAGTTGCAGGCAAGATACCGGAAGTTGGCGCGTTCGACGTTCTTCTGGAACTGTTCCATACCGTAGTCGAACTCATGGTTGCCGATCGTGGCAAACGCATAACCGGCTGTATTCATCAGGTCGATGATCGCTTCGCCCTTGGAGAGCGTTCCGATTACGTCGCCCTGTACGGCGTCGCCGGCATCCACGAGGATAACGGCCTTGCCGGCTTCTTCCAGCGCCGCTTTCACGCGGGCGACGCCGGCAAAGCCCATGCCGTCGGTCACGCCGCAGTGCGTGTCGTTCGTGTACAGAATGACGACGTCCTTCGGTCCTTCCGGTTCGGGCTCGGGCTCGGGTTCGGGCGTCGGGGCCTCGGTCACAACGGGTGCCTCGGTCGCTTTCGGCGTGACCTCGGGCAACGGCGTCGGGGTTGCCGTGCAAGCCAGCGATAACATCATTACAAGGGCCAGCAGGCAGACAAAAATACGTTTCTTCATGTCGTATCCTCCTTTTATTTTTAACGCTTCTGCGTCTGATTTGATTGTATCATAGACATGTTCCGTTTTCAATCCGGTTTTTCAAAAAATCCCGTCAGAGAATCGCCGAACCGCCGGTAACGATCCATGCGGCAAGTGAGGCGACCGTCATAGCGCCGACCCAGACGCTGCCGGTCCGGCGGTAGATGTAGGTGCAGAGCACGCTGAACACAACGACCTGCGGCACGAACAGGATCAGCAGCGACATAAACGGGCCGCCGAACGTCGATCCGAACAGAACGTCCGCGCCCGGCCCGACGCCGAGGAAGAACGGAACGTATTCGATCAGGACGATGATCAGAATCCCGCCGACCATCAGCAGCGCATTCCGCCACCAGTTTTTCAGAAAACCGCGAAAGCCCTTTTCGTACGTCGCTTCGGTCCGCATCGACGCCATGATCTTCGAGTTGTTCAGCAGGAAGAACAGCGCGAACACCGGAATGTAGACGAAGAACTGGCCGAGCCGCTCCCAGGTGAACGTCTTGAAGAACGGCCAGATGAACCTCAGATCGAGCCCGTGGAACAGACCGCACAGCGCCACAACGCCGTACAGCATCAGCAGCATGCAAAGCACCAGCACGCAGGCGCGCAGCATCGTCCCCCACGCGATCCGGTTCGGCTGCTCCGCCGAGCCGAGGCCCATGCCGTAGAACCCGTCATACGTCCCGGCTTTCTTTGCGCCGCGTGCGCCGATGATCCCCGTCACGACCATCACGAGGATCAGCAGGACGTACCAGCCGATGAACCCGTTGCCGACCGTCATGCGGAAAACGCCCTCCGGCAGCGGCAGCAGCGCATGGCCGAGCTGCGTCATAAACGGATAGGTGAAGCCCGCGATCAGCATCGTGATCACGGCGCCGCGCCACCACTTGCCCTTCGTCTTGATCCCCGCCCTTGACGGCAGCGGCTGCACAATCTTGCCGAAGAACGGGATCGTGAGCAGCAGCTCCATCAGCGGGATCAATGCGGCGACCGCAAGCAGCATCGCGGCAAGCACGAGCCACTCCTTCCCCATCGCAATCTGATCGTTCACGGGAATCGTATTCTCATAGCCGAGCGCGTCCGCAAACCAGTCGAGCGCGACGGCCAGGCCGCCCGCGTGGTGCGTCGTCAGGCGGTGATTCGTGTACAGCAGCTCCATACGCCGCGCGGACCCGTCCGCAAAACTGCCGAACGTCTTGTTCCACGCCGCGTTTTCTACGGTCGTTCCGAGGAAATTCGCGCGAAGCGGGGTATGCAGCAACGCGTCGTCCACGTTCCGCTCATAATCGCGGAAATAGCTGAATTCATCCCACTTGGCCTGCAGCAGCAGCACGTTGTTGAAATGGATCGCGTCGGAATCGTAAGCGTCGTCGGTGAACAGCTCGCCGCACTGCAGCACGGTCGCCTTCGGCTCAATCGGCGTTCCGGCGTAGGCCGCCGCGACCGACCAGCTCGACCACGTTCCCATTGAATGTCCCGACAGCGCGAGCCGGCGCGCGTCGACATTCGGCAGACTTGCCAAAAATTCATAGGCCGCGTTGCCGCCGCAGGAGCTGTCCGTAAGGCGGTTGCCCGCGTCGTCGGTCGTATACCGCTCGTCGAAAAAGCTCAGATTCGAGAAGTTCATCAGGATCCGGTAGCGCACCGATCCGCCGATCTTCTTGAAGGTTCCGTCCGCCTCGCTGTCCTCGCCGTAATTCGTTTTGACGACGTGGTTCACATAGCCGCGGTTTACGAGACCTGCCGCGCTCGCGCCGTGCCCGTACTCGTCCAGCGAAAGCACCACGACGCCGCGCCGCGCCAGCTCGATCGCATAGGCCGCGCACGTTTCGTGATCGTTCTGATACCCGTGCAGCAGCAATACGCCCGGCGCGTTTTCGGCCCCTTTGGGCGTGTACAGCTTGTACGTCAGATCCCCGGCTTCGGTCGGAAGAACGCCTTCCGTGATCTCAATGCCGCCCCACGCGGTCTGGATCGCGTTGGCAAACGCCACGCAGACAAACACGCCCGCCAGCAGCACCGCAAGCAGAATTGCCCACTTTCTTTGCGCCTTGTTCATGTGATCTCCTCCTTTTGCTTCCTGCTGTCAGCATATCATATTTTCCGCTGTAAGGCAAGTAATATGTATGGTTTATGTAAAATACCGCCGAAAACGGCGCGCAATTCCGGCATTTTTCGCGGGCGCATCCGTTGATTTGGGGGTTGCGAATTTGTAAAGATGTGGTAAAATAGAGAAAAAAAGTGTGAGGGGAACGTATGCAGGCAACCGATTTATCGCGGCTGATCACGGCCGCGCGCGACGGCAGCGCGACGCTCGTCATCAAGAATGCGCGCGTCATCAACGTCTTTACGAACGAGATCATCGAGGCGGACGTCGCCGTATGCGACGATACGATCATCGGGATCGGATCGTTTTCAGCGGAGAACGAATACGACGCGAACGGCGCGTACCTTGCTCCGGGCTTTATCGACGCGCACGTACACATCGAAAGCTCGATGGTGACGCCGGCTTCGTTTGCGCGCGTGATCCTGCCCAAGGGCACGACGACGATCATCGCCGACCCGCATGAGATCGCAAACGTCGCCGGAACGGTCGGCCTGGAATCGATCTACCGCCAGTCCGCGGATCTGCCGCTGCAAGTCCTGTTCATGCTGCCGAGCTGCGTTCCGGCAACGCCGTTCGAGCACAGCGGCGCAACGCTGACTGCGGTCGACTTCATCCCGTTCATGCAGAAAAAAAGCCGCGTGATCGGTCTCGGCGAGGTCATGGATTACGTTTCAACCGTAAACGCCGACCCGCAGCTTGTCGAAAAGCTCAAGCTGTTTTTCAACCGCCCGATCGACGGCCACGCGCCGCTGCTTTCCGGCCGCGATCTGAACGCATACTGCATCGCCGGCCCGCGCACCGACCATGAATGTTCGAACTTTGCCGAGCTGAAGGAGAAGCTCCGCAACGGCATGGCGATCCTGATCCGCATCGGTTCGGCGGCAAACGGCGTCGGGGAGATGCTCGACGGCATCGTTTCCGAGCATCTGCCGACCGACACGATCTGCTTCTGCACCGACGACAAGCACATCGAAAACATCCTGCGCGAAGGGCACATCAACCATATCATCAATACGGCGATCCGCCGCGGCATCGCGCCGATCGAGGCGATCCGCATGGCGACGCTGAACACGGCGCGCGCGTTCGGCCTGTCCCGCACGGGCGCGATCGCGCCCGGCTACCGCGCCGATATGGTGCTGTTCGACAGTCTTGCCGACGTGCAGCCGAAGGCGGTCTTCACCTGCGGCGCGCTCTATGACCCGACCGCGCCGATCAAGGTGCGCCCCGCGCCCGAAGAAATCTACGACACCGTGCATCCCGCGCCCGTTTCGCTCGCCTCGTTCCGTCTGCCGGTTCGCAAAAACCCGACGCCCGTGATCTGCACGGTTCCGCGGCAGATCACGACAAAGCTCGCCATGCGTACCGTTCCCGTCGGTCCGGACGGATTCTTTGTGCCGAACAGCTCGCTCAACAAGCTCGCCGTCATTGAACGGCACCACGCGACCGGGCACATCGGGCTCGGCATCGTCGAAGGGCTGAACATTCACGGCGGCGCCGTCGCCGCGACCGTAGCGCACGATTCGCACAACATTGTCGTCGCCGGCGACAACGACGCGGACATGCTGCTCGCGGTCAAAACGCTGATCGACTGCCGCGGCGGATACTGTGTCGTCACGGGAGGCGCCGTCGCCGCCTGCCTGCCGCTGCCGATCGCCGGTCTGATGACCGACGCGCCGATCGACGAAGTCCTTGCCGGACAGCGCGCGCTGCTCGAAGCCGCGCACGCGCTCGGCTGCACCGACGACGCGGATCCGCTCGTCCTGCTCTCGTTCCTCGCGCTTCCGGTCATTCCCGAAGTGCGCCTGACCGATCTCGGTCTGTTCGACGTAACGACGATGTCGTTCGCAGAATAACAGCCCAGAAGGATCAAAAAACAGCGAAGGTTGACCGCCTTCGCTGTTTTGATAAGCAAGAAACGTTAAGTCAATTTGCCTGCAGATATTCCATTTTTGATCGACCGCCTTTTCAATGCGCCGCAAAAAATCTGCATAGCCGTTTTTCGACCCCTTTCGCCGAAATTTAATGGTAAAAATTTTTCATTTGTACGATAAATCCGCCCATTGACGCAGCGGATTCTGCTATACTGATACCGTTCGGATCATACCGGCCATTTCCGCAGGAAAAGAGGTGACAGCTATGCATTTGAGAGAGATGAAACGGATGGCGGAAAAGGAAATCATGCGATATCGGGAAAGCGCGGCGTTTGTACGCGGCTGGCTCGACGGCGGCGGACAGGGGGACCCGGAACGGTTCCTCGAGCGGCAGCGCTGGGTGTGGGCGGTCGAGCGCGTTCTCGAGCTGCTGGAAAACAAATCGCCCGAAAAAGCCGTGTTTTGCCGACGGCTGTATCTGCTGGACAAGCCGCACGGGCGGTTCTCCGTCCCCAATACGATCACAAAGCTCAGCATGGAGCTGTATGTTTCCCCCTCGACGCTCTATCGCTGGCGGGAGGAAATCCTGCTCTCCGTTGCAATCGCGGCAGTGCAGTCGCGGGCGCTGCGGCCGTACTCCGTCGAGCCGCAAAAGGATTCATAAACCGCTTTTCGGTTTTTCGCCCTGACGGTTTTTCGATAAACGCAGTTTCGGACATAACTTTGCCATACAATCGCACAAAAGTGTTTACAAAGAAGCCGAACTTTGTTCAAAAGGACATGGTATAATGGGTAACGTGGAAGAGCATAGAACATGGAATAATAGTTATTTTTCTCTGTGATCATCCCAATATCTTGTTGCAAAAGAGGACTTTTTCAGGAATGCGGTTTCGGTTTACGGCACAGGCGGCAGCGGCGGCGGGAATCTTTTTGATTTTTCCGATTTTTTTCGGATGCCAAAAACCGACGGAATCCGTGCCGGATCCGGTTCCTCCCGAGCAGTCGTTCGCTTTGATCACGGCTGCGCCCATTTCGGAAACGCCCCGGCCGACCGCCATTCCGATTCCGACCGATACGCCGACGCCTTCCCCGACGCCAACGCCCACCCCGACGCCCGAACCGACGCCGTACGCGATCGAAGCGACCCGGCCCGAAGCGTTCGGCTACCGGACGGCGCTGGAAATCAACGGAGAACGCGTTTCCAAATACGAACGTGAGCCGAGGATCCGGTTCGGAAGCGACGCGGACTATTCGGCGATCCCGGGCGTCGTCACGCTGCGCGGCGGCAACTGGCGGCAGAATCCGGCCTACGGAACGGTGCCGGAATTGACCGGCAATCTCGAGGTGACCTGGTCGGTCGTTACCAAATCGCTGACCAAGGGCGTCAGCGGCTCCGGCGCATGGACCGGCAACGGCTGGACCGGGCAGTGCCTGATGGTCTCCTGGCCCGAACGCACGCGCCGCGTCATGAATCTTTACGACGAATACAAGGAGCGCGACGGCTGGGTCGAGGTCATTTATGCCTCGATGGACGGAAACGTGTATTTTATCGACGCCGAAACCGGCGAGCCCACGCGCAAGGTCCTGAAGATCGGCATGCCGTTCAAAGGCGCGGGCGCGCTCGATCCGCGCGGCTGGCCGATCCTGTACGTCGGCTCCGGCGACGATTATGAGAATTCGGACAAGCGTTCGCGCGCGATGGCGTACAGTCTGATCGACTTTGCGCGGCTTTGGGAGGTCGGCAAGTCGAAGGACCGCTTTGCGCTGCGCGGCTGGCACGCCTACGACAGCTCCGTGCTGATCGACGCCGCCGCGGATACCGCGATCATTCCCGGCGAAAACGGGATCCTCTATACGCTGCACATGAACACGGTCTACGACGAGGAAGCCGGAACGCTCACGATGCACCCCGATCCCGTTGTGAAGCAGCGCTACACCGCGCCGCGGCTCGGCGACGGCAAGTACGCGCTCGGGTACGAATCGAGCGCCGTCGGCTGGAAAGACTATGTGTTTCTGTGCGACAACGGCGGCTATATCCGCTGCATCGACCTGAACACAATGCAGACGGTCTGGGTGCAGGACCTTGTGGACGACATCAACTCGACGCCCGCGTTCGAAGAAACGGAAAGCGGCGGCTATCTCTACGTCGGCAATACCGTGGACAAGACCTCGAACGGCGGCAAGGGCGTTTCTTCATTCTATAAGCTGGACGCGCTGACCGGAGAAATCCTCTGGCAGTACGACAAAAATGTAACGACGACTTCCCATATCACGGGCGGCTGCATGTCGAGCGCGGTGCTTGGCAAAGGGCAGCTTTCGGGGCTCGTTTTCACGTCGTTCGCATCGACGACCGGCAAGGGGGCCGGCACAGTCTATGCGTTCAACACCGAAACCGGTGAAATCGTCTGGGAAAAAGCGCTCGGCAGTTATACCTGGTGCTCGCCGGTCGCGCTGTATACGGAAAGCGGAAAAGGATATCTGTTCCTTTTTGACCACACCGGAACGGCATACCTGTTCGACGCCGCCGACGGAACTGTACTGACTACTCTGAAGCTCTCCGAAAATATGGAAGCGTCACCGTGCGCTTTCGGAGACAGAATCGTGATCGGCACGCGCGCGCGCCACATCTTCGGCATCCGCGTGTCCTGACAACGGAGGTATTATGGATACAAAAAAGAAAAAGAAGAAAAGAAGGAGGAAGATTCAGCCGCGGTTCTACCTGATCATCTCGCTGTTCGTTCTGATGATCGTGCTGCTGGTGGTTCTGCTCGCGGTCCTGATCGTGCGCCTTGTGTCCAACAACGCGAAGGAACAGGAAGCATACAACGAGTATCTGGCGCAGAACGATCAGGGCCTGTACGGGTATTCGGCCGTTCCGATGACGATCGAGGAGTTCCGGTCCTTCGGCCCGCCGACGCCAACCCCGACGCCGACCCCGACGCCCACTCCGACGCCCAGGCCCACGCCGCATCCGGTTTCGGCGTCCAATCCGCAAAATTACGGGTATCAGGATAAGATTCAGGTCGACGGCGTTCTTACCGACGCATCTTCCTACACGCGAAAAGACCCGATCTCCGTTCCGGAGCCGGACGTCTACAATGATGTCAACGGCATTTTGACATTCCGCGGCAACAACTGGCGCAACCGCTCCTCGTTCGGCACCGTTGCGCTGTCCGAATTCAAGATGACGCAGGTCTGGGAAAAGAGCATCGGCGCGATCAAAAAGCCGTCGGGCAAGAGTTCCTGGTCCGGCTGCGGCTGGACCGGCCAGCCGCTGATCGTCGAGTGGCCGTCCGACGTCCGCAGGCAGATGGCAAGCATGCATCAGAGCGCGCGGGAAAAGGAAGGTCTGATCGAGGTCATCTACCCGACCGAGGACGGCAAGATCTACTTCCTCGATCTGATGAACGGCAACGCAACGCGCGATCCGATCGTTCTGAACGTCCCGTTCAAGGGCACCGGCAGCATCGATCCGCGCGGCTGGCCGCTGCTGTACGTCGGTTCCGGCGATATGTACGACAACGATGCACAGAATTCGCGTGTCTTCGTCATTAACCTTCTGACGAACCAGGTCATTTACGAGTTCGGCCGGCAGCATTCCGACGATGCGTTTGCGCCGCGGCCCGCGTGGTATGCGTACGATTCCGCGCCGCTTATCGACGCCAAAACCGATACGCTGATCTATCCGGGCGAAAACGGCATCATCTACACGATGAAGCTGAATACGGTCTACGATCGGACAAACGGCATCATCAGTATCAACCCGTCATACATCGTCAAGCACGCCTACTCCAGCAACATCTCCTGGGGGAGGGACATCACGACCGCCGACCGTTCGCACAAATGGTACGGCTATGAGGGCAGCGCGGTCGCGTGGAACGGGTTCTTGTACCTGTCCAGCAACGACGGCCTGTTCCAGTGCATCGATCTCAATACGTTCCGGTGCGTCTGGATTGCGGATACGCTCGACGATACGAACGGCTCGCCCGTGCTTGAAGTAATCAGCGACACCGAGGCGTACCTGTATGTCGGCACGTCGCTGCACTTCACAAAGGACGGCAAAAGCCAGGGCGTCGCGCCGCTGTTCAAGATCGACGCGATGACCGGTGAGATCAAGTGGCAGTTCCAGCGCACGGTCACGACCGTGCAGGACGTTTCCGGCGGCATTCAAGCGACCGCCGTCGTCGGGGAAAACAACCTCAAGGATCTCGTGTTCATCCCGGTCGCGCGGTATGGCGGCAAGGATTCCGGCGCGCTGTACGCGCTCGATAAAGCGACGGGCAACGTCGTCTGGGAGTTTGCGATGGAAAAATACTCCTGGTCGAGTCCTGCGGTCGTTTATACGTCGGACGGCTCCGGCTACATTCTGCAGGCGGATTCGGGCGGAAACATCTTCCTGTTCGACGGACTGACCGGAAAGCTGATAGATACGGTCACGCCGACCGATACGAACTTCGAGGCCTCTCCCGCCGTCTACGGACAGATGCTCGTGGTCGGCTGCCGCGGGCAGAAGATTTTCGGCATCCGGCTCTCCTGATTGTCGAAAAACGGCCAGGGGCCGCTTGGATTCTCTTTCGAGTTTCCGGGCGGCCCCTGTTTTTGCCGTCAGTTTGCGGCGGGATAATCGAGCATCAGCTCTTTCATCTTGCGCGTGCCGACGGCTTTTACCATCTCGTTCATCATCCGGGCGGCGGAAGGCGTGTTCGCATCGTACAGCTCCGCGCGCTCGTTTGGCGTCATGCGGGCGATCACCTTCTGCACAACGCCCGCTTCGGGCGCCTTGATCGCGTCGTACGCTGCGACGTTCGTCAGGTTTCCGAGCAGTTCGGTCTTCATCGAAACCGTCGGAAGCTTCGCCGTCGCGGTCTTTTGGGATCCGCTGCCGCCCGAGGACTTTTTCGCTGCGGAATACAGCTTCGTCGCCGCGTCAAACGCACGGCTTTTCGCGGTATTGATCTGCTGGGCATTGAACATATCGACCTCCAGCTTCTGTTCGGCCTGCTTTTCGAGCGCCTCGAACAGCCGCTGGGCAAGCGTCGCGCCGTAGGACGATTCGAGCGAATTGATATCGCGCGCTTCATCGCGGAAGCTGCGGCTCTTGACATCGGTCAGATACGAACTTGAGCCCATCCCGCGCGCCCATGCGTCGGCGTCAAGGTTTGCGTTGTATGCAGCCGTGCGATCCTGGCGGGATGCAATCGCCTGATCGTACGTCGGGCGCAGCCCTTCGGCGATCAGCTCTGAGATCGCGTCGCGGCTGAGCGGCGTATAGTCGATCGTTTCGGGCAGGTAGTAAGCGTTCATCTTCGCAAGATACTGTTCAAACGACGGAACGCTTGCGACGCTGCCGCCCGCGCCCTGAACGCCCGTTCGCATATTTGAGGGTTCCCGCTGCTTTTGCTTCCATCTGACGTCCGGCGAGACTTCCGGCGTCAGAAAGCGGGACTGGACACTGGGTAGTTTCATGGGTTTTCTCCTTCCTCGCTCGCGGCAAGCGCCGCTTCCAACGCGAGCAGTTTGTTGTAGATCAGTTCAAAGTTCTGGTTCAGGTTGTTTTCGTTCTGCGCCACGGCGCTGTCAAACGCGTCCTGCCGGTCGGACGGCGTCGCCATCCGCGCAAGATAGATCGGAAACAGCGCCTGCATGCCGGTCGGGGTGTATGCCATACGCGCCTCCTCAATCCGGACGATGCTCGGAATCGAACCGCAGCGTTACGCCGGTGTCGAGCGTAAACGCGCCGCCGTTCATGTTCGCAAAGCGCAGGCGGAACACGCGCCCCTCGCCGCGCAGCACGCTTTCGGCGACCGTATCGTCGTTCTTCGGAAACAGCAGCGTCGATTCATACCGCTGTCCGTCGCAGCGGACGGTGATCCGCATCGGATCGCCGCTGCCCGTGCAGGCAAGCTCGCCGAGCGTCTTTTTGTGATGCTTCGTGCCGAGGTCGATGCGCGGGGTTTCCCACCACGCCTCGATCGGTACGCCGTCGTAATCCGGGCTGTCGTCAAACTTCACGACGCGTCCGGCGCCGGTCAGCGCATACAGTTCGCCGCGTGCCGCGCAGAGCCCGGCGGCGGTAAAGCCGCGCCGCACCATGAAGGTCTCGCGCATCAGATCATACTCGATCAGAAGGTCGTTGTAAGCGCTGTCCGCGTGCTCGCGCACCGCGAAATAAAGCTGGTCGCCGCACGCCGCCGCCTCGCAGCGGTCCAGACTGCAGGTCGAAAGCAGCTTGTGCAGCGCGCGGAACGACTGCGGCCGCCGCACGGTCTGCCCGTCATAGAAGCACAAACCGGAATCGGTCAGAAAGTACAGCCGGTCGGCGTAGCGCACGCAGGCGGTATACTGCGGCCGCGAGAACGCGGCGTCCACGGGCAGGATGCGGTAATTCGAAGGCCGGTCCCCGAGCATGCGGTAGAGCGTATCGCGTTTGAAGATCAGAAGCTGATTCGACAGCGCGAACAGTCCGGTGATCGGGTCGCTGTCCGTTCCGATGTCGGTGAATCCGCCCGATACGTCCGCGGAAGCGTCGTCGCTGCGCCAGTCCTCCACGGTGCGCGTGTCGCCCGGCGTCTTGCTCCAGAAAAGGCGCGACGGTTTCGTCGGGTTTCCGGCGGCAAACAGCCGTCCGAAATACTGTTCCAGATAGTTCTGCGGCTCATCGGAAAGGTTTTCGCTGCTTCCGAATACAGCCGCCTGCGCGCCCAGCCCGTCCCACTTCAGAATCTGTCCCTTGCCGTAAGCGATCAGAAGATAGTCCTGCGTGCCGATCTTCATCGGCAAAAAAGCGATCTGGTTCGCGTCGATGCGCTGCCCGAACGAAAACAGTTCCTGCCATGCGCCGTTCGTTTCGTCATAGACGAGCAGGCGCGTATCCGTGCATACGATGTACTTCAGTCCGTCCGGCCGCGCGTAGACATACAGCCGTTTATACGAATCGCCGGCGGGAACGGCCATCGGAATGGCGCGGGAAAACCCCTTTGCGACGGAAAGGCAGCCGTCCGGCGTCTGCATGTTGCAGGCGTCCGGGCTTGTATCGGGCGAGTTGATGTAATCGTCCTTATCCTGCCGCATTCCGCCGAAGGACTGCAAAACGCGGGTCTGCATTGCCATAGGCGTTCCTCCTCACCGGTAATTGCAGATCCGGCAGCCGGAGGGCTCGTCGTAATCGAGCTTCAGCCGCCGCTTCTGCGCCTCATAGACCGAAAGCCGGAGGCGCGAACCGTTCTGCGCGGCGGGATCGCCGTGCGCGCGGTCCCGGGCGACCATATACAGCACGATCAGCGGATCGCAGACGGACGGCAGCTTCGTCAGGTCCGAGTCGTTTTTCAGCGGCGCGGGCGCGTAGCGATACACGACGGTCAGCGGATCGTTTCCCCAGCCGGGGATCACGAGTTCGTTCGTGTCCGCCCCGTAATAGAACGGGATGCGGACGCCGTCCCGCTCGAGGCCGAGCACCTTGCTGCACGGCATTGTCAGCGCCGTCAGCGTCAGAACACCGTTCTGCGGCGTCAGCGACTCCCGCCGCCACGGGCGAAACGTCGCGTACAGATCGGCGATGGCCTCGTTTGCATAAGCCGTCAGCCGTTCGCGCCACAGCGCCAGCGTCGCTTCGTCATGCGGGCGCTCGAGTTCGTCGAGCGCCGCGATCAACAGTTGCAGCAGCGTCATGAGGCCTCACCTCACAGCCGCTTGCCGCCCTCGCGGGCAAATTCTTCCACGTTTTTCTCGGCGATCCGCATACCGCTTGCGCTTTCGGCAAGCAGCGCTGCGATGTAGGCCGGGACTTCAACGACACAGCCGGTCTTTACGCGGAAATTCGTACCGTTCAGAGCGCCTTCGATAAACGGGCCGTTGCCCTCGGTCGGCAGATAGATCGAAACGGTGGATTCGGAATATTTCATAACGATTCTCCTTTCCGGAAGGCGGGCGATTTCAGTCGCCCGCCTTCGCAATCAAAATCAGGCGGAAACGCCGTGCTCGATCTTCACGATCCAGAGCGGGTTCAGCACCTTTGCGGCGTAAGCCGCAACCTTTGCGCCGACGGTGGCGCGCTGGTTCAACGGATCCAGCGAGCCGGACGAGCCGTGCGGCTTGATGATCGTTTCCATCGTACCGCTGCCGTCCACGTCGATCACGCCGTAAGCGTCCGCGCCGAACACGAGCGTCGCATGGATCGGCACCGCCTTTTTGGTCGTTCCGTCGAGCAGACCGGAATCGTCCGAATAGACCTTGCCGCCGACGGAAGCGGAAACCGTCGAGGAGAACGAAATCGTTGCCGAGGTTCCCGCGTCGTTGATGACTGCGGACGAAACGGTGTATTCGTTGCTGCCGATATACAGCTTGCAGCTCGCGGCGGCAAGATACGCGCGAAACTCGGCAGAGAACGGCCCGTCCACCGTGATACTCTTGTTGTCCGCGGCGACCGACGCGACGGTCGTATAAACCGACTGGCCGTAAACCTTTGCTTCGGTGCTTTCGACAAACACGACGCCGAACAGACGGCCGATCTCGCCGGTATAGATCTGCTCCGCGTTGCTGTACTTGGAAACGTCCTGCCAGAGCGAATCGCTCTGCAGATCATACGTCGCCTCGGGCGAGCAGATGCAGATGAAGTGCGGCTTGCGCGCGCTGCCGTCGGCAGCGCTCATAAACGGGCGCGCCTTGTTCTTCTTGAGCGTGCGAACCGCTTTGCGGATCTCGTCGACGGTCAGTTTATCGGACGCGCCGACGGCGTTTCGCGCGGTTTTTCCGTTCGGATACTGCACGTTGGTGGTCGCGCACATTGCGTCGCGCGTGACCCATTCGATTACGGTGCCGAGCTGCTCGCCGAGCAGTTCCGCCGAATCCGCGATGACCTGATCGTATGCGGTCAGATCCAACAGATCGCTGACTTCCACGTAAGCGCCGTACTGTTTCACCGGAACCTCGCAGGTGCTCTGCGACAGGGACTGTCCTTCCGGCGTGACGCCTTCGGTCAGCACCAGCGCGTCCTGATCGGGCGTAAACAGGTTGTAGCGGCGGAATTCAACGCGCTTGCCGTTGTTGCGCGGGATGCTGCGCTTCTGACCGAACGTGGCGTGAACCAGCCGGGTTTTGGCCGTTTCGAGGAGTTTTCTGTCATAGTAAGTCTTATTCAGTCCGGAATTTCCGATCGTACTGAGGGTGGTCTGAGTTGCCATTGGATTTCCTCCTTACAGTGTAATGCGTTTGCCGTCGCGGACGGCGGCCTTGATTTGCCGTTCCAGCGCGCGAAACGCTTCGGACGAGAGCGACTGATAGTCGGGCGTCGGGGCGATTGCGCGGTTCGGCCGGGTGGCTTTGGGGAGCGCGTTGCGGGCGTTGAGCTTTTCGGTCATCACCGCCATCGCTTCCTCGTATGCGTGCTCCGCCCGGTTTTCCGCCGTATAAATGCGTACGGCGGCGTTCGGTTCAAACTCGCTCAGAAGCTGTGCAAAAGCAGGGTCTTCGCATGCCTCGTCGAGATCGAATCCTTCGGGCAGCGCGCCTTCTTCCTGCATCGTAAGCAGCGCGTTTGCCGCATCGAGGAACGGATTCTCCTCCGCTTGGGCGGGTTCGGGCTCCGCGGACACGGGCTCTCGCTCCGCGGGCGCGGGAATGTGTTTCTTAAACAGCATTTCGTTTCTCCTTTTGTCTGAATTTGGGGGACGCAGCGGGCTCTTCGGACGGCTTCCCGCTTTCGAGGTTCTTCAAAACCTGCTCCTTGCCTTCGAATTCCATCAGCGCGATCGCTTGGTCGGGCGGGATCACGCCAAGATCCAATAGGTGCAGCATCAGTTCGTTTTGCGCCGCAATCGCGAAACGCGTCTTCTGCACCGCCTTGATCGAAATGGAAAACTCGATCGGGAGCAGTACGCCGCCGAGCGCGCTGCGGTTCATCGCCGCGCTGTCGAACAGCACTTCCTGCTGCCGGCCGTCGACCGTGACGGTCACGGGTCTCAGATAGAAGTTGAATTCCCGTTCGACTTCAATCTCCATGCGGACGGCCTTGCGGAACGCTTCGTGGAGCTGATCGGTCGCCATGCGGGCGCGCTTTGTACTCGCTTCGCGCAGCGCTTCGATCGCACTCGCCGCGGTCACCCCGTTGCCGGCCGTCCCGCGGGAAGCGTCGTTTGCGCCGCTTTCCTCCTTGATATCCTCGCGGATCGCGCGGATATAGGCGATCAGGTACTGCGGCAGCGGCGGCGTTGAGAACCAGGTGATGCCGCTCAGCGACTCGCCGACATGCACTTCCTTCGACCAGTCCCTCAGGTCCGCTTCATCGAAGCCGCTCGCGTCGGTCAGAAGCAGTTTGTTGCGCGAAGCCATCAGCGCGTTTTTCAGCACGATCTGATCGAGTTTATCCGCATACCGCTGCTGCTCGCCGAACAGGTCGACAATGCCGAACCCCAATGCGCTTCCTTTTCTCGGATAGAGCGGGGTCAGCACGAACGGATATTCTCCGTGTGCGAAGTACCCTTCTGGTTTTTGGGTACGGCTGTCTTCCAGAACGATCCCTCCGCAGAGGATCGCCATGTGTACGGCGTGCGAACCGGTGTTCGCATCGTATTCCCGGTACCAGTATTCGAGCAGCAGCAGCGAGTCGGCGCGATCGGCGATCAGAAGCTCGTCCTCCGGCGCGTCGGCGACCGCCATGGGGTCCTCTGTGATCAGCGCGGCTTTTTCGGGGTAGTGCGCCCGGACCCATTCCTTCGGCCGCAGCGAGAACTTGAAGATTCCGCGGCTGTCCTGAATGTCGCAACAGAGCGGATCGAACAGGATGTTCCGCACGTCGACGTGCCGCACAAACGCGCCGCCGAGTCCCCCGTTCAGCTCGCCGTCGTAGCCGACCTCCTGCACGCAGTAGCCGGAGACGAGCAGATCGTGGACGAGCTTGCGGTACTCCTCCGCATAGGATGCGGCGTCGTGATTGCGGGCGATGACCGCCTCGACGATGCGGGCGATCTCTCCGTCCGCGGCGCTTTCCGGGCGGATCACCGCTTCCGGCACCTGCTCCATCAGATCGGCGGAGATGTTTTCGATCGTCGACTGCAGGATCGGCGTCACCGGACGCGGCTCGTTCGGATCCTCCTGCGGAACGTCATACCAGTGGTCGCCGCGGTACATCCGCTCGCAATGGCTGAGCCGCTGCCATTCCTTGACGTAGGCGCTGCGGTACTGACGGAACAGCGCGTAGGCGTTCTCCGCGAACTGTCGCGGCGTCTGGGATTGTTTGGTTTGTTTCATACGTTTTCCTTTCTGTCATGTGATTTCGGCTACAGCCCGCAGTACCCGTTCGGCTTCGATCCGACCGTAGAAAACGGATCGTATCGCGGCACGGGCACGGGAAGCACGGCACGGGACGGATGCGGGCGGGACATCAGTCCGTAGCGCAGCGCTTCGGCGGCATGGTCCTCCGCGTATGCGGATACGTCCTCGGCATTGTGCTCGTCGCAGGTTAAAAGCGGCAGCGTGCGGATCAGGTTCCGGCAGCTTTCGAAGATCGAGAGGTTCGGCGTGCCGTCCGGCTCCTCCGCCAGCGCTTCGCGCACCCGCTGCCAGCCGGGGATCCGGGCGTTATCCGCGGGCAGCAGCGGTACGCCGTTTTTTGCGAAGACCTCCGCGATGGATTGCCCTTCGAGCCCGCCGAGCCCGCGCTTTTGCCAGGCGTCGGGCGAAGCCGCGGTATAGGCGATCGTTTCGCCTTCGGACAGGGCGCGCACCTGCCTTGCGATCTCGCTCGAAAGCGTTTGCTTGAGGTACAGTTCGCGGTAAACAACGAGCTTGCCGTCCGGCGCGGCCGCAAACCACAGCACGCAGCACGGATCGTTGTAGCCCCAGTCCATCGCGCGAAAGCGCCGCCAGTCGCGCGGGATCGGATACGGCCGAACCGTGTGCCGCTCGCGGGAGAACTCGGGAAAATACTGCCCCGCGAGCACATCCCAGTCCCCGTCCAGATGCGCGCGCCTCAGATGCTCCGGAAGGTTCTGCAGCGTCTGCACGTAGCCCGGGTTGCGCTGCATGAGGATCGGATTGTCCGTCAGGCGGGCCGGGATGAACACGTAATCGGAAGCGCGCTCCGCGTTGCGGTAGCTGCGATCGATGAAGAGCCGCTTGACCCACGCATGGCCGACGCCGCCGGGGTTCATCGTGTAATACATCCGCGGGGAGAAGTCGCTTCGGACCGAACGGTTGCAGGTCGTGAGAAACTGCATCTGCGATTCGGTGAAGTGGGTCGCTTCCTCGAGACCTACGACGTCGTATTCCTGCCCCTGATACTGATACACGTCGGCCTCGCGGTCACAGTATCCGAGCCGGATGCGGCTTCCGTTCGGAAACAGAAATTCCCGACGGGTCGAATGGTAGGTCGCGGCGCCGCCAAGCTCCGCGAGAAGCGGGCGCACATGGTTCTCGATCAGCTCCGGCAGCGTCCGGCGCAGAAGCAGCAGCTCGAGTCCGCTGTAACGAAAGGCAAGCAGGACGAATTTTCGCCGCATGGCCCAGCTTTTGCCGCCGCCGCGCGCGCCGCCGTAGGCGATGTGCCGCGCTTTGGCGAGGAAGAACGCCCGCTGTTTCGGATTCGGCGTCCCGGATAAATGAAGCAGCATTCCGTCTCCCTCCTCATTCGGCCCACTCGGCGGCGGACGCATCCATCGTCACCGTGACCGCGGCGGCATCCTGTTTCCCGTCGTTCGGGTCGAGGACCGCAAGCGCCGCGAGCGCGGCCTGGTACGTCAGTTCGCCGAGCAAAGCCCGTTCGAGCGTGTAAGCGGCGATGCGGGAAACGGCCTCGCGCCAGACGCGCGCTTTCGACCCGACGCCGCCCGCCAGTTCGAGGATGCGCCGCGGCGCGACCCCCGTTGCAACGGCCAGTCCGTACAGGGTGTAGGGGATCTGTCTCTCCGTAAATCCGCCGTTTTTCAGCGGCGTGCGCTCGCGCGTTGCATCGCACGCCGCAAAGTACGCCCTGATCGCTTCTTCCGACCGTCTCATCGTTGCCTCCCTGCCTTTCGCTGGCTCTATTGTAGACCGTCCCCCCTCCCTCGGTTTCCCGGATAAAGTTCACAATTGAGCGCAAAAAAAGAAGCCACCTGGGGCTTCCGTCATTTGGGAAAGCATACAGAGGATCGCGCCCTCCCTGCCTGACAGCGCATTTGTGGAACGGGCACGAAAGAGCGGGATCGCCCTGCCGAGAATAAAACACGGGTACAAAAAAGCCGGAAACTTTTTAAGTTTCCGGCTAAGACTGTCGAGGGTGACAGAACTCATTTTTCGCCCGAAGCGCGTACCGGCGCTGCCGCGAAGGCGAGAAGCAAGCTGTCCCGCCGCATCGTAACCGTAGGAAGATCGGAGCGTTTTGCCGTTTTCCGTCCGCGTCTCCTCCGTCATGCGGTTGGTCTTATCATATTGGTACGTTAAAGTTATTTCGTTGTTTTTCTGTTCTGTTAAGTTTCCGTTTTTGTCGTATCGATATGCGGTTGTCAAGGTGCCGTCGGTCGTTCGGGTTCGTCTTCCGAGCAGGTCGTATTCGTACCGTGTCGCCGTTCCGTCCGGCGCCGTTACCGAAACGAGGCGGCTCATTTCATCATACGCATACCTTGCCTGCGTTCCGTCTAGGTAGGTCATAACCGTCTTTTGACCGTACTCGTTATACCCGTATTGTACCACATCGCCCGCCGGGTTTTCAACCCGCGTCGCTGTGTCAAGAGAACCGTCCCCTTGACACTCCCTTGACACTGTTGAACCAACTTACCGTTTTATGTTAGGGGCACATTAACTTTAGCATTTTATTGTAACGTTATTTGGATTTTAGACTCTTAATAAAGGTATGTCTTATACCAATGTTGATTATAGCTGTACAAGCAGATTCAATTAATCGCTAACGGTAGTATTGATTTTTTGATCGGTTTCGAACAAAACGCTTTTGCATCTGGCGATAGTTGAAAGATAAAGGTTGTTATGATAGAATATAAAAGAATGTATATTTATATCAGCTAATTTGGAAAGGATCTTACTATGAAAAAAATCGTTTTGATCATGCTGTGCGTGCTTCTGTGCTTTTCTGTTTGCGGGTGCGCATTCAGCTACAGGAAGTTTTCAACCGAAAAATGGATACAAACAGAAAACAGTCAAAAATATCATTATATAAAAGACCTGAAAGAGAATTACAATCTCATTGGCATGACGTCGCAGGAAGTAAGAGAATTATTGGGAGAGCCATATGATGAAAAGGTAAAAGGGCAAGTTGGCTTTGAAGAGTATTCTACACATGACGACAGAACAGATATGATTTTTTACTATCGGCTTCGAGATAATATATTAAGCGGCTGGGAAATCTATTTAATAAGATTTAAAAATAATGTTGTGTTTGAAACGGAAACAGGAGTTGAAGATTGGTAAATTATGAACAGAAAACATAAGAAGAATTACGGGCTGATAATAGCCCTTACAGCTCTGGCTTTGGTTTTAATTTTTAATATGATATTTCCAATTATTTGTTTTTTTGCGGAAAATGTAAGGGTACACGGACGCTTTAAGGACATTTACATTGATGATAAATTTGAGGTATCCTGTGATTGGGACAGAATCGATCCTTTGCTGAATGAGCAGGAATTTGAGAAATACGGACTTTACATAGATTTTCCTTACGGGTACGATTCATTTCGTGATTGTGAAGACGGATTAAACGCAATAGAAGTATATAATACGCCGCGTATTGGAATCCACAACATTAATGTGCTCGGTGTTGCGCAAATTTCATACGGAGCGATCAACTGCGTTTCAATCAAAAACAGTAAAAATACGAAATACTTTACAGAGCCGATGATAGAGATCCACCATTACGGTCCCAAGAAGCCGTGGGATGTAGGCCCCGATAAGTGGCACGGTTATCGTGCCGTATACAGTCTTGACGGAGAACTTGCGTTGGAAGAGGGCGAATGGAATTTGGATGTTGACAGAGATGAATTCTGTATGCATTACTTTAATTTGATGCTGAAATTGATTGGCAAACAGAAATGATGGAGGAGATACATAAAAAATTATGCGAAAATTGAAAATGCTTGCCGCGCTGTCCTTAGCGGTGTTGCTCGCTTTCTCTGCCGCCGGATGCGGAGATGAATTAGGTCTCGGAGAGGTCGAACAAGCCGTGCGTTTCAAGGGCAATTACAAAACAGATGAAATGGAAGTGTTCTGCGACTGGGACACGGTCAATCCTTTTTTGGACGCGCGTGAATATGAGAAATACGGACTGCATACCAGCTTTATTGATGATAAAACTTTTCGATATTATGAAGAAGAACTAAATGTAATATGGCTGCGTGAAGATATGCCGAACATTGTAAACCATAAGAAAGATAGAACCGGTCATATAGATATTTCATACGGAGCGATAAACAGCAGCTCTTGGGGGAACAACAGAACTCCGAGATACTTTGCTGAGCCAATGATAGAAGTATACATCTATGACCCTAACTCCATCGGCGCCAATCAGCTCGAGCCTGAATATTTACCGGGTTACCGCGCCGTATACAGTCTTGACGGAATGCTCGCGCTGAGAGAAGGTGAATGGTTTTTGAAAGAGGACAAATACGAGTTTTGCCGGCATTATTATGAGATAATGAAAAAGGTTATCGGAAAAGGAAAATGATTCTTTAAGATATAATTCAGAGGAGAAGAACTGTATGAAAACTGTAAAGCAACAAATAATTATCGGAGGATTACTATGTCTTTTCGGCGGTTTTGAAATTGTCGGATTGATTGTCATAACAATATGGCTGTTTCAAACTAACCAGGCGGACTACAGAATGTTGCTTCTGCTTTTGTTCGGCGCGTTTGGCGCGTTAATTCTTTGGGCGGGAACAGCTTATTTACAAACCGCCTATCGGGAGTATTATCAAAAACAGGCTATTCTGAAAAACGGCAAAACCTACATGGGGAAAATCAAGGGCTATTCCTATGAGCAAGATGAATCAAAGCGGCATCAGGCAAGCGGAAAATTCCCGCTGATACTTACGGTGCGTTATTTGAACGAAAACGGAGATATTCGCGAGATTGACGTAGCGACATACAAATATGAACAAAGCGAATTTCCGCTTACATATAATGTTCCGTTCAAGCTGTATAAGGGTATGGCTGTGCTGATAGGCGCCGCTACAGACAGAATAATCCAAGGTGAGGACGAGCTTCTGCTCGACGGTATGGACGTGGAAGGCAGTCTCCCGACTGTTCTCGCAATTTGCCCTAACTGCGGCGGAGAGGTCAAAATCCCTGTTGGCAAGGGGGCAAAGTGCGTCTTCTGCGGTATGATACTGCGAACCGATCAATACGGTCAGGTAATCAGGACGAGGTGAGGTCATGAAAATATCAAGTTATAAGCAAACGCTTGCCGTAATCTTTTGTCTGTTATTTATGTTTCTTTCAGCGGCGGCTGTCATCATTTTGTTTATGATAAAAGGCGTTACATTTAAAATAATCGGAGGGATTTTACTTGGCTTAGCGCTGTTGTGCTTTGTGCTGATGATCGTTTACGCGCGGCAATCGGCAAAGCTGAGGAAAGTGTATTATTGGGTACCGCTTCGAGGTGTGCAGCATATCGGCAAGGTGTACGGCTATGAATTTGACCGTAAATATAAAAAGCTCGGCAGACCGATGGCGGTGCTTGAGGTGCTGTATTTTGACTTTGACGGCAATCTGCGCCTGATTAAAATTCCGACGGACAGGACAAAGGCAACGTCATTTCCGCAAGGCTCCAACCTTGCCTTTAAGATATACAGAGGGTTTGCCGCGGTTGAGGGCAGCGCAATTGCGCCGCAATCCGAGCGCGAATTTGAAGAAATGCTCAACGGCGTGGATATTTATAAAACCCATCCGCAAACAGGCTTCCACTGCCCGACCTGTGGCGCGATCGTCAATATGCCTGTAAATATGACCGCGCGCTGTCCCTTCTGCGACAACTGGCTGCGCGTGAAGAGGAGTGTGTAAAATGAGTGCCAAGGGGTGCCAAGGGGACGGTTCTCTTGGCACACTCATGCCCGCAAGACAATCCCTCTGTTCAGCCCCGTCAGCCGTTCAATCTGTCGAACCGATAGACCCGCTTCCTTTAGCCGATGCAGGGCTGCATCCCGTTTTTCCCGTTCCATCTTTTGAAGTAGCGTCCCTGATTTCAGCTTTAGCACGCTTCTGATGATCTCCTGCCCTTGCGCATCTGTAATACGTTCTTTCGGTCATCCTCCAGAAACTTCCCTTCGTCTGCGCTCTCACTAAATGCAAGAAAAGCTTCTGCCCCGCCTGCGATCCCGAACACGAGATCAGGGACTACCATTGTCGCTTTCTTCGCATACTCACGCCAGCTGCTCCATGCGTATGCTTCACGCCGACAGATTCCTGCTTTCTGCGGGTTGTTGTGAATGTGTGTCAAGAGAACCGTCCCCTTGACGCGTATACCATCCGTTATTCTGCACTACGGCAACTCTTGTCCTATGTCACTCGATACCTCCAGTCCACATTTGATATAGTAATTCACAGTTTATGCATTCAAAAACAGCGTTTTCTATGGTAGAAACATATAAATAGTGTTGATTATTCTCTCGATTATAGTATACGGTTATCCATGCCTTTAACCCCGGTTTATTATCGGAATATAGTTCAATTCTCCCAGTCGAAAGCATATCAAATGACCGATATCGTTCTTTTTCTCCTCTTTCCAACAAATTCAGAACGTCCCAAAAGGAAATCTCAATTAATTCATCATTCTTCTTACTATGCTCCCATTGTCGAAATGACGCCTTGCTGACCTCATTATAATTGATAGTATCCGGACTAACTCCATCTGTAAACAACCATTCTTGTGGCCGTAAATTCTTTCTTGAGCTTTTTACATAAACGCAATCGGGAGAACTTGTTTTGTAAATGTACGTTTTCCAGCCATCATACCAACAAATACCGATTGGTTCGGTTTCATAGGTTTCCATTGGAAGCCATTTTGCAACCGGAAGTTCTCGATACGTTTTCCCGTTCATTTCCAATGAAAACACCCTTGGATTCCCCTCATAGGAAAGAATATACTCCGGCAGATCAGCCTTATCACAGGCTGTTATTCCAATTAGAAAGGGAAGAAGGATTAAAACGATTAAAGAAACCTTTTTCATATATGTATCGCTCCATTATGGTAACATTTGTTTAAACAAATCACTATTTCTACAATCAAATTCATCTATAATTTGATAACCCACATTGCCAATTTCTCCGGAATCGCCTTTAATCTGCTCATTGATCGCAAAAATTGACTCGCCCCCTTCTTTATAAAGGTACACATTCCCTGTTGACGGCTCTGTCAAGTAAATACCGGTTGCACCAAGCCAGTCTACCACCGCCTGATCGCCAAAGCCCGTGGAGAATTGATTATTCACGTGCCCCGTACAAAGCGGATGGGAATGATTGACATAAAACTCCGTTCCGGCATTCACAAGCGATTCATACACCGTAGAAGGAATCACATTATCATGAAATCCAGGATATATGTATCCGTATGTATAAACTTTTTTAATTTCATATTTTCCATTCTCATAAACCAATTCCTCATGCGCTGTTATCACAGTCATATACTCTCTTTTTGTTCTTTCCGTTCTTTTTAAAAGCTCCTTCCCGCTCGCCACTGCCGCGTCGTCCGGCGTGGAATACCAATCATTTGCAGATTCTTTTCCGAGAATCGCCAATGAACATGCCCCCTCAAGAATTTGTCGTTGTTTTTCTCGATCGCGCACCCCTTCTTTTTCAAGCTTATCGTACTTCAGCCTTTCTCCGTAAATAACATCTTTTTGATGCTGTGTCATAACAAGGGACTCTTTGCCCAAGTCCGAAACCGCTTTCATAACTTCCCTTTCTACCGGGTGAACCGGGCCGGGCGTGGCAATCGAGGTCTTTGTATTAGCGGAGGGCGTAACTGTCGGTGTTGGCAACGGAACAGGTGTGGCATTCGGTATTTTCCCACTGTGCCCGCCGTGCGATACTCCAACTTTACTTACCATCGCGCTTTTATACGCTTCCGCAGCGATTTGATTTGCAGTCCGCGCGGACGACCCACCGCCACCGGGATCAACCGTAGTATTGTTGCGCACAACTTCCCACCCATTGATTTTCTTTGTGGGATCTTGTGTTTGTTCTGCTTTCTGTTTATTGTAGTTTTTAATAGCGCCAACTGCAGCACCAATCACAAGTCCGGCGACAGCACCTACAATCAAAGCGGTCATTACGAACTTCCCGCTTGGGTCGATATAACTGATCGGATTGTTTAGAACAAAAGCGTACCGATTTAATTGTAACGGTAATGTCACATACCCTTTTTCAATATCCCGCTGGCTAAACCTTGCCTGCGCGGGCTCGTATTGCCTTGCGCGAAGGTTCAACATGCCTGTCGCGTCGTCGTAATACTCGCCGTTGAACCCGTAGCCGGAGGTTTTCTCCGTTAAAAGCTCGCCGAACGGGGAATACGCCTTGACGTTGATCGCTTCGCCAAGGGTCTTAACGACAGATCCTCTGCCGTCATACAGATAAGTTGTTTTTGTTTCTTCCGTGTACGCCGCAAGGCGCTCGAGACCGTAGGTATACGAGGTAACCGCTCCATCCACAGTCTCGGTCAGAACCTCATAGTACGGCTGCGTCAGATCGTAGGTATATCGCGTTGTATGCGATTCGTCCCCGTCCGGGCCGTCCGATTCCTCCTTGCCCGCAATCAGCTCTTCGAGCGTCGTGCGTGTGCTGCTGCCTTTCGATTCTTTTGCATGCAGCATACCGAGCGCATTGTAACGGAGTGTTTTACCGTTCTCCGTCCGGGTCTCCTCCGTCATGCGGTTGGACTTGTCGTATTGATACGTTATTGTTATTTCTTTATTTCTCTGTTCTATTAAATTACCGTTTCTGTCGTATCGATATGCGGTTGTCAAGGTGCCGTCCGTCGTGGTCATTTTCACCGGTTCATCTATCTCCAGCTTGTGTGGAAACCGATGAAGCCCTCACTCCAATCCGTCTTGCCTCCCAAGCGGAGAATCTCCATTGGGGAAATAATCGCCGTTTTCAATGTCCAGTGAATCGAAATAATATCTGGAATGGAACACTTTTTCCTTGTTTGTATCATTTTCCGCATTTTGGCGGTTTAAACCGAGAAAAGACCAGTCTATACAATGAAAAACATGTAATTCATCTAATTCTCCATATAGAATAAATAAATTGTTTTCATGCAAGAATGTTTCACTTAGATACTCTTGTGGAGAATTCCCTGTAACTATGATTTCCTCGATTGGATCATCATTGAACTTTTCAATAGAAACCGGCTCATCATTTTGGGTTTCAATATATCGATACCAATGCAGTCTTCCATCCTTCTTTTCCACACGGGCAACCGTGCCTCTGAGCGGACCATAAATAAAAAGATCTAGTCCGGCAAATCCAACTCTGGTTTTATCAATATTGGCAATATATTCACCTTTTTGCACGTCATCCAAATCGTATCCATTTCTGTTGGACTCCCAAAGCGACTCGCCTTTTCTTTTTACAGGCAAAACCGGCTCCCATTCTTCAACATACAAGCACGGCATATCCTTTCTTCCATATTTCCAGTTGATTCCCTCTATATAATAGCCTTTTACAAGAAACATATTATCGTTACGCAACAAGCTTGATCCCAAAACAAAATCCGGACTATGACCCGCTACTGCCACCTCTTTCCAAAATGGCCAGAAACCTACGAGCCAGCTATCAATTTTCAGGGTGTCGTTACCATCCCTGACAATATAGCAATCCTTTTCTGTCAGGCACTTCCAAATGGCTTCCATGCGCCCTACCCCTTCCCGGACGAGGGTTTTTCCGTTATCCTGATTGCAGGATATGGTTAAGGTCAATAGTATAAACACAACCATTATCAGTACGATCCGTCTTCTC